>NZ_JBIBEP010000003.1:0-510878 GCF_042955185.1 Streptomyces sp. NPDC012474
TGGACCCTAGACAAGTCACATCGTTGCAGGTCAGGAGCACTCTCCGCGTTTCTGATCACCTACCGGACGCCCTGCCACGTGAAAGCGCGAGGCTAGATCACTTCTTTTCAGATGTCAGGCCGTCCACAGGGTCCCGGTTGAGAGCTGGTTGCCGCTGGGTGCAAGCACGCTGGTGACCTCGGCGATGCGGCCGTGCCGGGCTTGAAGTACCTCTGCGCGGCGTTGACGGACTTGTGGCGGCGTTTCGACGCACCGGACCCGTCGAGCTCAGGTGCTAGGCGTCCGCCGGGATGGCAGGGGCAGCACTCGTGCTGATTCCGCGTTCTGCTCGGTCAGCGCCTCGTACTCCAGCGCCATCAGGTTGATCACGGCGGCGTACGTCTGGACTCGCTCCTCAAGCTCCGAGCAGTAGCGCTGCAGTTCCGTATGCCGTCGACGCAGGTCGTCCCGTTCCTCGACCGTCTTCTGGTGTGAGCCGCGGGCGTCCTCCGCCTGGCGGACGCGGGCCTGGAAGAGGTCGCGCAGGTCGGTGTGCCGGTGGGTCAACTGCCATCGCCTGACGTCGGCTTCGACGGCGAGTTGGGAGACGCTGAGGCGGCCGGTGGAGCGTTTGGGGGAGCCGGAGAGCATACGGTCCATGGCGGCCAGGATGGCCTTGCGGACCGGGTCGGTCTCGGGCGCGGTGGTGGGGGAGTCGTTCATCGGGTCGGTTTCCTGCCCTCGTGGTGAGCGTCGAGGATGGCTTGCAGGCGGGCCAGTTCGTGCTGGTCGCGTGCGTGACGGATGGGCGGGGCGAGGGGGTCGCAGACAGTCTCTTCGAGTTCGGCGACCTGCTGTTCGATGTGGGCGATGTCGCGGTCGGTGCGGGCGAGGCAGCGGCAGTTGGGCCGGCAGTCGTCGATGTCGGGGGTGACCAGGGGATCCTCGGCGGTGCCGCGCAACTGGCAGGCGGCGGTCGCTGGGTTGAGGACGCATGTCATGCCGCGGCCGTGGTGGATCTGAAGCAGTGGGTTGCCGAGCAGGTCGCGGGACTGGCCAGCGCTGGTGAGGACGCGTCCGGCGAATGTCCGGTGGGCGGCGGTCACGCGGTGGCGGTAGGCGTCGGCGGCGGGTCCGCTGACATGCTCGCCGGCGGCCAGGGCGCGTTGGTCCTCGGCCGTGGTCTCCATCCGGTACAGCCAGTCCTCGAAGGCGTATTCGTCGGGGAACCCGGACGCGTAGGAGCCCGCGTAGCCCTGCATCAGCTGGACGTGGACGTGGCCGTACTGGATGGCTGCGGCGACCAGGCCGCGCGGGCGGCGGCGGATGAACCAGGCCAAGGTGCGGCGGAAGCGGGACGGGGCGAGGGTGCCGTGCCGGTCTTTGGGGATGGCGTCGGCGCGGCCGCCATGGGCGCAGTACGCGTTGACCCACCGAGTGAAGTCGGTGATGTCCTCGGCCGAGGTCTGGACGTCACGTGCCGTGCCCAGACGGGTGGTAGAACGGCGGTAGTTCTCGATGTACGTGGGGAAGAGCAGCTCACTGGCGTGCAGCCGCTGAAGGACCTTGATGGCCGTGGCCACCGGGGCCACCACCACCCAGGGGTCGGTCCGCTCCTCGCCCTGGGGGAGCTTGTTGCCGTCGGCGTCCACGGCGCCTTTGTAGTAGCGCCCGCCCATCAGCCACAGCCCGGTATCGGGGTCCTTGCGCAGGCAGTCGCGGCGCAGGGAGAGCACTTCCCCGGGGCGGGCGCCGGAGAGGTAGGCGATGACGATGAAGCAGGCCGTGCTCAACAGCCGGGCCAGCTGGGCTGCTTCGTGATAGTCGACGGGGGCCGTGCGCCACGGGATTCCGTCGAGGAGCCCGGTGATGGGGGTGTCCAGGGGAATGCCAGGGCTGATCGGCAGGCCTGATTCGGCGATCAGGTGTCCGGTGCCGGTGTACCTGGTTCCGCTGGAACTGGCGAAGAGCCGCTCGATGTGCCGCCAGTCGATCTGCACCCGTCCGTCCTCGGCGGTGTGCCCGGGCAGACAACCTCCTTGGGAGCGCAGCTTGTCGAGGTACGTGCTCACCTCCCGGCGCAGCTGGCCGGGGCGCCGGTCCCGCTGGTGGCGTGGGCGGTTGAGGAGTTCCGGGCTCCGTCCGTGCAATCGGGTGTGCTCGGCGTGCGCGGACAGGATGTCCGCTGCGAAGTCCTCGACGAACCGCAGTGCCCACAGCAGCAGCGTCTGCATCGTCCGTTCAGAGATGCGCGGGGTGCGGTTCTCCAGGTCCTGGCGGACCTGCTGGAACAAGTCGCGGGGGTCCTCGCCGTTCCACGGCGGGGCCGCAGGCAAGCGCAGGCAGGTCGGGAACACCTCGCGGTGGGCCCACAGGCGCCGTACCTCGCCCACGCGTCGGTACTTGCGGTCCAGCCCGATGTGCGCGTCCTGGAGATCGGCGAGGTAGCGGTCCAGATGGGCCGTGGTGACCTGCGCGAAGGACGTCAGCTGGTGGTGGCTGAGCCACCGTACGAAGGCCTTGAGGTTGGGAAACAGATGGGCAATGGAGAGCGGGGCCAGCCGTTCCCCGCGAGCGTGGCGCATGCTGCGGGTTTCGGGAAGATTCAGCAGCTGCCACACGTAGTGCTTCACCTCCAGCCGCCAAGAGGCCGGGACAGGGGCGAAGTTCAGACTGACGGTCTTGGTGTGGTCCTCGAAGATGGCCGGCGTCAGATGCCACCGGTCATCGGCGAACTTTGAGAGCGCCGCAGGGTCCGTGCCCGGCCGCACCTCTCGGCGCAGCAGCACGAGCGTGTTCGGTGCGGGCCACTCCGTGCCTTCAGGAAGACCGTCCGGCACACCGTCCCGGACCAGCGCGATGGCGGACCGGCTCATCATCGAAGATCGAGCTCCCTGTCGAGGAATCGGGTCACCAGGGTCCGGTCGGCCTCGGTGGCGGCGGTCCGTGCGTCGTCAAGGGCCGTCTTGGAGTGCCGGGAAAGCAGATCGGCGAGCTGGGCGTGCGGGGCGGCGAACCGCTGGGCCCACTGCAGCGCGGGCAACCGTGCGCGCCGCTCGGCGATCCGGTCGTGCACCAGGACCTGGATGGGCAGATGACGGGGGAGTGCCCGAGCACACGGGCAGTCCAGGCACTGCATGAACGACGCCCGGCACGGCTGCCCTACCGGCGCATGCTGCCCTCCGGTGTTGTCCGCGCAGGCGTTCATCACGGTGTCGAGTTCACCGTCGATCATCCGCTTCAGCGTGGCCACGTCCACGCCATACGTCGCGGCGACCTCCTCCGGCTCCTCCTGCGCCTGCCGCAGGTCGTCCTCGGTGAAGGTGGCCATCACACCGCGTGTCTTCGCCTTGGCCACCTCCGTCGCGAGGGCGTCGGCCACCACCTTCTGGTACTCGGCGAGGTTGCCTCGGTTGCGGGCCAGATACGTGGTCGCCAGTGTCCGCTCCGAGTGCGCCACCGGTCGTTGATGCAGCTCCACGTGGGTCAGCCGGATGATGCCCAGCGTGACCCGTAGCGGCACCGCCCGTCCCTCCGCGTCCTTCTTGTCCGCCACCAGCCCGTGAGCGTGGGCCCAGGGCCGGACCATGTCGGCCGAGAACCTTTCCGACAGCTGCGGACGGCCGGGACTGCCCTGCGCCTGTCGCACCAACAGGCGCTGCGAGGCGCTCAACTCCCGTGACCTGGCTGTCAGTTCATGCAGGAGGATGTAAAGGCCGAACGCGGTGTGCAGTGCGTCGCGTGACGACACGCTCTGCGGATCGTCCGGGATGCTGATCCAGTCGGGCACCTGGGAGAGGACCAGGCTCATGTGCTGATGACGGTCCCGACGCGGTTTGCGCCCCGCCACGATCGCCGTACCGACGTCTCCGACGTAACCGTCTGCACGATGATGGGCCGCTGGCATCGACAGGATCACGCTCGGGTTCTCACCCGTGAGCACCCCCATCAGCACCGCGCCCGCCAGAGCCTCACGCTGCGACAGGTGCAGCCATGACACGACATCCGCCACCTCGCCGTACCGCTGCACCCACGGCAGCGGCGCCTCCCGCCCGTGGCACTCGGCCCACGCACGTGGCACATCCCCCGCCCGGTCCACGCTCTCCAGCAGTTCCATGCGCCGCTGTACGACGAGATCGCCGTCGGGAAGTTCCCCGGCCCGCCAGGCCCGCAGGCTCTCCCGGTTACCGCGAATCCGGGTGGCCGCAGCGCGCAGATCAGCCCGGGCCGCCTCCGCGACCCGCTTCCACTCCGCCCGGCTCAGGCTCTCCTTGCGCTGCCCCTCGGCCCGGCGCGGCCCTTGCTCGCCCAGCTTTCCGCGCATCGCCTCGCTGAGGCCCTCCGCGTGGGCCAGCAGCAGCTTGACGTGCTCCAGATCGCGCGCCGCCGAGGCGAAGCCGCTCCGGCTCTCCAAGACCCCGTCCAGGTGCTCGGGGAGCAGGTGCTCCGGCAGGACCGGACGCCACACCAAGGTGGCCACGTGCTCGGCCAACTGGACCACCGCCCGATACGCCAAATTCATGGCGTCGAGCGAGGTCAGCCCACCGCCCGGCGCCGTCCGTGAGGCGAACGCCCTGGCCAGCATCTCCTTGAGCTCTCGCGACACTCCAAGTCGCGAGAAGTCGTAGTCCTTGGACGTACCGGTCGCCTCGTCGAAACAGCGGACCGTCAACGAGTCACCGGACTGGCACAGCCCCCAGGCCCGCTCCACCCCAGCCTGAGGCAGCGTGGCCTGACGCCCCCGGCGGCTCACCGCACCGCCAGCGGATCCGTACGCACCCGAGGATGACCGGCGAAGACATCCGCCATGAACCGCTCCACTGGGAATCCGTCGGCGTGCCGCAGCAGCAGCTCCACCTCAAGATTGCGAAACGGCTCCAGATAGACGTTCTTGGTCGTCTCCACCCGCCGGTGCCCCAGCATTGTCTGCACCAGATGCCAGTGGTCACCGAACTGCTCGCGGAAATCCCGGGTCTCCTCCTGGGACAGGTGCCCCAGCTGCCGAGCCTGCACCAGCTTGGCGACCGCGTACCACTTCAGCGCCAGCGAGTGCCGCAGCATGTGCGGCGTACACCTGAAGTCCTCAAGGCCCAGCGCGGCGATCCGCTGGTTCGCGGTCTCGAACGTGTGATGCCACCCGTGCCCGTCCCTGGGCAGCCCGTCCTCGTTCAGCCACAGAGCCAGCGGCTCAAGCCCCTGCCGCGTACGCCGGAACAGCAGCTTGCGGGCTGTGGGATCCAGATCGTTCCACGCCGTCGTCTTCCGCTCACCGTCCTCGGTCTCCAGCGTCACCGTGCGACGCCCCTCCAGACCGACCACGACCTGGCGCTCAGCCACCCGCTCGTAGCGGCCCGCCACCTGCGCGCGCCGCACCGCCCGCGCCCGGGATCCCTCCACGTACGACAGCACGTCCGAGAGCACCGCACGCGGCATCCAGTACGCGTGCCCATAGCCGCCCTTCGCGCAGGCATCCGCCAGGGCACACGTGTAGTAGCCCCGGCCTCGCGTCTCCTCCGGGAGCTCCGGCAGCACCACGCTCGCCCACTCCGACAACCGCAGCCCGGTGCCGTACAGGCCGTCGGCGAACACACCGTCCCGCTGCTCGTTACGGCCGCCCCACGCGGCGTCCTCGCGACCGTCCAGATCCAGCCCGCGCAGACCCAGATCCCGCCACCGCGCATAGCCGTCCGGGTCCAGCCACTTCACGTCCTCCTGCTTGCGGCCCCGGCAGGTCTCCAACTCCTCGAAGGGGTTGACCACGTGGAATCGGCCGCCCACCCACCGGTAGAACGTCTTCAGCCCCGCGGCATCCCGGTAGAACGAGCTGCGCTGCACCCGCTGCGGGTTCCGCGGATCTGTCACCCGCCAGAACTGAAACTCCCGTGCGTCATCCTCGGTCGCTTCCCACCAGCCGCGATCCAGCGGCAACAGGAAGTTCAACCACAGACACACCGAGTACGCGTAGTCCCGGTTCGTCCGCACCGCGCGGCCCCGCATCTTCGCTGAGGAGAAGAACGCGTTCACCCGAAGATCAGGGCGGCCATCAGGACCGATCAGAAACCACTGCCCATGCGCGCCGCCCGAGTCCACGACCCAGGCGACGAGATCGGCCGCGTACTGGGTGCACGCCTCCGGGAGCGGAACCCGCGTCCCCTTCTTCAGGTCGTACCGGTACGCATGCCAGCGCCCACTGTTCATTCCCACCGTGCTCACGCACGGCATAACGTCAAACCGAGCAACAGGTCACTGGCTACAGAACGATCGGGAAGACGTAGGAGAAGTTCCCGAAGCCCTTCTTCAGGGCCAACTCGCGCACCGCCGCGTACGAACCGGCGAAGCCGATGCCGGCGATGATCACGGCACCGGCCACGACCACGCCGATGAGAACGCGGTGCGTCCGAGTCAGTTGCAGTGGCGCGGCCACCCGTACTCCCCTCCCCTTGCGTGCTGTTGCGCGCAACAGGGTGGCACACATGTGCGGAGGACGGGTGGCCGGTTCCCGTCGTAACGGTTCAGCTCTTCGACGCGGGCTTCTTGGACGGGGAGGACGAGGCGCCCTTCGAGGGCTTGTCCGACGTGTCCTTGGAAGGCGACTTCGACGCCGACTTGGAGGGCGACTTCGACGGGTCGCCACCCGCCTTGCCGCCGCCCTCGCCGTTCGCCTCGGACACCGCGCCGACGGCCTCCTTGGCGGCCTTCTTCGCGTCCTTCAGCATGTCCGCGCCGCTCGGCGTCTTGTCGCCGGCCAGACCCGCTCCGTAGTAGTCCAGCGTGACCACGACGTTCTCGACGCGCGCCACGACCGTCTGCTGCTTGAAGGTGCCTTCCTTCTTCTTCAGGTCGTAGCGCACGGCCGTCGCCTGGTCGCCCGTGCCGGCCACCGGCTCCGTCTTGACGCTCTTGGCGCCCTCGACGGCCTGGGCCTCCTGGACCTGCTTCTCGAAGTGCTCCTGGGCCAGCTTGTCAGCCGGACCACGGGTGACGTCCGACTCGAAGCGCAGCATCGAAACGTTCAGCCAGCGGAACTGCGAACCCTTCACGCCGTTGTTGTCGAGGCTGTTCCAGGAGCAGCTGCCCCGGGTCGAGATGTCGTCCGACTTGCCCTCCTTGCCGGACTTGCCCTTCGGAACGAGGTCCTCCAGCGTCTTCTTCGAGAGCACCTTGCACGGCTCCGGAAGCTTGCCGTACGCCGCCGCCTGCACCGTCGGTGACGGACTCGCCGACGCCGACGCCGCGGCCTTCGCGGCCTTGTCCGTGCTGTCGCCGGAGCCGGAGTCCGAGGAGCAGCCGGCGGCGACCAGCATCACGGGGACGGCGGCCGCGCAGACAAGGACACGGCCCCGGCGCTTGGCTCGCTGGTCACGCTCTACTCGCTGTGCTCGTCGCTGCATGGTTCCTTCACTCATGACGCTCGTGGTTCCCTGCGGTCGGAACGGGTCCGAGTGGTCACCGTACGCGGTGAGGCAACCGTGTGTTCTTCCTTCGGGTGCTTTGCGGGCAGGGGTGAAGGGGCCGTGAAGGGGCCTCAGCCGCCCAGCGAATCCGCCAGCTGCGCGGCCAGATTCTGCGCCCTGTCCTGCATTGTCTTGCTGTCCGGCACGACGCCGACGGTCGTCGGCTGCTCCGCGTACTCGATGGTCACGATGACGTTGGACGTGCGGAACGCCACAGTCACCGTGCGCTGCTTGGCCGTCGAACCGGAACTGCTCAGCCCGTCGTCGAGGAACGCCTCGTCGCCGAGATCCTCCAGCACCCGGGGCTGCAAGTCGGTCGGCGTCACCGAGGGCGCCGCCGACGGCGACGAGGAACCGGACGGGGACGGCGAGCCGGACGGGGACGCGGACGAACCGCCCGCCGGGGTGCTGCCGGCCGCCGTCTCGGTGGCCGTCGGCTCGGGCAGGTGGGCCGACGCCTCCTGCTCCGCGAAGAGCTGCTCGGCCTGACTGTCGTCGCTGACGGCGTTGTCGTAGGAGACGACCCGCTCGAAGTCGATCAGCAGATGGTCGGTGGCGGCGGCGGAGTCCACCTTCCAGCGGCAGCCGACCTTGCGGTCGGTGTCGAAGGTGGTCGTCGGCACGCCCTCGTAGGCCGTCTCGCGCTGCTTCTCGTCACTGATCTGCCGGATGCCGGGGAGGAGTTCGTCGAGCGTGCTCTCGCTGACCTCGGCGCAGGGCTCGGGCAGGGTGCGGTAGCGGCCGGGCTCGGCGGCGGGCGATGCCGTGCCCGTGTCGCCGGGGTTGGAGTCGTCCGTCGGGCCGCCGTCGGTCGAGCCGCCGGTGCAGCCGACCAGTACCGCCGCGAGGAGCACGGCGATACCGGGTGCGCACGCCTTTCGTTGCACGTGGTGGCTCCTCTCGAGACGGATATTGGCTTGCCGCCGTACGGGCGGCGATGGACACAATGTGTATCGCACGCACTGCCGTGGACGCCGGTCCGATTTCCTTTTCGTCGACCTTGGCGCCGGTATTTGCTGTTGAGGACTTTTGTTCATTTACGGGGGATTGAGGGCGTTATGTCGTACGTAGAGATACCGGGTGCGAAGGTACCGATCCGGATGTGGACCGACCCGGCCTCGGTCGAGGAGGGCGCGCTCCAGCAGTTGAGGAACGTGGCGACCCTGCCCTGGATCAAGGGCCTCGCGGTCATGCCCGACGTGCACTACGGCAAGGGTGCGACGGTCGGCTCGGTCATCGCGATGCGGGGTGCGGTGTGCCCGGCGGCGGTGGGCGTCGACATCGGCTGCGGAATGTCGGCGGTGAAGACGTCCCTGACGGCCAACGACCTGCCCGGCGACCTGTCCCGGCTGCGGTCGAGGATCGAGCAGGTGATTCCGGTGGGGCGCGGGATGCATGACGAACCGGTCGACCCGGGGCGGTTCCATGGGCTGGCCACGGCTGGCTGGGACGGGTTCTGGGGGCGGTTCGACGGGGTGGCGGAGGCGGTCAAATTCCGTCAGGAACGTGCCACCAAGCAGATGGGAACGCTCGGCGGAGGAAACCACTTTGTCGAAGTTTGCACGGATACGACCGGTTCCATCTGGCTCATGCTGCACTCCGGAAGCCGGAACATCGGCAAGGAACTGGCCGAGCACCACATCGGCGTGGCCCAGAAGCTCCCGCACAACCAGGGTCTGGTCGACCGCGACCTCGCCGTCTTCGTCGCGGACACCCCGCAGATGGCGGCGTACCGCAACGACCTGTTCTGGGCCCAGGAGTACGCCAAGCGCAACCGTTCGCTCATGATGGCGCTCCTGAAGGACGTGGTCCGCAAGGAGTTCAAGAAGGCCAAGCCCACCTTCGAACCGGAGATCAGCGCGCACCACAACTACGTGGCCGAGGAGCGCTACGACGGGATGGACCTGCTCGTGACCCGCAAGGGCGCGATCCGGGCCGGCTCCGGCGAGTACGGGATCATCCCCGGCTCCATGGGCACGGGTTCGTACATCGTGAAGGGCCTCGGCAACGCCAAGTCCTTCAACTCGGCCTCGCACGGCGCGGGCCGGCGCATGAGCCGCAACGCGGCCAAGCGTCGGTTCTCGACGAAGGACCTGGAGGAGCAGACGCGGGGCGTGGAGTGCCGCAAGGACTCCGGTGTCGTCGACGAGATCCCCGGCGCGTACAAGCCGATCGAGCAGGTCATCGACCAGCAGCGGGACCTCGTCGAGGTCGTGGCGAAGATCAAGCAGGTCGTCTGCGTGAAGGGCTGACCGGCCGGCTCTACACCTCCCGGTGCACCTTCGTGTTCGACGCCTGGGCGCGGGGGCGCAGGACCAGGAGGTCGACGTTGACGTGGGCGGGGCGGGTGACCGCCCACGTGATCGTCTCGGCGACGTCGTCGGCCGTGAGGGGCTCGGCGACGCCCTCGTAGACCTTCTCCGCCTTCTCCTTGTCGCCGGAGAAGCGGGTCAGGGCGAACTCGTCGGTCTTGACCATGCCGGGGGCGATCTCGATGACGCGCACCGGCTGGCCGACGATCTCCAGGCGGAGGGTCTCGGCGAGGACGTGCGCGCCGTGCTTGGCGGCGACGTAGCCCCCGCCGCCCTCGTAGGTGCCGTGGCCGGCGGTGGAGGAGACGACCACGACCGTGCCGTCGCCGCTCGCGATCAGCTTGGGCAGCAGGACCTGGGTGAGGTTGAGGGTGCCGATGACGTTCGTCTCGTACATCTGGCGCCAGTCGGCCGGGTCGCTGCTCGCGACCGGGTCGGCGCCGAGCGCGCCGCCCGCGTTGTTGACCAGCACGCCGATCGTCTTGAACGCCGTGGCGAACTCGTCGACCGCGGCGCGGTCGGTGACGTCGAGGGTGTACGCCGTTGCATGGTGGCCGGCGCCGGTGATCTCCTCGGCCAGGGCCTCGATGCGGTCCTTGCGGCGCGCGGTGAGGACGACGCGGTAACCCGCCGCGGCGAGCTGCCGGGCCGTGGCTGCGCCGATTCCGCTGCTCGCACCCGTGACGACGGCGATGCGGGAGGCTGCGGGCGGGGCTGCGGTGGCCATGGGTGCTCCTCGGGTCCTCGGGCGTGCGGCGGCCCGGCGTACGCGTCGGGCTCGCGGCCAGGATAGGCGGACTCCGCGGTGGGAGAATGGGGCTGGGTGGTCCTCTGTTCTCCCGGAGGCGATCATGGGCGAGGCACGCGAGGTCATGGACCGGCTCACGGACGCGGTCACCACACACAGGGATCTGAAGGTCGTCGGCGAGCTCTACGCCGAGGACGCGGTCGCCTTCACGTCCGACGAGGGCGAGCTGCGCGGGCGCGACACCATCGTCGAGTACTGGCGGACGATGACGGAGGCGGTTCCCGGCGCGACGTTCGAGGTGCTGCACTCCTACGAGGCCGGTGACACGGCCATCGACGAGGGGATCTACCGCGGCCGCAACACCGGGCCGCTCGAGCTGCCCAACGGTGAGACGCTGCCGCCGACGCAGAAGGAGGTCCGGATCCGCGGGGTGGACATCGCCACCGTGAGGGACGGGCGGATCGTCGACTACCGGCTGTACTTCGACGAGATGGACTTCCTCGGGCAGTTGGGGCTGCTGCCCGACGAGCCGTTCTGAGGCTTCCGGGGGGCCGGTCGGTTTCCCCGCGGGGGCGTGTACATGACGACCGCCCCGGTCGGTTTCCCCGCGCGGCGTACGTGATGACCGCCGTGCCCGCGAGGCAGACCAGGGTGCCCGTGATGTCCCAGCGGCCCGGGCGGTAGCCGTCCGCGACGACGCCCCACAGGGTCGAGCCGGCGACGAGGATCCGGCCGTACGCGGCGAGGACGCGGCCGAAGCGGGCGTCGGGCTGGAACGTCGCGACGAAGCCGTAGGCGCCGAGCGCGAGGACGCCGCCGGCCGCCCAGAGCCAGCCCTTGTGTTCGCGCACGCCCCGCCGGACGAGCCAGGCGCCACCGATTTCGAGGAGGGCGGCGAGGGCGAGGAGGGCGGCGGAGCGGAGCACGGACATGGCGGTCGGCTTCGCATGTGCTTGCCCCCGGGGGCGGCGAGGCGGTCGAGGTGGAGCCGGCCGGAGCCCGGCTCGGGGAATAGGCCCGGGTGGGCTGCCGTTCCTCGATATGGTTGAACCGTAAACATCACGGAGGGTGAGCGACCATGCAGTTCGGGATCTTCAGCGTCGGCGACGTCACGCCCGACCCCACCACGGGCCGGACGCCCACGGAGCGCGAGCGGATCAAGGCCATGGTCGCCATCGCGCAGAAGGCCGAGGAGGTGGGGCTCGACGTCTTCGCGACCGGCGAGCACCACAACCCGCCGTTCGTGCCCTCGTCCCCGACCACGATGCTCGGCTACGTCGCGGCCCGCACCGAGCGGCTGATCCTCTCCACGGCCACGACCCTGATCACCACCAACGACCCCGTGAAGATCGCCGAGGACTTCGCGATGCTCCAGCACCTGGCCGACGGCCGGGTGGACCTGATGCTGGGACGCGGGAACACCGGCCCGGTCTACCCCTGGTTCGGGCAGGACATCCGGCAGGGCATCAACCTCGCCGTCGAGAACTACGCCCTGCTGCACCGGCTGTGGCGCGAGGACGTCGTCGACTGGGAGGGCACGTTCCGCACGCCCCTGCAGGGCTTCACCGCCACGCCCCGCCCGCTGGACGGCGTACCGCCGTTCGTCTGGCACGGCTCGATCCGCTCCCCGGAGATCGCCGAGCAGGCCGCGTTCTACGGCGACGGCTTCTTCCACAACAACATCTTCTGGCCGGCCGACCACACCCGGCGCATGGTCGAGCTGTACCGGACGCGGTACGCCCACCACGGGCACGGCACGCCCGAGCAGGCGATCGTCGGGCTCGGCGGACACGTCTTCATGCGGAGGAACGCGCAGGACGCGGTGCGCGAGTTCCGGCCCTACTTCGACGTCGCGCCGGTGTACGGGCACGGGCCGTCGCTGGAGGACTTCATGGACCAGACGCCACTGACCGTCGGCTCTCCCCAGCAGGTCATCGAGAAGACGCTGGCCTTCCGCGGTTACGCCGGCGACTACCAGCGCCAGCTGTTCCTGGTCGACCACGCCGGGCTGCCGCTGAAGACCGTCCTGGAGCAGATCGACCTGCTGGGCGAGGAGGTCGTGCCGGTGCTGCGCAAGGAGTTCGCCGTGGACCGCCCGGCGGACGTGCCCGACGCCCCCACGCACGCGGACCGGCTCGCCCGGGCCCGAGGGTGAGGGGACGGTAGGGCCCGGCTCCACGGTCGCCCGGCCCCTGGTGAGAGGGCAGTAAGAAGGGCGCTCCGGCGCAGCGCATACGGTTCCGGGAACCCACGGACTTGGCACACTGGACGCGTGCCCCCAACAGTGCTGCTCGCCGAAGACGACCGCGCCATCCGCAATGCCCTGGAGCGGGCCCTGACCCTGGAGGGCTACCAGGTCATGGCGGTCGCCGACGGGATCGAGGCGCTGGCGCAGGCCCACCGCAACCGACCCGACGTGCTCGTCCTGGACGTGATGATGCCCGGCATCGACGGGCTCCAGGTGTGCCGGGTGCTGCGCGCGGAGGGCGACCGGACGCCCGTGCTGATGCTGACGGCCCTCGTGGAGACCGCCGACCGGATCGCCGGCCTGGACGCGGGCGCCGACGACTACGTGGTGAAGCCCTTCGACGTGGAGGAGGTCTTCGCCCGGCTGCGCGCCCTGCTGCGCCGCACCAGCCCGGTGGGCGCCGGGAGCGCACCGGCGGCCGAGGCGCCCAGGCCGCTCCCGGAGCGGTTCATCGACGCCGCCGGCGTCCGCATGGACCCGCAGGCGCGCCGGGCCTGGCGGGGCGCGCGCGAGCTGGAGCTGACCCGCACCGAGTTCGAACTGCTGGAACTGCTGGTGCGCAACGCGGGCATCGTCCTCGACCACTCGACGATCTACGACCGCATCTGGGGCTACGACTTCGGGCCCGGCTCGAAGAACCTCGCCGTCTACGTCGGCTACCTGCGCCGCAAGCTCGACGAGCCGGACGCGCCGCAGCTGATCCACACGGTCCGGGGCGTGGGTTACGTGCTGCGGGAGGACTGAGTGGGCCGCCTGCGCCGGCTGCCGGTCGGGCGCCGGCCGAAGCTCGTCTCGCTGCGCACCACCTTCGCGGTGTCCTTCGCGGCGGTGACGGCGGCCGTGACGATCCTGGTCGGCATCCTGTCGTACAGCGCCGCCGCCCGGCTGGTGCGGGTGGACCAGCAGACGGTGTTCGACGAGGTCGTACAGGATCTGCGCGACGAGGTACGGCAGAACCACATGACGCCCGGCGACTTCTCGTCCGCCGCGCCGGGCCACGACCTGGTGCGGCCGGCCCGCACGGACGTGCAGGTCCTCGGCCCGGACGGGCACGTCGTCGACCGGGGCAGCCCGGGGCTGCCGGTCACCGGCACCGACGCGCGGATCGCCGCCGCGGTGCTGTCCGGGGAGGTGGCCGAGCACAAGGACGTCGACGTGGGCGACGACGTCTACCGCGTCGCCACCGTCTCCCTCGGCGGCGGCCGGGGCGCGGTGCAGGTCGCGCAGGAGTTCAGCGACGTCGAGGATCTGCTGCGGGTGCTCCAGCAGCGGACGCTGCTGCTGGTGGCGGCCGTGGTCGTCGGCGCCGGGCTGTTCGGCTGGTGGCTGGCCCGGCGGATCACGCGCCGCCTGGTCGTGCTGACCGACGCCGCCGAGGACGTCGCCCGCACCCGCCGGCTGGGCATCCAGGTGCCCGTGGCCGGCCACGACGAGGTGGGCCGCCTCGGCCGGGCCTTCGACCGCATGCTGGGCCGGCTCGCCCAGTCCGAGGAGGACCAGCGCCGCCTCGTCCAGGACGCGGGCCACGAGCTGCGCACACCGCTGACCTCCCTGCGTACGAACATCTCCCTGCTGCACCGGATCGGCGAACTCCCGCCGAAGGCCCGCGAGGAACTGGTCGCCGACCTGGGCCAGGAGGCCCGGGAGCTGACCGACCTGGTCAACGAACTGGTGGATCTCGCGGCCGGGCAGTCCGACACCGAGCCGCCCCGGCGGGTGGACGTCGCGGACCTCGCGGAGGAGGTGGCGGGAGTGGCCCGGCGCCGCAGCGGCCGGGAGATCCTGCTGCGCGCGAGCGGCGACACCACGACCGACGGGCGGCCCGGGATGCTGACCCGGGCGCTGTCCAACCTCGTCGAGAACGCGGTGAAGTTCGACCGGGGCGGCCGGGACCCCATCGAGATCGTCGTCTCGGGGCCCGCCCGCCCCGGCACGATCCGGGTCGAGGTCCTCGACCGCGGATCGGGCATCGCCGACAGCGACCTCACCCGCGTCTTCGACCGCTTCTACCGGGCCGCCGACGCCCGCTCCCTGCCGGGTTCCGGCCTGGGCCTGTCCATCGTCCGCGAGGTGGCCCTCGCCCACGGGGGAGCGCCGTTCGCCTTCCGGCGGGACGGGGGCGGGACGGTCACCGGGTTCACGGTGGGCGGGGAGCCGGCGGGAAGCGGTCACGAGGAGGGCTGAGCAGCCGGTGTGGAGGCCTGCGGGAAGCGGTCGGGAGGAGGGCTGAGCAGCCGGTGCGAGGGGTCGGGCCCGCCACCACCGCCGCGAGTCGGTCGGTCAGGCCTTGAGGGAGTAGAACCCGATCGTCGAGTTCGGCCGGAACCCGATCCGCGGGTACACGGGCGCTCCGGCGGTGGTCGCGTGCAGCGTCGCCCGGGTCAGCCCGGTCGCCCGGCCCCCCTCGTACAGGGCCTTGCGGGTCACGGCCTCCCCGTACCCTCGCCGTTCCCACGCCGGATCGGTGGCGACGAGCACGACGAAGAGCCGCCCGTCCGCCTCGACCGTGGCGGCGCAGGTCACCGGGACCCCGTCCCGCAGCCCCAGGTAGGCGAACACCCGGCTCTTCCAGAGCGAGGACCCGGCGAGTCCGTCCCGTCCGTCGTCCAGGGGGAATCCGTAGGCGCGCGAGTTGATGTCCGCGTAGGAGCGCAGGAGTTCGTCGTCCCGCACACGTGCGAAGGTCAGCTCGGGGTGGACGGGCTCGGGGATCGGCAGCAGGTCTCCCGCCATGCCGGTGCCGGGAAAGGCGTGGGCGAGCCCTGCCTCCTCGGCGGCTTTCCCGAGGAGGGCACGGGCCTCGTCCTCGAGCAGGTCCTCGAACACCCACAGAAACCCGGGGCGGGACTTCGACCGCATGATCCCGGCGGCCTCGCCGAGCCGCCGCTTCAGCGATCCGGCGTCCGCGCCGACGTCGGTCAGGGTCAGGCAGTTCCAGAAGGCGAACCGGCAGTCGGCCCACCGCACGGCGATGCCCGGCAGGTCGCGCACGTCGGCGCGGGGATCCCGGTCGAGCACCATGGCCCGCCAGACCGTGGCGAGCTGCTCCACCGATTCGATCGACTCCGCTGGATCACGCACCAGGGCCCCCTCCGGTCACCGACTTCCGCCGCACTCGTACTGCCCGTCATGCGCCCGGCTCATCCACCCGCCCGGCGTCCTCCGGCAGGGGCACCACCGTCGACACCGGCCTCGCGGGCGGTGGACGAGCAGCGGGGCGTGGGCCGGACCGGCCCCTTTTTCGCCACCGCCTGAGGCGCCCGGGCGGGCCGGTGCATAAAATCCGGTCTCATGGCGAAGCCTGACGAGCTGATCGTTGACATCGCTGCCCGTGTGGAGTCCGGGCAGAGCAACCAGATGTCCCTGACCGTGGTCGCCGGTGGTGCTGTCATCACCGGCCGGCTGGCTCCAGAATCCGTGTGGAGGGCGAGGGTCTCGGAGGTGCTGACGAACTCCGCCCGGCTGGGCGAGTTCTCCGCGGTCTTCGAAACCCCGGTGGAGAAGGAGGGGCCACCCACACATCTGCACTTCCACGTCGCTCGCATCCTCCAGGGCACGGTGGGCATCCCGGAGACGGGAGGGATGTACCGGGTCGCGATCGAGGACGTGAGCGCCTGGACCGTGGGGGACTTCAGCTACTCCGATCACTGACCTGCCGCCGTTACCGACAGCGGACATCCATGCGTGAGCGGTCGGTTCCCGCATGGATGTCCGGTGGAACACCGACGCGCTACAGCCGCCCGGCTGTGAAGTCCCGCCGGCGGCGTCGGGCAGGGCTTGCGAGCAGAAGTCACGATCTACGGCTGGAGTACCGAGAGGCGGAGAACTTCCCGGCATCGACGGCGGAGTCCGAGGTCTCGCCGCCGGCGTGCTCCTCGCCCCACTGCTGGGCGCCGGCCCTGGGCCGGGGGATGAGGAGGGTCGCCAGCATGCCGAGCGCCAGCAGCGCGGCGCAGGTGTATCCGTTGACCTGAATGGCGTGGGACATGGCATCACGGGCGGCGCCGGCGGCCGATGCCGTCTGCGGGTTCTCACCGAGCCCGGAGATCATCGCTCCGGCGCTGTCGGCAACCGCCGACGACAGCTCGTCCGCCTCGGGCGCGGGCGTTCCCCGCTGGACGAGTCGATCCGACAGGTCGGAGTCCAGCGCCGTGAAGAAGCTCGACGTCAGAATCGCGATGCCGAGCGCGGAACCGAGCTGACGTGCGGCGCTCTGGATTCCGGAGCCTTGGCCGGCGTGCTGTGGCGGCACGTCCGCCAGTACGACGTTGGTGACCTGCGCGGTGGCGAAGCCGACCCCCATGCCGTACAGGAACAGGGCGATTCCGATGATCCACCACTGCGAATCGCTGCCGGCCAGCAGGCCGAACATCAGCAGACCGATGGCCTCCAGTACCAGGCCGATGCGCACCAGGCCGATGGGGCCAATCTTCTCGGCCATGCCGAAGCTCGCTCCGCTCGCGAAGAAGCTGCCCACCGCGACGATGAAGACGATCAGCCCGGTCTGGAGCACCGAGTACCCCAGGGTGTACTGGAGCCACAGGGGCAGAACAGCGAGCATGCCGAACTCCGCCAAGGCGATGATCAGCGTCGCGATGTTGCCCGTGCTGAAGGACTTGATGCCGAACAGCGAGGTGTCCATCAGCGGTGCCGTGCCGTTCACCCGGGTCAATCGGAGCTGGAGCGCCAGGAACAGTGCCAGGCACGCCACGGAGACGACCAGCGCGGCCGGGATGACGGACAGATCCAGCGCGTCCCCGAAGGGGCCGAAGTCCTTCCGCGGTTCCCACCACCCGCAGTTACGCCCCTCGATCAGTGCGAAGGCGAGGAGCCCGAGGCCCAGGACCGACAGCACTCCGCCGACTGCGTCGATCTTGCCGGGCTGCCGGGGGGACTTCTCCAGGTACTTCATGACCCCCAGGACGATCAGCACCACGACGAAGATGTTGATGCCGAAGGCCCACCGCCAGGAGTACTCGGCGAGCCAGCCACCCAGCAGCGGTCCGACCGCGGCTGCCGCACCGATCGTGGATCCCCAGATGGCGAAGGCTTTGCCCCGGTCAGGCCCCCGGAAGGTCATGTTGAGCAGGGCGAGCGAGGTCGGCATGACGATCGCGCCGCCGATGCCCTGGGCGAACCGGCCGGCGATGAGGAGATCTCCGGAGGGCGCCAGGGCGGCGGCGATGCTCGCCAGTCCGAAGACCGCGGTTCCGATCAGGAACAGCCGACGTGCTCCCACCACGTCCGAAAGACGCCCCATCACCAACAGCAGAGCGGCCAGAATGATCGCGTAGGACTCTTGGATCCACTGGGCGTCGTAAGCCGAGATCTCCAGGTCGTCGATGATCGGCGGCATCACCACGTTGACGATGGTGAAGTCCACGACCACCAGCGACACACCGAGAGACACAGCCAGCAAGCCCAGCCAAGGGGCTCGGTTGGCTAAGGAAGACCGAGTTGGATTGTCAGACAAGGTGTTGATCCATCCTGTGTGATGCAAGCGCCCGGTTCGGCTGCCGAAGGGTGGGATGCCCGGGCCGGCCGGGGGATCCTTTCGACCCCGGCGCGTTGGCACTATGGCAGGAGTAGAGGACGAATTCTGACCTCTACTCAGACTGATCGGGAGGGCAGTCTTTGATCGCCAACCGAACGCTGGAGCTCCTCAGCCTGCTTCAGGCCAAGAAGGAGTGGACCGGTGAAGGGCTGGCCCAGCGGCTGGGCGTCTCGCCCCGGACCGTACGGCGTGACATCAACCGCCTCCGCGAGCTGGGCTATCCCGTCACGGCGACGAAAGGCCCGTCCGGCTGCTACCGCTTGTCCCGCGGAGCGCGTCTTCCTCCGCTGATAGTCGACGACGAGCAGGCCCTCGCCATCGCGCTGTCCCTCCAGACCGCACCGGCCTCGGTGACCGGCATGGGGGATGCCACCAAGCGCGCGCTGAACTCCATCAAGGAGCTGCTGCCGCCTCATGTGGCCCATCGTCTTGCGACCTTCTCCATCGAACAGATCGAGAACGCATGGGAGCTCGCTCCGCCCCAGATCGATCCCGCGCTCCTCGCGCAGCTGAGCACCGCGGCACAGCAACGCGACCTCGTGAGGTTCTCCTACCGCTCCATCAACCACGGCTCGACGGAGGAAAGCGAGGTTCTGGCCGAACCCCACCGGCTCGTCGTCTGGTCGGGTCGCTGGTACATGGTGGCCTACGACCAGCAGCGATGCTCCTGGCATGCCTACCGGCTCGACCGCATCCGGCTGCCGGCCCCCACCGCGTGGCGCTTCGGCGAGCGTGAGGTTCCCGACGAGGACATCACCCGCTTCGTCCAGAGCCAGCCCGATCGCGGTGACACCCCGGAGGCCTGGCCCTGCTGGGGCACCGTCCTGATGGAGTGCCCCGCGGCACTGGTGGCGAAATGGGCTCCGGGGGCCGCCAGCTTCGAAGCGATCGATGACCGGATCACCCGGATCCAGATGGGGGCCTGGTCGTGGTCGGCGCTCATCGGCTTTCTGATCACCTTCGATTGCCGGTTCACCGTGGAAGGACCGCCCGAACTCGCCGAAGCGGCCCGGAAGGTGATGGGCCGCATCGACGTCGACATCACCGGCCCGACGGACGCCCGGCGCCGTCAGCGGCAACGCCCGCTCGAACGCGGTCGGGTGAAGTCCGGCGAGCGATCGGACAACTGACCGCGCCTCCGACTCGGTGGACGGGCCTGTCGAAGATCCCCGTCCGCCCCGGGGTCAGAGGCGGGTCGTGCCGGCTCGGCCCGCCGAAGCAGCGGCTTGATGGAGCTGACCAGCCTCTTCGGCCGGGGCGCAGCAGGCGCAGCCCGGAGCGCAGCCGCAGCCGTCCTGGCCGGCTGCCTTGTCCGTCATCGTTCCGACAGGCATGGCGCAGCAGTTGTCGCCGCGCCATGCCGCACGCCCCTCCTTGATCGCGACGGCGGCGATCACCAGGGCGGCGATCGGGTCGGCCCAGCCCCAGCCGAACAGGGAGTTGGCGAGCAGGCCCAGCAGAAGGACGCCCGAGAGGTAGGTGCACAGCAGGGTTTGCTTGGAGTCGGCGACCGCGGAGGCGGAGCCGAGTTCGCGGCCCGCGCGGCGCTGGGCGGCGGACAGGAAGGGCATGACGGCCAGGGAGAGGGCGGCCAGCACGATGCCCGCAGTGGAGTGCTCGGCTTCGCCCGAGCCGGTCAGCGCTCGGACGGAGTCGACGGTGACATAGGTGGCGAGGGCGAAGAAGGAGAGCGCGATGACGCGCAGGGCGGTCTTCTCGCGGGCCTCGCGGACAGCGTGATCACGGGCCGAGAACTGCCACGCCACTGCGGCCGCGGAGGACACCTCGACGACCGAGTCCAGGCCGAAGCCGACCAGGGCGGTGGAGGAGGCCATGGTGCCCGCGGTGATGGCGACGATCGCCTCGACGACGTTGTAGGTGATGGTGGCGGCGACCAGCAGACGTATGCGACGGGCCAGTTGGGCGTGTCGGGCCGGCGGCGGGCCGAGGGATATCGGGGTCGCCATCAGCAGCAGCCCTTCTCGTCGGCCTCCACGCAGGTGCGGTCGGCCTCGACGGCGAGGACGGCATCGCGCAGGTCGTCCAGGGCATGGCCGAGTCGGGCATCGGACAGTTCGTAGCGCATGCGCCGGCCTTCGGGGACGGCGACGACGATGCCGCAGTCGCGCAGGCAGGCGAGGTGGTTCGACAGCCGGGTGCGGGAGATCTCCAGCTTGTCCGCCAGGTCGGCCGGGTGAGCGGGGGCCTCGCGCAGGGCGAGCAGGATGCGGCAGCGGATCGGGTCGGCGAGCGCACGGCCGAAACGGGCCAGGGCGTCGATGTCGGAGGCGATGCTCAGCATGCTCAAACAGTACATGGATTGATGAATTCAGAGAATCCTGAACCGATGTGCTCGGTGTGCTCCGGAACGCTGCTGCAGCGGAACGGGTAGCGGCGCTTGGCCTGTGGGAGAGTGCCCGGCCGGCGAGGCCGACCGTCCCGGCCGCCTGGCGGCCCCGCCCCGCACAGGACGAAGGCGGGACCCGAAGACCCCGCCCGAACCCCCTGAAACCCGAACTCAGGGCCACACCAGGCAATAAGGCTGATGCCCCGCCTCATGCAACCGATGGCTGAAGTCCTGCCACTCGTGCAGCGGTTGAGAGAGGCGGGATGTGTCCCGGCGATTTGTGCGCTGACCAGCGAGAACTGCTCTCGGTAGTTCTCGCTGGTCGGCGTCATTTCCCGGCCGTTCTCGCAGACATGCCAACGTTGTAGGCCGACTTTGTCCTTCCTGCGCGGACGCATGGCGTCGCTTGCAGGAGGTTCGCCCTGCGGCGGTTCACTCGGCCTGAGAGCCATGCTCCCGGAGGAGGCGCAGGCTCAGCCGGCGGCGGACATCATCGCACCCAGCAATGCGGGGACGATGACCAGGCCCGATGCGCGTGCCATCGTCTTGTTTCCAAGCTTCTCGGGCATCCGGCGCACAACAAAGGCCGCGACCAGGGCGAGCGGAAAGACCACCAGGGCGGCCTCGTCGAGGCCGACACCGTGACCGGACAGGCGTCCGACGCCGGTCATCGCCACCACTCCGACGAGCAGCGCGAGCAGCACCGACCCCGCTCCGAACCACCGGCCCTCGATGTTCTCGATGACCTTGCCGAAGCCGGCTCCGGAGAGCTTCATCCGCACGGAACTCGTCAGGGCCGCTCCCAGGACGCCGAACCCGGCGACGAGGAAGGTCCACTGGAGGGTCGTCGCAACGGTCTGCATGGCGCGTCTCCTTTCCTCAGAGCTGGCTTACCAGCAGTTCTTGACGACCTGGTCTACGCCCAGGATCTCCATCGCGATCGCGCCCATGCCGGTTCCGGACTCCTCGAAGACCTCCATGATGGCCTTCTTGAAGCTCTTCTTGCCGCGCTTCTTCTTGTCCTGGATCTTCTTGACGACCTTCTTGATGCCGCCGAGCTTGTCGATGGCCTTCTTGACCTTGTAGATCTTCCCGACGGCCAGGAGGTTCGATCCCACGGCCAGCAGGATTCCCCGGGCGCAGCCGCCGGCGTTGAACTTCATCGGCTGGACGCGTCCCTCGCCCGCCGTCTCCCCGAGGCGCGCCTGAAGCCACTGCTCGGTGGCTTCCTGCCCCTGCTCAAGGATCTCTTCCGGGATCTCGCTGACGATCTGGAGTGCCTCCTCCAGACCGTTGAAGGCGGCCTCTTCCTCCAGGCTCTCCAGCGCGTCGAGACCGGTTTCCACCTCGGCAGCCGCGCTCGCCTTCGGCATCGCCGAGGCATCGCGCTCGGCTGCTGTGGCACTCGCAAGCGGGGCCGCCACCCCCAGCGCCACAGCCGCCACGGTGAGTGCGGCGATCTCGCGGAGCCGCTTGTTCCACTGGCTGTTCCGTCTGGTCGAACGGGTTCCAGCTATGGATGACGTAGTCACGTCGTAGTTCCCCTGTTTCTGCTTCTTTTGTTGATCAGCAGTTGTCGGATGCGTGTCGCGGACCGTGGGTCAGACGGTCGCAGCGATCAGCGCGACATGCAGATCTTGTGATGAACACGCCTCTTGGGCAAGGATTTTGAGGAAGAGCTGAGCAAGGGGAGTCAGGAGGCGGGTGAGCCCGTTCGGCCCCCTGGGGAGGCCTGGCTGTGGTTGGAGTCGTGCGGGTTCCGGCAGGATCTAGGAGCCGTCGATGAGCCGTTCCGCCAGGAACGGCGAGAACGTCCCCGCCGGGATCCCTTGTCCCATCCCGCATGAACCGTCCGAGTCGCCTGGGACCTTGATCCACAGCAGGTAGTCGGCGCCGCCGACACCGATCGAGCTGGGGACGATATGAGAGCGACCCAGCCCAAGCGTATGGTCGGGGCTTCGATCAGAAACTGGACAACGCCAAGGAGGCCATGCGGTGAGCGGCCCCGCCCACCGAACGACACCTCAGGCAGTCACAGGCCGGGGCCCGGGCGCCCGCATGGGTTCCGCTGTCTGTGGGCTCGTCCTCGTTCTGCCGCAGCTGGTGGCGGTCTACTTCGGGTTTCTCGCTCACATGGCCCACCCCGCCGGCCCTTGGGACAGCGAGACCGTCGCCCACTCCGACTTCGCTTCCGGTCTCGTCCTGGTCGTCTCGGCCGTCACGGCCCTGTTGACGTGGCTGTTCGTCAAGGCGACGTGGCTACGCAAGTGGTGGTACGCCATCCCCACGGCCCTGGCCATCGCCGCGCTGCTGCGGCTGACGGTGTTCGCGCCGGAGATCTGAGTTTCGTACCTGGGGCGGCTGACGCGCTCGACCGCGCCTCAATCCGGAGGAGAGAGCGGGGAGCACAGGATCGGCGCCGGCCGTCGAGGAGGGGGCGGGCTGCCCGCTACTTGCGACGGCTCTCACGTCTGGGGCGTTGCAGCAACAGCAGGATGTGATCCCTCCCCGCGAGCGCGGGGCGAGGTACCTCCAGGCGGCCCCGGAGGACGGCATGTCGCCCTCCGGCACGCCTACGCCTCCGTGCTCCTGGACGCGGGGGAGAGCAGTAAGGCGCTCTCCGAGTACCTCGGCCACTCGGACCCCGGCTTCACGCTGCGGACGTACACGCATCTACTGCCGTCCAGCGAGAGCCGGACCCGCAAGGCGCGACGATGCCTTCATCCGAAGTCCCGCCGAAGCAGGGGAGGTCGAGGCGGAAGGCAGCGGCGACCCGCCCGCCACGGAGGGCACATCAGCACCCCCAGCGAAAACCAATGTGCCCTGGCCGCCTGACGGCCCCTCCCGGCACATGACAAAGGCGGGACCCGAAAGCCCCGCCCGCACCAAACGAAACCCCAGCTCAGGGCCAAACCAAGCAGTAAGGCTGATGCCCCGCCTCATGCAACCGATGGCTGAAGTCCTGCCACTCGTGCAGCGATTGGAAGAGGTGGCGTGCTGACCTGGGGTTTTTGGCGGGATGTGCGTTGACCTGCGGGAACACCTCCCCGCAGTTCTCATCGGTCTACGCCGTTTCCCATGCTCATGTGCCCTGGATGTGCCCTGGACGTGCCTTCGGCCGGTCGGGACGCAGCCCCCCCGCCCACGCTGATCTGGAGGCTGGCCACGACGCCTTGTGCGGGATTTACCGCCTCGCCATACTCGGTGGATGATCACGCCCCGTGCCTCGCATCAACGCGTGAGGAACTCCACGGAACGGCAGCGAGCTGACTTGGACGCCTACGAGGACAGGGCGCGTCGTGGGCCGTGCTTCGTGTGTGCCTTTGTCTCGGGGCACCCCGACTACGGGCATCACACGGTCTTCGAGGACGAGGACCACGTCGCCTTCCTCGACCGGTGGCCCACCCTGGCCGGCAAGGTCCTGGTCGCGCCGAAGAGGCATGTCGAGCATGTCGTTCGTGATCTCGACCAAGAGGCGTACGTCCGGCTCATGCTCGTCGTTCGGGAGGTCGCCCTCGCGGTGGAGGACTGCGTGGGAGCCGAGCGGACGTACCTGTACTCGCTGGGGAGCCAGCAGGGCAACGCGCATCTGCACTGGCACATCGCCGGCCTGCCGCCGGACGTGCCCTATGAGCAGCAGCAGTTCCACGCCCTGGTGGCCGAAGGCGGTGTGCTGGCCATGAGCCCCGAGGAGTCCGTCGACATGGCCGCGCGTATCCGTGAACGCATCGCGGCCCGCGGCGGACTCCGGGTGCTGTGACCGGATCTCAAGTCCCGGGAGCCCGGATAGTCGACTGGGCGAAGAAGCAGCCGACTCGACGATCAGCACGGGCACCGATCGCCCCGGCCGTGATGAAGGCTGCTGCCTGACCGACATCCATCTCATCGCCGGCCCATCGTCCTCACGTCGATGACCGAAGCGAACTGTCCGCCAGGATGCGCTCCAAGGATCGGTGACCCATCCGACTCATGGCCGGGTTGCTTTCGACGTAGTACCAGACCAACCCCATCGCTTGAACGAAAGCCCACGCCTTGCCTCGCTCCCATTCAAGGTCGTCGCTGCCCAGGTGATCACGGAGCACCTGCCGCGGTCCGGCCTCGAGCAGATGCCATGCGCTCACGAGATCCAGAGAAGGGTCAGCCGGTCCGAAGCCGCCAACGTCGAGAATCCCCGCCAGACGGTCGGCGGACACGAGCACGTTGCCAGGAATCAGATCGCCATGGGCCATGACGTCCGCAGCCGCACTTCGCGGCAGATCGCGCAAAGTCGCCCACATGCGGCGAAGCCGAGGAACGTCCAGGAGTTGCTCACTGTGCCTGAAACAGGTCTCCATCCAGGCGTCATGGGTTTGCAGGTCGCCTCCTCGGCCTGTACCGGCAAACGTGCGGCCACGCGTGTCGATAGCACGCAGGTCGCCGATGAGATCGGCCAAGTCGTCGGCAAACGCCACCGATTCGCCGGGGTCCTCATCGGCGGCCACGATCCCGGGCAGCCACGTCTGCACAGACCACGGAAGCGGGTAGCCTGCGCCGGGTTCACCGAGCGCGACCGGCTCGGGCGTGGGGAAACGCGTGCGACCTGCCAGCATTTGAGCTGCTTCCGCCTCGGACTCCAGCCAGCGCCGGGTCGGCTCGACTTCTGCGGACTCCAGAGGGAATCGAGCTGCGAACCGGTCACCGATACGGAAGAGGGCGTTGACCGTACCCTGCGCAGCGATGCTCCTGACCGGCAGGCTCCGCCACTCAGGAAACTGCTGATCGACCAACGTGCGCACCGTCTCAGGCGACACCGTCAGCTGGTTGGCGTGCATCTTCATGGCGGAAGCATCCGCGTCACGATCTCCAACTGCAACCAGTTTCTTGTCGCGTGACCTTGCCCGTCGGCAGCCCGGCACCAGCCAGACCCCGGTCGTCGCGTTCACCACTCACGAGGGCGCGTCCGCTTGGAGCCGTAACCCGAAAAAGCAGTGGCCGCGCGGGCTCGGGGCCACATAGGTTCGCCTCCATGGTTGACGCAACTTTCGGGCATCCGCGCCTCGCAGCCATCTACGACCCACTCGATCCGGACCGCAGCGATCTCGACGCGTATCTCGCGATGGCGGAGGAGTTCGGGGCGCGGTCCGTGCTGGACATCGGGTGCGGTACGGGCGTGTTCGCGCTGCTGCTCGCCGGGCGCGGGATTACGGTCACCGGGATCGATCCCGCGCGGGCGTCTGTCGACGTCGCGCGTGGCAAGCCGGGCGCGGAGCGGGTGCGCTGGCTCGACGGCGACGCGGGGGACCTGCCGCCCATGCAGATCGACCTGGTGACGATGACCGGGAACGTCGCCCAGTCGATCGCCGATCCGCAGGCGTGGCGTACGACGCTGCGCGGCGCGTACGAGGCGCTGCGGCCCGGCGGGCGGCTTGTCTTCGAGACGCGCGATCCGGCGCAGCGCGTGTGGGAGGAGTGGGCGGAGTGGACGCGCGAGACCACGTACCGCATGACGGACCTCCCGGGCGTCGGTCACGTCGAGACCTGGGCCGAGCTGACGGACGTGAGCCTGCCGCTGGTGAGCTTCCGGGGTACGCACGTGTTCGCTGCAGACGGGGACGTACTGACCTCGGAATCGACACTTCGCTTCCGCGCACGTACGGAGATCGAGCGGGACTTGCACGAGCACGGCTTCGTCATCGAGGACGTACGCGACGCACCCGACAGGCCGGGCAGGGAGTTCGTGTTCGTGGCGCGGCGCGGTACCGCGGAGCCCGTCCCTCCCGGAATGCCCTAGGGAACGTGCGCACCACACAGCGCCGGGCAGACGGGACCTTGAAGACACTCCCCAGCGCGTTGATGAAACCACCGGCAAGCGCAAGCGGTTCTCTTCGGCGATCTTCCGGCCCTGGTGCCGCACGTCCCCGAAGATCGCTGAGTTGCTGCCTCTGCTCTACCTGCATGGCCTGTCCTCCGGGGACTTCGTGCCCGCGATGGAGCAGTTCCTCGGCTCCTCGGCCGGGTGTCGCCGGCCACCGTGACCCGGTTGACAGCGCAGTGGCAGGCCGACCACGCCGTGTTCCAGGAACGCGACCTGTCCGGCACCGACTACCCCGATTCAGGCTTGCTGCGCGACGTCCTCGGCCAGCTCGGCGAGGGTTCGCTCCGCCAGCGACCGCGCCTCCGGCGTGCTGTCGGCCCCGGCAAGGGTGATCGCCGCCTTCCAGGCCGCCCAACCCTGGGCGCGGTGCCAGGTGTCCTGGTCCAGACCGGCCGCGCGGACGAACAGCGGACGCGTCTCGCGGTCGAACATCGTCCACGCGGCCACCAGGTCGCAGGCAGGGTCCCCGACGGCGGAGCAGCCGAAGTCGATGACCGCCGAGAGCCGTCCCTCGCTCAGCAGCAGGTTTCCGGGTGCGATGTCGCCGTGCAGCCACACCGGTGCCTCGATCCACGAAGACTCCGTGGCGCGGCGGACGCACCGCTCGCCCACCTCCCGCACTTCGGGCACGAGCCCGGCGAGAGCCAGGATGGCTTCGTCGGCGTAGACCGTGAATTCGGCGCCACGCGAGGAGTTGTGCGTCCCCGGCGGCGGGGCGTCCTGCGTCGGCGTGGCGCGCAGGGCCGTCAGGAACTCGCCCAGGCCCACCGCGACAGCGGCCAGATCGGCTTCCCCGGCACCGGCGCGGTTCAGCGTCTGCCCGGGGTACCAGGCGTACACCGACCACGGACCGTCGAACAGCGGGCCTGGCGCACCCTTGGCGACCGGCTTCGGGATCGGCAGTGGCAGCACTTCGGCGAGCACCGGCAGCCAGCGGTGCTCTTTCTCGACCTGGGCGTCGTAACCCCGCGCGCTGGGTATCCGGACCGCGAGGTCGGAGCCAAGGCGGAAGGTGCGGTTGTCCCAGCCCTGCGGCTCGACCGGGCAAAGCGGCAGCTCGGCCCACTGGGGGAACTGCTCGCGCACGAGCCGGCGCGCGAGGTCCAGGTCGGGCACCGGCCGCTCGGCGGTGGGCACGGAACTGTCCTGGCTGGGGCTCATGGCGGGATCTCCTGCGGAGGTATCGGTCACGTCGATCACTGGTCACGGGTCGAGTACCGGTCACGGTCGGTCAGCGGCCCCGGGACCGCTCCGGCCGGCCGGGCGAAGCGGGTGCCTTCGGCGGACGGGTCCCGCCGCACCGTAGCGGCTGAAGCGGGGGACGAGCCGCGTAAGGGATCCGGCGAGCATGATCACCCCAGCGCCCAGCCCGGCCACGGCGCCCACCCCGACCAGCGCCGCAGCGGGCACAGCCCCAGCCATCCCGACGGGCTCCACAATCCGGGGACGGCGGCGTCGTGCAGCCTGCCCCGCGCGTCCGGCGGGCACGCGTGGTTGAGTGCGGTGTACCACCACACGCCGTGCAGGGTGATGCCCACGCCCCCGACCACGGCCGCCGCGATGTCGGCGTCGACCAGCCGGACCGCGCCGAGGCCGTCCCACAGACGCAGCGCCGGCATCTGCTCCTCCGTATGCCGGTCGGGCCAGGTCAGCTTCAGCGCCGGCGGCTCGCCGTCTCGGCCGACCGGCACCACGAGGCTGTGGTAACCGTGCATGGGCTGCCCGTCGACCTCCAGGTTCCACCGGTCGCACCACTCGGCGCCGGTGTCCGGCAGGGCCGCCGGCCACCGGCGCCCCGCCTCGCCCTGGTGCTGCCGGCGGTCGAAGCCCCGAAGGGCCTCGGGCACCTCTACCGGCTTGCGTTGCTGTGGACCTCAGCAGTCACCGCATCTCCCTCACGATCACAACTGTGCGCGGCGAGAGGTTGCCGCGCTTTGGAAGGGCGGAAGAGCCAGGGCCCGTCCGGTGGGCGGGGAGGGCACCGGACAGGCCCTGGCTGTCTCAGGGGGTGGATCGGGGCGGGCAGTTGTCCGACGTTCTTTCCTGTGGTGGCTATGCCGAGAGCCAGGCTGCCTGGTCAGGTGCCAGCAGGTCGTCTTCTACGGGGCCGCTGGAGAGCAGGATCGAGGCGTGTTCGGGGAGTGGGTACGGCTCGGCGGAGAGGTTGACCACGCAGGTGAAGCCTTGGCCGCGACTGAAGGCGAGGACTCCCTCGGGGCTGTCCAGCCAGGTGAGGGTGCCGTCGCCGAGGGCGGGGTGTTCGCGGCGCAGGTGCAGGGCCGTGCGGTAGAGCTCCAGCATCGACGTCTTG
The DNA here is from genome assembly GCF_042955185.1 of Streptomyces sp. NPDC012474. NCBI lineage: Bacteria > Bacillati > Actinomycetota > Actinomycetes > Kitasatosporales > Streptomycetaceae > Streptomyces > Streptomyces sp. NPDC012474. The sequence goes on from NZ_JBIBEP010000003.1 coordinate 28,808, forward strand.
TCGCCGGTCTGTGCCTGCACGGTGCGCTCGCCCCAGTTGGCGGGTTGGGGGAGCCAGGGGGCGGCGGAGGCGCCGTCGGGGCTGAAGCCGAAGGGGGTGGTCCGGCCGGACCAGGGGATCGGAACCCGGCAGCCGTCCCGGCCGCGGTCGGTGTGGGCGGAGCGTTCCCAGATGGGGTCCTGGAGGACGGATTCCGGGAGGTCCTCGACCTCGGGCAGGCCGAGTTCCTCACCCTGGTAGACGTAGGCGCCGCCGGGGAGGCCGAGCATCAGCAGGGCCGCCGCGCGGGCGCGGCGGGTGCCGAGGGCCGGGTCGGGGGGTCCGTCGGGTCGGTAGGGCTCGGTGGGTGACCAGCGTCTGACCGTCTTGCGGGCGTAGCGGCTGGCGTGGCGCATGACATCGTGGTTGGAGAGCACCCAGGTGGCCGGCGCGTCGACCGCGCTGAGGAGAGTGAGCGAGTCGTCGATGACCGTACGTAGGTCCTTCGGATCCCAACTGGCCATCAGAAAATCGAAGTTGAAGGCGGTGTGCAGGCCGTCCCCGCGGACGTAGGCGGCGAGGCGCTCCGGGGTGTCCGTCCAGGCTTCCGCCACGAACGCCCGGTCGCCCCCGTACTCGTCGGCCAGCCGGCGCCAGGTCCGGAAGATGTCGTGGACCCCGTCGCGGTCCCAGTGCGGGTGTCCCGTGTCCTGGCGGGGTGGCAGGTCGGGCAGTTCGGGGTCCTTGATCAGGCCGTGCGCCACATCGATACGGAAGCCGTCCACGCCCCGGCTGAACCAGAACCGCAGGATCGACTCGAACTCCTCCCGCACTTCCGGGTGTTGCCAGTTGAGGTCGGGCTGTTCCGGAGCGAACAGGTGCAGGTACCACTCGCCGTCGGGCAGCCGGGTCCAGGCGGGGCCGCCGAAGACCGACACCCAGTTGTTGGGCGGCTGAGTGCCGTCGGGACCGCGGCCGGGGCGGAAGATGTAGCGCTCCCGCTCCGGAGTGCCGGGGCCGGCGGCCAGTGCCGCCTGGAACCAGGCGTGTTGGTCCGAGGTGTGGTTCGGGACGATGTCCGGGATGACGCGGATCCCGTACCCGTGTGCCTCCTCGATGAGCTGCTCGGCCTCGGCGACGGTGCCGAACAGCGGGTCGATCTCGCGGAAGTCGGCCACGTCGTAACCGTGGTCCGCCATCGGGGACTTGTACCAGGGGTTGATCCAGAGGGCGTCCACACCGAGCGACTTGAGGTACGGCAGACGGGAGCGGAGGCCGACGATGTCGCCGACGCCGTCACCGTTGCCGTCGGCGAAGCTGCGGATATAGACCTGGTAGATGACGGCGCTGCGCCACCACGGTGCGGTGTTACCGGTTGTCGGCATGCGGTTGTGCACTCCTTCGGTGGGGGCGCGGTGCGGGTCGCTACGGGTTCGCCCGCCGCTACTCCTTGACGGCTCCGGCGTTGGCGCCCCGGACGAAGTAGCGCTGGAAGCAGAAGAACAGCACCGCCACCGGCAGCGTCGACAGCAGGGCCGCCGCCAGTTTCAGCGGGTACTGGGTGCCGCTGCCCAGGCCACCGGAGACGAACCGGGCCAGTCCGGTCGTCAGCGTCTCGTACTGGGCGGACTGGGTGGCGACCAGGAAGTGGGTGAACTCGTTCCAGGAGCCCTGGAACGACAGGATGGTCAGAGTGATCAGGGCGGGCCGGGCCATCGGCAGGACCACCGACCAGAAGGTGCGGAACACCCCGGCGCCGTCCACCCGCGCGGCTTCCTCCACTTCCCGCGGGATGGACTCGAAGAACTGCTTCATCATGAAGATGCCGCCCGCGCCCACCAGCATCGGCAGGATCATGCCGGTGTAGGTGTCGAAGAGCCCGAGGGTGTTGAGCACCAGGAACCGCGGGATCAGCAGGGCGATGCCGGGCACCGCCATCACGGCGATGACGAAGCCGAACAGCAGCGTGCGTCCCCGGAAGCGCAGCCGGGCCAGCGCGTACCCGGCCATGGAGTCGAACAGCACATGCCCGGCCGTGGCCACGACGGCGATGAACGTCGAGTTGCCCAGCCAGCGCAGGAAGGGGACGCCGTCCCCGTTCTGGCTCAGCCCGAACAGTCGCTGGTAGGAGGCGGTCGTCGGCGGGGACGGGATCAGTCCGAGGGGGTGGGCCGCCGCGTCCGGGTCCGTCTTGAACCCGGTAACGAGCTGGATGACGAACGGCATCAGATACAGCAGCCCGAGCCCCAGCACGAGCGTGTATCCAAGTATCCGCAGGTGCGTCGGGTGCCGTCCGAGCACGGGGCGTTCCTGGGCCCGGACGGCCGTGGCCTTGGCCTTCATCGGTTCCTCCCGAGACGGAGACGGATACGGGAGCTGGGCCGGGGGGCGCGCTCGCGCAGCGCCCAGCGCTGCAGCACGGTCATGGCCAGGATCAGGGCGAGCAGGATGAAGGCGATGGCCGCGCCCTGGCCGAAGTCGCCGTCACCGAAAGCCGCCGTGTAGGACAGGAAGGCGGGCGTCAGTGTCGTGTTGGCCGGGCCGCCCTGACTCACGACGTACACCTGGTCGAAGACCTGCCACGAGCCGATCATGCCGAGTGTGAGGACGAAGAAGAGTACGGGTCGCAGGGCGGGCAGCGTCACATGGCGCAGCAGCTGCAGACGGTTGACGCCTTCGATGGCGGCCGATTCCTCCAGTTCCCGGGGGACGTCCTGGAGGGCGGCCAGGAAGATCAGCATCAGGGTGCCGGACGTCGTCCACACGGCGAGCACGATGAGCGTGCACATCGCGACGGACGGCCCGGACAGCCACTCGAACCACGAAAGGCCCATGAAGGAGTGGTCGGCCAGGAATCCCGAGGGCCTGTCGGGGTCGACGATGCCGAGGGCGCCGAGCAGGAGTGAGAGCACGCCGCGCGAGTCGGCGAACCAGTTGGGTCCCTTGATCCCGGCCCAGGACAGCAGCGTGTTGACGGCGCCGCTGCCCTGGAACAGGAAGAGGAAGATGGTGGAGACGGCGATGGAGCTGGTGACCGACGGGAAGTAGAACGTGGTGCGCAGGGCGCCCCGGGCGCGCAGCAGCCGCTGGTTGACGATCATGGCCAGGCCCAGCGCGAGGCAGGTCTGGAGCGGCACGGTGAGCAGCACGTAGTAGGCGGTGTTGCGCAGCGAGGTCGTGAACAGCGTGCGGTCCAGGCCGTCCTCGGTGAGGAGTGCGCGGTAGTTGCCGAGGCCCACGAACGTCGCCTGGCCGCTGAACGGGTTGGACTGGCCGTCCCAGTTCAGCAGGCTCACCCAAGCCGCCATCAGGATCGGCAGCACCAGGAACAGGCCGAGGATGATCACCATGGGGCTGACGAACAGCCAGCCCCAGAGTCCTTCCCGGCGGCGCCCCGCGCGCGGGGCGAGGTGTGCGCGGGGCGCCGCGTGCGGACCGGTCCCACCGGGCGTGTCAGGTGTGCCCGGTGAGCCGGCCGTTCGGGGGTCCGCAGCTGCGGACGCCGGGGTGGCGGTGGGGGTGGCGCCGCCGGGCGCCCGGCTCGAGCGGCGCGTCGGACGGGAAACCATGGCGGCTCATTCGCCCTTCGCCAGGGCTTGTTCGCCGTTGCGCTGCAGGTCGGCGAGGATCTTCGCCGGATCGCCGGTGCGCAGCGACTGAAGGCCGGTGTTGAACTGGCCGAGGACCTTCTCGAAGCCGGGTATGGTCACCGGGCCCTGGGCGTAGGCGTTCGCGTCGACCCATGCCTTTGCGGCGGGCACCTTGTCGGCGTAGGTGGCCTGGGCGCTGGTGCGCGAGGGCATCACGCCGAAGGCGTCGGCGAACTTCAGCTGCTGGGTGGCGGAGGTCAGATACTTCACCAGGTCCACGGACGCGGCCCGGTGCGTGCTGTCCTGGGCGACACCCCAGCAGGTGCTGAAGGCGAGCGAGCCCTTCCCTGCTGGTCCTTCGGGCAGGGGCACGGCCTTGTACTTGATGTTCGGGAAGTCGAGCTTCATGGCGCCGGTGAGCCAGTTGCCCTCGATGGTCATGGCGGCCTTGCCCTTGCCGAACGCCTCACCGCCCCATGCGGTGTCGACCTGCTTGGCGTACTTCAGGGAGCCATCTTTCAGCAGCGACTGCACATAGGTGAGCGCTTCGATGTTCTGGCTGCTGTCGGCGGTCATCTTCGTCTGGTCGGCGTTGGTGATCGCACCGCCGGCCTCCTTCATGAAGGCGCCGAGCCGCACGTACTCGTCGTTGGTCACCAGGCCCGTGACATCACCGCTGGTGAGCTTGGCCGCGACGGTCTTCAGCTCGGCCCAGGTGGTCGGGTAGTCCTTGTCCGTCAGCCCGGCCTTCTTCCACAGGTCGGTGTTGATCGCCAGCGCGAGCGTGGAGGTGTCCTTGGGCAGACACATCAGCTTCCCGTCGTAGGTGAAGGACGACCGCAGCGGCGCGGCGAAGTCGTCGACGTCCTTCACCTGGTCGCCGTAGGCGTAGAGGGAGCCGCCCTTGGCGTAGTTGGCGAACAGGTCGGACGGAACGTAGAAGACGTCCGGCGGATTGCCCCCGGCGAATGACTGCGTGAGCTGCTGGTTGAGATCCTTGGCGAGCTCCACGGTCACCGTGTTGCCGGACTGCTTCGCGTACGCGGCCACGGCCTCCCTGACGGCCTTGGTCTCGGCGTCGCCCGAGGTGCCGATGAGGACCGTCAGTTTCTGGCCGGAGCCGGTGTCCTGCTGTGCTTCCTTGCCGCCGCCGAAACTCGACGAGCAGCCCGTGGCGGCCAGCAGCGCCGCGCAGGTGACGATGGCCGCGGTGGCCTTTCGGTTGACCATGGAAATCCTCCGTGGGATGCGGGTGTGACGTGCGGCTCCACCCGGTCCGCGCGGGATGCGGGTCCGGGGTGGGGGGGAGGAGAGGGAGAGGTCTCGAAGATGAAGGGGTGCCGGGCAGACTGGTCACCCGGCCTGGCGGCTGCTGTCCGGGGCAAGGGAGGGGGCGCCGGAGCGGCTGCCTGGTCAGGGCGGCTGCACTCGGCTCCGGGCGCCCAGCGGCTGCTACTCGGCTAACTCGGTCGTGTCCGCGGTGCCGTCGCACGGTGCGCCGCTGCTGTCGCGCACGACCAGGGACGGCTCCAGCAGAAGGCGCTCCGGCGGTGCGTCTGGCGCGGCGATCCGCGCCAGCAGCAGCCGTACGCACTCCCGGCCGACATCCTCCAGCGGCTGGGCGACGGAGGTCAGTGCGGGGAAGAGGTTCTCGGCGGTCGGCGAGTCGTCGAAGCCGACCACGGCGACATCGCGGCCGGGGGCGGCGCCGCGCTCGCGCAGCGTCTGGTAGCAGCCGAGGGCCAGCATGTCGCTGGCCGCGATCACGGCGGTCGCGCCCGCGTCCAGGAGCGGTTTCACGGCGGTGCGGGCCGCGTCGATGTCACCCACCGTCTGCGCGCGCCGCCCGCGGGTCGGCAGTCCGTGCCGGCGCATGGCCCGCTGCCAGCCCTCGGCACGGTCGTCACCGGAGCCGGAGCCGCGTTCCCAGCCCAGGAAGGCGATCTTGCGATGCCCGAGGGCGACCAGGTGCTCGACCGCGGCGTCCGTGCCCGAGGCGCCGTCGACGTCGACCCAGTCGCCGATCTGCCGCCCCGACCAGATTCGGCCGAAGGCGACGAACGGTACACCCCGCTTGGCGAGCCACGCCTGGCGCGGGTCGTTGCGGGCGGTGCCGCTGAGCACGAAGCCGTCGACCTCGTGCTGGTCCAGCAGTTCCTCGTACCCCTGAAGGGTCGGGCCGCCGGGCGGGCAGGCGAACAGCAGGATCCGGTATCCGGCCTCATCGGCGGCCTGCGACAAGGCGTGCAGGAACCGGTCCAGGACCGGGTTGCTGCTCAGTGTGGGCAGGATGCCGTAGCCGATCAGCTTGCTGGAGCGGGTGCGGAGCGTCTGCGCGGCGCGGCTGGGGCGGTAGCCCATCTCCTCGATCACGCGGCTCACCCGCTCCAGGGTCTCGGGACGCAGCATGCCGGGCGAGTTGATCGCGTTCGACACGGTCTGCGGGGAGACCCCGGCCCGGGCGGCGACCATCGCGAGGGTCGCCGGGCCGTTCTTGGCCGAGGCAGTGTTCTTGGCGCGGGGCATGCGGCTCTCCGGCTTGCTGAGGAGATGTGGGTCGGTTTTAGCGTTCCAAAAGCGTTGTCATCGCTCTGACGTTTGACTTAGTGTCCTTTGAACGATCTAACGCTGAGAGGTTCTACTTCCTTGGACACCACTGTCAAGACCCAGGACACCAACGGCTCGGTCACGGCGCCCTCCTCCGCGACCGGCGGCCTGCAGCCGTTCCTGCATGACGCGGTCGTCACACTGCACGCGCCGAGCCTCGTGATCTCGAGAGAAGACGGGCAGCTCAGCGGGGGTGCGGACGGCTTCTACCACGGCGACCGACGGGCGCTTTCCCGGCTGACCGTCACCGCCGAGGGCATCGCTCTGGCGCCCGTTCAGGGCGGGCTGCGGGGCGCGGACCGCGCCGGCTTCCGGGCGGTCCTGCGCGGGCTCGGCGAGGTGACACCGGACCCGGCCGTCGCCCTGCACCGCCGCCGCAGCACCTCCGACGGCCGCTTCGAGGAGGTCTTCGAGGTCACCAACGCGGGCGGCGAGCACGTCCGCCTCCGGCTGACGGTGAGCGCGGGCACGGACCTCGCCACCATGGAGCAGGTCAAGTCGGGACACGTCATCGCGGAGGCGTCGCCGCAGGTCGCGGACGGCGACACCGTCGGCCTCGCCTGGTCCACGGACGACTTCACCGTACGACTGGCCGCCGAGCCCGCACCGGACGCGCTTCAGGTGCCGACGGGCGAACTGTCCTACGACATCGACCTCAAGCCCGGCACATCGTGGACGGCGACACTGACCTGCACCGCCACCTACGCGGACGGCGACCAGTTCCCGGCGCCGCCCGCGGGCCGACTGCCCTGGCGCATCCCCGTGCTGCGCAGCGCGGACCGTCGCTTCGACCGGTGGCTGGAGCAGTCCCTCGCCGACCTGGACCGGCTGCGCCTGACGGACCCGCGGTCGCCCGACCCGGACCGCCCGGACCAGTTCCTGGCCGCCGGCGCCCCCTGGTTCCTGACCCTCTTCGGCCGCGACTCGCTCTGGGCCGCCCGCATGCTCCTCCCGCTCGGCACCGAGCTCGCCGCCGGAACCCTGCGGACACTCGCCCGGCGCCAGGGCCTGGTCACCGACTCGGCCACGGAGGAGCAGCCGGGCAAGATCCTTCACGAAGTGCGCCGCGACACCCTCCAGATCGCGGACCGCCTCTCCCTCCCGCCGGTGTACTACGGCACGGTGGACGCCACACCGCTGTGGATCACCCTGCTCCACGACGCCTGGCGCTGGGGTCTGGCCCCGGAGGAAGTCGAACTACTGCTGCCCCACGCCGAGTTGGCGCTCGCGTGGATGCGTGACCAGGCAGACGCCAGTGGTGACGGGTTCCTCAAGTACGTCGACCAGACCGGCCACGGCCTGTCCAACCAGGGCTGGAAGGACTCCGACGACTCCATCCGCTACCGCGACGGCCGCCGCGCCCACGCTCCGATCGCGCTGTGCGAGGTCCAGGCGTACGCCTACGAGGCCGCACGCGCCGGAGCTGCGCTGCTGCGCGCGTTCGGCCGCCCGGGCGCGGACGCCTGGGAGGACTGGGCGGACCAGCTGGCCGCCCGCTTCCGGGCGTGTTTCTGGGTGGAGGACGAGAAGGGTCCGTACCCGGCGGTCGCGCTCGACGGCGACGGCAGGCCGGTCGACTCGGTCACCTCTGGCTTCGGCCACCTCCTGGGCACGGGCCTGCTCAACGCGGAGGAGAGTGCGCTGCTGGCCGCCCGGATCGCCGGGCCCGACCTCGACGCGGGGCACGGTCTGCGCACTTACAGCAGCGACGCGGTGGGCTACAACCCGTACGGCTATCACGTCGGTTCGATCTGGCCGCACGACACCGCGATCGCCGTACACGGCCTGATCAGGGCCGGCTTCCCGGACGCCGCGGCATCCCTGGCCGACGGCCTGTTGACGGCGTCGGCAGCATTCGACGCCCGCCTGCCCGAACTCTTCGCAGGCCACGGCACCGAGGCGGGCCCCGGCCCGGCCCCCTATCCAGCGTCCTGCCGTCCCCAGGCGTGGGCGGCCGCGTCCTCGGTCCTCGTGCTTCAAGCGGCCTTGGGCCTGAACGCGGACGTCCCGGGCGGCACGGTCACCGTGGCCTCCACGTTCGCCCGGAACTACGGACCGCTGTCCCTGAACGGGTTCCAGGTCGATGGGAACCGACTGGACGTCACGGTGACAGCGGACGGAGCAGCGCAGGTGACGCCACCGGGGGAGTTGGTCGTGACCATGGCCTGATGTGACTGAGCGCGCTACGTGGTGCTGGCCGCCCATCCGGACACGCGGTCAGAACCCGCTACATGGCCATCACATGACGAGGGCGGGGTCGGAAACCCCGCCCGCTACTCATGAAATCCCAGGTCAGAGCCACACCAGGCAATAAGGCTGATGCCCCGCCTCATGCAGCCGATGCGAGAAGTCCTGCCACTCATGAAGCCGATTGAGGGCGGGAGGGTGCTGGCCTGGGGTTTCTTGGCGATGTGTGCGCTGACCAGGGGAAACGTCTCTCCGTAGTTCTCACTGGTCTACGCCGTTTCCCGGGCTCATGTGCCCTGGATGTGCCCTCGGGCTCGATACGAGCGACTTGTGCGTGCCGGCTCGACAGCCGACTCGCCGTTCTCTGAGTGTGGTTCAGTCCCGGAGGTCTTGGACCATCACCGCGTACACGGGTGAGTCGGCGAATGGTTGTTGCTCGCCGACTTTGGAGTACCCCCACGACTCATAGAGTTCCTGCACCTTGGGGTGGGTGACGTCGACCAGGAGCACGGCGAGGTCTTCCGTACGTTCCTTGAGCAGCGCCTCGTGCAATCGCTCGGAGATGCCCTGCTTGCGCCAGCCGGGGCGGACCATCACCTCGGACACGGCATAGGTAGAGGTGTAGCCGTTGTTCGGCTCGTAACCCGTAGAGCGCCACCACTCCCGGCCAGGGGCGAGCTGGGCGCCGTAGGCGAAGCCGACGGGTTCCTCTCCGTCGTAGGCCACGACACAGGAGAAGCCCTCCATGCCGCTCCAGTGGTCGACGAACCAGGCGAAGCGCTGGTGGAAGGGGTCGTCCATCTGGTCGGCGTAGGCGTCGGCGTGTACGTCGATGAGCATCTGCCGGAAACCTTCGGGGAGGTTTCCGTGCTGGAAGTGACGTAGGTCGGTCACGCTCGACTCCATTCGGTTCGCATTCGGTCTGCCCAGTCTCGTGCGCAGGAGGTGGAAGGGGACAGGGCGAACAGGCCCCGGTGGAAGTCGCCGATGAGCGTGCGCATACGGCCGGGCAGGGGATCGCCATCCATGATGGTGAAGACGTCGGCGGCTGTCACTGTGGCTTGTTCGGCGTCGCCCTGGTGCAGTTGCGCGAGAGCAAGTTGGGCCGTTGCGAGCGCCCTGTTGCGCCGGAAGGTTGTCGGGATCTTGGCCAGGGCGCGGTGAGCCATGGCTTCGGCGTGGGCGTGGTGTCCGCTGTTGTAGTGGACGATGGCGGCGAGGTGATCGAGTTCGGCCTGGCCGTAGAAAGCTGTCCAGCGCGGGCGCTCGCGTTCCGGAGTCTTGGTGAAGGCGTCCTGGGCCGATCCGAGGGATCGCCCAGCGATGCGGCCATCGCCGAGTGCCGCGTAGGCGAGGGCGGCGCGGATACGACCCAGGGAGTCGAAGAACGGGTCACGTCGAGCGGCCGGGGAGGCTTGTGCGGCCTGAGCTGCCGCGAGAGCTTCCGGCCAGTTCTGGCGCTGGTAGGCGAGCATGGACAGGTTGACCCACACCCGCATTTCGGTGGGGCCGTCCTGGGATAGGCCGGCGTACGTCGCGGATTCGTTCAGGTGCCGTTGCGCCTGGTCGAGGTTGCGGGCGTCGATGCAGGACCAGGCCGCGATGGTGGAGTATTCAGCGGCCAGCGCGTACAGAGCTCGGCGGACGCGTTCGCCGGCGTTGCGCTGCTGCAACTCCAGTACGCCGTCGCGGCCTTTCATTGCCGCCTTCTCCAACTCCGCGTGACCACCCTGGCGGTCGTCGGCTGCGACGAGGGCGTTCATCCCGGTGGCGGCTCGAGCCACATCTGACATGCCGACCGCGCGGCGCTGGGCGATCTGGGGAACCGCGGCGGCTGCGGTCCCGGTGGCCGAAGCGATGAAGGTGCGACGCCGCACAGGGTCCTCCTGCGGGTGGTGCATGGTGCGTGGTGCGCTGAACCCTAAGACCGTGTCCTATGTGGTGAGGCGGAGGAGTCGTTTGTAGCAGCAGAGGGCGGCGGCGAGGCCGAGAAAGGCCAGGTAGTTGCGGGGATCGCGCTCGTAGCGAGGGCTGAGGCGGCGGTAGCCGGACAGCCAGGACATCGTTCGCTCGACGACCCATCGACGGCGCCCCAATCGTTCGCTGGACTCGATGCCTTTGCGGGCGATGCGCACGCCGATGCGCTTGCCGCGGAGCCATTTCCGCAGGTGGGGAATGTCGTACGCCTTGTCCGCGTGCAGGCGCTGGGGTTTGAAGTGGCGGCCGCGGTGGGGGTCGTGTCTCGTTTGGTGACCGGCCACCATGGCCTTCAGGCCCTCGCTGTCGTGGACGTTCGCGGCGGAGAGGCCGACGACCAGGGGCAGTCCGTTCGCGTCCGACAGGACGTGCATCTTGGAACCCGGCTTGCCCCGGTCCACGGGGCTCGGACCTGTGTGTTCGCCCCCTTTTTAGCGCGAACGTGGGCGGTGTCGAGGACGACGCGGGTGACGTCGATGAGGCTGGCGTCGTCGAGCCGGTGCACCACCGCCTCGTGCAGTCGGCCCCAGACGCCGGCTCTGGACCAGATCAGAAACCTGCGGTGGGCGGTCGACTTCGATATCCCGAAGCAGGGAGGTAGTTGGCGCCAGGCGCAGCCGGACATCAGCACGTAGATGATGGCCGCGAACAGCGTCTCATCAGGAGTGTCCGGCGTTCCGCCGCCCTGCGGCCGCACCTTCGACGGTGGGATCAGCGGCTTGGCGATCTCCCACAGCCCGTCCGGAACAATCCAACTCCACGTACCCCGCCCCATGACCAGACCAACGACACCTCACCACATAGGACACGGTCTAACCTCATCCAGGAGGCCCTTCTTGGCTGATGTACGACCGCTGGCACAAGTCCCACCCCAAGCCCACCGAGGCCGAGTGCGGCGAACACAAGAGCCGTACGAAGCGGATAGTCCCTACCGCCGATCACGGCATCGGCAAGCGCTGGCAGGTCCGTTACCGCGACCTGGACGGCCGCCAGCGCAAGGAGAACTTCCACACGAAGGCCGAAGCGGACAACCGTGCCGCCGAGGTCGACGTCGAGATCCGGCGCGGCTCCTACGTCGTCCCGGCCGAGACGAAGCAGACACTCGGCGCCTACGCGCAGAAGTGGCTCGACGCGAACTCCGTCGGCCCCACGACCGCGCTCCGCTACGAGGCGACCGTCCGCAACCACATCGTGGAGCACCTCGGTCGGCGCGAGCTGCGGTCCCTCAACCAGCCCTCGATCATTCAGGGTTGGATCCGCACGCTCCAGGACGCGGAACTGGAAGTGTCGACGATCGAGGGCATCTTCGACATCCTCTCCAGCATCCTCGGCATGGCCGTGGAGGACGGGCTGCTGCCGAAGAACCCCTGCAAGTCGAAGTCGGTCAAGCTGCCGACGGCGACCAAGAAGAAGATCATCCCCTGGTCGTTGGAACGCGTACGTGCGGTCGTCGCCGGACTCCCGAAACGCTTCCAGGCAGGCGGCAAGCTCGCCTTCGGCTGCGGCCTGCGGCAGGGCGAGGTGTTCGGCTTCGCAGTCGACGACATCGACTTCAAGGGCCGCTGGATCCACGTCAACCGCCAGGTGCGGCTGGTCGGTACGAAGCCTGTCTTCGCCCTGCCCAAGGGCAACAAGATCCGGTCAGTGCCCCTGCCGGCCCAACTCGCCGCCACCGTCAGGGCCCACATGAAGGAGTTCCCGCCCGTCGCCGTCACGCTGCCCTGGGCCAAGCCGGACGGCGAACCGAAGACCTTCCGTCTCCTCTTCGTGGACGAGAAGAGCCGGGCCTACAACCGCAGCGTCTTCAACATGGGTGCCTGGAAACTCGCCCTGGCCGCCGCCGGCGTGATCCCTCCGCGCGAGCGCGGAGCGCGCTACCTCCAGGCGGCCCCGGAAGACGGTATGCACGCCCTCCGGCACGCCTACGCCTCCGTACTCCTGGACGCGGGGGAGAGCATCAAGGCGCTCTCCGAATACCTCGGTCACTCGGACCCGGGCTTCACGCTGCGGACGTACACGCACCTACTGCCATCCAGCGAGACCCGCACCCGCAAGGCGATCGACGACGCCTTCACGGAAATGGAAACGGAAGCGGGGACGGGAGCCGAGGCGGAAGACAACGGCGACCCACCCGTCGCCCAGGGCGCATCAGTGCCCCCAGTAAAACCAATGTGCCCTCAATGTGCCCTGGCCGCCTGACGGCCCCTCCCCGGCACCAAGGAGGGCGAGGCCCGAAGACCCCGCCCGATCCGCAAGAAACCCCAGCTCAGGGCCACACAAGGCAATACGGCTGATGCCCCGCCTCATGCAGCCGATGGCTGAAGTCCTGCCACTCGTGCAGCAGCTGGTAGACGTTGAACGCGTCCCGGGGGCCGCCGCGGTCCGGGACCGTCGACCAGATGAACGCCGCCGCGCCCACGGCCTCCTCGCCGATGCCGCGCAGGGGGTCGACGACCGTCATGGGGAGTTTGACCACCGCGTAGTCGGGGTGCAGGACGATCAGTTCCAGGGGCGGGACCTTGTGCAGGGGGACGCCCTCGATGCCCGTGAGGACCATGGCCGCCATGGTCTCGGGTTTGATCTTCGTGAACATGCCGTTCATGCCGAGCTCGTCGCCGCCGAGCTCCTCGGGGCGCATGGAGATCGGGACGCGGGCAGCGGTCGCGCCGTCGGGCGCACCGAAGTACTTGTACGTCACCCCCACCCGACCACCATTCCCGCTGCTCCCGGCCCGAAGATCGTCGACCTGACGTTCAGTACGTCCGGCGGACCGCTCCGGTTCACTCGGTACACCCTGTGTCTGACGCGGTTCCTGAGCGTCCTCCGCCTCGCGCCGGTGCCTTCCCCGCCGGGCACGTCGAGGACCCAGGTCATCAGTCCCCTCGCCCAGTCCGCCACCGCGATGCATATCTCCACCCGACTGCTTTTCTAGGACGCGTCGCCCCCGCCGCGCAACCCGATCATCGTGTCAGTGACCTCCCCCACGGCCGCCCGCCGAAACGTGCGCTTGAAACATCTGGCCGCAGGATCTCCGCAGCCTCCGACCACCCCGGGCGGTTTGAGCTGTGGGTATCAGGGTCCAGTCTCGCAGACGACGGGGACCGGAAGGCCGGTTGTCCCGTGCCCCGCCCGCCCACGCCCCTGGCCTACCCTGAACAGGTCACTGGCACCCGGAGCCCGACAGCGTCGGAGAAGGTCGGAGAGTCGCAGGTCATGAGTGAACTGGCATATCCGTATGAAGCCCCGGCCTCGCAGGCTCTTTTCGACCGTGCGGCGGCCGTCACGCCCGGTGGCGTGAACTCACCGGTGCGGGCCTTCCGGGCCGTCGGCGGCACGCCGCGGTTCATGGTGTCCGGCACCGGCCCCTATCTGACCGACGCCGACGGCAGGGAGTACGTCGACCTCGTGTGCTCCTGGGGGCCCATGATCCTCGGGCACTCCCGCCCCGAGGTCATCGCCGCCGTGCAGGACGCCGTCTCCCGCGGTACGTCCTTCGGTACGCCCGGTGAGGGCGAGGTCGCGCTCGCCGAGGAGATGACCGCCCGGGTCGCGCCGCTGGAGCAGGTGCGGCTGGTGTCCAGCGGGACCGAGGCGACCATGTCCGCGATCCGGCTCGCGCGCGGCTTCACCCAGCGCACCAAGGTGATCAAGTTCGCCGGGTGCTACCACGGGCACGTCGACTCGCTGCTCGCCGCGGCCGGCAGCGGCGTCGCCACCTTCGCGCTGCCCGACACGCCGGGCGTCACCGGCGCCCAGGCCGGCGACACCATCGTCCTGCCGTACAACGACCTCGACGCCGTACGCGAGGCCTTCCGGGCCCACCCGGGCGAGGTCGCCTGCGTGATCACCGAGGCCTCCCCGGGCAACATGGGCGTCGTACCGCCCGCCGAGGGCTTCAACCAGGGCCTGAAGGACCTCTGCGCCGAGAACGGTGCCCTCTACGTCTCCGACGAGGTCATGACCGGCTTCCGGACCAGCCGCGCCGGGTGGTTCGGGGTCGACGGCGTCGTCCCGGACCTGATGACCTTCGGCAAGGTCATGGGCGGCGGCTTCCCCGCGGCGGCCTTCGGCGGACGCGCGGATGTCATGGCCCACCTCGCCCCGGCCGGGCCCGTCTACCAGGCCGGCACCCTCTCCGGTAACCCCGTCGCCACCGCCGCCGGGCTCGCCCAGCTGCGGCTTCTCGACGACGCCGCGTACGCCAAGGTCGACGCCGTGTCGAAGGAGATCCAGGGGCTCGTCACCGAGGCCCTGACCAAGGAGGGCGTCGCGCACCGGCTGCAGACCGCCTCCAACATGTTCTCCGTGTTCTTCACCGACCGGCCCGTGCGGAACTACGAGGACGCCAAGGCGCAGGAGTCCTTCCGCTTCACCGCGTTCTTCCACTCGCTGCTCGCGGACGGCGTCTACCTGCCGCCGTCCTCCTTCGAGTCCTGGTTCGTGTCCACCGCGCACGACGAGCGGGCCGTGCAGCGGATCGCCGACGCTCTTCCGGCGGCGGCCCGGGCGGCTGCGGAGGCGACGGCGTGAGCGACGTGACGGACAAGGACATCACCGTCGTCCACCTCATGCGGCACGGCGAGGTCGCCAACCCGGACGGCATCCTCTACGGCCGTCTCCCCGGCTACCACCTGTCCGACCTGGGCCGCCGGATGGCCGACCGGGTCGCGGAGCATCTGTCCGGCCGCGACGTGACGCATGTGGTCGCCTCGCCGCTGGAGCGGGCGCAGGAGACGGCCGAGCCGATCGCGAAGGCGCACGGGCTCGGCCTCGTCACGGACGAGCGGCTGATCGAGGCCGACAACATCTTCCAGGGCAAGACGTTCGGCGTCGGTGACGGGGCGCTGCGCAAGCCCGGCAACTGGAAGCATCTGGTGAACCCGTTCCGGCCGTCCTGGGGCGAGCCGTACGTCGACCAGGTGGTCCGCATGATGAGCGCGCTGAGCGCGGCGAAGGACAAGGCCCGCGGGCACGAGGCGGTCGTCGTCAGTCACCAGCTGCCCATCTGGATCGTCCGGTCCTACGTCGAACGCCGCCGCCTCTGGCACGACCCGCGCAGGCGGCAGTGCACGCTCGCCTCGTTGACGACCTTCACGTACCAGGGCGACCGGATCGTCTCCGTCGGCTACTCGGAGCCGGCCCGCGACCTGGTCCCGGCTCATCTCCTTGCCGGTGCGAAGCCGGTGAAGGGCCAGGGCAAGGCGTTCGGAGCGTAGGTCCGCGGACCTGCGTGCGGGGGCGCTCGGAAGGCGCGTGAGTGCCGTTCTTTCGCCCCCTTCTGATCGTTTACGACTGCTTCCCGATCGTTTAGGGCTGCTTCGTTACTGAATCTGCGCATATCGGCGGAACCTCCGCGTTCGCCACGTCCTCTCACTGGGTGACCAGCACGACGTGAACGAATCGGGGATGCCATGCGCGCTCTCTCCCGCAGGGGAATGCTCGGACTCGGCGCGGGAGCCGCCGCCGCTGTCTCGCTCGCCGGATGCGGCGGTCTCACGGGCTCGGACGACTCCGGCCACGCCGACGGTTCCGGCGGCGACTCCGCCCAGGGCGGATCGAAGCCGAAGCCCGAGCCCACCGCCCGGCCCATCGGCGACGGCTCCACCGCCCACACCGGCAAGCAGCCCCGCCAGCCCGGCAGGCCCGAGCCGCTGGAGCCCGGGCAGACCCCGCCGCAGTTCGTCGTGTTCTCCTGGGACGGCGCCGGCGAGGTCGGCAACGGCCTCTTCCCGCGCTTCCTTGACCTCGCCGAGGAGCACGGCGCGAGCATGACCTTCTTCCTGTCCGGGCTCTACCTGCTGCCCGAGTCGAAGAAGCGCCTGTACGACCCGCCCAACAACCCGCGCGGCGCCTCCGACATCGGCTACCTCACCGACGAGCACGTCAAGGACACGCTGAAGAACGTCCGCCGGGCGTGGCTGGAAGGCCACGAGATCGGCACCCACTTCAACGGGCACTTCTGCGGCGAGTCCCACGGCTCGGTCAAGAACTGGACGCCCCGGCAGTGGCGCAGCGAGATCGACCAGGCGAAGTCCTTCGTCAAGGAGTGGCGCACCAACACCGGCTGGACCGACCTGCCGTCGCTGCCGTTCGACTACGACAAGGAACTCGTCGGCGGCCGTACGCCCTGCCTGCTCGGCCAGGACAACCTGCTGCCCGCCGCCCGCGAGCTCGGCTGGCGCTACGACGCCTCCTCGCCCGGCGGCCTCCAGGTCTGGCCGCGCAAGCGCCAGGGCATCTGGGACCTGCCCCTCCAGCAGATACCTTTCCCCGGCCGCGGTTTCGAGGTCCTGTCGATGGACTACAACATGCTCGCCAACCAGTCCCTCAACTCCACGAAGGCCCCGGCCCACAACTACCCGGGCTGGCGGAAGCAGTCGGCGCAGGCGTACATCCAGGGATTCAAGCGGGCATACGAGACAAATCGGGCACCCTTCTTCATCGGCAACCACTTCGAGCAGTGGAACGGCGGCATCTACATGGACGCCGTCGAGGAGGCCTTCCAGCACATCGCGCGCGAGAAGGAGAAGGGCGCGGATGTGCGTCTCGTCTCCTTCCGGCAGTTCACCGACTGGCTGGACGTGCAGAAGCCCGAGGTGCTCGACAAGCTCCGCACGCTCGGGGTCGGGCAGCAGCCGGCCGGTGGCTGGCGGGAGTTCACCGGCCGGACCTCCACCCCCAGCGAAAACGCCTCGCGGAACGCCGCCTGAAATGCGGTTTTCCGCCCGCAAGGGGGGTGGGCGAGACCCCCAGAACGGGCATGCGAAACTTTTCACATGAGTGCTGCCAGCGCCCCCCAGCGTTCGAACCGCACGACCCGTGCCACCGAGCGCGCCCGCCGTGTCCGCCGTAGCGCCGCCCTGACCGCCGGTCTCGCCGCGACCGCGCTGCTCGTCTCCGCGTGCGGCTCCGGCGGCACCTCCGGCGGGGGCGGTAACACCAACTTCGTCACCGGCACCGACGGCATCGCCACGGCCGCCGAGGGCGAGCGCACCCCGGCGCCCGAGCTGTCCGGCAAGACCATCGCCGGCAAGACCCTCGACGTCGCCGACTACAAGGGCAAGGTCGTCGTCCTCAACGTCTGGGGTTCCTGGTGCAACCCCTGCCGCGCCGAGGCCAAGTACTTCGCGAAGGTCTCCAAGGCGTACGCCGGCAAGGGCGTGCAGTTCGTCGGCATCAACACCCGCGACACCTCCACCGGCGCCGCCCTCGCCTTCGAGAAGGACTGGGGCATCACCTACCCCAGCCTCTACGACCCGACCGGCAAGCTGCTGCTGCGCTTCAAGAAGGGCACGCTCAACCCGCAGGCGATCCCCTCCACGCTCATCCTCGACCGCGACGGCAGGATCGCGGCCCGCTCGCTGTCCGCGCTCAGCGAGGAACGGCTGCTGAAGATGCTCAAGCCGGTCGTCGCGGAGAAGTGACGTGAGCGCGCTCACCCTCGCCGCGGTCACGGACCCCAACGGCACCGTGCTCAACGGCGCGCTGCTGGTGGCCCTGCCGATCGCGCTGCTCGGCGGACTCGTCTCGTTCTTCTCGCCGTGCGTGCTGCCACTCGTACCCGGCTATCTGTCCTACGTCACCGGGGTCGCCGGCACCGATCTCGCCGAGGCGCGGCGCGGCCGGATGGTCGCGGGCGCCTCCCTGTTCGTGCTCGGCTTCACCGCCGTGTTCGTCTCCTCCGGCGCGCTGTTCGGTTACTTCGGCGACACGCTCCAGGAGCACAAGGACGTCCTGTCCAAGGTGCTCGGCGTGCTCATGATCCTCATGGGCGTCTTCTTCATGGGCCTGATGCCCTGGTTCACCCAGCGCGAGTTCCGGCTCCACCGCAAGCCGGTGGCCGGGCTGGTCGGCGCGCCCCTGCTCGGAGCGCTGTTCGGGATCGGCTGGACGCCCTGCATCGGCCCCACCCTCGCCTCCGTGCTGGCCCTCTCCTCCGACCAGGGAAGCGCCGGACGCGGTGCCGCCCTCACCTTCGCGTACTGTCTTGGCCTGGGCGTGCCCTTCGTGCTCGCCGCGGTCGCCTTCCGCAAGGCCCTCGGAGCCTTCGGCTGGATTAAGCGCCACTACGTCTGGGTGATGCGGGTCGGCGGCACCATGATGATCGTGACCGGTCTGCTCCTGCTGACCGGCGCGTGGGACCGCATCGTGCAGGAGATGCAGGTCTGGTCCGACGGCTTCACTGTGGGGATCTGATCGATGAGCAAGACCACCGCCTCCGACCCGGCCCCCTCCGCCGCCGAGGCCCGCGAGCTGGGTGACGCCGGCTCCCTGCTGTCCACCGCCCCCAAGGAGGACGCGCCCAACCTGCCCGCCCTGGGCGTCGTCGGCTGGGCCCGCTGGTTCTGGCGGCAGCTGACCTCCATGCGGGTCGCC
The DNA here is from genome assembly GCF_042955185.1 of Streptomyces sp. NPDC012474. Classification (NCBI taxonomy): domain Bacteria; kingdom Bacillati; phylum Actinomycetota; class Actinomycetes; order Kitasatosporales; family Streptomycetaceae; genus Streptomyces; species Streptomyces sp. NPDC012474. The sequence continues at coordinate 47,524 of NZ_JBIBEP010000003.1, forward strand.
CTGCTGCTGCTCCTGCTGCTGTCCCTCGGCGCGATCCCCGGCTCGCTCATCCCGCAGTCCGGCCAGGACGAGACGAAGGTCGCCGACTTCCGCAAGGCCAACCCCACCCTTGGGGACGTCTACGACAAGCTCGGCCTGTTCCACGTCTACAGCTCGGTGTGGTTCTCCGCGATCTACATCCTGCTGTTCGTCTCCCTCATCGGCTGCATCGTGCCCCGCACCTGGCAGTTCGTCGGCCAGCTGCGCGGCCTGCCGCCCGGCGCGCCCCGGCGGCTGAACCGGCTGCCCGCGCACACCACCTGGCGCACCACGGCCGAACCCGAGCAGGTCCACCAGGCCGCCCTGGCCCTGCTGAAGAAGCGACGCTTCCGCACCCACCTCACCGGGAACGCCGTCGCCGCCGAGAAGGGCTACCTGCGCGAGCTGGGCAACCTCGCCTTCCACATCGCCCTCATCGTGATGCTGACCGCCTTCGCCTGGGGCCAGCTCTTCAAGTCCGAGGGCAACAAGCTCGTCGTCGAGGGTGACGGCTTCTCCAACACCCTCACCCAGTACGACGACTTCAAGTCCGGCAACCTCTTCACGTCCGACGACCTGGTGCCGTTCAGCTTCAACCTGAAGAAGTTCACCGGAACCTACGAGCGCACCGGCCCCAACAAGGGCACTCCGCGGATCTACCAGGCCGACATCACCTACAGCGCGGGCGCCTACGGCAAGGACGAGAACGACACCGTCAGGGTCAACCACCCCCTGGAGATCGGCGACTCCAAGGTCTACCTCGTCAGCCACGGCTACGCCCCCGTGATCACCGTCCGGGACGCCAAGGGCAAGGTCGTCTTCGACGACGCCGTACCGCTGCTGCCGCTGGACGCGAACGTCACCTCCTCCGGCGTCGTCAAGGTCCTCGACGGCTACCGCAACGCCCAGGGCAAGAAGGAACAGCTCGGCTTCAACGCGTTCTTCGTGCCGACGTTCGGCGGCTCCGCCAGCGGCACGATGCTCTCGCAGTTCCCCGCGCTGGACTCACCGCTGCTCGCGCTGTCCGCCTACCACGGCGACCTGGGGGCCGACTCGGGCATCCCGCAGAGCGTGTACCAGATGGACCGCACCAACATGAAGGAGTACAAGGACTCCCAGGGCAAGCTGTTCAAGAAGCTGCTGAAGCCCGGCGGGACCATGAAGCTCCCGAACGGCGCCGGTTCGGTCACCTTCGGCAAGGACATCAAGGAGTGGGCCGGCTTCCAGGTCGTCCAGCAGCCCGGCAGCGGCTGGGCCCTCGCCGGTGCCCTCGCCGCGATCGGCGGCCTCGCCGCCTCCCTGTTCATCCAGCGCCGCCGCGTCTGGGTGCGCGCGGTCAGGGGCGCCGACGGCGTCACCGTCGTCGAGATGGCCGGCCTCGGCCGCAGCGAGTCCGCCAAGGTCCCCGAGGAACTGGGCGACCTCGCCGGAGTCCTGTACGAGCAGGCACCGGGCGCGCCCGACCCGGACGACCCCACAGATTCCCCCGACACCGACCTGGAGCCGGGTACCGCAACCCCCGTACCTGCCGAAGGGGCTGAGAAGCAGTGACTCTCGCCGCCGCCACCAACGAAAACCTCGCGAGCATCAGCAATGTGCTGATCTACTCCGCGATGGCCGTCTACACCCTGGCCTTCTTCGCGTACATCGCCGAATGGCTCTTCGGCAGCCGCAGCAAGGTCGCCCGGACCGCCGCCGCGCTCACCACCCGACCGGACGCCCAGAAGGCCCCGGCCGTCACCGTGAACAAGGCCGGCGGCACCGCCGTGCTGGAGCGGCCGAAGGTCACCGTGCGGGCCGCGGCCGGTCAGCGCGACGTGCCGGACGGCCCCGGGGCACATGGCGGGGACGAACAGGGCGACCTGTACGGCCGGATCGCCATCTCCCTCACGGTGCTCGCCTTCCTGGTCGAGCTGGGCGGGGTCGTCACCCGCGCCCTGTCGGTGGAGCGCGCCCCCTGGGGCAACATGTACGAGTTCAACATCACGTTCTCCACGGTCGCCGTCGGCGTGTACCTCGGGCTGCTGGCACTGAAGAAGAACGTGCGCTGGCTCGGCCTGTTCCTGATCACCTCGGTCCTGCTCGACCTGGGCCTGGCGGTCACGGTCCTCTACACCGCCAGCGACCAGCTGGTCCCGGCCCTGCACTCGTACTGGCTGTACATCCACGTCTCGACGGCGATCTTCTGCGGCGCGGTCTTCTACGTGGGCGCGGTCGGCACGATCCTGTACCTGTTCAAGGACTCGTACGAGAGCAAGCTCGCGAGCGGCGGCACCCCCGGCACGTTCGCGACGTCCGTCCTGGAGCGGCTGCCCTCCTCCGCCTCCCTCGACAAGTTCTCCTACCGCGTCAACGCGGCCGTCTTCCCGCTGTGGACGTTCACGATCATCGCGGGCGCCATCTGGGCCGGCGACGCCTGGGGCCGCTACTGGGGCTGGGACCCGAAGGAGACCTGGTCCTTCATCACCTGGGTCGCCTACGCCTGCTACCTGCACGCCCGCGCAACCGCCGGCTGGAAGGGCCGCAAGGCCGCCTACCTGGCCCTCATCGCCTTCGGCTGCTGGCTGTTCAACTACTACGGCGTGAACATCTTCGTCTCCGGCAAGCACTCCTACGCGGGCGTGTAGGACCCGCCGGGGCACCTCACCGCCGTGGGGCGGGAGCGTGGTCCGCGACCGACACGACGATGTCGCGCAGCCGGTCGGCGTACAGCCGCAGGTTCTTGTGCGCGACATCGGTGTCCGGGTAGCGGGCCGCGAACCACAGGCCCTCGTGGATCCGGGTGACCCAGACGCAGACCTGGTCGCCGTACGACACCCGGATCAGGCCGTAGGCGCTGCGCTCGGTCCAGGTCTCGGACTCGGGGATGCCACGCGCGTCGGCGAACGACACGATCGAGTACAGGTCGGGGGACGTCGGCCGGAAGTCCCCGCCGAGCAGCCGCAGCACCCGGGCCAGCGGCATCCGGGCCAGCGGCCGGGTGGCGTGCAGCGCGGCGCGTACGGTCCTCAGCGCGGCGGGGAAGTCGGGCGCCTGCGCGACGGGCACCTCGATCGGGGCGCCGCCGACGTACCAGCCCACCGAGTCCGAGTACTTCGACTTCGCCCGGGTGTGGAACGGCACCACCGTCCGGTAGACCGGCTCACCGCCGATCTCGTGGACGATCAGGGCGGTCGCCGCCAGCAGCCCGACCAGGGAACCCCCGAAGGGCCGGCAGTACGCCTCGAACGCGGCGGCGGCGTCCGCGTCCACGAGCATCTCGCGCATGAGCTTCTGCGTCGGCAGACCAGCCCCGGGGTCCAGTCCGAGGTCGACGGGGAAGCTCGGCAGCCGCCCGTCGCAGCGCCGGATGAACTCCCGCCAGCGGCTGACGATCTCGTGGTCGGCGTCGAGCCGGTCCGCGTCCGCCCGCTCGGCTTCGCAGAAGTCGACGTAGCTGGAGACCGGGGGCTGCTCCGGGGCGCGGCCGGTGAGATGACCGGCGTACAGCTCCTGGATCTCCGCCGGGATGCGGTAGAGGGAGAACGCGTCGACGTTGCTGTGGTCGAAGGCCATGTACACGCTGGTGGAGTCGTCCCGGACGACGGCCGTGTAGATGAGGTTCGGCCAGCGCAGCGCGTCGGCGGTGGTGTCGAAGCGGTCCTGGAGGTGCTGGGCCAGGGCGACCGGGTCGGTGAACTCCCCGGCGTCCTCGCGGTGCAGGGAGACCGAGGCCGGGTCGAGGGTGAAGCGGCGGATGGAGTCGCCCGGGCCGCCCGCCCAGCGGAAGCCGCTGCGCAGCGTCTCGTGCCGCAGCGTCCAGCCGCGCAGCGCCGCACCGAGGGCGTCCAGGTCGGCCCGGCCCGGGAGGTCGAAGGCCGCGCCGATCCAGGTCGGGACGAACAGTCCGTCCTCGCGCACCGACCGCGCCGTCCGCAGGTGCGACTCCTGGATGTAGGCGGGCGGCCTGGAGTCCTCCGGCAGGGCCTTCGCCGTCGCGACGGTCGCCGGACTGAGCGTCCATTCGACGAGTCGTCCAGGCCGGACCTCGCAGCGCTGGATGTCGGTCATTCGCACGGGGCGTCTCCGTTCGCAGTTGGGACAGACCCGATCAAGGGAATGCCGAGCCCGCCACCGGCCACACCGCGTGTCGTCACATTTCAGGAGAACGGATGGCATCTCGAACGGCGATACGGGGCTTGCCCCGTGTGCTCAGTTGACGCCGATGTCCTCGTTCCAGAGCGCGGGTTGTGCGGCGATGAAGTCACGCATCAACCCGGCACACTCGGCGTCGTCCAACAGCACGATCTCCACACCGTGTTCGGCCAGCCAGTCGTGGCCGCCGTGGAAGGTGACCGCCTCGCCGATCACCACCCGGGAGATGCCGAACTGCCGCACCAGGCCGGAGCAGTACCAGCACGGCGACAGCGTCGTCACCATCGTCGTGCCCCGGTAGGAGCGCTGCCGCCCGGCCGCGCGGAAGGCCGCCGTCTCCGCGTGCAGGGACGGATCGCCGTCCTGGACGCGGCGGTTGCGGCCGCGGCCCAGCAGGGCGCCGTCGGCGCCGTACAGCGCGGCCCCGATCGGGATCCCGCCCTCGGCGAGCCCGGTCCGGGCCTCCTCGACGGCGGTCGTGAGCCATGTGCGTGCCTGTGCCGGGTCCATGCCCTCATCCTTGCCCGTCTGCCGTCGGCCCCGTCGTCGCCGCGGCCGGGCTGAACTGTTCGAGGTACGTGTGCAGGGCGCCCGCGCCCTCGATCATCACCCTGCTGCGGGCCGCCAGCGCTTCCCCGCGAGCCGCGACGGCCGCCCGCAGCGCCGCGCTGCTGCCCTCGCGCCGCAGCCCCTCCAGCACCGGCCTGATCTGGTCGAACAGATAGTGGCTGCGACGCAGGGTGTGCACGAGCCGGGCGTCGCGCACATCGGCCGGCTCGTAGACCCGGTAGCCCGTCCCGCGCTCGCGCCCCGGCGTGAGCAGCCCGGCCCCCTCCCACACCCGCAGCGCGGAGGTCCGTACGCCCAGCAGCGCCGCCACCTCACCGATGCGCAGCCCGCCCGAACTCGGCAGCGGGGCGGGCGGTTCGGCCGCGAGAAGTTCCAGGGCCTCGCTCGCCGCCCGCAGGGACACCCGCTCCTCGTGCAGGGCGGCATGCGCGGCGTCGACCAGTGCGAGCGCGCCCGGGACGTCCCCCGTGTGCAGGGTCCGCATGATCCCCGCCGACGTCACCGGACCGTACCCCCGCATCAGCGTCCGGTACGCCAGCAGAGCGCCGCGGTGCACCTCCCCGAAGACGCGGTAGCCGGACGGGGTCCGCGCGGCCTGCGGGAGCACACCGGCGCCCTCGTAGTTACGGATCTGCTGCGTCGAGACACCGGCCAGCCGGGCCAGGTCGACGGGACGGAGGCGGCGGTCGTTCGTCATCGATTTGAAGGTTACGGCAGCCGACCGGACGCAAGGTGCTCTCAAGTCTCAACGCTGAACTTCCATGGAAGACTTGAAGGGCAGCACGGCCTGGAGGCGATCCGCGAGGCCTTCACGACGGCCGGACGTCTGATCGCGGGCCGCTTCTCCTCGGGGACGGCTGGTCTCCCAGGGAGAGCCCGGGAACCGAACCGAACCGAACCGAACCGATCCGCACTCGCCCACGTCTTCGTAGCGCATGCACCGAGCCGGAGCGCACGCTCCCCAAGGAGGCCACCCATGAAGGCGTCACCGACGCGCGTCGACCACGGCCCCGCACGGGCGCTGCTCGCGGTGACTCTGCTCTCGCTGTCCGTGGGCTGCACGGCGGCGTCCCCGGACGACGAAGCGCAGCCCCAGGCATCGTGCGCGTACGTCATCGAGTACGACAGCCGCAGGTACCTGGGCCGCGAGGTGACCGACGTCCCCGTGGGGGAGTCGCTCGGCAGCGCCACCCGCCCGGCGTGCGACGACACCCCGGGTGACGGCGACGACGGCGAGGGCCCGGTCCTGATGACGGCGTTCGCCCTGCGGGGCGTGGACCCGGCCGTCGCCATCGCGGTGGCCGAGGACCCCGGCGCGTACCGTCTCGCCGTCGCCGACTCGGTCAAGGAACTCCCGCCGGCGCTGCGGAAGATGACCGACGGCTCCTGACGGACACCGGCCGGGCTTCACCCTTGCCGCTGCAGGACCGCGTAGTCGGCGAAGCTGCGGCGGTAGCGCAGGTGCCTCGTCTCCTGGGTGTGCCTGCGCTGCCACTCCTCCACCTCGCCGGGCGCCCGGCACGGCCCCGAACCCGCCCCGCAGTCCGCCTCCTCGCCCGAGACGCAGCGCGCCTCGTACTCGGGCAGGGCGGACGGGTCCTGGACGATCGTGTACGGCACGTACCGGAAGATCCTGCGGCCGGTCGACTCCCCACCGTGCTCGTCGCGTTGGTGCTGGCGCAGCAGCACGTTCGCATCGGTCACGGCGCTGCCGTCGAACGCCGCGCGTGCGCGGTCCCGTTGGAGCGCCAGTTCCTCACAGCCCGCGCACCCGGGCACCGGGGAAGGCGGCCGGGTCGGATCGGCCGACAGTCCCTCCCTGGAACGGTTGTTGAGCGCACGCACGCCCGCGCTGAGCCGCTCGTCCAGGGTCGCCTCACGGATCCTCGCCGGGTCCGCCTGCCATTCCCGGCCGCCGCCGACCGGGCGCAGTATCACGTACGGGCCGGTCCTGTCCTGGTATTCACCGACCTTGCGCGTCTGAGGGTCGTAGACGAGCGTTCCCGGTTCCATTCCGTGCACCTCCGTCACTCTGGGTGTATCGAGCGTTGCGCACGGGAACAGTCCGGTTCAATGCTTGAGGTGTGACACCGGTGCACTGTCACGGAGGGGGGAGCCGTGAGCCGACGGAACGGCGGAGCGGAGTCGGGGGCGAGTACGGCCGCCGTGTTCGGGGAGGTGCTCCGGCATTTCCGCGAGGCCGCGCTGCTCACGCAGGAGGCGCTGGCGAGGCAGATCCCCTGCGACCGCTCTCATGTGGCGCGGGTGGAGGCCGGTACGAGGGTTCCGCAAGACACGTTCGCCAAGACCTGTGACGAACTTCTGAGTACGGGTGGGGTGTTGGCGCGGCTGTGGGGCCGCATCGACTGGTATCCGCAGGTGGAGCATCCGGACTGGTTCCGGCGGCGGGCGGAGATGGACGAGGTGGCCACCTCCCTCCGGGAGTACCAGGAGCGGGTGATCCCGGGCTTGTTGCAGACGGCGGACTATGCACGGTCGCTGTTTTCCCGTGCCGTCAGCGGAGAAGAGCTGGAAGAACGGGTCAGGGCCCGACTGAGCAGGCAGCAACGCTTTCTGGCGGAGGGCGGCCCGCTGTACATCGTCGTTCTCGATGAGAGCTGCCTGCGCAACATCCTCGGAAGCCCCGCGCTGATGCGGGACCAGTGCGCCCACCTGCTGAGCGTGGGGCGACGGCCCAATATCCGTATCCAGGTCGCCCCTGCGGATCGACTCGGTCTGCTTCGCCCGAGCGGCTCCATGTCACTGATCAAGCTGCCCGACGGGCGCGAGTGGGTCTACTCGGAGTCGCTGGATCGCGGCCATTTCAACGACGATCCAGCTCTCTTCGCGAGCCACAGCCACTCATATGATGTGCTCAGGGCGGACGCTCTGTCAGCCCCCGAGTCCGCCGCTCTGATCAGCGACGCGATGGAGAGGTACGAGCATCATGACCGAGCCCGAACTCAGCGCGGCCACGTGGATCAAGAGCACCTACAGCGACGCCAACGGCGGCAACTGCATAGAAATAGCCCCCGGTTTCCCCGAAACCGTCCCCGTCCGCGACAGCAAGAACCCTGACGGACCGGTCCTGGTCGTGGGCCGGTCCGCCTGGGCGGCGTTCACCGCCGCCCTCTGAGTGACGGTCTCAGACGCCGGTCCGCCCGTCGACGAGTTCACGCACGACGTCGAGGTGGCCGTTGTGGCGGGACGTCTCCTCGATCAGGTGGAGGATCACCCAGCGGAGGTCGACATGGCGGCCATCGCTGATGGGACGCTTGGCCGTTGAGCTCAGGTCGTGCTCGGCCACCAGGCGGCGGTAACGGGCGCTCTGCTCCCGGTACTCGGCGAGAAGCCGGGGCAGCGGGATGTCGACCGCGGTCCGCATCTCGGGGTCGGGATCGTCGTCGGTCGCCTCCGTGAGCGGCCCGGCAGGCTCCTCGCCCAGGAACATCACCTGGAACCAGTGGTGCTCGACCCAGCGCAGATGGCTGATCAGCCCGCACAACGTCATCAGCGGTGAATTCGGGAGCGGCGCCTTGCGGGCGTCTTCGGCTGACACGCCCTCGCACTTGGCCAGCGCGGTGTCACGGGCGTAGTCCAGGAAGGTGACCAGCTGCGTACGCTCGTCCCACGCGGAGGGTGTATCGGTTCGTTGAGTCATCGCGAGGAGCTTCGCGCAGCTCTGAGCGGATGTCGACTCAATAGATCGGCAGCCGCGCAAGCACTATTCCTCGCGCCTGCGCTCGTCGGGATCCGGATCCGGGTCCGCGTCCTTGTCCTTGTCCAGGGACTTCAGGAAGTCGGGATTGTCGTCGGGCGCCACCCACTGCCGGGAGCGGCCGCCGCGGGCCCCGGACCAGCCGTCGGCGGCGGGGCTGCGCTTCTTGCCGGCGATGAGCCAGGAGATCGACCCGACCAGCGGAAACAGCAGTACGAGGATCGCCCACAGCGGCTTGGGCATGTGGCGGATCTCGTCGTCCTTCGTGCTGATGCAGTCGATGAACGCGTAGACGCTGAGTGCCAGCGGCACGAGGAACATCAGTACCCGGAGCATGCGGCCTCTCAGCGAAAGTGGTGGGTGGTTCCAGGCCAGGGTAGCGGCTCGGGGATACTGGACCCCATGGCTTACGACGATCTTCGCTCCCTGCTCAGGGCGCTGGAGCGCGAGGGCGACCTCAAGCGCATCAAGGCCGAGGTGGACCCGTACCTGGAGGTCGGGGAGATCGTCGACCGGGTGCAGAAGTCCGGCGGCCCCGCCCTGCTCTTCGAGAACGTGCGCGGGTCGCGCATGCCGCTCGCGATGAACGTGTTCGGCACGGACCGGCGGCTGTTGAAGGCGCTGGGCCTCAAGTCGTACGCCGAGATCTCCGAGCGGATCGGCGGGCTGCTGAAGCCCGAGCTGCCGCACGGCTTCGTCGGCGTCCGGGAGGCCTTCGGCAAGCTCGGTGCGATGACCCACGTGCCGCCGAAGAAGGTGAAGGACGGCCCCGTGCAGGAGGTCGTGCTCACCGGGGACGACGTCGACCTCGACCAGCTGCCCGCCCTCTTCACCTGGCCGAAGGACGGCGGGTCGTTCTTCAATCTGGGGCTGACCCACACCAAGGACCCGGAGAGCGGCGTACGCAACCTCGGGCTGTACCGGCTCCAGCGGCACGACAAACGCACCATCGGCATGCACTGGCAGATCCACAAGGACAGCCGGAACCACTACCAGGTGGCCGCGCGCAGGGGCGAGCGGCTGCCCGTCGCGATCGCCTTCGGGTGCCCGCCCGCCGTGACGTACGCCTCCACCGCGCCGCTGCCCGGGGACATCGACGAGTACCTGTTCGCCGGGTTCCTCGCGGGCAAGAGGATCGAGATGGTCGACTGCAAGACCGTGCCGCTCCAGGTGCCCGCGCAGGCCGAGGTCGTGATCGAGGGCTGGCTGGAGCCGGGCGAGATGCTGCCCGAGGGTCCGTTCGGCGACCACACCGGCTTCTACACGCCGCAGGAGCCCTTCCCGGCACTGAAGATCGACTGCGTGACGATGCGGAAGCGGCCGCTGCTCCAGTCGATCGTCGTGGGCCGCCCGCCGACGGAGGACGGGCCGCTCGGTAGGGCGACGGAACGCTTCTTCCTGCCGCTGCTGAAGATCATCGTGCCGGACATCGTGGACTACCACCTGCCGGAGGCGGGCGGCTTCCACAACTGCGCGATCGTCTCGATCGACAAGAAGTACCCGAAGCACGCGCAGAAGGTGATGCACGCCGTCTGGGGCGCCCACATGATGTCCCTGACCAAGCTGATCGTCGTCGTCGACTCCGACTGCGACGTGCACGATCTGCACGAAGTCGCCTGGCGGGCGCTGGGCAACACGGACTACGCCCGCGACCTGTCGGTCGTCGAGGGCCCCGTCGACCACCTCGACCACGCCTCGTACCAGCAGTTCTGGGGCGGCAAGGCCGGTATCGACGCGACGAGGAAGTGGCCCGAGGAGGGCTACACCCGCGACGGCGGCTGGCCGGACATGGTGGAGTCGGACCCGGAGACGGCGGCGAAGGTGGACCGCCGCTGGAAGGAGTACGGGCTGTGAGTTCCGCTTCCGCCGCGATCCCGCAGCCGGGACGCACCAAGGCCTTCCTGCGGCTGGTGATGATCGAGCACTCGGTCTTCGCGCTGCCCTTCGCCTACATCGCCGCGCTCACGGCGATGTTCCAGTGGGACGAGAACATCCACTGGGGCAAGCTGCTGCTGGTCACCGTCTGCATGGTGGGCCTGCGTACGTTCGCCATGGCCGTCAACCGGATCATCGACCGGGAGATCGACGCCCGTAACCCGCGCACGGCGCAGCGCGAGCTGGTGACGGGTGCGATGTCGGTGAAGCACGCCTGGACGGGGGCGCTCATCGCCCTCGTCGTCTTCCTCGGCGCGGCGGCCCTGCTCAACCCGCTGTGCCTGGCCCTGGCCCCCATCGCGGTGATCCCGATGGTGGTCTATCCGTACGGCAAGCGGTTCACGAACTTCCCGCAGGCCATCCTCGGCCTCGCCCAGGCCATGGGCCCGGTCGGCGGCTGGCTGGCGATCTCGGGGGAGTGGTCCTGGGACGCGGTGATCCTCGGTCTCGCCGTCGGGATCTGGATCGGCGGCTTCGACCTGATCTACGCCTGCCAGGACGTGGAGACCGACCGTGAGATCGGCGTCATGTCCGTCCCGGCGCGCTTCGGCATCCCGGCGGCCGTGTGGGGCGCCCGGGTCTGCCACGCCCTCACGACGGCCCTCTTCGTCTGGTACGCCCTCGCCACCGGCGCGGGCGCCTTCTTCTGGCTGGGCCTGCTGATCGTCGCCGGCGCGTTCCTCTACGAGCACTCGATCGTCCGCCCGCACGACCTCTCCCGGGTGAACCGCGCGTTCTTCAGCGTCAACGGCTTCATCGGGATCGCCCTGTTCGTGTGCGCGTTGCTGGATCTGCTGGTGCGCGGCCTCACCGTGTGAGCGCGGGTGGCGCTGCCGGGTCGCGACGGAACACGAACGCCGCCGCGACACCCGCCAGCAGGCCCAGCAGATGGCCCTGCCAGCTGACGCCCGTCTGGGTCGGGGCCAGGCCCGCCAGGATCGAGCCGCCCCAGATCGCGGCGACCAGAACGCCCACCAGGACGCCCAGCGCGCGGCGCTCGACGAAGCCGCTGACCAGGAGGAAGCCGAACAGGCCGAAGATCACACCGGAGGCGCCCGCGGTGTTGGTGCCGTCCGGGGCTATGAGCCAGACGCCCAGGCCGTCGACGAGGATGATCAGCGCGCAGACGAGCAGGAACCGGCGCAGGCCCGCGAGCGCCGCGAGGAAACCGAGGACCAGCAGCGGCACGGTGTTCGCCGCCAGATGGGCGAAGCCGAAGTGGATGAAGGACGAGGGGACGACATCGACCAGCTCGGAAGGGTCGCGCGGGGTGAGGCCGAAGCCGTCCAGCGCGTGGCCCGTGGCCACGTCGGCCACTTCCAGCAGCCACAGCAGCGCGACCCAGGCGAGCATCAGCTTGCCCGCGGCCAGCGCACGATCGCTCGTCGACCACCCGGTTCCGGAACCTGACATGGCGACCCCCAGTGCTCGCTCGTCCCCTCCGTGCAACGGCCCGCACCCCTTGGCCGGTTCCCACCCTGCGGCGCCGGATAGGCTCGGTGTTGTGAACCCAGTCAAGCCAGGCGAGATGCCGCGTACGCCTTGGATCGTAGGGGTGTCCGGGGCCTCCGGCACCCCGTATGCCGCTGCCGTGCTGCGGGCCCTCCTCGCCGCCGGCGAAAGCGTCGATCTTGTGGTGTCCCGGGCCTCCCGGCTGACCCTGCTGGACGAGACCGGGATCTCCTTCCGGGACGCCCACTGGCAGGCCGACCTGCGGGAATGGCTGTCCCGGGGCGCGGACGGCAAGCCGGACACCTTCTCCGTCGACATCGGCGCCGTACGGCACTGGAGCGCCGGCGACCTGGCCGCCGGGCCCTCCTCGGGGTCGTACCCCACCAGGGGCATGCTCATCGTGCCCGCCTCGACGGCGAGCGTGGCCGGGGTCGCGCTCGGCCTGTCGAAGGACCTGCTCCAGCGGGCGGCGAGCGTGACCCTCAAGGAGGGACGCAAGCTGATCGTGGCCGTGCGCGAGACCCCGCTGAACGGCCAGACCCTGCGGCACCTGGTCACCCTCGACGACGCGGGCGCCACCGTCGTGCCCGCCTCACCCGCCTTCTACGCGGGCGCGACGCACATCCAGGACCTGGTGGACTTCGTCGCCGGACGCGTACTCGACGCGGCGGGCGTGCCGCACCGGCTCTACCGCCGTTGGCAGGGTGAACTCGGCGGCGGTGCGCACCGCGACGGCTGAGCAGCACACCCGAACCTCATCGGACACAACGACAACTTCAGCGGAAGGCTTCGATCGCAATGGACGCGGTGGACAGGCAGCTCATCCAGGCCCTGAGGGAGAACGGCCGGGCCTCCTACGCGGAGCTGGGACGCCTCGTCGGACTGTCGGGACCCAGTGTCACCGACCGCATCAACCGGCTGGAGGCCGCCGGAGTCATCACCGGCTACCGGGCCACCGTCGACGCCGCCTCGCTCGGCCTCGGCGTCACCGCCCTGATCGGCATCTCACTCTCCGACGCAACCGACCACGAGGACGTGGCGCAGCGCCTCAAGGACCTCTCGGAGATCGAGGACTGCTGGTTCATCGCCGGCGAGGACTCGTACATGCTCAAGGTGCGGGCGGCGGACGTGGACGGCCTGGAGAAGATGATCCGGCGGCTCAGCGGTATCGAGGGCGTGTCCCGCACGCGTACGACGATCGTGCTCTCCACGAAGTGGGAGAACCGGGTCGGGGAGCTGCCCGAGGAGGAGTAGCGGCGTGGTCGTACGGTGGGGACGTCTTCGGAGAAAGGTGTGGGCATGGATCTCGGGCTCAAGCGCGAGCTGGAGGAGAAGGTCAGGGCGGGTGTCCGTCTGAGCCGTGAGGACGGCATCGCGCTGTACGAGTCGGACGACCTGGCCTGGCTCGGCGGCCTGGCGCACGAGGTGCGCACCCGCAAGAACGGCGATGTCGTGCACTTCAACGTCAACCGCCACCTCAACATGACGAACGTGTGCACCGCCTCGTGCGCGTACTGCTCCTTCCAGCGCAAGCCGGGGGAGAAGGACGCGTACACGATGCGCATCGAGGAGGCGGTCAAGCTCGCCAAGGCGATGGAGGGTGAGAACCTCACCGAGCTGCACATCGTCAACGGGCTGCACCCGAACCTGCCCTGGCGGTACTACCCGCGGTCGCTGCGCGAGCTGAAGGCGGCGCTGCCGGACGTCTCCCTGAAGGCGTTCACGGCGACGGAGATCCACCACTTCGAGACCATCTCGGGGATGAGCGCGTCGGAGATCCTCGACGAGCTCATCGACGCCGGCCTCGAGTCCCTCACCGGTGGTGGCGCCGAGATCTTCGACTGGGAGGTCCGGCAGCACATCGTGGACCACCGCACCCACTGGGAGGACTGGTCCCGGATCCACCGGCTCGCGCACGAGAAGGGTCTGAAGACCCCGAGCACGATGCTGTACGGGCACATCGAGGAGCCCCGTCACCGGGTGGACCACGTGCTGCGGCTGCGTGAGCTGCAGGACGAGACCGGCGGCTTCCAGGTCTTCATTCCGCTGCGGTACCAGCACGACTTCGTCGACATGCAGGACGGCAAGGTGCGCAATCGCCTCCAGGCGCGGACGCAGATGGCGACGGGGGCGGAGGCGTTGAAGACCTTCGCGGTGTCGCGGCTGCTGTTCGACAACGTGCCGCACGTGAAGGTCTTCTGGGTGATGCACGGGGTGCAGACGGCGCAGCTCGCGCTTCAGCACGGGGCGGACGACATGGACGGGTCTGTCGTCGAGTACAAGATCACGCATGACGCGGACAACTACGGGACGCCGAACAAGCTGACGCGTGAGGATCTGCTGGATCTGATCCGTGATGCCGGGTTCCGGCCGGTGGAGCGGAACACGCGGTACGAGATCATCCGGGAGTACGAGGGGCCTGACCCGGAGCGTCGCGAGTCGCCGCAGCCGATGCGGGTTTGATCGCGTCCTCCCGCCTGCGGGGGGTTGCTCGCGCAGTTCCCCGCGCCCCTGGGTTGGGTACCCGGGGGGGCATGGTCAGGACCAAGGCACCTGAGGATGCCTATACCGCTGAACCCTTTGTTCCTGGTCGCGGCGGGCTTGCCGCTCTGCGGCGGGCCGCTGCCGAGTGCCAGGGGTGCCCGTTGCACCGGGACGCCACCCGGACCGTGTTCGGGGCCGGGAGCCAGGACGCCCGGGTCATGCTCGTCGGGGAGCAGCCCGGGGACCAGGAGGACCGGCAGGGCAAGCCCTTCGTCGGGCCCGCCGGGAAGCTGCTGGACCGGGCCTTGGAGGAGGCCGGCATCGATCCCTCCGAGGCCTACGTCACCAATGCCGTGAAGCACTTCAAGTTCACGCGGGCCGAGCCCCGCAAGCGGCGGATCCACAAGGCTCCGAACCTGCGGGAGATGACCGCGTGCGGGCCCTGGCTGGCCGCGGAGCTCTCGGTCGTGGAGCCGGAGCTGATCGTCGTGCTGGGGGCCACCGCCGGGAAGGCGCTGCTCGGGTCCTCGTTCCGGGTCACGCAGGTGCGCGGGACGGTGCTGGAGGAGGATGTCCACGGGCGGCCGGAGCGGCTGGTGCCGACCGTGCATCCGTCCTCGGTGCTGCGGTCGGACGACCGGGAGGCGGCGTACCGGGGGCTGGTGTCGGACCTGCACGTGGCGGCCGACGCACTGTCGTAATAGCTACAATCCACCCATGCCCCTTACCTACACGCTCGGTCCCGCCGTCACCCCCGAGCTGCGGGACGGCCTGCTCGACCTGTGGACCGACGTCTCCAACGCCGGAGGAGCGGTCGGGTTCGTGCCGCCCGTGACGCGCGAGGAGATCCGCCCCGCGCTGGTGCAGCACTTCGCGTCGATGGCGGACGGCCGGGCCAAGCTCCTCGTCGGACACGACGAGGCGGGGCAGGTCGCGGCGACCGCGTTCCTGACCTTCAACACCCACCACCTGATGACGCACTGGCTGTGGCTGTACACGGTGATGGTGCACCCGCGGCACCAGGGCAAGGGGTACGGCCGCGGGCTGCTCGCCGCCGCCGCGGACGCGGCCCGGGCGATGGACGGGATCGAGGCGATCCGGTTGACCTGCCGGGGCGGACTCGGTCTCGAGCGGTTCTACGAGTCCTGCGGCTACAAGGAGGTCGGGCGCATCCCCGGCGCGATCCGGGTGGCGCCGGGGGACGACCGCGAGGACGTCATCATGCTGCTGCCCCTGGCCTGACCCCCGTGCAAGATCGGCCGCCCGGCGTGCTTCACTGGACGGTGCCCCTTTGGGTGCGTTCCGACCGTTCGAACCGGAAGAGTGGATTGAGATGCTCCGCTACACGCTGATGCGCCTCGGAATCTTCGTGGGCTGCCTCGTGGTCGTCTGGGGCGCCGTCTACTCAGGTATCGCCCCGCGCGGGCTCGGCAACAGCAACGGGCTGTGGGTCGTGCTGCTCGCCCTGCTCATCTCCGCGCCGATCAGCTTCGTGGTGCTGCGCAAGGAGCGGGACCGGGCGTCCGTGCAGGTCGCGCAGCGGGTGGACCGGATGAAGGCCAATCTGGACGCGAACCGCAGCCAGGAGGACGGGGCCGACGACACCGCCCGCGCCCAGGGACAGGCCTCGTAAGGCCCCTCACGCGCCTACCAGCGCCCCGTTTCCGTACATGCTCGGAAACGGGGCGCTTTGCGTTGTATGGGTGTGTGTGGGTCGTCACCTATCAAAGCCAGGCTTTGAGGTCCCCAAAGTTCAGGTGTTAAGGTCGCTGTATGAAGTCAGCAGTCGCGCCCCCCTCGCCTCCGAGCGTTGTGCTCGTGGCGCGGCTGCACGTGGATCTCTGTCGGTGCGCGTCCGCTTTCTGTCGTCCCTGACGTAGCGCAACCCCCTCCGCCGTCTCCCACGTCAGTTCCCCCTACGCGTCCCCCCAACGGAGTCAGTCCGTGTCCTCATACACGAAGTCCTTCAAGGTGCCCTTCTGGGCCCAGATACTCGCCGGTCTCGTCCTGGGTGTGCTGCTCGGCTGGCTCGCCCGCAACCAGGACCTGTCCTGGCTGGTCACCACCCTGGAGAAGGTCGGCGACACCTTCATCGGGCTGTTGAAGCTCGCGGTCGCCCCGCTCGTCTTCTTCGCGATCCTGGTCTCGATCACCAACCTGCGGAAGGTCAACAACGCGGCCCGCCTGGCCTCGCGCACCCTCCTCTGGTTCATGATCACCTCGCTGATCGCGGTGAGCATCGGCCTGATCATCGGCCTGGTCACCAACCCGGGCGCCGGTACCGGCCTCACGCCGAAGGACGGCGGGAAGCCCGAGAGCACCGGTTCCTGGATCGACTTCCTGACCGGAATCGTCCCGACCGACGTCATCACGCCGTTCACCGAGCTGAACGTGCTGCAGATCGTCTTCATGGCAGCCGTCGCCGGTATCGCCGCGCTCCAGCTCGGCGAGAAGGCCCAGCCGATCCTCACCCTGAGCGAGTCCGTGCTCAGCCTGCTCCAGAAGGCGCTGTGGTGGGTCATCCGGCTCGCCCCGATCGGCACGATCGGCCTCATCGGCCACGCCATCGCCACCTACGGCTGGGACCTGATCGGCAAGTACGCGACCTTCACCGCCGACATCTACGTCGGCTGCCTCATCGTGATGTTCGGCGTCTACCCGACGCTGCTCGCGACCGTCGCCAAGGTCAACCCGGTCCAGTTCTTCAAGGGCGCCTGGCCCGCGATCCAGCTGGCCTTCGTCTCCCGCTCCTCCGTCGGCACCATGCCGCTGACGCAGAAGGTCACCGAGCGGCTCGGCGTGCCGAAGGAGTACGCGTCCTTCGCGGTGCCGTTCGGCGCGACGACCAAGATGGACGGCTGCGCCGCGATCTACCCGGCGATCGCCGCGATCTTCGTCGCCCAGATCTTCGACATCCAGCTGGGCGTCGGCGACTACCTGCTGATCGCGTTCGTCTCCGTGGTCGGCTCCGCCGCCACGGCCGGCCTCACCGGCGCGACGGTCATGCTGACCCTCACCCTGTCCACCCTCGGCCTGCCGATGGAGGGCGTGGGCCTGCTCCTCGCGATCGACCCGATCCTGGACATGATCCGCACCGCGACCAACGTCGCCGGGCAGGCGCTGATCCCGGTGCTGGTCTCCGCCCGCGAGAACCTGCTCGACCGCGACGCGTACGCCACTGCCGACGGCTCCTCCCTGGACGAGCCGCTCGACGAGGAGCCGCGCGACAGGGCCGAGCCGGTCCCCGCGACCGCCTGACCGGCCGACCGGCCGCACGAGTCGACGGGCCCCCTGGGCGGTCCTTCCCCGGCTTCCGGGGCGAGGGCCCTCCAGGGGGCCCGTACGCTAAGCGGTATGGGTGCCGTGAAGACCAAGCGGATGCCGCGCGCGGTCCGTGAACAGCAGATGCTGGACGCCGCCGTGCAGATTTTCGGCCAACGGGGCTACATGGCCGCGTCGATGGACGAGATCGCCGAACTGGCCGGTGTGTCCAAGCCGTTGGTGTACCTGTACCTCAACTCCAAGGAAGACCTCTTCACCGCCTGCATCCGCCGGGAGGCGGGGGCCCTCGTCGAGGCGGTACGGGCCGGGGTCCGCCGCGACCTGCCGGCCGACCGGCAACTCTGGGAAGGCCTCGGCGCCTTCTTCACACACACCGGCGAGAACCCGGACGCGTGGTCGGTCCTGCACCTCCAGGCGCGTACCCACGGCGAGCCGTTCGCCGCCGAGGTCACCGCCATGCGCGAGGAGATCGTCGCGTTCGTGACCCAGCTGATCCTCGCCGGGGCCCGCGAGGCCCACCGCGATCCCGACCTGCCCGAGCGCGAGGTGGCCGGGCTCGCCGAGGCCCTGGTCGGCGCCGCCGAGTCGCTCGCCGCCTGGGCCAACGCCACCCCGGGCGTCACCGCCCGCCAGGCCGCGGCCACTCTGATGAACTTCGCCTGGGCGGGGCTCGGCGACCTCATGGCCGGGCGGCCCTGGGCGCCCCCCGAGGAGCCGCCGGGCCCTCACGCCGGGTAGACGTCCCCCGTCACATGGATCCGGTCCTCGCGGCCACGCAGTTCGAACCGGCCGTCCCGCGCCGCGTACGTCACCGTCCCCGGCAGCAGGACCGGTGCCCTGAACTCCGCCCGGAGATGGCAGCACTCCGTGACGCCGTGCGCGGCGAGGCAGCGGGCCACGGTCCACATGCCGTGGGCGATGGCCCGGGGGAAGCCGAACAGCCGGGCCGTGAGCGGATGCAGGTGGATCGGGTTGCGGTCCCCGGACGCGGCCCCGTAGCGCCGGCCGACGTCCCCGGCGAGCCGCCACTCGGCGACGGAGGGCAGCGGCTCGCGTCCTCCGGCCTCCCGGGGAGCGGCGGTCAGCCGGTGCGTGCGGTGCCGGGCCAGGTACGTGCTCCTCGACTCCCACACGAGGTCCCCGTCGCCGCGCACCTCGGTGACGACCGTCGCCTCCGTGCCGCGCCGGTGCGGGACCAGCCCCTCGACGTGGACGGAGAGTTCGTACGCGCCGCTCGCCGGCATCCGGGCGTGCCGCGTGACGGTGATCGACGTGTGGACGAGGCCGAGCAGCGGCAGCGGGAAGTCCCGGCCGCTCATCAGCCGCATGGCCAGGGGAAACCCGAGCACGTGCGGATACGTCACCGGCAGCGCGTCCTCCCCGGTCGGGAACCCGCAGACCCGCTCGTACGCCGCGAGCCGCGCGAGGTCGACGCGCAGGCCGGGCAGGACGAGCCGGGTGCGGGGGAACTCCACGTCGGAACGGGGGCGTTTGAAGGGGGAGAGCAGGGCGCCGCGGGCCAGGAGCGGGGCGAGGGCGGGAGGCCCGGTGAGCACGAGGGCGGTGGAGTCGGCCATCACGCCCCCAGCAGGCTCTGGCCGCAGACGCGGACGACCTGGCCGTTGACCGCGCCCGAGTTCGGGTGGGCCAGCCAGGCGGTGGTCTCGGCGACATCGACCGGGAGGCCGCCCTGGGCGAGGGAGTTCATACGGCGGCCGGCCTCGCGGATGAACAGCGGGACGGCGGCCGTCATCTTCGTCTCGATGAAGCCGGGCGCGACCGCGTTGACCGTCACACCGTGCTCTTCGAGCGCGCGCGGCGCGAGGGAGCGGACCAGGCCGACGACGCCCGCCTTGCTCGCGGCGTAGTTGGTCTGGCCGGCGTTGCCGGCGAACCCCGCGATGGAGGCGGTTGCGACGATCCGGCCGCCGCGCTTCAGCGTCCCGTCCTTCAGCAGGGCGTCCGTGGTGCGCAGCACGCTCGCCAGGTTCACCTCGAGGACGGAGATCCAGCGTTCGGCCGGCATGTTCACCAGACGCCGGTCGCGGGTGATGCCCGCGTTGTGGATCAGCAGGTCCAGGCCGCCGGGCAGGGCCTCGGCGATCCGCGCGCCCGCGTCGGCGGCCGTCATGTCGAGCAGCAGCGCGGTGCCGCCGAGCCGGTCGGCGACGCGCCGGGCGTCCTGCCCGGCCTGCGGCACATCGAGCACCACGACCCGGGCGCCGTCCCGGGCGAGGGTCTCGGCGACCGCCTCACCGATGCCGCGGGCGGCGCCGGTGACCAGGGCGGTGCGGCCTGCCAGGGGGCGGTCCCCGTCGTGAGGAGTGGTCTCCTGCGGGGCTCCCACCTCGATCACCTGCCCACTGACGTATGCCGATCTGGGCGACAGCAGGAAACGGAGCGTGGACTCCGCGGCGGCGGCGTCCGTGAGCCGGAGCAGGTTCACCGTCCTGCCCCGGCCGATCTCCTTGCCGAGGGAGCGCGTGAAGCCCTCCAGGGCCTGCTGCGCCGCGGCCTGGTGGTGGTCGGCCGGGTCGAGGGGCGCGCCGAGCACCACCACGCGCCCGCTCGCCGCCACCGACCGTACGACCGGGTGCAGGGCGGCGTGCACCTCCGCCAGGGCCTCGACGTTCCGTACTCCGGTCGCGTCCAGGACGACGGCGGCCGCGCGGTCGGAGCCGGCCGGGCCGAGGCCCGTGCGGGCCAGGACAGGCGCCAGGCCGAGGGCGGAGCGGCCGGCGGTGAGGTGCAGCAGGCCGCCGTCCAGGGTGGGCCGCTCGGGGGACCAGCGGGCCAGCGCCGCGGGCTGCGGCAGCCCCAGCCGGCGGGTGAGGAAGCGGCCGGGCGCGGTACCCGTGAAGCGCAGATAACGGTCGGCCATGACGACTCCCAGTTCCCGACGACGGCTCGCTGAAAAAGGCTCGCTGGAGCCCCACTCGTGCTCGGAGCCCCACTCCCGCGTGAGGCCCCACTCCTGCGTGGCCGGCCCCACCCCTGCTTACTCTGGAGTAAGGTTACCGGAGGTAAGGCTACGTCACGGACGAGGAGCAGGTCGAGATGAGCCCCCAGCAACTGTCACAGTCGGTGCGGCGCGTGGCGATCGTCGGCGGAGCGCGCATCCCCTTCGCCCGCTCCGACGGCCCCTACGCCACCGCCTCCAACCAGCAGATGCTCACCGCCGCCCTCGACGGCCTCGTCGAGCGGTACGGGCTCCGGGGGCCGGGCGCGGTCGGCGAGTTCGTCGCCGGTGCCGTGCTCAAGCACGCCCGCGACTTCAACCTCGCCCGCGAGACCGTCCTCGGCTCGGAACTCCACCCGAGCACCCCCGCCTACGACATCCAGCAGGCCTGCGGCACCGGCCTCCAGGCCGTCATCGCCGCCGCCAACAAGATCGCCCTCGGCCAGACGGACTCGGCCGTCGCGGGCGGCGCCGACACCGCCAGCGACGCACCCCTCGGCGTCAACGACACCCTGCGCCGCATCCTCCTGGAGGTCCGCCGGGCGAAGTCGCCGGGCGCCCGCCTGAAGACCCTGGCGAAGGTGCGCCCGGGCCACCTCGTCCCCGACATCCCGCGCAACGCCGAGCCGCGCACCGGCCTGTCCATGGGCGAACACGCCGCCGTCACCGCCCGCGCCTGGGGCATCGCCCGCGCGGCGCAGGACGAACTCGCGGCCACCAGTCACCAGCGGCTGGCGGCGGCGTACGAACGCGGCTTCTTCCAGGACCTGGTCGTCCCCTTCCGCGGCCTGGCCCGCGACCAAAACCTGCGCCCCGGCTCGACGGTGGAGAAACTGGCATCCCTGAAGCCGGTGTTCGGGCTCGGCCACCCCGATCCGACGATGACGGCCGGGAACTCCACCCCGCTGACGGACGGCGCCGCCACCGTCCTGCTGGCGAGCGAGGAGTGGGCCCGGGAGCGCGGCCTGGAGCCGCTGGCGTACCTCACGGCGTACGAGACGGCGGCCGTCGACTTCGTGGCCGGCGACGTGGCCGGCGGCGAGGACGGACTGCTCATGGCACCCGCCCACGCCGTCCCGCACATGCTGGAGCGGGCCGGCCTCGGCCTGGACGACTTCGACCTCGTCGAGATCCACGAGGCGTTCGCCTCCCAGGTGCTGGCGACGCTCGCCGCCTGGGAGAAGCGGGGCCTGGGCACGGTGGACCGCGCACGGCTGAACGTCGCCGGCTCCTCCCTCGCGACCGGCCACCCCTTCGCCGCCACCGGAGCCCGCATCGTCGCCACCCTGGCCCGCCTCCTCGCCGAACGGGACGCCCCCGCCCGCGGCCTGATCTCCGTCTGCGCGGCGGGCGGGCAGGGGGTGACGGCGATCCTGGAGCGGACCTGAGCGCGGCGGGCCTACGGAACCTGAGGAACACTCACGTAACCCCCGAGATTGCACAGGCCCGGCTCCGGACCCTCCCCGAATTCGCACAAACCCGCCATGTGAGCGCCGTACGATCCCGTTCCTACCGTCAGTAACCCCTTTCAGAGGGTTCAGCCGGTTGAGCGCCTCGGCGTGCGAGGCACGTACGTCATGCAGCAAGCAGTTCTTCGCTGCACGCCCCAGGAGCCGCCCGTGTCCACTGCCTACCCCTCCTCCGCCTACGGCGACGCGTACGGAGGGCCGGTCCTGGTCGAGCCAGAGGTGCGACGCATGGACGGGGCGGTACGGGAGGCCTCCGTACCGCCGCTGGCCCCGCCGTGGACGCACGGGTCGCTCGCCGACCTGCCCTTCGACAACGCGAACACGCACCCGGACGCCGTGGTGCTCAGCCGCAAGGACGCCGACGGGCACTGGCGCGACGTCACGGCGACGCGGTTCGCCGACCAGGTGAGAGCCGTGGCGAAGGGCCTGATCGCCGAGGGCCTGATGCCGGGCGACCGGGTCGCCGTGATGGCCCGCACCATCTACGCGTGGACGGTCCTGGACTTCGCCGCCTGGGCGGCCGGACTGGTCACCGTCCCCGTCTACCCCACCTCCTCCGTCTTCCAGGCCCGCTGGATCCTCCAGGACTCCGGAGCGGTCGCCCTGGTCACCGAGACCGCCGCGCAGGCCGCCGCCCTCGGCCCCGAGCGCGAACGCCTGCCCGACCTCAAGCACCTGTGGGTCGTCGAGAAGGGCCACGTGGACCGGCTCACCGAAACCGGTGCGCACCTGCCCGACCAGGAGGTCGAGGTGCGGCGCGGCATGCTCGCCCCCGACACCATCGCCACCCTCGTCTACACCTCGGGCACCACCGGCCGCCCCAAGGGCTGCGCGCTCACCCACGGCAACTTCTTCGCCGAGGTCGACAACGCCATCGAGCTGCTCTACCCCGTCTTCCGGGCGAAGACCAGCGAAGAGGCCTCGGTCCTGCTGTTCCTGCCGATGTCCCACGTCTTCGGCCGCATGGTGGCGGTCGCCTGCATCCGCGCCCGCGTCCGGCTCGGCCACGCCCCCAGCATCAAGGCCGATCGACTGCTCCCCGACCTGGCCGGCTTCCGGCCGACCTGCCTGATCGCCATCCCGTACATGCTGGAGAAGGTCTTCAACTCGGCCCGTGCCAAGGCCGAGGCGGGCGGCCGGGCCTCCTCGTTCGACCGCGCGGCCGGGGTGGCGCAGCGCTACGGAGAGGCCTTGGCGGCCCAGCAGACGGGCACCGGCCCCGGCCCCTCCCGCGCCCTCAAGACCGCCCGGGCCTTCTACGACCCCCTGGTCTACCGCCGCATCCGCAACGCCATGGGCGGCAGGGTCCGCTACGCCATCTGCGGCGGCTCCCCGCTCGGCAGCCGCCTGGCCGCGTTCTACGCCGGTGCCGGCATCGAGATCTTCGAGGGCTACGGCCTGACCGAGACCACCGGCGCGAGCACCGTCACCCCGCCGCTGAAACCCCGGCTGGGCACCGTCGGCTGGCCGCTGCCCGGCACCCGCGTCCGTATCGCCGCGGACGGGGAGATCCTCGTCGGCGGTGACCACGTGCTGCGCGGCTACTGGGACCCGCAGGCCGGCGGCGTCGTCCCCGCCGCCCCCGACGGCTGGCTCGCCACCGGCGACCTCGGCGAACTGGACGACGAGGGGTACCTGACGATCACCGGCCGCAAGAAGGAGATGCTCATCACCGCGGGCGGCAAGTCCGTCGCCCCGGCACCGCTGGAGAACTGGCTGCGCTCACACCCGCTGATCTCCCAGTGCCTCGTCCTGGGCGACGGCCGCCCCTTCGTCTCGGCGCTGATCACCCTCGACCCGGACGGCATCACGCACTGGCGCCAGATGAACGGCAAACACCCCGTCCCCGCCACGCTCCTCGTCGACGACGAGGAACTGCGCGCCGTCCTCCAGCGCGCCGTCGACGAGGCCAACAAGATGGTCTCCCGCCCGGAGTCCATCCGCCGCTTCGTCATCCTCCCCGAGGACTTCACCGAGGAGGCGGGTCATCTGACCCCGTCGATGAAGCTCCGCCGCGAGGCCGTGCTGCGCGCGTTCGCCACCGAAGTGGAGGGTCTGTACACGCAGTGAGGCACCTTTGCGATCTCTTCACACGTGGTTCTTGACGACGCACGGCGTCTGCCCGTTGGCTTTCGACCACCTCGTCACGATGCTCCCCCCATCGGAAGGCACCACCAGTGATAGCGCGCAACCCCCGTCAGGCCGCCGTGCGGCACGTCTCCATGGCCCTGGCGGTCTCCGTATCGGCCCTGGCCCTCACCGCCTGCGGCGACGGCGGGAGTGACGACACCGCCGTGAAGAAGGGCAACGACATCACGGTGGGTCTGCTGCTGCCCGACCGGGACACGGCACGCTTCGAGAAGTTCGACTACCCGCTGATCCGGGAGGAGGTCGCGTCCCTCACGGAGAACAAGGGCAAGGTCCGCTACGCCAACGCCGAGGCCAGCGTCACCAGACAGAGCGAGCAGTTCCAGAAGATGATCGCCGACAAGGTGGACGTCATCCTCGTCGACGCGCTGAACTCCAAGACCATCGCCACGGACGTGCAGAAGGCCAAGGACGCCGGCATCCCGGTCATCGCCTACGACCGGCTCGCCGAGGGCCCGATCGACGCCTACGTCTCCCACGACAACGAACTCGTCGGCCAGGTGCAGGGCCGCGCCATCGTCGGGGAACTCGGCGACAAGGCCGAGAAGAGCAAGGTCGTCATGATGAACGGCGACCCCGGCGACCCGAACACGGCACGGTTCAAGGACGGCGCGCTGAGCGAGCTCCAGGGCCAGGTGAACATCGTCAAGGAGTACGACACCAAGGAGTGGAAGCCCGCGATCGCCAAGGCCAACATGAAGAAGGCGATCCAGTCCGTCGGACTGAACGACATCGCCGCCGTCTACTCGGCCAACGACGGCATGGCGGGCGCCGTCATCGAGGCGATGCGGGAGGCCGGAGCCACCAAGATGCCGCCGGTGACCGGGCAGGACGCCAACCTCGACGCGGTGCAGCGGATCGTGTCCGGCGAGCAGTACATGACCGTCTACAAGTCGTTCCTGCTGGAGGCGACGAACGCCGCGAAGATCGCGGTGGCCAAGGTGCAGGGCCGTTCCATCGAGTTCGCCGCGCTGACCCGGGAGACGGTCGACAGCCCGACGGCGAAGAACATCCCGGCGATGCTGGTGCCGGTGGTGGCCCTCACCAAGGACAACATCAAGGACACGGTGATCACCGACGGTGTGTACACCGTCAAGGACATCTGCACGTCCGAGTACAAGGCGGACTGCGCGGCCATCGGCCTCGACTAGGGGACGCGCTCGGTGCCGGCAGCGTGGGCCCTGGGGCTCCGGCCGGCGGAGTGGGTGTCCGCACGGGTCTTGACTTCGCAAGGCCCCCGCGCGACATTCCCCACTCCTTTCGCGTTCTCGTCGGGCTGGAGCGGCCATGACCACTCGTACGGACACCGCAGGAACCGCCGAAGGCCCGTCCCGAAGACGACTGCTGGCCGGGGCCGCCGGCGCCGGCCTCGCGGTCGCCGCGGGCGTCCAACAGGGCGCCCGGGCGGCCGACTTACCCCCGCTCGGCACCTACGACGTCGTCGTCATCGGCTCCGGCGCCGCGGGCATGACCGCCGCGCTGACCGCGGCACGCCAGGGCCTGAGCTGCGTCGTCGTGGAGAAGGCGCCGACCTTCGGCGGTTCGGCCGCCCGCTCCGGCGCCGGGATCTGGGTCCCCAACAACTCCGTGATCCTCGCGGCCGGGGTCCCGGACACGCCCGCGAAGGCCGCCGCCTACCTCGCCGCGGTCGTCGGCCCGGAGGTCCCCGCCGACCGGCAGCGGGCCTTCCTCACCCACGGCCCGGCGGCCATCTCCTTCGTCATGGCCAACAGCCCGCTCCGGTTCCGCTGGATGGAGGGCTACAGCGACTACTACCCCGAGCTGCCCGGAGGCCTGCCGAACGGCCGCTCCATCGAGCCGGACCAGTTCGACGGCAACCTCCTGGGCGCCGAGTTGGCGCATCTGAACCCGCCGTACATGGACGTCCCCGCCGGCATGGTCGTCTTCAGCGCCGACTACAAGTGGGTCGCCCTGGCCGCCGTGAACGCCCGGGGCGCGGCCGTCGCGGCCCAGTGCCTCGCCCGCGGAGTGAAGGCGGCGACACTCGGCCAGAAACCCCTGACGATGGGCCAGGCGCTGGCGGCGGGCCTGCGGGCGGGTCTGCGATCGGCGGGGGTCCCGGTCTGGCTGAACACGCCCCTGACGGACCTGCACGTCGAGAACGGCACGGTCACGGGAGCCGTCGTCACCCGCGACGGCGCCCCCGGCCTGGTCCGCGCCCGCCGGGGCGTGATCGTCGGCTCGGGCGGCTTCGAGCACAACGCGGCGATGCGGAAACGCTTTCAGCGCCAGCCCATCGGAACGGAGTGGACCGTCGGGGCGAAGGAGAACACCGGCGACGGCATCCGGGCGGGGGAGCGGCTGGG
Source organism: Streptomyces sp. NPDC012474 (assembly GCF_042955185.1). Classification (NCBI taxonomy): domain Bacteria; kingdom Bacillati; phylum Actinomycetota; class Actinomycetes; order Kitasatosporales; family Streptomycetaceae; genus Streptomyces; species Streptomyces sp. NPDC012474. The sequence continues at coordinate 74,020 of NZ_JBIBEP010000003.1, forward strand.
CGCGGCGCTCGACCTGATGGAGGACGCGTGGTGGGGGCCGGCGATCCCGATCCCCGGCCGGCCGTACTTCTGCCTCGCCGAACGCACCCTGCCCGGCGGGCTGCTGGTGAACGGCTCGGGCCGGCGCTTCGTCAACGAGGCCGCGCCCTACAGCGACGTCGTGCACACCATGTACGACGTCCACGACACCGACCCGGCCATCCCGTGCTGGCTGATCACCGACCAGAATTACCGCAACCGGTACCTCTTCAAGGACGTCCTGCCGACGCTGCCCTTCCCCGACTCCTGGTACGACTCCGGGGCGGCGCACAAGGAGTGGACCCTGGACGCGCTGGCCGCCTCCATCGGCGTCCCCGCAGCGGCCCTGCGCACCAGCGTGAACCGCTTCAACGCCCAGGCACGACAGGGCGAGGACCCCGACTTCCACCGGGGCGACAGCGCCTACGACCACTACTACACCGACCCGTCGGTCCACCCCAACCCCTGCCTGGCGCCCCTCTGGCTCCCCCCGTACCACGCCTTCCGCATCGTTCCCGGCGACCTCGGCACGAAGGGCGGCCTCCGCACGGACGCCCGGGCCCGGGTCCTGCGCGGGGACGGCTCGGTCATCCCCGGCCTGTACGCGGCGGGAAACGCCAGCGCGGCCGTCATGGGCCACAGCTACGCGGGCGCGGGCTCGACGATCGGCCCGGCGATGACCTTCGGGTACATCGCGGGGAGGGATGCGGCGGGGGTGTCGTAGGGCGGCGTTCCGGTTGGTGCCGGTTGGCGCCGGGGGCCTCCGGCCCGGGTGCGAGGTCCGGTGACGCGTCCTCGCGGAAGCCCTCAGGCAGCCGCCTCAGGCGGCTTGCGGGCCACGAGGGACGCCTGGGCGACCGGTTCGCCGCCTGCCGCGTCCGGTTCGCGCACCGTCCGGGCGCGGAGGGTGAAACCGGCCGCTTGCAGCAGGGCGGCGACGGGCTCCGGCCGGCGCCGCAGGAAGGTCAGGGACACGTCGTGGCCGAACGCTCCCTCGTAGCGCCGGTGTTCGTCACCGAACTGGAAGCCGAGGAGCAGATGCCCGCCGGGGCGCAGCACGCGGTGGAAACCGGCGAAGAGCGCGGGCAGGTGCTCCTCGGGTGTGTGGATGATCGAGTACCAGGAGACGACACCGTCGAGCGAGGAGTCCGGCAGGTCGAGCTCCAGCATCGAGCCCCGCACGAACCTCAGGTCCGGGTTCTCGCGGCGGGCGATCGCGAGCATCGACTCCGACAGGTCCAGCCCGAACACCGACAGCCCCTGCGACGCCAGGTACGCCGTCACCCGCCCGGGCCCGCATCCCAGGTCGGCGACCTCGCCCCCCTCACCCACCAGCCCCGCGAAACCGTGGAGCACGCCCCGGTCCAAGGGCGTCCCCGGGCGCAGATCCTGGAAGTGGGCGGCGTAGTCCTCGGCGAGGGCGTCGTAGAACACGCGGGTCTCGGTCACGAAGTCAGGGGCGTCGGTCATGGCCGGAGACCCTAGCGCGGTGCTCGTACCGGCCGGGCGCCCGTCGGCCACCTTCGAACCTCGGCAGTCCGACCGGCCCTCGGGCCCGTGTCCGCCCGCCTACTCCTCGCTCTGCTTCCCGCCCCCCTGGTCCCCCCGTGTCCGGGCCGCGCCGATGCCCGCGCCCGCTCCGATCGCCGTGCCGAAACCGAGGCCCAGGGCCAGGCCCAGGGCGAGGTTGTCGAAGACGGTCATGCCGAGCACGAGCCCTATGGCCGCGCCGAGGGACAGGCCGGACGACAGGCCTGTGGCCAGGGCCTTGTCGGCGGGTATGCCGCCGACCTCCCCGCTGTTCTCCGGTTCTTTCCGCATCCGCCCATCGTCCCACGGCCGGAATACGCCGGGAATTCACCGGCCGGCCGGGCCGGGAAAGGGCAGGAGCCCCGTCGCCTTACGGCGCGGGGCTCCTTGGGTACTACAAATCAGACCGGCGTGACGTTCTCAGCCTGCGGGCCCTTCGGACCCTGCGTGACGTCGAAAGACACCTGCTGGTTCTCCTCGAGGGACCGGAATCCGGTCGCGTTGATCGCGGAGTAGTGGACGAAGACGTCGGGGCCGCCGCCCTCTTGGGCGATGAAACCAAAGCCCTTTTCGGCGTTGAACCACTTAACGGTTCCGGTAGCCATAAGCCCTCCTTGGGCCCAAAAGGGTTGCCCTGCTCCAGAACCAGCAAGTGTGAAGATGAATTCCGCACAAGTGCATATGTCTGTGAATGACGAGAGCCCGCGGTCACATGCTCCGCAGGCTCTGTACTGCAAGGGAAACCAAACTGCAACTTGCGATGAGCCTAGCACGCAGGCACCGGAATGCAATAGGGGTCAAGATCACGTCACCCGAATGTTTGAACAAGCCACGGCCGACTGGCGGTAGGGGGCGCCCCCGGCAGGTCACGCCCCGGTGGCGGGGTCGCGCGCCGGTCCGTACGCCGTGAGGGCTAGCCTCACGATGTGGACAATCCTCGCACCCGGCCGCGCGTCGGCCACATCCAGTTCCTGAACTGCCTGCCCCTGTACTGGGGGCTCGCGAGAACAGGCACGCTCCTCGACTTCGAGCTCTCCAAGGACACCCCGGAGAAGCTCAGCGAGAAGCTGGTGCAGGGCGAACTCGACATCGGTCCGATCACCCTCGTCGAGTTCCTCCGGCACGCGGACGACCTGGTCGCCTTCCCCGACATCGCCGTCGGCTGCGACGGGCCGGTGATGTCCTGCGTGATCGTCTCGCAGGTCCCCCTGGACCGGCTGGACGGCGCCCGCGTCGCCCTCGGGTCGACCTCCCGCACCTCCGTCCGCCTCGCCCAGCTGCTCCTCGCCGAGCGCTACGGCGTCCAGCCGGACTACTACACCTGCCCGCCCGACCTCAGCCTGATGATGCAGGAGGCCGACGCCGCCGTCCTCATCGGTGACGCGGCGCTGCGCGCGAACATGCTCGACGGGCCGCGCTTCGGCCTGACCGTGCACGACCTGGGCGCGCTGTGGAAGGAGTGGACGGGCCTGCCGTTCGTCTTCGCGGTCTGGGCGGCCCGCCGCGACTACCTGGAGCGTGAGCCCGTCATCACCCGCCGGGTGCACCAGGCCTTCCTCGACTCCCGCAACCTCTCCCTGGAGGAGGTCGGCAAGGTCGCCGAGCAGGCCGCCCGCTGGGAGGCCTTCGACGAGGAGACCCTCGCCCGCTACTTCACGACCCTCGACTTCCGCTTCGGCGACCCGCAGCTGGCGGCGGTCGCCGAGTTCGCCCGGCGGGTCGGCCCGACGACCGGCTTCCCGGCGGACGTGAAGGTGGACCTGCTCCAGCCGTGAGCCGGGCGGTGCTCCCGCACTACTCTGCTGGGGAGTGCAGGCGTACCGGGACCGGAGTCGTCCCCGCCTGCCCACGGGGGAGGGGTGACGCCCATGCGGCCGCTCGACGTCGACGAACCCACCGTCGTGGGGCCCTACCGGCTGCTCGGCCGGCTGGGCTCCGGCGGCATGGGCCGGGTCTACCTGGGCCGCAGCGCCGGTGGCCGTACGGTCGCCGTGAAGATCGTGCATCCGCACTTCGCCCTGGACGAGGAGTTCCGGGCGCGTTTCCGGCGCGAGGTCGACGCCGCGCGCCGGGTGGGCGGTGCCTGGACGGCGTCCGTCCTGGACGCGGACCCGGGCGCGCGGGTGCCGTGGGTGGCCACGGCGTACGCCGCCGGTCCGTCGCTGTCGGCCGCTGTCGCCGACGGCGGGCCCCTGCCGGTCCCCACCGTACGAGCGCTGGGCGCGGGGCTCGCGGAGGCGCTGGCGGCGGTGCACGAGCTGGGGCTGGTGCACCGGGACGTGAAGCCGTCGAACGTCCTGCTGACCCTGGACGGCCCGCTGCTGATCGACTTCGGGATCGCCCGGGCCACGGACGGCACGGCGTCCCTCACGTCCACCGGTGTGTCCATCGGCTCGCCCGGCTACATGTCGCCCGAGCAGATCCTGGGCCAGGGCGTCACGGGCGCCGCCGACGTCTTCTCGCTGGGCGCGGTCCTCGCGTTCGCGGCGACCGGCCTGCCGCCCTTCCCCGGGGACTCCTCCGCCGCCCTGCTCTACAAGGTCGTCCACGAGGAGCCGGAACTCGGCCTGCTGGACGGGGAGTTGCGGGGCCTGGCAGCGGAGTGCCTCGCCAAGGACCCGGGCACGCGACCCGCCCCCGCGGAACTGGCCCGCCGGCTGGCCCCCGAGGGCGCGGCCCGGCTGGTGGCGGGCGGGTGGCTGCCGGGGGCGCTGGTGGAGCAGGTGAGCCGCAGTGCCGTGCGGCTGCTGAACCTGGAGGTGACGGGAGCGGGGGCCGGGGCGGGGACGGGGGCCGGGGGGCCTTCGGGTCCGGTCGGTTTCAGCAGCCCTTCGGTGGGCGCGTCGGAAACGGCCGGGAGCGAGGGGGTGGGGGGCGAGGGGAGGGGGGTGTTCGGCCCGCCCCCGGTGATGCCGTCGGGGGCGGCTCCTGCTGGGGTGACGCCGCCCGGGGTGATGTCGTCGGGGGCGGCTCCTGCTGGGGTGACGCCGCCTGGGGTGATGTCGTCGGGGGCGGCTCCTGCTGGGGTGACGCCGCCCGGGGTGACGCCGCCCGGGTCGGCCCCGCCCCCGGTGATGCCCCCCGCTCCCCACTTCGCCGCCGTACCCGAGCCCCGGGACGGTGACCATCCGCAGGACACCGTCCCCGCCTCCGGACGGCGGCCCGGGAGGGTCTCCGTATCCGTCGCGGCGACGTCCACGCCCGAGGGCGAGGGCGGCGGGCGAGTGCGGAGGCTGAGCTGCTCCGTGGCGCTGGCGGTCGCGGGGGCGATGGCGGCCGTGACGATCGGGTCGGTGTTCGTGTTCGACCTGCTGCCGGGGCGAGGCGGCGGCCAGGACGACTCGGACGCGGGCAGCGGGTCCGACTCGCCGCCGGCGGCGACCGCGAGCTCCGCCCCTTCCGGTACGGTGCCCGCCGCCTACCTCGGCACCTGGGAGGGCCAGGGCGTCGCCCTCGACGGCAGACTGCCCCTCGGCACGTTCCGCATCACCGTCGGACCGGCCGCTGTCGGCGAGGAGTTGGGCAAGCTCCGCCAGACCGACCAGATCGGCGGCGTCTGCGTCGACGTACTCACCCTGAAGCAGGTGACGAAGACGGAGCTCGTCGCTACGTCGGTCGGCGCGAAGACCAATCACAGCGGCTGCAACCCGGCGAAGACGACCGTCCACCTCAAGCCGGTGGGCGACGACCTCCAGTACCGCTCGGAGAGCGCGGAGTCGGGCCGCCCTCAGGCCCGGATGTCGAAGGTGCGGTAGGGACCGCCCCGCGGCTGAGCCCGACCAGCAGGCTGATCAGCAGCCCGGCCGCGGGGGTGGAGACGAGGCCGGCCGGTGCTCCTACCGCAGGGCCGCCCCCGCCGCCTTCCTCCGCTTCGGCCTCGTCGAAGCCCCGCTCATCGCCTCACCCGGGAATGACCACCGTACGCAGCTCCCCGTCGCCGAGGTGGAGCATGCCCTTGCCGGGGGCGACCTGGCCGCCGACCATGCCGCGATTGAGGCGGACACCGACGAGGTCGCCGCTGGAGGACTCCTGGGGCGAGAGCAGGATGCCGCGCCGGGCCTTCTTCGCGTCCACCTGCCAGCCCGAGAAGCCGCTGCACACGTCCTCCTCGTCACCGGCGATGACGAGCGCGAGGCCCCGCTCGGCGCCGCGCGAGACCAGCTTCTTCATCTGGCTCTCGGCGTCGCAGTCCTCCAGGATCTCGCCGTCGTCGATCAGGACCGCGATCGGCTCCTCCAGGGACGCCTGGTCGATGAGCTCCTCGAACTCGTCCTCGTCGATGTCGTCACCGGTGAAGACCTTCAGCACGCCGTCCGTGCCGTCGAGCCGGCGCAGCGGGGACTGGCGCGGGGCCGCGATGACCAGCCGGGTTCCCTGGGAGAGGAACGAGTGGGCGAAGTTCAGCAGGACCGTCGAGCGGCCCGACTTGGCCGGGCCCGCGATGACGAACGCCGGCACGCCCTCCGCCAGATCGGGGCCGAAGCCGACGATCTCGTCGCCGCCGATGCCGACCAGACCGAACAGCCGTGAACGGGACGCCTCCGGATCGCGCATCTCCCACGCCTCCGGGAAGGAGATGCGGCTGGGCAGGCTGTCGACCCGGAAAGGGCGACGCGAGCGCGGGACGGAGGCGTCGCGGGCCGCGGCCGCCTCGCCGATGGCCGCCAGCGCCGCCGCCTGACCCTGACCGGTCGTGTCCTGCGCGAGCAGCGCGAACTGCGTCTCCGTACCGAACTCGTTGCGGAACGCACGCCCCGGCGGAATCTCCTCCGGCACCTTCCGCGCCGGGATCCCCAGCGCCGAGAAGTCGCTGCGGTCGGCGAGCCGCAGACCGTACTTGTCCTCGGTGAGCGTCGCGATCCGGCCCACGAGCAGCGTCCGATCACCCGTCAGGACCAGGTGGATACCGACACTCGCACCCTCGCGCATCATCGTCTGCAACTCGTCGGTCAGCGACCCGTGGTCGACCTCGCCGAGGGTGGGCACCCAGCCCTCCCACCGGTCCAGCAGCACCACGATGTGCGGCAGCCGCTCGTCCTCGGGGACCGACGCCCGCTGCTCGCCGATGTCCGCGAAGCCCTTGTCCGCCAGCACGTCCTGGCGGCGGCTCATCTCGCCCTTGAGCCGGTTGACCAGCCGGACCACCCGCTCCGTCTGGTTACGGCTCACGACCGCACCGCAGTGCGGCAGCCGGGTCAGCGCGTTGAGCGCGCCGTTGCCGCAGTCGATGCCGTAGAGGTGCACGTCGGCGATGGAATGCGTACGGGCGATGGAACCGGCGAGGGTGCGCAGCACCTGGGAGCGGCCGCTGCGCGGGGCGCCGCCGATCATCAGATGCCCGAAGGAGGAGAAGTCCACGGCGACCGGGCGGCGCGACTGGCTCGCGGGCAGGTCCTCGATGCCGTACGGCGCCGGCGGCAGCTTGCCGGGGCCGCCGGCGAACGCGGGCAGCTCCACGTCGTCCAGCAGCAGCGTCTCGTCCAGGGCGGGCAGCCACGGGCTGTGCTGCGGCGGGATACCGAGGGAGCTGTTGGCGTCGCGGATGGTGTCGACGAGCACCTTCAGGTCGGTGATCTCCTCGTCCTCACGGGACTCGGCCTTCGGCTTGACCAGCGCCGCCCGGCCCAGGTCCTCCCAGGTCAGAGGGCCCACCCAGGGCATCAGCACGGCAGGGTCGGCCGCCCCGGGCCGGCGGCCACCGACCCGGCCGGACTGGAAGGGCACCAGGGAGGCGTGCCCGAGCCGGGCGTACGCGCGACCCGGGGTGTTCTTGGAGATGTGCCCGGCCTCGGGCGAGTCGATGACGTCCGACGACTCGCCGCCGTCCGTCACCCGCAGCGCGATACGGAGGTTGGTGTTGGCGCGGATCTCGGGAGACACGACACCGGACGGCCGCTGCGTCGCCAGCAGCAGGTGGATACCGAGGGAACGGCCACGCTGGGCGATGTTCACGAGTCCCGTGACGAAGTCCGGCAGGTCACGCACCATCGACGCGAACTCGTCGATGACGATGAGCAGCCGGGGCACCGGCTGGTGCGAAGGGTCCCGGCGCACCAGGTCCTGGTAGTCCTCGATGTCCTTGGCGTCGGCGGCGGCCAGGATGTGCTCGCGCCGGTGCAGCTCCGCGCCCAGCGACTCCAGGGCGCGCTCCACCAGGTGGGCGTCGAGGTCGGTCACCATGCCGACGGTGTGCGGCAGATGCACACAGTCCTTGAACGCCGCGCCACCCTTGTAGTCGACCAGCACGAACGTCATGTTCTCGGGCGTGTTCGCCACCGCCAGCGCCGCCACGATGGTCTGCAGCAGCTCCGACTTACCCGAGCCGGTCGTACCGGCGATCAGACCGTGCGGCCCGTCCTTGCGGATGTCGAGGCCGAACGGCCCGTCGTACGACTCACCGATGACGGCCAGCGTCGACTGCCCGCCCATCCGCCAGCGGGCCACGATCGCCTCACTGGTCGGCGGCTCCAGCTGCAGCACGTCCAGCAGCCGGCTCGAACCCGGCAGCGCCGAGTCCTCGGTCTCACCGCTGATGTCCCGCAGCGGCGACAGCGACCTGGCCAGCCGCAGACACCAGGCGGCGGAGACGAAGTCGGGCCGTACGTCCTTCAGGCGCTCCGCCCCGGCCTCCTCGACACGCAGCCTCAACCGCTCGGTGCGCTCTGCCTGTTCGGGCTGCTGCGCGGTGGTGTGCCAGGCCTGGAAGGAGGGGAAACCGCCGGCGGACTGCTGCACCTGCTGGGCGGCCGGCTGGTACTCCTCGGCCTTCGGCTCGGCCACGACGTACGCCTGGCACTCGCCGGGCAGGAACCGCTCCTCGGCGTCCAGGCAGATGGCGAACATGGACACCGAAGGCCCCTCGCGCAGCAGCCGCACCACACCCGGCAGCGAGCGCAGCCGCCGCGACCCGTCCCACACGACGACGATGTCGGGGTCGCTGAAGCTCGAACCGCCCTGCGACTTGTTCTCCTCGGCGGCCTTCTTGCGCGCGTCGAGGATCTGCGTCAGCTCGCCGATGCGGGCGCCGACGGTCTCGGCGTCCGTCCCGACGAGCGCGTTGACGTCCTGTCCGCCGGACGGCCGCGCGTGCGGCAGCCAGCGCACCCAGTCCCAGGACTCCTGCGCGGCATTGTCGCTCAGCACGTAGAACTGCACGTCCATCGGGCTGTGCAGCGCCGCGGTCTGCGCGACGGCCCAGCGCCCGAGGGCACGGACGGAGTCCCCGGGCCCGGCCATGCCGACGACACCGAGGGTGCGCAGGTGCAGCGCGACCGGCGCGTCCTCGATCTTCCAGGTCACCTGGCGGCGGTGGTCGTCCTGCTCGGGGTCGTCGAGCACCACCTCGGAGGGCAACTGCCCGGTCCCGAAACGGATCAGGAGGTGGTCGCGGTCGGTGCGCCGCCGCTCCCACAGGCGGGTGCGGGGCCCGGTCCCGAGGGCGAGCACGGTCGCCGGGTCGGGGATGGCCTGCCGCCGGTCGTTCCGCTCGGCGACGAGCGCGTCCTGGGCGTCCTTCTCGATCCGCTCCTTCTGCTCCTCGTACTCCTTGACCTGCTTGGCGTGCGACTTACGCCCGTGCTTCTTGTCGTTGTAGTAGTTGGCGAAGAGCAGGACCGGGCTGAGGGCCGCCATGATCAGGTAGTACCAGCGCTGGAAGATCATCACTGCCACGAGGGCGCCGACGAGCGGCGTCAGTGCCATCAGCCAGGGCAGTGGTCTGGCCTCGTACTCACGCGGCGACGACGGCAGCCGGAAGGTCGTCTGCCGCTCGGGCGGACGCAGCCGCGGGGGCCGGTTGTAGTCGAGGCCCACGCCGTCGTCGGACCACTTGAGGGCGGCGTTCGGGGGTGTGTAGCGGGTGAGTTCGAGAAGGGTGTTGCCGACGCCGACCTGAGCGCCGAGGGGCCACTCGGTGGGGCCGTCCTTCTTCCCTCCCTTCTCCTTCTCCTTTTCCTGGTCCTTCTTCTTGCCGCGCTTCTTGCCGCTGGGCTCGTCCTTGTCCTCGTCCCCCGCGAGGGAGATGCCGTCGAGGGTGACGTGTTCCTTGTCCATGTGCACGGCGACCTGGCAGGTGCCGTCGGTGGCGACGGAGAGGGTGAGGGCCCGGGCATCGACCTCGGGATCGTCGATACGGACGTACGACGCCGCCCCGCTGCCGATGTCGTACCGCCCGACGCCGAGCCGGTGCACGAACCCGGCGGCGGGCCCGCCGACCACGCGCAGCTCGACCAGCCCGGTGGGCTCACCCGGCAGACACCCGGACGGATCCTGAAGACTGACGACGGCACCCTCGCGCAGGGGCGACCCCACGACGGTGGCGCCGGGATCGACGGCATATCCGTCCACGTACACGAGGGGTGCGTTGTTGGCCGGCGCGTGCCGGTGCTGCCCGAGCGGGATGACCTGCGCCCCGCTGTGCCCCACCTGCTTGGCCAGCTCCTGCGCGATGTCCCCCACGGTGGACTCAGGATCGGCATCGAGCACGACGTCGGCGGTGCCACCGCCGTACGGGTCGACGACGGTCAGAGTCAGGCGCACGACTTGTCCTCCCCGTGCCACTGGGCCGGTATGGCCGCTGTGGTGTCTGTCGCTGGTTGCCGCTGTGCTGACCGCTTGCTGATCGATCGCTTCAGTCACGCCAGGCGGGTCACAGCGGTACAGGGACGATATCCGCTCGGTACGACGGCGGGGCAATGGGGAGCGGCCGTGATGTTCCCGATGGCAACGTCGTACACGCTTTCATGACGGCTCGTTCACAAGCCGGGTATGGGGCACCACAGGCCACACCCGTAAGCTGCTGGCGCAAGAGCGGACGATCACACCGGTTGCCGGCTGTGACCGGCAACTCGGCTTCCGAGTCGGTGAGTCCGCAAACAGGGAAGCCACGGGGGTTGGCCCTGCGGCGTTGCGAGAGGGAGCGGCTTCATGGCCAAGGACCTTGATGTCACATATCAGGACATGCGGGATGCAGCCAAGCATGTCGTGAAGGAGAAGGAAAAGCTCCAGGAGAAGCTCGAAGGTCTGAAGAAGTACATCAACAACCTCGTCCAGGGCGGCTACGTCACGAAGAGCTCCTCGAAGGCGTTCGACGAGAACTTCGACGAGTTCGTGCGCGGCATGAAGGACACGCTGGACGGTCTGGACGGCATGGGTGACTACCTGACCATGGCTGCGGACAAGTTCGAGCAGATCGACGAGGAGCTGGCTAAGCAGGCTCGTAGCAAGTAGGCGTGAGACGCCTGCCCGGTGCGGCAGGCATGCCGAACGCACCGGGCAGGCGTCCGGCCGACGCCCGTTAGCTGTCGGGCAGGGGCTGCCGGAGCACGTACATGTGAAGATCGCTGCGGACTTCTTCCGTGTCGACGCGCAGCCAGGATCCGTCGCGGAAACGTATGAGCAGGATGCTCGTCTCGAACTCGCCGGAGAAGGGGTCGACGAGGGTCGCCTCGGAGGCGGGAAGCCGGGCGACGATCTGCATGTGCTTCTCCCGCCCCACGCTGACGCGCTTCGGCGGAGCCGCCAGGACGATCCCCTCCTGGGTCGCGAGCAGCATGCGCTCGTGGTGGGTGGAGTGGCTGTACCAACGCAGCAGGAACTGCCCGGCGTTGCCGTGCCAGTTTCCGTCGAAGACGTTGTCGAGGTCTTGTTGGGCGATGGCGGCGTCCCGGCGCTTGTCCTCTTCCTCCTTGGCGCGCCGCTGCTCCTTCTCTTCCTTCCTGTCGAGGGATCGCTTGACGGCTTCTTCCGCATCGGACAGAAGGCGCAACAGCATGAGGAGAGGTATGAACGGTGCACCGAGCACCGCGCCGATCATGCCCAGTGGAGGCAGTCTCGCCGGGCGGAGACGGGGGTTGCCTGCGGCCTGGAGTACGTCGGCGGGGGGCTGCGGGATCTTGCCGATCCAGCACCAGTCGCCGGCTTCGGCGTCGACGCCCAGGCGGTCCATTGCCACGCGCTGCGTGTCCGTAGATGTCACGTCAAGACTCTCCTCGCCAACGCGGAACGGGATTGGTGTATCGAGAGCGTATCCCGTACGGGGTGGCAGGAGGAGTGAGGGAGTCCGCATCGTGCCCCCGCTCGTCGGATTCGCACCGAGAAAAGTTGTAGAGCCATAGAGAGGCATCGCTGATGGGGGATCACATAAAGGCGGATCTCGCCGCCATCAAACAGTGCTCACGAGACCTGACAAAGATTCATGGCGAGTTCGAGCGGAACGGCAATCCTGCGGACGAGTACGGTCAGGCGGTAGGCCACGGTGGACTAAAGGATGCCTTCGGGGAATTCGGGGACACCTGGAAGAAAACGCGCAAGCAACTGATGAAGGAACTTGAGCAGCTGGCCGAATTCACGCGTACCGCCGCCAAGGCGTACGACGAGATCGACCAGGAACTGGCCAAGGCCATACGTGATGCCAAGGCGCAGAGCAAGGGGAAGAAGTGAGCAGGACCGACGCCGACTGGCCGCCTCTGTGGCACGACGACCCGACACCGGGTGACCCGGAGGAGGTCGCCGAACTGGGACGCAAGTTGCGCAAGATGGCCGACATGATCGAGGAACAGTCCCGGGTCATCAAGGCCCTCGCCTCGGTGGAGGGTTGGGACAGTGAGGCCGGAAAGGGCTTCCACGAACTGGCTGGCGGCACGGCGGACAAGCTGAAGAAGTCTTTCGAACGCTATGACGAGGCGGCCAAGGCCGTCGGGGAGGACGTGCGCGAGGGCAGCTCGGATCAGTTCGCCAGTGAAATGCGCCGCGCGCAGCGGAAGGCGGACAAGGCGCTTGCCGATTACCGTGAGGCCAAAGCCGACCATGACCTCGCGGACGACGAGGTGAAGAAGTTCACCGAAAAGCATCCCGCGCAGAACGTTCCCGCCGCGGACAAGGAAGAGTACGAGCGCTGGGTCAAGAAGCGCGACGAGGCCCTGCATGACATCGGTGCTGCTCGCAAGGCGGTGAAGGACGCCCGGGACATCTATGACGACGCCGGGGACAAGGCGGCCCGTCACATCAGGAACGTCGTGCACCATGATGCGGTCCGGGATCCGGGTGGTTTCATGAACCTGCTGGCGGACTGGGCGGATATGTTGTCGAACATCTCGGCCGTCCTGTCCGTGCTTGCGGTGATCTGCGCATTCGTCCCGCCCCTTCAGTTCCTGGCTCCCGTATTCGCGGCCCTTGCCGTGGTGACCAGCGCGGCTGCGCTCGCCGGCCATGCATACGACATGACGGTGCGTGGCGGGAAGGTCGATTGGATGAAGCTGGGAGCCGATGCGCTGGGAGTGTTCCCCGGACTTGGCGCCCTGAAGGGGATCAAGGCTCTCAAGGGCGTCAAGGGACTGGCGAAGCTGAAGGTGGGAGGCTCCGCCGCACTCCGCGGTGTGGGAGACAACTTCATGAACGGGATCGCCGTCAAGGGCGTCAACTGGGTTCTGGGCAAGGCAGGCCGCGGCGCGATAGAGGGCCGGAAGATCACGGGAGTGATCAAGGGGGCCGGTCTGGGCAGCGCCCTGCACAGGATGCTCAGCGGCGAGAACGGCGAGAGGACCGGTTACCAGGAGCCTGCCGCCAGTACACCTACACCTACGCCCACACCTGCGCCGTCGCCTTCGCCCGGTCCCGCTCCGAACGTTACGCCGAAGCCGTTCAATGCGGCCCTGGCGGCCTAAGGCTTGGCAATCCGTTCAAGGAGGACAGAAGCTATGAACGAGGACAAGCGGAACCTCGGGCCGCGGGAGTTCATCGGCCGGCGGGGCGGTGACGTGGCTACGCTGGTCGAGAGCTCAGTGATCGTTGCCGTGCCCGAGGCGAAGCGGGCCGCGGAGGAAGCTCGGCGAGAGCTTCGGTTCGACTTCCTGGACGACCGAGCGGTGCTCGAACTGCTGCGCCGGCGTCATGTCGACGAAGAGGACATGTTCAACGCAGGGTTCAAGCACGGAGTGCCGCTGGCGCTCGTCGGCTTCGGGGCCGTGACCTATTGGGCCGGCGTGGCTCAGTACTGGGAGACCGCAGCAGCCCGCAACGCCTATTTGGCGGTCGCCGGAGCCGTCCTGGCGCTTGAGATCTTCTTCTTCGTGCGAAGCGCGATTTCACAATGGGGCGATCCGGTCCAGCAGAACCTGCGGGCCCGGGCGGCGAAGTACCGGCAGATCGCCCACGTCGCTCGTCGGGGAGGAGCTGACATCCCCGCTCACTACCCGCACTACGGGCCCTACCCCTTCGCCGCGAGATTCCGTCCCGAAGTGGCTGATCGCGAACAGTCCGAGAGCAAAGGCGCAGATGACCACGGACACCGTTGACGAAGCCCGGCTCAACCTCGCAGAAAGCGGAGGCATAGAGGTTCGCTGGATCATGCCGGAGGGCTTCCTCGAGCTGCCTTTCGAGGCTGATGACTTGGAAGAGCTGGGTGAGCAACTGCTCGACTTGGCCAAACAGGCGCTGCCCGGCGCCGACGAGGAAGTGCAGGTGCAGTACGCCGCGATGTGTGTGGCGCACTACGACGAGTTCATCGAGGCGGGCGTGCAGTACGCGGGCTTCGTCACCACGGAGGTCGACGGTGTCCGCTGCACAGCGACGGTGAACGTCAGCCTGCTGGACCTCGATGAGCGAGCCGGCAGCAATCCGGTGGGCTTCATCGCCACCACGATGCGGCACCTGGAGCTCGGACAGATCGGTGAAGTGCAGTTGCCCTGCGGCCCGGCCGTGACATGCGTCGGCAGTCGGTCTTCCAGCATCGACGGCAGTCTGACGCCGTCGGGCGGGGACGAGCCGATCTGGACGTCCTTCATACAGGTACAGATACCGCTGAACAACGGGACCGTACTCCTGCTGGAGATGGGCACGCCGACGGTCGAAGGGTGGGACGTCTTCTCCGCCATGTTCGCCGGGGTGGTGAAGAGCGTTCGCTTCTTCGATGCCGAGGGAGCTCCGCTGGTGATGCCGGGGTGAACTCACCACCTGCGGGTGCGCCCAGGGACTACAAACTGCTGGTTCCTCGCGAGTGGTTCCGTGTCGACCTCATGCGAGACCGCTGGCGCGCTCAGCTCAAGACGTTCGTCGACGCCCAGTCGGAGGGTCGGCACGTCTCCGCTGAACTCAAGCGACACGTCTGGACCACATTGCGCAACACCGCTGAGGCCGGCCGGACTCGCGGGGCCATGGAGTTCTTCCTCCTGACGACCTCACGGGACGGCGGCCTCCCGGCCTCGCTCCTAGTGTCCTTGATTCCGCTGGGCGATACCCCAGCTGACCCGGAGAAGTACGCGGCGTGGCTCGAGCTGCGAGAGCCGGAGGGCCCGGGAAGGCGGCAGGTGTCGGTGGTGGAGCTCGCGGCGGGGTCGGCCGTCCGCGTTCTTGATGCCACGACGCTGAGCGTTCATGTCCTCATGCCTGGCGGGGCAGGCTACTTGACGCTCTCCTTCTCGGCTCCGCTCACCGGGATGTCGGGGCCGATGGAGCGCCTGTGCGATGCCATTTCGGGGTCCCTGCGGTGGGTGCAGTGAGACGCGCAGGTAGCTTGCGAGGTGGCCTGGGGATTGTCGGAGTGATCCTCGGGCTGGTCGTCGGTATGGGCGTGATCCTGCTGGTCATGGGCCTTGGGAAACGGTTCGCGCGTGAGGTCGTACCGGCGTTGGTGGACTTGCCCGGGGGCGCCTGGGCAGTCGGAGGCGGCCTTGGGGTGGTCACCGCGCTCGGGGTGACCGGCTGGCTTCGGTGCGCGTCCGGGGTCTCTGGCGGGAGCCGCCTGGCGCGGGGGCTGAACGCCGCGGGTACGACGATCTGTTGCGTGGCGGCATTCGGGCCGTTCTTCCTTCTGCTCAGCGGGCTTCCCGGCAGGAACTGCCGCGCGGAGAGCTGTGCCTACATCCCCGGGACCGGCAGCGCGTTGTTGGCCTACGTCCTCAGTGCCGGTCTGGTGGGCTGGATCGTCCACCGCAGGACCAGGGCGCGGGCCGCGGAGCGGGCGGCGCTGAATCGGGAGCGGGTGCGGAGGCTTCGGAAGAAGGGGCAAGGGAAGAGTCAAACGGCAGGTCGGCGGTGACACTGCCTTGACGCAGAGACGGACGGGAAGCCCCAAGCCCTGCCGTCTGCCGCCGCTGTCGCGGAACGGCAACCATGCGTGATGGTCGAGACATCGTCGACGCGCTGAAGTGCACGGCAGCTGGCGCCCTCTGCTGCACCGAAGGACAGCAGCCTGACCACCTCGGTCCCTGTGTCCTGTACGAAGACCACCACTCAAGGACCGAAGGCCTGGACCGAGATCGAATCGGGAGGCAGGTATGAGCGCCGATAGGAATGGTGAGGTCCGGGGGATCCGTGAGCAGTATCGCATCCCCCTGGCGGTCGGCATCGGCTGTTACGTGCTCACTGTCATCGTGGGGATGTTCCTGCTCGCGGATCACTTCGGGCCTGTTGTCCAGGTCCCTTTGTGGATCTTGCACGGAGTGCTTCTGGCTATTCTCATCGAGAAGCTGGGGACAGCGAGTTCCAGCCTCTACGCCTCGCTGTTCATCGTGTTCACGTCCGTAATGTCCGCCTACGTGATCGGTGTGGCGCGCGATGATCTCACGCTTCAACATCGAGGGGAGAAGGTCACGGCCACAGTTGTCAAGGAACGGCTGGACCCGCCGCAGGGACGCAAGGCCCGTCTCCCCTACTACACGTTGGAGCGGCAGGACGGTACTCGCGTTCCGGGACCGGAGATGGAAGCGACGTCGGACCTCTACGACATCGGCCAGGTGCTCACCGTGATTGCGGATCCCAAGGGGGAGCTCCGCCCCCAGACTCCGGGGCAGGCGGACGCGACGGGTGACGTAGTCAGTGCGGGCGCTTTCGCTCTTGCCGCAATCGGTTCCGTCGGCTGGATGACATGGCGAGGATCGGACGCCGCTAGACGCCGGGACGAACAGAAGGGGCCCGGCCGATTCCGGAAGGCGTACAAGTCCGTGACGCGCGACAACTCCACGCAGGCGGAGCAGGAGCGGAAGCTGCGCGAGGCTCTGCGGACGTACCCCGCCGACCGGCGTGGCTACATCAAGGTGGCGCCTGAGGAGTATCCCGACCTGACGCACGGGCGGGCGGCACGGATCGCCTGGGAGACGGGCCTGCGTGCGGAGGCGGTGGGCAATCGAGGGTCGTGGCGCTTCAAGGAGACCGTTGTCGACGAAGTGCCGCTCGACTGAGTAGGCATGGTGGGGCTGGACGAAGTGGACATGGGTCACACGGCGGACGTGTCGGAGACCAAGTTGACGTGGGGCCGGGCTGGAGAGACAGTCAGCCCGAGCTGACGGTCAATGTGATCTGCTCGACGAACGCATCGATGTCGTCCATGGCGCCAAGTATTCGGCGCGGATCCGGGGCTGCGGCGATGACCACCACGTCGCAGCCGGCCTCCTGGCTGCGCCAGGCGTATCGCACTCCCGCGACGATCGTGCGGTCCTCCTCCGTCTGCGTGTAGCGCAGGGACCGCAGACCGGTGCCGAGAGCCTCGGTGGTGAAGTTCTCCACAATCGGCTTCTCCGCAAGGTCCGGGTCATCCGTGGTGACCAGTTCCCGCAAGGTCTCGTCGCGATCGCCCTCCGCCTCGACGGAGGCGACGTAGACAGGGAGCGACCTCATTCCTTGGGTCCCATCCAGGGGGTGCCCTCCCAGGAATCCGGGATTTTCATCCACAGGTCGGTGTCGAAGTCCACATATGGCCAGCTCATGAATGGCTCCAACGAAAGGTACTCATCATCGCGTCGAACAGTTCCACAAAGAGGTCGGCTATCTCGTCCTCGGGGTCACCTGCCCCGAGAGCGGAGAAGACGACGCCGACCCAGCGGCCCTGATCGCCAGGTACGGGGACGACGTACTCGACACGACGCGATCCCAGCTCTCCGCCGCCGGGGGCATCGGCGGCCACCGTCCGCTCGGTCCGGACTCCAGACATCATGCGACATAGATGAGACTCGTCTCGGCCGACCCAACCGCAAGACCACAGCGACACGTTGATAATCTACAAGCTCTGAGCCCGATGTGTCGGAGTAAAGGTGTTGAGGGAGGGGGCCATGAGCGATCAGCAAGCGGACATTGATCGGATCAAGGAATGTTCCAGGGCATTGAAGCGCATTCGCGACACTTTCGCTGATCGGGGCAACCCGGCCGAGAGCTTCAGTGTCGATGAGATCGGCTCCCAGAAGATCCTGGACGCCTTTGACGAGTTCGGCAGCAACTGGAAGATCCACCGCAAGCGGCTCACCGAGGAACTGGAGAAGCTGCACGGTATCACCAAGGCGGCTGCAGATTCGTACGAGCAGATTGACCATGATCTTGCGGAGGTATTGCGGGCGGAGGACAGGAGCGCGGCGGAGAGGGTGAAGAAATGACGAGTCGTCCTGCTGCCCACCGCTGGGCGGTACTCGATGAGATGAGCGATCCGGTACCCGGCGACCCGCACGAGGTCGCGAGGCTCGGTCGGCAACTCCGTAAGACCGCCGAGGCCATCGAGAAGGAAGCCCGTGAGATCAAGGCGCTGGCTTCGGTCGAGAACTGGAAGAGCAAGGCAGCCACCGAGTTCCGGGCCACGGCCGAAGGAGCAGGCGACAAACTGCGCAGGGCGTTCAAGCGCTACGACGAGGCTGCGACGGCCCTCGGGACGCAGGTGCGGGAAGGCGTTTGCAGCAATGAGTACGCTTCGGAGTTGCATCGAGCTCAACAGATGGCCGACAAGGCCCTTCGTGACGCCGAAGCGGCCAACGACGATCTGACGTCTGCTCAGCGATCACTTGACGGCCAGCCTGACGAAACACCGAAAGACGATCCGAACACCAAGAAGTACAACCGGCAGAGGGAGCAGGCGTCCTCGTCCCTGTCGGCTGCGAAGAACGCGCTCGAAGCCGCCAAGGGAATCCGCGACCGTGCCGCGAAACTGGCGGCTGACGCCATTTACGACGTCATCGAGGGCGATGGGCTGAAAGATGGCTGGAAGGACAAGTTCAAGAACTGGGTTCACGAGAACTCGAGTTGGCTTGGCGAAATATCCAAGTGGGCCGGGCGCATCGCACTGTGGGCGGGGGTGGCGGCTCTGGCGTTGGGATGGATACCCGTCATCGGACAGGCCCTCGCCGCCATCGCCACGACGATAGCCCTCGCGGCCAGCGTGGTCGCGCTCGCCACGGACCTGGTGCTCGCCCTGGGGGGCGAGGGGAGTTGGAAGTCGGTGTTTCTGGACGCTGTGGGCCTTGCGACCTTCGGCCTCGGGCGTGCGGCCATGGCGGGAGCCAAGGGTGTAGCAGCCGGGAGTAAAGCGCTGGCGCGCAGCAACCTGTTCAAACAGGCAGTCGCCGCCGGCGCAAAAACGAACAAGGCATGGGCGATCGCCAACAGAGGTGCTCAGGGAGCGATCCGAGGGAAGGAATCGGCCCGGGCGCTGGCCGCCATGCCGAAAGGGAGGCTCCCCTCCTGGAACAATATCAAGGAGGGATTCAACCCTGTTTCCATGTACCGGGATACTGTTGATGGTGTGAAGACGATCAGCCAGGCATTCTCCAAGCAGGGCTTGCGGGACGGGATCAAGGGGATGGCTGTTCCTCGTTCGGCGGGAACCCTCGATCCTGAATTGGC
Source organism: Streptomyces sp. NPDC012474 (assembly GCF_042955185.1). Classification (NCBI taxonomy): domain Bacteria; kingdom Bacillati; phylum Actinomycetota; class Actinomycetes; order Kitasatosporales; family Streptomycetaceae; genus Streptomyces; species Streptomyces sp. NPDC012474. The sequence continues at coordinate 93,166 of NZ_JBIBEP010000003.1, forward strand.
CAGGGTGGCCAAAGACCTTGGAGGAATTGCGCCGGATGCGCTGAAGATGCCGGCTGTCAGTAGTGCCCTGGGCAACTTCGGAGGGCAGACGAACGTCTGGGCGGGAGCCACTGCTGCAGGAGTGGCCGCTGGTGCTGAGGGCGCTTATGGCGCGGTCACGTCTCTGTACGGCAGGGTTGCCGGATGATCCCCGAGCCCGTCCTCAGACCGGCGGCTTCGCGTGGCCCCGGCCTGGAACTTTGCTACCGATCCCGACTCTTTTTGGACGACGGTGACCTCGTACTGCAGACGCGTCGGCGCAGGTTCCACTTCCGGGTCGGCGACAGTGGGATCGCTCGTGCCGTCTTCATCGACGTGGCCGGTGCCGACAAGGAACGCATGGGGCCGGCGATACCTGGCTCGTGGGGCGAGCTCCAGCTACAGGACCGCGTGGGCGCACTGGTCGGCTGGTTGGACTTGGAGGACTGGCTGCCGGAGTCCCCTGCACTACCGAAGCGGTCCGTACAGGGCGAGCAGTTGCTCAGTCGCACGGGCGTGGCGGCATTGCTGAAGGCCGCGGGCATCCCACTCCATGTGGTACGAGACCGGAACGATCCCCTGGTGTCCAAGAAGGCGTGGCGAGGAGGGGGCAGGTCTCTCAGCCCGGGAAGTGCCTTCCCCATGTGGTACTGGGGGACGCGTGCGGCTGCGGGACTCGTCTGGTTCGCCCTGTTCAGCGTGATCGTTTTCTCCGATGCGGCGGCTCCCTGGGCCGTCCTCCCACTGTCGGCGGCTGCCTTTGTCTCTCCGGTGACGCGCCTGGCACTCCGTGGGTGGACTCGGCTGCGTATGAGGAGATACAGCCCTTCTGTGCGGGAGCGCATCGGACCTGCGCCCGTCAGTGGGCTGGGGACAACGGTCAGGTTCTGCAGGGACACCGAGCTGCGGGTGCAGGATCATGACCTCGTTCTGCGAGACATCAGTGGGCAGGAGTTCTGGTTGCCCTTGACGGGCCCGCACGCCGTGGCGTCCCTGGTCCTTGTGCGCGACAGGGAGGGCACGGCGCTGGGAGCCGAACTCCGAGGCGCTGACGAGCAGCTGCGTGCCGTGCTTCCGTGGCGCCTGTGGTTCGGGGGCAAGAACGGTGAGGACGGCTGGTCCAGGCTGCGTTCAGCTGTCGGACTGCGGTACACCGAACGCCGCCTGAGCGGAAGAGTTGGCTGGCCCAAGGGGCCGGCGCTCGGCGCGCAACTGCTGCCCGAGTCCCGCCGTGATGCCTGCAGCCTGTCACGCTTTCCCAGCACCATTGCCGGCGTTTCCTCAACCGTCGTCATGGCCTTCGGTTCCTTCTTCTCGGTTACCCAGGGCGTGCGGATCGAGGACACGTATCCAACTGCGGCGATGGCTGCAATTCTCATGGGGGCACTCGGAGGCCTTCTGCAAGCGGCTCCGTATCTCATTCACCAACTGCGCAGTCGGCTCAGGCTCGACCGACCGGTCACGGATCAGACATCTGCGGGGAGCGCCGTATGACAAGCCCTCGGGGGACCACACCTCCAGGCGACTACCGCCTTCTGCTCCCTGAGGGCTGGTTCCAGATACCTCTGGACCCCGAACAGCGCGACAGGTCGATCGACGCTCTCGTGGAGCGCCAGTTTCACGGGATCGACAATGCGCCGCACCTCAAGGACGGGCTCCGGAAGGACCTGCGGCGCCGTGCCACCAAGGCATTTCGCAGCGGCGGCATTGAGCTGTACCTCAGCCTCCAGGAAGTCGGCCCCTTCACCATCCCCGCTTCGTTGCTGGTCACCTTGGCACCACTTCGCCACCGGGAGGCGTTGCCACTCGAAGCCCTGGCACAGGCGCTGGCCAGGGACAGCGAGGGATCCGTGAGTATCGAGGAACTGCACTCGGGCACTGCCGTTCGCGTCCGTAAGCTGACGCCGCAGGGTGATGACGAAACCTCGGAGAGCTCGCACAACTCGCTCTCCGTGGAGTATCACATCCCTGTCCCCGGCGCGATGGCGTTCCTGCTGCTCAGCTTCTCCACCCCATTGGAGCCCATCGCCGACGCGATGGCCGAACTTTTCGACGCGATTGCCGGATCGCTGACCTGGACGGAGTGACCAAGCCCGTGACCGACGACCTCTCGAACCTTGGACTGGAGTGTTCTGAGGACTGGGTGCCTTTTCCCTTGGCGGGCTCCGTGGATCTGGACTACTGGGCGAAGCACCAGGCGAACGAACTCGTCGATCGATTCGCGCGCGACGGACAGGCGGGCGATGCCCGCCTTCTGGCGCGGGATCTGAAGCGCGCTGCTGCCGACAGTCATACGCGCGAACCTCTCGGGGCGTTCGGCTGGTACCTGAGCGGTCACAACTCGGTGGCGGCCATCCTCGAACTCGACGCCATCCACCCGGATGCCACGTACCCCGAGGTCACTCTCCCCCTGCTGACCGACCATATGAAGTCCACGGACTTCGGCGAACCGGATGTCCGCGACGTACGCCTGCCGCTGGGCGATGCCGTCCGTATTCGCCAGAACTTTATCGGTGAGAAGAAACGACTCCTCGGCGGCCGCCCTGTGATCCACAGCCTCTTCTACGGGGTTCGACCAGAGCACATGGCGGCAGCAATCACCCTGTTGGTCTCCTGGACGGAGCCTGTCCTGGACGAGCCTCTACAGCAGATCGTCGACAATATCGCGCAGACGCTGTCTGCGTGACGGACCCACCCTTGTCGATCCACCACGCAGCGGACGTGTGCGGCTCGCGGAGATAGCGCATGCGAAGGTGACCAACTCACCGACGCTTACGTGCGCGGCCGTCTTACCGGCCCGGTCACCGGTTGACGGACTGGATCTCCTGGACGGTGACCGCCTGTTCGTTGCCGAAGGTTCCGTTCGGGAGGTCGCCGCCGGCGCCGCCTGTACCGGTCCAGTCGATGTCCCACGTGATGGTGGCCTGGAGCTTGTACGTGCCGTCGCCGGAGGAGCGGAGGTACCTGATTCCGCACGGCGGGGTCTTGTCGGCCTTGCCCTTGGCGTAGGGCTCGCCGATGGACTTGTCGGCGTTGATGACGCACTCGCCGGAGGCCGGGTAGGTCTCGGCGTCCTTGGTGCCCGGCTCCAGCTTGAGAGACACCGGCCTGGGCAACGGCACCTATCCCTTCAAGGTGTCCATCACTTGGAAGGTCACCTGGACCGATTCGGTCGACCCGGATGGTCCGCCGCAGCAGCCGGGGCTGCCCAACGGGCTGTCCACCTTCGAGCAGGACGTGACGGTCAAGGAAGCCCAGGCCGTGAACCGGGCCGGCGGGGATCACGTCTGAGACGGCCGTGCGGGGCGGACAGGGGCAGTCACGATGCTGGTGACGTCCCGAACGGGCGCGGTGGTCGGGGCTCAGCGTCGCATGGTCGACACTTCCTCAGCCGACCACCGACGAGGAGACCGGCTCGAAGGCCGGTCTCCATGCGATCTTCTTAGACGTCGTTTCAGTTGGTGAGTCGGCGGTAGCTGATGAGTGCTGCGGCGATACCGACGAAGGCCAGGAAGTGTTCGGCCTTGCGCTCGTAGCGGCGGTGCAGGCGTCGGCAGCCGGCGAGCCAGGACACTGTACTCTCGACAACCCAGCGGTGGCGGCCCAGCCGCTGCGAGGACTCGATGCCTTTCCGGGCGATGCGATGGCGGATGCCCCGCTTTCGGAGCCATCGGCGCAGGTGGTCGTAGTCGTAGCCCTTGTCGGCGTGGAGCTTGGCCGGTCGCCGGCGGCGCGGGCCGCGCCGTGAGCGGATCGGTGGGATCCCGCGTACCAGCGGCTTCAGGCCGAGGCTGTCGTGCATGTTGGCGCCGGAGATGCCCAGCGACAGAGGTAGACCGTTCCGGTCCGTAATCAGGTGGATCTTCGATCCGTTCTTGCCGCGGCCGGTCGGATTCGGTCCGGTCAGTGGCCCCCTTCTGCAGCCCTGAGGCTGACGGAGTCGATGGCGCACCGCGACCAGTCCAGCTCACCTCGGCTGCCGAGTTCGTCCAGGATCACGCGGTGTAGCCGGGCCCAGACCCGGTCCTGGCTCCACCGGGCGAAACGTCGGTAGACCGTCGGCCAGGCCGGGCCGAATACCGGGGGCAACTGCCGCCAGGTACAACCCGAGGTGGCTACGAAGATGATCGCCGCCAGGCATTCGCGGTCACCCGCGCGCCGTCGGCCGCCGCCCTGCGGACGTATGACCTCCGTCGGCGGAACCACGCGCCGGAACAACATCCATAACTCATCCGGCACCAACCGTTCCATCAGATCCGTCATGCACGGTTCAACGAACGATCACGCCAAAGGAAACGACGTCTTATGCCCCGGGCCTCAACCCGACCGAGGGCGTCTGGTCGCTGGTCAAGCGTGACATCGGCAACCTCGCTGCGGCCGACCTCGGCCAGATCACCCGCGCGGTGAAGCGCAAACTGAAGATGCTGCAGTACCGACCGGAGGCCATCGACGGCTGCCTCGCCGGAACCGACCTGGCCCTGGACCTGTGAGCGTCGGGTCGACGGACCCGAAATTGGGCGAAGCCCAAAGCTGCTGGTCAGCTACGGTGGCGGCATGACTGACAGCCTGCCCGAGGACGTAGCCGACGTGCTTGACCTCGTCCTGAACCCGGACGAGCCTATTCACGTCGTCCTCCGACGGCAGGTGCCCCGACTCAGGGTGCAATCCCGCTGTGAGTGCGGTTGCGGCACTGCCTACTTCGACCTTGACGCCGACGCGGTGGAGCCCGCGCCAACGGGCCCCGGCACCGTCGTGGCTGCCGACGTGCAGCTGTTCACCGAAACCGGCGAGTGCCCTGGCGAGGTCCTGGTCTTCGCGCAAGCCGGCTACCTCTCATGGCTGGAGGTCTGCTCTTGGAGCGATGACGTCGAGGTGAGTCTCGCCGCGGCGCGGCGCTGGCTACAGCCATCGTCCTGAACCCGAGCCGGTAACAGCCGGCGTCTCGGACCCTGACGCCGTCACCACGAGCCGACCGACATCACGAGTTCAAGTTCAGTTGCCATAGGCCTTTACCGGTGGGGAGCTTGACCATGATGATCCTGAAGTAGTCGAAGTCGGCGACACTGGGCTTGCTCTTCAGGATTTTTGCGGTCTCGACCTCTTTGCCGTAGAACTTGCTGGAATCGACACAGAAAGCGACCTCCACCGAGTTGCCGTTCGGCGCGGACCGGGTGGTGTCCTGGTAGTGGCGCCAGGTGCCTGTTGCCGTCCAGTCGCCTGCGAGCCGGACGCCGATCTGCGCCTGCGCGTACTTAAGCCCATCGCCTGTGGCGTAGGCGGCCAAGGCCGCGTCCTTGCTCGTGCGCCTGGCGACGCCCCGGTAGATGGCGCGGATGTAGTTCGCGGCGTCCTCCATCGCAGCCGCCTCGTTCTCGTCCGCGGCTTGTCCCAGTCGAAGACCAGGTCCATGTCACTGGGCAACGACACGTCCACGCCGCCCGGCTTGTCCTTCGCCGGTATCGCCGGGGAATCCGCAGACTACTTCAGGGACTCCGCTGCCTGGCCGGCGCTGGCGATCTTGTCGTTGTCGCTACCGCAGGCCGTCAACAGCAGTGCTGCCGTCACCGCCAGTACGGCTGCGACGGGCAATGGGCGTTGCTGCAAAGTGACTCCCCTCATGAGAGACGGAAGTTCATTCTGAAGCTGAGAAGTTGTCGATAAAACCTGGTTTTTGTCAGAGAGAAACGTCAGTGGGGTGTGGCTCAGGGGTTGTAGACAGCCAGCTCGTGCGCCAGCTGGTCCAAATCCTGTGCGGCGTGCATGATGCGGGCGATGTCCTCGGTAGCGGTCCACATCACGACATCCGCCCCATGCTTTTCGACCCGCCACGCATAGCGTGCACACGCGAGCAGATGCGGAGCGACGTCCTGGTTCACGTAACGGAAGGAGGTCAGGCCCTCGCCCAGCCTTTTGGCCTTGAAGCGTTTGGCGACTGGTGGCTCGACCGCTTGAGGATCGTCCGCCATGGCCAAGGTCCGCAGTGTCTCCTCGCGGGGGCCTGAAGACGGTCCGATCGCCGCGAACACGGGAAGCGGCAGGTCCGTGGGGTGATCGCGATGGAGGAACAGCCAGTGGTCCGTGCCAGGCGGGGAGAAGGCTTCTGCGCACTGCGCCAGTGTGTCGGCGACGAAGTCAATGCCGTTAGGGCCCGGATCGAGCTCGCGGTCGAGCCACAGGTCCGCGGCCTCTTCGCGGCACCATGCCTGTATGTCGTCCCACTCCTCGAAAGGGCCGACGGCGCCATCACGGGGCGGGATCACTGTCCAGGGGTACGGGTCGATGTACTCGATGTCAATGACAGGGAAGAAGTGCTCGCTCACCCACGCCTCCAGCGGAGAGTCGCCATGACGGCGTCGAACCATTCGACGAGGGCGTCGGCCAACTCGTCCCGCGGGTCACCGCCGCCGACTGTCGAGAAGGCAGCTGTGAACCAGCGATCGGGGTCGTCCGGCACAGACACGATGTACTCCACGCGACGTGATCCAAGATCTGCCCCCCGATCGAGGTCGGCGTCCGCGACATGCTCTCGGCGAACAGCGAGAGCTCCGTCGAGCTCCCCTGAACTCAGGTCGATGTTGTCAGCTCCGTCGTTCACCAGCAGTTGCACTGCTACGTCGGTGGGCTCAACGTGAGCGGTCTGCTCGTGACGGCGCGGGAGTAGAGTTTCTGACACGACGATGGAAGCGCCCAGGTTCACGTTGTCCGCCGACTTCACAGGCAAGTACAGGTCGAGAGCATTTCCTTCCTGTACCCGACGGACAGCGGCACGGAACCGGCGTTCCAACTCCCTTTTGTAGGGTCCGACCTTGTCCTCCGGCGATCCGGGCGGGATGCGCCTGAAAGCCTCGTCGAGAATGCTGCGGACGGCTTCCTCTGTTCCGTGCCTCAAAGGGATTTGAGCCCAGTCATCGGGGAGGATGAGTCGGTAGCCAGTAACGAGGGCGCCGGCTGTCGTTGCCGGCTCGGTCTGTTCAGTGGGCACTCAAACGCTCCTTGCGATTCAGCCACCAGATACCGGCAAAGGTTCCCAGCGACGCCGCGACAGCGAACCAGAGGACCCAACCACCTTGGAACACAACGAAAGCGGCGGCGTAGAAGAGATAGAGGCCGGCCGCCGACTTCAGGTAGATGGCGTCATATGACAGCAGTTTCCAGTTTTCCGGACTACGATAGATGAGGAGCATGGCAAGTGGACTGAGGGCACACAACGACCACTCCCAGGTAGGCAGATCTACCACCGAGTCTCCCAAGAAGTCCTTGGTCGCCGGCCCAACCAGCAGGCGCACGATCGTGATCACAAGGATGATTTTCAAGGTCGTAAGTGATCTGTCGATACGCTTCTGTTTTTGCCCCGAATCGCTCTGTGAATCCGTCTTCTTCGTCATTGTGCTTCTTCTCTCACCACTGTCCAATCGGAGCTTCCATGCGACCCTTCATCCTGTCGTACTCACCATCCGAGACATCATTTCCGAACTTGTCGCCCAGATCGAGACCGGTGCCGACCGCCCATGATCCCTGAAGCGTGTTCTGATGGCGTTGGGCTTGGGCGGCGTTGTCCGCGAGGGTTGGGTTGTCCGGGTACTCGTCCCGCCACTTCTTGATGTCCTTCATCTGCTGGCTGAGCTTCGCGTCGCCGATGACGCCAGCCTTGTCCCGCAGCGTGGCCTCGGGGAGGTCGGCGTCCTTCACCTCGTCCGCCGCCCGTTTGCCCGCCGCACGGTTCTCGGCCTCCATGCGTAGTTTTCTGGCACGCGCTGCGTTCCGGTTGCTGCTCGATGTGCCTCCGCGCCTGCGAGCAGCCCTTGCCGCAGTCTTGCGCGCACCGGCATTACCAGCAGCTGCCCCGGCCTTCGCACCGTCGTTAGCCATGCCGGCTGCCGTCTTGCGGGAACTTTGCTGAAGGGCTTTGATGGCTTTGGCTGCTTTGAGCCCGTTGCGTGCCATCTTGAGTGCACCGATATCCATCACGACGTCGAACCATGAGCCGTTTCCGGTAGCCGCCAGGGTGACGTGGGACAGCGTCACCGCGATCGTCAGCCCCAGTGCGATCCATCCCACGACAGGGATGAACATGGCGATGACTCCCGCGGCCGTGGCCAACCAGCTGAGGCGTTCGGTCCAGTCCTTGAGCCACTCAGCGTCAGCCACCCAAGCCTTGACGTCGGTCCACCAACTGTCCTTCATGTCATCGTCGATGGAGGACCGGATCTTGCCCGCAAAATGGTTCGACCGCTCGGTGTAGTCGCCTTCTGCGGTGTTCAGTCGCTTTCTTGCGTCTTCGAGGTCGTCCTTGGCCCGCTTGAGCGCCGGATCCTCGTCCGAAGAGTCGCCGGGCTCCCGCTTCTTATCCTCCTCTTTGTTGGGTGCCGATTTGTCATCAGCCTTTGCGGCGTGACTGTCGATCACGCGCTGGGCTTCCTTGGCGTCACCGAGGGCCTTGTCGGCCTTCTGCTGGAAACCCTCCAGCTCGTCAGCCCAGTTGGACAGGTGACCCTTGACTTCGCGGTACCGGTCTTCGGCCTCATCGAGCTTGCGACCCAGCCCGCGGGACTCCTCGCCCAGCTTTTCCGCGTATTTACCCTTTAGGTTGTCGGTGTCAGCCATCGCGGAGAGTGCCGCGGCTTGTGTGCGCAAATACTCCGCGATCTTCTTCATATGCTTTACCTGGCCGCGGATTCCCTCGGGGTCTCCGGGTACGGGGTCGCTCTCACGCAGCGGATGCCAGTCCCTGGGCCGTGCCATACATATCCCCCAGTATGAACTGGTTGTAAGTGGAACAGCAATTCCTACTTACTCTTCTTCTTGCCTGTCTTGGCCAATTCGTCATCCAATTTCGTGAAGGCGTCTCTCGTGCCTTCCACCATCTTGCCAACAGTTTCTAGAGATTCGAGTAGGCGCTTGCGATTGTCGTCCCAGTTGTCGATGAAGTCGGTCATGGCATCCTTGAGTTCGGCTGCTCCGACTACCGACTTGATGTCGTCTTTCCACTCGCCCAGATTCCGGAACTCATTCTGAATCGCCTTGAGTTGCTTTGCCGACGTGCTGAGCAGGTCGAAGTCAACGGCCAAATCCGACATGTGCTACCCCGTGTTCTTATAATCCTTGACGTGAGTCAAGATCACATGTTTCGGCATGCCGTCTCGGCGTTCGCTGTAGCGGGCCACAGTTACCTGTTGACGGACTGGATCTCCTGGACGGTGACGTCCTGGGTGTTGCCGAAGGTGCCGTTCGGGAGGTCTCCGCCCGCGCCGCCGGTGCCGGTCCAGTCGATCTCCCACGTGATGGTGGCCTGGAGTTTGTACGTGCCGTCGCCTGACGAGCGGAGGTACTTGAGGCCACAGGGCGGGGTCTTGTCGGCCTTGCCCTTGGCGTACGGCTCGCCGATGGACTTGTCGGCGTTGATGAGGCACTCGCCGGACGCTGGGTAGGTCTCGGCGTCCTTGGTGCCTGGCTCCAGTTTGAGGGAGACCGGCCTGGCGGTGGTGGTGGCCTGGATGTTGAAGCCGGGGACGTTGAGGGCCGCCGTGGCCTGGACTTCGTCGAAGACGGCCTTGTCGAGCCATGCCCAGGTGGGCAGGTTCACCTTGGTGTTGGCCTCGGGGGCGAGGGTGACCTTGGTGTCGGGCAGCTGCATGTGCTGGTAGGCGAGAGCGGCGAGTATCTCCGGGGTGATGGCCTCTCCGTATTGGGGCGGCGGGGCGTCGCCGTTTTCGACCCAGAAGGGGAGGTCCGTGCACGAGGACCGCTTGAGGGGGTCCGGTTCGTTGGGGTTCTCGACTCCGGCCCAGAACATTCCCTTGCCGTCGTTCTCGACGTTGTAGTCCTTGTAGCCGGGAGTGTCGCCCCAGCCGTACCCGTCCTCGTAGTGGCGCTTCGTCTCGCCGAGTGCTGAACCTGCGGTCCCACCCATTCCGGGTGTGTTCAGTTGGCTCTCGATGTGCTTGGACATCTCCTTCTTGAAGTCCTTGGCACCGAGGTAGGGCGCGTACCAGCAGGGAGGCGGTGTCCAGTTGACGTCCGAGGACGTCACGTTTCCGGTGCCGCCGTTCTTGGCGACGGATCCGGAGTACTGGATGCGGGCGGCGGCGTAGATGCCTGTCTTGTCGCCGCCGCCTCGTTGCTCGGTTCCGGCGCCCTGGCCGTTGCTCATCGGCTCCTCAGCGTGGGCCGGTTCCGCGAAGATGAAAGCACCGAAGGCCAGCGTCAGAGCAACAGTGCTCGTACGGCGCGCCCTGTTCACTGGCACTTCTCCGCCTTGGTCTCAACGAACACTTTGGACGCTTGCCATAGGCCCTGACCCGTGGGGAACTTGACCATCACGATCTTGAAGTAGTCGAAGTCAGCGATGCTCGGTTTGCTCTTCAGGATCTTATCGGTCTTGACCTCTTTGCCGTAGAACTTGCTTGAGTCCACGCAGAACGCGACTTCCACTGATTTGCCGTTCGGGGCAGACCGTGTGGTGGCCTCGTAGTGGCGCCGGGTGCCGGTGGCCGTCCAGCCGCCGTCGACCCTGCCATCGATCTGAGTCTTCGCGTAATGCAGCCCGTCGCCCGTGGAATAAGTGGTCACGGCCGCGTCATTGGACGTGCGCTTGTAGACGCCCCGGTAGATGGCGCGAACGAAATTGGCGGCATCATCCATCGCGGCTGCTTCGTTCTTGTCCTTCGGCTTGTCCCAGTCGAAGACCAAGTTCATGTCTTTCGGCAGGGACACGTCCACGCCGTCCGGCTTGTCCTCCGCCGGGGCCGCCGGCGGTTCCGTGGACTCCTTCGGCGTCTCCGCGTCCTGGCCCGCGCCGGCGATCTTGTCGTTGTCGCTGGACTTGTCATCCCCGCTACCGCAGGCCGTCAACAGCAGTGCTGCCGTCGCCACCAGTGCGGCAGCAACGGGCAATGGGCGGCGCTTCACAGTGACTCCCCGTGAGACAGAAGTTCAGTCAAGAGCACCGACGGTATCGGTGAGGTTCCCGGTTTCACCAGAGTGAACTTCCGTGAAAACGGGGGCAATCCGGGGTGTATGGGGATCACGGGGCGCTGGTTGTGTCCTGATCGTGCCGCAACAGGCGATGACCCCGGAGGGCGCTTGTGCGACGTCCGGGGTCATGGTGCTCAGGTGTCTCGATTCGCTAGTGCGGTGTCTTGCACCTCAAGCAAGCGCACGGCGGAAACGCCGACATGACGGGGACCGGGTCGGTGTGTTCGGCGGCCAGAATCTCGACCTCGCCCCGGTCGTCGGTCACGGTGCCCGTTGCGTCGATCTTGTAGACGCGGAGGGTGAGGCGGGAGCGGTGATGGGTCGGGGGCGGGATTTCGAGGGGGTCTGTTGGGGGCGGGTAGTGGGTGGCGCAGTCCGGGCAGGCGTACACGTTGAAGCCGGGACCTGTGGGGGCGTGAACCTGGTGGACCAGGACGGGTTCGTCCGTGTTGCGCTCGCAGCGGGTGCACATGCGCACCGCCGGGCGCGTCATCGGGTGGCCGCCGGGACTCGTACGCCGTGGATGTGTTTCGGGCCCACGTCGATGCCGTAGGTGGCCAGGCGGGCGGCTCGGCGACGGTCGCGTTGGTGGCGGTGTTCGGTGGGGTCCAGGACGTAGGGGCGTACGACGCGGCATGCGTTGCCGTCGAGCCGTTCGGTGAAGCGGGGCGGTGGGGGTGAGACGGGGGTGATGCGCAGGGGCGGCACCGCGCCGAGGCGATGGCGACCTCGGGGGCGTGGAGTGCACAGGCTCAGCATCCACGCCAGGGTGTGGACGATAAGGTCCAGCATTGTCAGCGCTCCTTTTCAGCGTTGGCCAAGCCCCGGGACGGCTCGCATCCGTCGCCGGGGTCTGTCGTGAGAACGGTAGAGCTGCATGTATATGCCTGTCTACCCATATGGGCTGAGAGGGGCTTCTATGAATCTATGGAGGGTCGTACGTACAGTTCGGCTGTGTTCGAATTTGATCCCACCAGGCCGAAGTGGCAGCAGATCGCCGAGGTGGTTCGGCAGCGCATCGCCAGTGGTGAGTACCCGGTGCGCGGCTTGATCTCCGAGGTGAAGTTGGAGCAGGAGTTCGGAGTTGCCCGTGAGACTGTTCGTAAGGCCACCGCAGCCTTGCGGGAAGAAGGGCTGATCGTCACGACCCGGGGCATGGGGTCGTTTGTCGCGGAGCGCTGAGCGACTCCCGGGCGGCCCCGGTGGGGAGCCGACGGGCAGTCAGGGTTGCCGCGTCCTGTGGAGTTCGCTGTTACGGCCATGCAATCGGCAGCCCGTAACTACACTCCCGGCCCATGCGCACCCCCCACCACGTCAAGTGCCCGAAGCCGAGAAGAGGCAGCGTCTCTCGAGGCGGCCGTGAAGAAGTGCCCGGGGGCGGTGACGCCCCCTGACCCCCGCCGCGTCCAAAGCCAAGGGCAAAGCCAAAGCCCGCGCCCGCGCCCGCCACAAACAATCCCGCGACCCCCGAGCCCACTGGCTCCTGCTCGCCCTCACCCTCCCCCTCGTCTTCGCCCTCCTGCTCTTCGAAGGCTGGACCCAGCACGAGGTCGACGCCGCCAAAGCGCGGTCGCCCTGTACGGCTCCCGTGCCCGACGCCGTCGCCCGGGGCGGGCCCGTGATCGGGATCGACCGGGACGGGATCCGGACCGGGGCGATGCCCGCCCGGACCGTCGCGCTCACCTTCGACGGAGGCCCCGACCCCGTCTGGACACCCCGGCTCCTCGGCCTGCTGCGGCAGTACGACGCGCGGGCGACGTTCTTCGTGCACGGTGCCCAGGCCGCGCGGCATCCGGAGTTGATCCGGCGGATCCGGGCCGAGGGACACGAGATCGGGTCCAACACGTACACCGGGGCCGTCCTGGGGGAGTCCTCCGCACCTCGTTTCCGGGCCGAACTGGAGCTGACCCAGAGCGCCCTCGCCGGGGCCACCGGACGGCGGACGAACCTGCTGCGGATGCCCCGCACCACCAGCCCGGACACCCTGTGCGGACGCGAGTGGCAGGCCGCGCGGCGGGCCGCCGGGGACGGGTACGTACTCGTCGCGGCCGACAAGGGGTCGCGCAGGCCCGCTCAGGGGCTCGTCCGGCAGCTCAGTCAGACGGAGAGCGCCTTTCAGGAGGCGCGCAGGCTGTTGAAGAACCGGGCCGTCGACCGGTTCACCACCGTGTCCGACGGGCTCGGGCTCGTGCCGTACGCCTCCCCGTCCCTCGTCGAACGGTGGCTGGGGTGGGGGCTGATCCGGGTCACCGGTCTCGGGCAGGTCTTCTCCACCGCCATGATCTGGATCCTCGGCGTCGCCGGCGGTCTCGGCGTGCTGCGGCTGTTGCTGCTCGCGCTCTTCGCCCGGGCCCATGTGCGGCGGCTGGAGCGGTTCCGGACCGGAGCGCCCTGGATGCGGGAGACATCGGGGCCGGTGACCGTGCTGGTCCCGGCGTACAACGAGGAGGCCGGGATCGGGCCGACCCTGCGGTCGCTGCTCGCCTCCACCCATCGGCAGCTCCAGGTCGTCGTGATCGACGACGGGTCCACCGACCGGACCGCCGACATCGCCGAGAACACGGGGGACGCGCGGGTGGAGGTCGTACGGCAGGCGAACGCCGGCAAGGCCGCCGCACTGAACGCCGGGCTGGCGCAGGCCCGTTACGACATCGTCGTGATGGTCGACGCCGACACCGTCTTCGAGCCCGACGCCGTCGAGCGGATCGTGCAGCCGCTCGCGCACCCGGCCGTCGGGGCCGTCAGCGGCAACACCAAGGTCGGCAACCGGCGCAGTATGCTCGCCCGTTGGCAGCACCTGGAGTACGTCTTCGGCTTCAACCTCGACCGGCGCATGTTCGAGGTGCTGGAGTGCATGCCGACCGTGCCGGGTGCCATCGGGGCGTTCCGGCGGGACGCCGTGATCGGTGTCGGCGGGGTCAGCGAGGACACCCTCGCCGAGGACACCGACCTGACGATGGCCCTGTGGCGGTCCGGCTGGCGCGTGCTGTACGAGGAGTCCGCCGTCGCCTGGACCGAAGTGCCCACCAGCCTGCGGCAGTTGTGGCGGCAGCGGTACCGGTGGTGCTACGGCACGCTGCAGGCCATGTGGAAGCATCGCGGGGCCGTGTTCGGCACCGGGCCGGCCGGGCGGTTCGGACGGCGCGGACTGACGTATCTCGCGCTGTTCCAGGTCGCGTTGCCGCTGCTCGCGCCCGTCATCGACGTGTACGCCCTCTACGGCGTGCTGTTCCGGGACCCGTGGGAGTCCGCCGCGGTCTGGTTCGCGTTCCTCGGCGTGCAGATCGTCTGCTCCGGCTACGCGCTCAGACTCGACGGCGAGCCGGTGCGGGCCCTGTGGTCGATGCCGTTCCAGATCGTCGTCTACCGGCAGTTGATGTATCTCGTCGTCATCCAGTCGCTGGTGGCGCTGCTGCTCGGCAGCCGGCTGCGGTGGCAGCGGATGAAGCGGTCCGGGACGGCCGCTGAACAGATCGGCGGGCCCGTCCCGTATAGGGGTGTGCCGATGCGCTGACCCGAGAGCCCCCCACAGCACCTTCGAGGCGTCGATGAGCGACTGGACCGACCGTCCGGGAGAACCCCCGCCCGAGTGGACCCCACACCGGGGGCCCCTCGCCCCGCCCCCTTCGACCCGTACCGCGCCGCTGCCCGGCATGCCCTCGCCCGCCGCCCCCGGACGCTACGACAGCGGACCGCACCCACGCGGCGGCCGCGGCAGCAGGAACCCGCGGCGGCGGGCGGGCAGGGGCCGCCGGTATCTGCGGACGGCTGCCGTCCTGGCGTCCGTGCTGGTGCTCGGCGGCGCCGGTACGTACGTCTGGGCCGACTCCCGCCTCGATCAGGAGGTCGACCTCGGCGCGCTCGGAGCGCGGGTGCCCGCCGGTGAGGGCACCACCTACCTGGTCGTCGGCTCCGACAGTCGCGAGGGGCTGTCGGAGCAGGACCGCAAGGACCTCAACACCGGCTCGGCCGACGGCCGCCGCACCGACTCGGTGATCCTGCTGCACACCGGCGCGAACGGCACGACCATGGTGAGCCTGCCGCGCGACTCCTGGGTGACCCTCCCGCCCTACGTCGACCCCGGCACCGGCCGCAGCTACCGGGCCACGCCGGACAAGCTGAACGCCGCGTTCTCGCTGGGCGGCCCCGACCTGCTGGTGCGGACCGTGGAACGCAACACCGGCGTGCGTGTCGACCACTACGCGGAGATCGGCTTCGCCGGGTTCGTGGGTGTGGTGGACGCCCTCGGCGGTGTCGACCTGTGCCTGGGCCGGCCCGTGCGGGACAAGGACTCCGGAGCGAACCTGCCCGCCGGCTGCCAGACCCTCGACGGCGCCGAGGCGCTGGCCTTCGTGCGGCAGCGCAAGCAGGAGGCCCGGGGTGATCTGGGCCGTACCCGCAACCAGCAGAGATTCCTCGCCGCCCTCGCCCGCAAGGCGGCCACGCCCGCCACCCTCGCCGACCCCTCCACGTCCGTTCCGACCCTGCGGGCCGGACTCGACACGCTCATCGTCGACGACGGCACGGAACTGCCCGACCTCATGGCGTTGTTCGAGGCCATGCGCAAGGCGACGGGCGGCGGCGGCCGGCAGCTCAACGTGCCCGTGGCCGACCCGGATCTGCGCACCTCCAAGGGCAGCGCGGTGAAGTGGGACGAGCGGCGGGCCCGCGCCCTGTTCAGCGCCCTGCGCGAGGACCGGCCGCCCGGCTGATCAGCGGGGCGGCACCGGGCCGCGTGCGACCGCGGGTTTACCGCTCCGGTGATCCGGACTCACGTCGCGAGCTCGGAGTTCTGCGCCTTCACCACGTTCGCGGACATCTTGGCGTCGCTGGGCCGCCTGCTGTCGGCGATGGCGAAGCCGTTCACGGAGAAGTAGACGGCGAGCACGTCGCCGTGGCGGACGGCTTCGGTGTGCAGCGTGTGGGTGACACCCCGGAACGTCGACCGGAAGGCGACGGCACCGGTCGCCGTGCCCTTCTCGGCGGTGACCGAGTCGTAGGCGCTGGTGTTCTCGCCCGCCTTCGCAGTGAACCCGTCCGCGCACTCCGGCACGGCCTTCGCCAGCCCGGCCAGCACCGACTCGGCCTCGGCCGCCGGCTCGTACACGGCGAGAGTGATGTACGTGCTCTCCTTGCCGTAGCCAGCCCCGGCACTGCGTGTGAGGTCGGCCTGGGGCTCACCGAGAGGGAGTTGATTCATCGCGAGGGCCAGCGGGGCGCAGCCGGGCTTGTCGACCGTGACCTCGTCCGGGGACTTGGCGAAGGCGTACTCGGCTTCCGGTTCGGACACGTTGTAGCCGGGCAGGTCGTCCTTCGTCACGATGACCTTCGCCAGCCGCTGTGCCGGAGTGATCTGCTTGGCCTTCGGAGCCGACGGGGCATCAGTGGGCGTGTCCTCGCCGCCCGAGCATGCGGTCAGTGCGGAGGTCAGGGCCAGGGCTGAGACGACGGCCAGGGCGGCGCGCTTCAATGGGGGGCTCCTCGGTCGCTGATTCGGACGAAGATCATGGCACGGCGGCTCGGGAGGCCCATGGGCGCGCTGTGCGGGAGCGATGACACATGTGTGACGACACGAGGACCGGCCGCCCCGCCGATCAACGGGCCCCGCCCAGACCGGCCGACGGTGGCATCAGCGAGCCGTACCCGCTCGCCGCCCACGCGCTGCGCCTCGCCGGGACCTCGAAGTAGGGCACCGTACGGCCGTCCTCGTCCGTGTCGGTGAGCACCTCCGGGGCGCGGCGGTCCCGCAGCGCGTCCGCGCACTCCTGGCACACCGCCACGTCGAGCCGGTCCCGGCGGCCGAGCGGACGCCAGCCGGTGCGCAGGGCCGCGCGGCCGTGCAGGGGGTTGAAGAAGCAGAGGGGAAGGCCGGGAGAGCCGGCCAGGGCGTCGCGGCCCTCCTGCGCCAGGGCCAGGGCGCCCGCCAGGTCGGGCAGGCCCCGGGCCTCGTCGAGGACCGTGCCGGCCGCCGCGTACGCGTCGAGGGCCTGCTGGAGACCGGGGGTCGCGGCCACGTCGGCGGCCCGGGTCGCCTCGCCCAGCGCCAGTACCTCCGCCTCCGCACGGCGCCGCACCTGCGCCTCGTCGGCCGCGCGGGCCGTGGTGAACACCAGTTGGGGGACGGCCGGGGCCGTACGGGAACGGAGCAGGGCCGCGCGGGTCGCGAGCACGGTCAGGGCCAGGGCCGGTACGGCGATGAGCAGCCACCAGCCGGTCATGCCGGAGCCGGAGCCGGAGTCGGAGCTGGACTGCGTGGGGCGGGCCGTTCCGCCGAGGTCGCTCATCGCCTCCTCGTAGCGCTGCTCGCCCTTGCCCTCCGCCACCAGGTCCACGGCCTTCGCCGTCAGGTCCGCCAGTCCCGCGTCCCGCATCTCGTCCAGGAACCCGGCGGCCGCCACGGCACTGCGCGCCTGGTGGGTGTCGCCGGGCCACTCGTAGCCCTGGAGGGAATCGGGGAAGTCGCCGTCCGACGTGATGAGGACGAGGTCGCGCCGTTCCGGGAGCCGGTCGCGGACCGTCCCGGCCAGGAGGTCGGACTCGCCGTCGAAGGCGTCGCCCTTGGCGAGGGGGATGAGCACGACCTTGATGGGCAGGCCCGTGCGGCGGATCCGGTCCGACAGTTGCCGTTGCCGGGACGGCGGTACGGCTTCGGCGTAGGCCGCGTCGACGTAGACGGGGGAGGTGCGCAGGGCGTTCGCGATGCGCTGCCCGGCGCTGGGGCCGTCGCCGTCCGCCGCGATGGCGGTGCCCGTCGTGGTGAGCACCGCCAGTAGCAGTGCCGCCAGGGCGGTGATCACGCGCTTCGCTTCAGTGGACACCTGCGGTCTCCCTCACCTTGTCGATGAGCCGGGCGATTCCGTTCGGTACGGCGGTCAGGGGGCCGTCGGTCATGTCGTAGTAGGGGACGCGGGTGTTGCCGAGGGAGGGGTCGGGCAGTTTCAGCAACCGGGCCGGGATGCCGCCCGGTTCGGCGACGGCGGTGTCGCCGCAGAGCCGGCAGACGGGGAGCAGGCGGCGGTGGTTGCGCTCGGCCGAGACCCGGACGTGGTGCCGGCGGGTGGCGGGGCCGTGCAGCGGGTTGACGCCGCAGCACAGGTCGGCCGGGTCGCCGGCGAGTGCGGCACGGCCGGCTCGCGCGAGCACGATGACGGCCACAAGGGTCGCGGCATCCGTCCCAGGCTGCCGCACGCGCCCGGGATCGCCGTCGACCAGGAGGAGCGCGGCGTCGAGGTGGTCCCAGGCGCGGCCGCGATCGTCCGGGGCGCTGAACTCGGCGGTAAGAGCGGTAAGAGCGGTGAGTTCGGCGTAGGCCGTGCGCCGGAGGTAGGACACCGACGGTTCGGTCGGGGCGGTGAGCGGCAAACTGCCGGACGGCTCGGGCGCGGGGGAGCGCCGCCGCCGCAGGGCCCGGACGATCCAGGTCGCCCCGGCCACGACGCTCGACAGCAGGAGGGCCGCGAAGGCGCCCACGAACAGGCCCGGCCAGAAATCCGTGGAGAACAGGGGCGGGAGGGCGGTCTCACCGGCGGCGCTCGGCGCTGCGGGGGGCGCGGGCTCGGACCAGGGCCGGTCGGTGCGCGGGGTGTCGTCGAGGAAGGTCATCAGCGCGTCGAGGCGCTCGCCGAGGAGGTGGTCGCCGGCCTCGTCCGCCCTGCTGTCGCCCAGCGTGACGGAGTCCGGCATGTCGAAGGTGAGGAGGTTGCCGTCCAGGCGCAGGCCGTGGTTGTAGGCGTCGATCGTGCCGTCGTCCGGGTCGGCGACCACGTACACCCCGTCCTCGCCCACCTTGGCGTGCACCGCCGCGGCGAACAGGCCCGAGTCGCCGGCCGACTCGCTCTCCGGCGTCTGCGGCACGAGGGAGACGTACACCGGGCCGCCGCCGTCGGAACGCCGGAAGTCCCGGATCCGCTCGTGCAGCCGGTCCAGTTGCCGGGCGTCGAGGACGCGCGGGCTCTCCGGATCGGCGTACACCGGGTCCTGTTTCAGCCCTGCCGCGACCCGCTCCACACGGGCGGACAGGTCGGCGGGGGTGGGAGGCTGCGCCGCGCTCGACCGGGTCTGGTCGAAGACGACGGTGGCGGTGAGGGCGACAGCGGCGGCGGACAGGAGAGCCGCGCCCCAGACGACCGGGCGCAGGACGGGCTTCTTCGGCCGCCCGCGCCCCGCGTAGACCGCGAGCAGCAGGATCGTCAGCGGTACGCCGGTGAGCAGGATGCCCGTGATGAACGACTGGTTCTGGCGGTCGGACGGGCCGATGTACAAGTCGGATGGCTCGTCGTCCTGGTACTTCTCACGAGCGGCCTCGGCGCGGGCGGCGGCCTTCTCGCCGCCCTGCGCGATGACGTCGGCGAACCGCTCGAAGCTGCGCAACGGGCCCGCATCGTATGGGAGTTCGTACTGTGTGACGGTGACGGCGGCGTCAGCGGGGGCGTCGACGCCGAAGGCCCTGGCCTCCGCGATGTCCGGACCCTCGAAACGGACGTACAGCCCGTCCCGCCCGAGCCGGTCGTGGACCGCGCCGAGCAGCTGCCGTCCGTCCGTGCTGCTCTGCATGGGCAGGACCAGGACGTACGTCGGGACGCCGGTCTTCTTCGCGATCCGGGCGAGGTCGGGGGCGGTGGAGCGTGGGACCTCGCGGGGGAGCTGGTCGGTGACGTGGACCGGGTTCTCGCGGAGGCGGTCGGCGAGGTAGGCGGCCAGGGTGGGGGTGTCCGCGGCGACGGCGGGTGTGGCGGTCGCGAAGAGGGCCGTCAGCGCGAACAGGGCGAGGAGCACTCCGGGAACGCGCCTGCGGCTGTTGCTCGTTGCCCGTATCCCTGCTGTGCAGGCGTTGTTCGTCGTGACTGCTCTCACCGGTGAGTCCCCCGCGGTCCGATCGATGTCCGCGCGGCACTCTACTCGGCCGTTCGCGAGTGCTACAGGACGCCCGGCTGCGGCTCGGCCGGTGCTCGCGAGGGCCCCTCAGGATCGGTGTCGCCCTCGCCAGGTCGGGATCGTGCGGTGTCCGCACCTCGAATTCGTGGCTGCGGCCCGGCCTGTGCTCCGGTGGGGCCCGTCAGGATCGGTGTCGCCTTCGCCAGGGCGGGATCACGCGGTGTCCCACGCCGACTTCGTGAGTGAATCGTGCAGGCCTGATGGCCGGTAGGTGACGAACCAGCCCGTGGCTCTGCGCTGCTGGGGTCCCGGGCGATTCGCTCACGCACAGGTGCTGCCGTCATCTGGAGCTGGTTCTGGGCGGGTTGACCGGGCCGGACGTTGCAGATGGATAACAGGCCGCACCCTGCGGCCCGTGGGGCCGGACGTGCCTTGAGGGGCTTATGTGCGGCTGATACGGTGCGATGGCTTGACACTCACCCCCAGTGCTGGCTATTCGCCCAGGTCGGGCGGGTACGTCCGGCCCGTCCCGCACTTCTCCGTGCGGGTCGACGCGGGTGAAGTGTCCGAATTTGAAGGCACATGACAGACATCTTCTTGGGTGTACGGGGAGCGGTTGCGTGAAGATCCAAGAGCGTACGGGGGCGGGCGCAGGTCGTTCCGCCGCTCCGGCTCAGCCGTCGGTCGGCGACCGGCTTCCCACCCCGCCTCGCGAGCGCAAACCGGCTCTGGCCGCGCTCGCGGTGCTGCTGATCCTGGCGGGCGCGCTGGGTGCGACCATGCTCGTGCTCCAGGTCGGTGAGCGCATCGAGGTCGTCAAGGTCACGCAGGCGATCCCCCCGGGTGGCTCGGTCACCCAGTCGAACTCGACCCCCGTCATGGTCGCCAAGGACGACAGCATCCACTACATCGAGTGGACCCAGCTGGACCAGCTGAAGAAGCAGAAGCTGAAGGCCGTCAACGCCATCCCCGCCGGAGCCGTCGTCGTCGGTGAGATGTTCGGCGACGAGGCGGGTGTCGCCGCCGGCAAGGCCACCGTGGGCCTCTCCCTCAAGGCCGGCCAGTACCCGACCGGCATCAAGCAGGGCGACACCGTCGCGGCCTACCGCGTCGGCTCCGCCACCGGCTCGGGCAACAGCAACAGCAACAGCGACTCCTCCTCGTCGTCGGCGACCGACAGCTCCGTCATCGTCGACAGCGCCCGCGTCACCTACGTCCCGGGCCCGAAGGACAGCGGCGACGAGATCGTCGGCAGCACCAACCTGGCGGTCACCCTGACCGTCGACAGCGACAAGGCCGCCGGCTTGGCCCAGGCCGCCTCCAACGGCGAGGTCGCCCTCGTCCAGGTCCCCGGTAACTCCGGCAACTAGAAGGCGGCACCCAGCCCATGGCGCTCATCGCTCTCGCCGCCGACAAGGGTTCCCCCGGCGTCACCACCGCGGCCGTCGCCCTCGCGGCGGTCTGGCCGCGGCGTGTCCTGCTCGCCGAGGCGGACCCGGCGGGCGGTGACCTCGTCTACCGCAGTGCCGCCGCGCACGGCGGACCGCTCAACCCCAACACCGGCATGCTCTCCATCGCCGCCACCGCCCGCCGTGGCCTCGTGCCCGACCAGCTCTGGGACCACGTCCAGCCGCTGAGCGGCGGTCTCGAGGTCCTCGTCGGGCTCGGGATCGCCGAACAGGCCGCCGGACTGGCGGGGTTGTGGCCGACCCTCGGGCACGCCTTCAACTCCCTCGCCGACTCCCCGCACGCCGCCGCCGACGTCATCGCCGACTGCGGACGCGTCAGCGGCGACACCCCGGCCGTGGAGCTGTTCCCGCACGCCGCGCTCGTGCTGCTCATCTCACGCACCGAGCCGGAGGCCCTCGCCCGCGTCCGCGACCGCGCCGCCGCCCTCGCGGCCAAGCTGCACGGCGGACCGCGTGGCGCCGCCAGCCTCGGCACCCCGATGATCGGCGTCGTCCTGATCGCCGACACAGGCACGGCCGCCAAACTCGCCTCGCAGGTCAACGACATGCTCGTGCACGCCCAGACCGGTGCCCGCGTGGTCGGCACCATCGCCGACGACCCGGCCGGCGCCGACCAGCTGGCCGGCCGCAAGCGCGGCCGCCTCGACAAGTCGCTGCTGATCCGCTCGGCCCGCAAGGTCGCCGCCGACCTCTACCAGCAGTACGGCGCCGCCTGGGCCGCCTCCGCCCGAGCCGACCAGGCACCCCAGGCCCACCACGCCCCGCACGCCCCGGGCCAGACGCAGGGCCACGCGGGGGCCGGCGCATGACCGCTGTCGACCACCAGTTGGTCAAGCGGTTCCGCCAGGACGCCGGCGACCGTATCGCCGAGCAGCGCCGGCAGGACCAGGTCGCGGGCGTCACCCCGATGTCCACGGAGGACGAGCGGCAGTACGCCCGTGCCGTCATAGCCCAGATCCTGGAGGAGTACGCCCGCACCGAGATCAACGCGGGCCGTACGCCGCTGGACGCCGAGACCGAGGAGCAGTACGCGGCCGCCGTGCACGCCGCGCTGTTCGGCGTCGGCCGGCTCCAGCCGCTGCTGGACAACCCCGAGGTCGAGAACATCGACATCAACGGCTGCGACCAGGTGTTCGTCGGGTACGCCGACGGACGCGAGGAGAAGGTCGACCCTGTCGCCGAGACCGACGAGGAGCTCATCGAGCTCATCCAGGTGCTCGGTGCGTACTCCGGTCTCTCCTCCCGGCCCTTCGACTCGGCCAACCCACAGCTCGACCTGCGGCTCCCCGACGGTTCGCGACTGTCGGCCGTCATGGACGTCACCCGGCGCCCCGCGCTGTCCATCCGCCGGGCGCGCATGGGCAAGGTGTTCATCTCCGACCTCGTCGGCAACGGCACGCTGTCACCCGAGGTCGCCCACTTCATGGCCTGTGCGGTCCGAGCCCGCAAGAACATCATGATCGCCGGTGCCACCAACGCCGGTAAGACCACGCTCCTGCGGGCCCTCGCCAACGAGATCCCGCCGCACGAGCGCCTCATCACCGTCGAACGGGCCTTGGAACTCGGCCTCGACACCTTCCCCGACCTGCACCCCAACGTCGTCGCCTTCGAGGAGCGCCTGCCCAACTCCGAGGGCCAGGGCACCATCTCGATGGCGGAGCTGGTGCGACGCTCGCTGCGTATGAACCCCTCCCGGGTCATCGTCGGTGAGGTCCTCGGCGACGAGATCGTCACCATGCTCAACGCGATGTCGCAGGGCAACGACGGCTCACTGTCCACGATCCACGCCAACAGCTCGCACGAGGTCTTCAACCGTATTTCCACCTACGCGCTGCAGGCGACGGAACGGCTGCCCATCGAGGCCAGCCAGATGCTGATCGCGGGCGCGGTCAACTTCGTCGTCTTCATCCAGCGGCGCAACAACTTCGGCAACGGCGGCCGCCTCCAGCGCATGGTCACCTCCGTCCGCGAGGTCAACGGCGTGGACGGACGGGTGCTGTCCAGCGAGGTGTTCGCGGAGGCCCCCGACGGCCGGATCGTGCCGCACGCCCCCATAGCCTGCCTGGAGGAACTGATGGCACACGGCTACCAGCCGTCCGGGACCTGGGGGTGAGCCGGGGATGACCACGACCAACACGGCCATCGGCTCGCTCGGCTCCATGGGCGGCCTGTTCTCCACCACCGTCCTGTACTCGATAGGGAGCGGCGTCGCCGTCGGCGGCGGCCTCGCCCTCCTCCTCATCGCCATCCGCGGGCTTCCCGCCAAGCCCGACCACGAGAAGCAGAAGGCCGCCGAGCGGGCGAGCGAACTGATCCGCTTCGCCGGCCAGCGCGGCTCGCTCGCCGCCATCGTCGGCCTGGTCGTCCTCGTCCTCACCCGCTGGACCGTCGCGGGCATCGCGGCCGGCGTCCTCGTCTTCTTCTGGGACCGCCTGTTCGGCGGCGCCGGTGAGGAACGGGCCGCCATGCGCCGCGTCGAGGCCCTGGCCTCCTGGACGGAGTCCCTGCGCGACACCATCGCCGGCGCCGTGGGCCTGGAGCAGGCCATCCCGGCCTCGGCCCGTGCCGCGGCCCCCGTGCTGCGCCCCCACCTCGACGCCCTCGTCGACCGGCTGCGCGCCCGCACTCCGCTGCCCGAGGCGCTCCAGCAGCTCGCCGACGAGATCGACGACGCCTCCGCCGACATCATCGTCGCGGCCCTCATCCTCAACGCCCGGCTGCGCGGCCCGGGTCTGCGCCAAGTCCTCGGCGCCCTGGCCAAGTCGGCCCGTGAGGAGGTCGACATGCGCCAGCGGGTCATGGCCCAGCGCGCCTCGACCCGCAGGTCGGTGCAGATCGTCGTCGCGGTCTCCGTCGCCTTCGTCCTCGGCCTGTCCATCTTCAACCGCGACTTCGTGGAGCCGTACGGAACGGCCGTCGGCCAGCTCGTCCTGGCCTGTGTCTGCGGCCTGTTCGCGCTCGGCTTCTGGTGGCTGCGCAAGCTGTCCACCATCGAGACGCCCGAGCGCTTCCTGGTCCGCGACGAGGCCTCCGTCCAGTTCGTCCGCCCGAGGACGCCGTCGGGGGCGCAGTCCCAGCAGCGGCTGCCGCAGGAAGAAGGGGCTCGCTGATGGACCTCACGATGCCGCTCGTCGTCGGCGCCGTCATCGGCCTGGGCATCTACGCCCTCGTGCGCGCCCTCATGCCCACCAAGCGCAGCGCGATCTCACAGGTCGCGCGGATCGACGCGATGCGCGCCCGCGGCTCGGCCTACGAATCGGCCCGCGTCGAGCGGGAGAAGGGCCGCCTGGGCGCGCTGCGGGCCGAAGTGGGCCTGCGCGTCTCGGAGTTCTACCTCCAGCAGGGCTGGGAGCAGCGCTCGCTGCGCGCGGACCTCGCGGTGCTGGACCGCAGCTGGGAGAAGTTCCTGGCGACGAAGGTGCTGCTGGGCGTGGCCGGCCTGTTCTTCGGCCCGTTCCTGTTCGCCATCGTCTACACGCTGGGCTTCGGCAGGAGCCCGATCATCCCGGTCTGGATGGCCCTGCTCTTCGCGGTCGTCTTCTTCTTCCTGCCCGACCTGGAGGTACGGCGGGACGCGGCCGACAAGCGGCGCGACCTGCGGCGTGTGATCGGCGCGTACCTCGACCTGGTGTCGATGAGTCTCGCCGGCGGACGCGGTCTGCCCGAGGCCCTGATGGCGGCGGCCGAGATCTCCGACGGCTGGGCCAACCAGCGCATCCGCAACGCCCTGTCCGACGCCCGCATCACCGGCGTCAGCCAGTGGCAGGCGCTCGGCGCGCTCGGCGAGGAGATCGGCGTGGAGGAACTCAAGGACCTCTCCGCATCCCTGGCCCTGGTCGCGGACGACGGAGCCAAGGTCCGTGAGTCCCTCGCCTCCCGCGCCGAGACCATGCGGCACCGCGAACTCGCCGAGATCGAGGGCAGCGCGGGCGAGAAGTCCCAGTCGATGCTCGTGGCGCAGCTGCTGCTGTGCGCCGGGTTCCTGGTGTTCCTGATCTTTCCGGCGGCGATGCGGGTGTTCCAGGTGCAGTGAGCCGTGCATGAGCCTTGCGGTGAGCTCGCTGTGAGCGACCTTCACAACTCCAGAACTCCGTGACCTGATTTCGAAAGGACAAGACGTCATGAACGGACGCACCTTCCACACCGGCATCCCCGCCGTGGACTTCCTCGTCACCTTCCTCCAGGCCCGCACCGAGCGGGCCCGCTCCGGCGAGCTGGACCGCGGTGCCTCCGCGGTCGAGTGGGTCATCATCTCCGCGGTCGTCGTGGCGATCGTCGGTGTCGTGGCGGCCATCATCAACGCCGCGCTGAGCGAGGGCGCCAACAAGGTCGGCGACTGCATCAAGGGCGCGGACGCGGGCAAGACCTGCTGATCGCTCTCGGGAGCACCAGGAGCATCAAGAGCAACGGGGTTCACGGGATGCCGGCAGATGTGGGCAGACGGGCACGCCGCTGGGTGCGGGCCGCACGGGAACGGGTGGCCGCCCGCGGCGACTCAGGCATGACCGCGATCGAGTTCGTGCTGCTCACCCCGGTCCTGTTCTTCATGATCTTCGCGACGGTGCAGTTCGCCCTGTACTTCTTCGCCGACCACGTGGCCCAGGCGGCGGCCCAGGCCGGAGCTCGCAAGGCCCGGGCCACGGCCGACGAGCAGCCGGGTGCGTGGCGGGGCGAGGCGCGGGACGTGGTGGACAGCTACATCCGCCAGCTCGGCCCCCAACTGGTCCTGTCTCCGGACGTGACGATGGTGCAGCCGGAGCAGAACACGGTGGGCGTGGAGATCGCGGCGAGGGTCCCGACGGTGTTCCCCGGGCTGGACCTGACGGTGCACGCGCAGTCGGTGGGGCCGGTGGAGCGGTTCGTACAGGAAGAGGGCAACTGAATGTCCGTCCCTTTCCTCCCCGAGGGCGGCCGGTCCGCGGACGACAGTGGCCTGTCCACCGTCGAGGTCGTGATCCTCGCACCGGTGATGATCCTGTTCATCCTGGTGCTGGTGGCCTTCGGTCAGCTGGTGGACGGCCGCGGGGCCCTCGACGGCGCGGCCCGGGACGCGGCCCGCGCGGGGTCGATCCAGAAGGACCACGCGACGGCCATGGCCGAGGCGAAGAAGGCCGCGGAGGCGAACCTGGCGGACGTCTGCTCGGGCCCGGTGTCCGTCACACAGACCAGCCAGGGCTTCGAGCCGGACACCATCTTCACCGTCGAGGTGAGCTGTCAGGTGCGAGGTCTCGCCATGCTGGGCCTCGACGTCCCGACGACCCTGTCGTCGAGCTTCAGCTCCCCGCTCGACCCGTTCCGGAGGTCGGCGTGAGACACCTACGCTCCTCCTGGCGGTCGTGGTGGGCGGCCCGTGGCGCTCGGCTGGACGACCGCGGCTCCGGCGCGGGAGCGGTCATCATCTTCACGCTCGTCTTCCTCTCCCTGTCCGCGTTCGTCATCGACGGCGGCCTGTCCATCTCCAAGCGGGAACGCGCCGCCGACATCGCCGAACAGGCCGCCCGTTACGCCGCGCAGGACATCGACCGCGACGCCCTCTACGAGAACGAGGGCGGCCCCGCGCCGATCAACTTCGAGAACTGCAACGCCCGCGTGAAGGCCTTCGCCCGCGAGATGGACATGACGGGCGCGGACATCGGCGCGACCCACTGCGTGGTGGCGGACGCCGAGCAGGTCGAGGTCGAGGTACAGCTCACGTACTCCCCGGTCTTCACGGGAATGTTCTACGGCGGCGACGTGGTGGTCCACGGGCAGGCCGTGGCGCAGAACGAGGTCGGCTGAGCCGGTCCGGAACCTTCGTCGCATCTGCACACCGGTCACCGCGGGGCCGTGAAGGAACCGGGCGGAAACCGACCCCGGCCCATTTCCCTTACTGCGGACCACATTCCCGTACCGCGGCGGGGCAGAAGGTGTGAAGACCGCGAGGTTCCCGGTGACCAAAAGGTCACACCCATGAATTCGCCTCCCGTCATTCCACTCCCACTCGTCGTCACTGACTGGCCGCCACTTCTCCCGGCATGCTTTGATCAGTCGCGCTCGAGCATTTGAATGAATAAACGAAGGGAACCACCCCCCATGGCGTTCACCCCGCAGATCGAGACCGCCCAGATGTCCGACGCCGAGCTGGACACCGTCGCCGGCGGTCAGGCGGGCGGCGCCACCGCGGGTGCCGGCGCCGCAGCCGGTCTCTACGTCGAGACCACGGCCGCGGGCCTCACGACCGGCGTCGGCGGCGGCCTGGGCCTCGCCGTATCGCCGCAGGGCATCGCGGCGGACCTGCACCTCAACGCGGCCGTCGCTTCCTGAAGCAGCGCGCGCAAAAGGCCCTGGATCTCTGGTGGATCCAGGGCCTTTCCACGTAGCTCGGACGGGCCTACTTCCCCGCGCCGTCCCCCTTACCGCCCTTACCGCCTCGCTTGTCCTCGGTCTTCATGGCGTCGTTCACCTTCTTGGCGAGTTCGTCATCCAGCTTCTTGAACTCGCGAACAACGGCATCGGACATACTGGCCAGCGCATCCAGCTGCTGCGTGATGTCCTCACGCCCGTCCTCCCAGTTGGACTCGAAATCGTCGAGCGCGTCATTGACGCTGCCGTCGCCGATATCGTCCTTGTAGGACTCGAAGAGCTTCTTGGTGTGATTCAGACGGGTCTTGATGGAGCGCAGCCGGCGCCCGTAGCTCTCCAGCTCGGTCAGCGGGAGTGCGAGGTCGCTCTTGCCTTTGCCCATCCGGGAGCCCCCCCAACGTCCGGCACTCTGATCTCCGAGAAACCGTACCCCCAGTTGACGTCCGTCGACGCGACAGTGCCCTGTTTGCCGCCCGTGGGGCCGCTGGTCTGCGTGACCTTGATCCGGGACTGCCACCTCGCCCATCGCTGTCAGGGCCTCCGAAGGCACCCGCCGGCGACGAACTCAGCAGTGGCACGCCCAGGACGCGATGATCAGAGGTATCGCTCTGTGCGGCTCCTTCACCGGGAGCACTTCCCTCGCTCACCGCGCACCGACGTGTTCTGCCACACGCCCTGCTCGTTCTTCGTCAGGGAGAGCGAGTAGAGGACGTAGGGGTTCGTGCCCGCCGGGTTGCCCTCGACCTTGCCGGTCTTGCGATGCCTGGTCTTCGCCTCGGTCTCGTCCGTACAGTAAGTCAGCGTCGCCCCCTTGCGGTTCTTGGCCAGGATGACCTTGGGGTTGAAGGCGGGCAGCTTGCCGATGACGGTGTAACCCTTGTCCGTGTAGGACTTGATCCACTGCTTGGTCTGTCCGCGGACGCCTTCGGTGTCGTAGAAGGCGACGGCTTCACTGTCGGGGTCGTTCGCGATCACCGCCGCGTATCCGGCCCGGAGTTCCTCCTTGCCGTCGTTGAGCACCGCCTGCTCCACCCGGTCGCTGCTCGTCCAGTTCTCGAAGGTCAGTTGGAAGCTGCCGGGGAGCCTGATGACCGGGCGCTTGACGCCGGGTTCCGGGGACGACTTCGAGGCCGTCGGGCTGTGTGAGCTGTCGCCCGAGCCTTTGCTGTCGTCCGCGGCCGAGTCGCCACCCCCGCCGCAGGCGGTGAGCAGCAGGGCCGCCGCCACAGTGAGCGCGGCGGCTGTCGTCTTCGGAGCGCAGCGAGTCACGGGCGCATCTCTCCGTTGTTCGATCGTCGTCAGTGTGGCGTGGCGGTCCGCGTGCGCGGTCGCTGGTCCGTTGGCCGCCAGGTGCCGGGTTAGCGGTTGACCGACTGGATCTCCTGGACGTTCATGTCCTGAGTGGTCTCGAAGGTGCCGTCGGGCAGGTCGCCGTCGGTGCCGTCGGAGCCTTCCCAGGTGATCTGCCAGGTGACGCTGGCCGAGAGCTGGTACGGGGCGCCGTCGGTCGCGCGGAGGTAACGGATGCCGCACGGCGGGGTCTTGTCGGCTGCGCCCTTGGTGTAGGGCGTGCCGATGGAGCCGTCGTCGTTGATCGCGCAGTCGCCGGAGGCGGGGAAGACCTCGGCGTCCTTGGTGCCCGGGTCCAGGTGGAGGGCGACCGGCTTGGCGGTGGTCTCCGCCCACAGGCCCGTGTTCGGCAGTGCGGCACGGACCTTGACGTCCTTGAATGTGCCCTTGTCCAGCCAGACCCAAGTGGGCAGGTTGACCGTGGACTCGGTCTCCGGCTTCAGCTCGACCTCGGTCTCCGGGACCTTGACCTTGTTGTAGGCGTACTCGGCGAGCGTCTTCGGAGTGGGCGCGTTCGGATCGTCCGGGACCTCGCCGGCGTCGACCCAGAACATGATGCGGCCGCAGTCCCACGACTCCGAGGCGTTGGGATCGGGGGCGACACCACGCCAGAAGTAGCCTTCCTCGCCGAGGTTGTAGTCCTTGTAGCCCTCGGCGGAGCTGTTCGTCGGGGCCTTCAAGTCGAAGTTGTCCGCCGGTTTGCCGTCCCGGTAGTGGTCGGTCCACAGGCCCTTGCCGAACCAGGACTCGTGGATTCCGACGTCACCGCCACCGTCCGAGTCCACGAACTTCTTCAACTGCTCCGGGCTGAAGGCGGGCTCGTACCAGCAGGCCGGGGGCTTCCAGTTGGGATCGACCGTGCCGAGGTTGCCTTCCTCGCCGCCGCCACCGCCACCACTCGGGTACGTGACCTGAATGTTGGAGACCGAGGCCGACAGGCCGCCCTTGCCGTCGCTTCCGCCTTGCGGAGGCGGTGCCGCTTCGCCTCCGACCGGTTTGTCGGCGTGAGCCGTACCAGGGGTCGAGAGGACACAACCGGCCGCAAGCCCCACGATCAGCTTCGTCCGCCGGGGCACGGTCACCCTCGGCATGCCTCTGCCTTCCCCTCGACGGTGACCTGCTGGGCACGCCACACCGGGTTGTCCTTCACGGACGCCATGAGGAGGGTGAACTTCTGGTAACTGGCCAGGCTTTCCTTCGTGCGGTGGACCTTCTCGCTCTTGACTTCCTTGCCGAAGACCTTGGACTGGTCCTCACAGAAGGTGACGCTGACCGTCTTGACCTGCTCGGACTCGTCGCCAGGGCTGATCTCGGCGTCGTAGTACCGGTCCCTGCCCGTCAGCGTCCAGCCGCCGTCCACGTACTCCTTGATCTGCGAGTGCGCGTACTGGGAAGCCTGGCCCGACGAGTAGAACTGGAAGGCGGGATCGTTCGGGTCCTGCTTGGTGATGCCGTGGTTCAGCGCGCGAATGTAGTTCGTGGCGTCCTGGAGGGCTGCCGCGCTGTCCTGGTCCAACGGCTTCTCGAAGTCGAAGACCAGATCCAGGTCCTTCGGGACACTCACGTCAGGCCTCTCGACATCGGCCGACGCCGAGCCGGAAGCCGAAGCGGAAGGAGCGCCGGCCCCCTTGCCCGCTCCCTCGATGTCGTCCGGCGCGTCGTTGCCACCCCCGCCGCAGGCGGTGAGCAGCAGGGCCGCTGCCGCCGTGAGCGCGGCGGCTGTCGTCTTCGGAGCGCGGCGAGCCACTGGCGGATCTCCCCCGTTGTGTCGATCGTCGTTCTACGTGTGCGGTAGAGAACGAAGCTATCAGGGGAGGGTGGAGGGGCCTTGATAAGCAGTGGTGGATTGCGTGGGGACAGTGAAGGGCGTGCGTGGCACATGCGAAGGTGACGCCCCCGGTCGCCCGGCCCAGGAGTGAACACCCATGACTTCAGGGGCAAACCGGACGCCGAGGGGGATCCTTCGATCCGCCCTTCGACGCCCCCGGTAAGAGTCCATAAGATCTCTGTAGGCTCAGCACACCCCTCACTCCACAGCCCGGCCTCACCCCACTCCGCACACGACCCCAGGACACCCGCCATGCCGCGACGCCGCACCTCAAGCTCGTCAAGCTCGACGGGACGTACGACGGGAGCGACGGGAGCCACGGCCGCCCCCAGGAACCGGACCCCGCAGCCGGTGAGGATCCGGCGGCGGTCGTTCGGGGACTTCGTCAAGGCGTTCTTCGCCCTCGTCGCCCTTGCCGTGCTGCTCGTGGGCGTGCCGGGCGCGCTGGCCACACAGATCGGGTGGCCGCTGCCCGACGGGGTGCCGAGTGTCGACTGGCTGCAGCAAGAGATCACCGTTCAGACGTTCCTGAACATCCTCACCGTCATCGTGTGGCTGGCGTGGGCGCAGTTCACGGCGTGCGTGCTCGTGGAGATGAAGGCCGCGCTGTCGGGTGTCGGCGTGCCGGGGCGGGTGCCCGGCGCCGGGCCGAGCCAGTTGCTCGCGCGGCAGCTCGTCGCGGCGCTGCTGCTCGTCGGCGCCACCGCCGCCAGCTTCACGCCCGGGCTGTCGCAGCTCGGGAACGGCTACGACGCCAACCAGCAGCCGACCGTCGCCGCCGCCCAGGCCACCCCGGGCCTCTTCGCCCAGCAGCAGGAGCAGGCCTCCGGCGCTGCGGCGGCGCTGGCGGAGCAGGCCTCGCACGCCGCCGCCCACGCCGACGCCGGTGGCAGCACCGCCAAGCAGGGCGACACGAAGTACTACCGGATCCAGCCGCCCGAGGGGCGTCACCACGACTCCCTCTGGGAGATAGCGCAACGGCA
This sequence comes from Streptomyces sp. NPDC012474, assembly GCF_042955185.1. Lineage (NCBI taxonomy): Bacteria > Bacillati > Actinomycetota > Actinomycetes > Kitasatosporales > Streptomycetaceae > Streptomyces > Streptomyces sp. NPDC012474. The sequence continues at coordinate 125,004 of NZ_JBIBEP010000003.1, forward strand.
CCTCGGTGACGGGCGCCGCTACCAGGAGATCTTCGAGCTCAACAAGGACCGCGTGCAGCCGGACGGGTCCAAGCTCTCCGAGGCCAGCCTCATCCGGCCCGGCTGGATCATGGAGATGCCGGGCGACGCCCGCGGCGGCGAGCTCGTCGAGATGCCCGACGAGGCGCCCAACGTGTCGCCGGACCTCCAGCAGCAGATCTCCGACTACGCGCAGAGCGGGGACCACGCGCAGGGCGGAGGCGGCGCCCAGGGCGGAAGCGACCGGGCGCAGGGCGGCGGCGGCACCGCCCAGGTGTCCCTGCCCGACCAGCAGCGGCCCGCCGGCTCCGGTTCCGGGCACCAGCAGGCCACCGCCGTCGGCGCCGAGTCCGACAGCTCCTTCGGCCTCCCCGAAGCCCTCCTCACCGCGCCCCTCCTCGCCGCCGGTCTCCTCGGCGCCCTGGGACGGCGGCGCCGGCAGGCGCTGTGGCAGTCGGCGTTCGGGTCCGTCGGCGGGCGCCGCGGCATGGAGCCGCCCACGCCGACCGGTGACGCGCAGGACGTCCAGGACGCGCTGCTCGTCGGCGCCGACCCCGAGGGCGTACGGCTGCTCGACCGGAGCCTGCGCGGGCTCGCCGCCTCCCTCGCCGAGGAGTCGCGCGCGCTGCCGGTCGTGTACGCGGCCTGGCTCAGCAACGGCGACCTGCACCTCCAGCTCGCCCAGCCCGCCGGGAAGCCCCCGGCCCCCTGGCAGCAGGGCCAGGACCAGACCTTCTGGATGCTGGCCCGGACCGACGCCGAGCGCTACGAGGACGCCGACACGGCCGCGCCCTACCCGGGTCTCGTCAGCCTCGGCACCATGGACGACTCGCGGCTGCTGCTCAACCTGGAGGCCGTGCCCGGCATCGTCTCGCTGAGCGGCCGGGAGGCCGACCGGGCCGCCGTGTTCGCCTCCGTCGCCGCCGAGTTGGCGACCAACGGCTGGTCCGACCGCATGACCATCACCCTCGTCGGCTTCGGGGAGGACCTCACCCCGCTCGCCCCGAACCGCATCCGGCACCTGGAGGACGTCGAGGCGCTCGTCGAGACCATGGAGGCCGAGACGCGGCAGCGGCGCGGAGCGCTGGGCGCCGCCGGGCAGGACTCCGTCCTCACCGGGCGCACGGGGCCCGCCCAGCACACCCGCTGGGCCCCGCACCTCGTCCTGCTCGCCGCGCAGCCGTCCGCCGAGGACGCCGTCAAGCTCGCCGAACTCGCGGCCGACGCGAGCCGTCTCGGCATCGGCTACCTCGTCGGCACCGAGACCGGCGATCTGCCGGGCGCCGCCTGGGAGATGGAGATCACCGGCCGGGGCAAGCTCCTCGCGCCGCTCCTCGGGCTCGAACTCGACGCGCAGTTGCTGCCGGCCGCCCAACAGCGTGCCGTGGTCGAGCTGTTCGTCGAGGCCGACCCGGAGCGCGACAGCAACGCGCCCGCGAACACCCCGCCGTTCCTCGTCGACATCAGCGAGCAGGGCCGGCCGGCCGTGTACGCCCGGCTCGTCGGGCCGTACGAGATCATCGGCCTGGACGACCCGGACGGAGAGCGCAGCGCCCTGCTGCACGAGGCCCTCGCCCTGCTGCTCCTGCACCGCGAGGGCGTGCACCCGCGGGTGCTGTCCTCCGCGCTGTGGCCGCGCGGCGTCACCGACGACGTGCGCACCGCGCTGCTCGAGAGGCTGCACGACTGGCTCGGCGCCGACCCCGACGGCACGCCCCGCCTCGCCACCGACGGCTCCGGCCGGCTCACGCTCGCCAAGACGGTCGTCTCCGACCTGGACGTGCTGCGATCCCTGTACCACGAGGCCACGCAGGGCAGGGGCGTCGACAGCCGGGCCGTGCGCGGACGGCTGCTCACCGACGCGCTGGTGCTGGTACGAGGGCCGCTGCTCGCCGACCGGCCCGAGGGGCGCTACCGGTGGCTCACCCACGAGATCGTGGACGCCCAACTGCCGCTGCTCGTCGCGGACACGGGGCTCGCGCTCTGCGCGTTCCACATGGAGAAGAACCGCGCGGAGAAGGCCATCGAGGCGCTGAACGCGGCCCTGCGCACCGCTCCGGCCGACGAGCGGCTGTGGCACGAGCTGCTGCGCGCCACCCACGCCACCGGCGACACGGACCGGCTGACCGCCCTCGCCACCGACCTCATCGGCCGCAGCGGCGCGCGTGGCCTGCCGCCGCGCACCGAGGCGCTGCTCGACGAGCTGCTCCCCGCGTGGCGTGACGCGATCGCCGCGGTGGGATGAGCACCGGACTGCTGGTCCTCGCCGCCGCGTTGTGGGGTGCGGCGGCGGGAGCGCTGCTGCCCCGGGCGGCCCACCGCTTCTCGGCGCCCTCGGGGGAGGCCTGGCGGGGGGAGTGCCCCGGCGGGCACGCCCTCAGGGGCTGGCTGGGGCGGGCGGCGTGCCCGAAGTGTGCGGAGCCGGGATACGGGCCGCGTACGACACCCCTGGTGATCGCCACCGCCCTGGTCTGCGCCGTCCTCGCCGCCGCGACCGGCACCCGCCCCGAGCTCGGGGTCTGGCTGCTGCTCGCCCCGGCCGGCGTCCTGCTCACGGTCGTCGACTTCCGCGTGCGGCGTCTGCCCGACCCGCTCACCCTCCCGTTCGCCGGTGCGGCCCTGACCCTGCTGGGCCTCACCGCCCTGGTCCCCGAACACGCGGGCCACTGGACGACCGCCCTGCTCGGCTCCCTCGCCCTGGGCGGCGGCTACTTCGTCCTGTTCATCGTCAACCCCGCGGGCATGGGCTTCGGCGACGTCAAACTCGCCCTCGGCGCCGGCGCCGCCCTCGGCTGGTACGGCTGGCCGACGGTCATGCTCGGCACCTTCGCCGGATTCCTCCTGGGCGCCCTCTACGGCGCGGCCCTCGTCGTCACCCGCCGGGCCGACCGCAAGACGGCCATCCCGTTCGGCCCGTTCCTGATCACGGGGGCGTTGCTGGGCCTTCTCGTGGGCGCGTACACGGCCTGACACGTGGGCGCGTACCCGGCCTGACACGAGGGCACGGGCACGGCCCACGAGGGCATGGGCACGGCCTGACACGAGGGCACGGGTACGGCCCAGGGCATGGGCACGGCCTGGCACGAGGGCGGGCACGCGCCGAACTCCTGTGATCCGGGCAACCGGCACTGCCATGATTCTGATCATGACAAATGCATCCCAGTACCCCACCGGCCCGACCCCGCACTCCACCGGCCCGACCCAGTACCCCACCGGCCCGACCCCGTTCCCCGCGGGCCTGACCCCGTACCCCACCGCCCCAACTCCGTACCCCACCGCCCCTCCGCCCGACCCCAACGGCCACCCGTACCACCGCCTCGACCGGGCCACGGGCCGTCACCGCTGGTGGCGGGCCTGGGTCGGGACCCTGCTGCTGGCCTTCACCTACTTCGTGTCGATCCTCGTGCTGTTCGGCGTCAGCCACGGCCTCGGCACGGCGCTCGGCGCCCCCGTACTGCCCGACGGCGGCGCCGACTTAGGGCCACTCGGGAACACGGCGATGGACCTCGTGTCCATCGCGATAGCCCTGCCCCTGGTGCTGCTGGCCACCCTGTGGCCGGCCAGACGGCCCGTCGGCACCGTCACGTCGGTCACCGGGCGGCTGCGCACCGGCTGGCTCGGCTGGTGTCTGGCGGCCGGGCTGCTGTCCGTCCTCCTGCTCACGGTGACGGGCTTCCTCCTGCCGGGCGACTCTGGCGAGTCCGACACGTGGGTGGGCCTGCGCTCCTTCCTCGTGGCCCTGGCCGTGCTGGCCGTCCTCGTCCCGCTGCAGGCCGCGGCCGAGGAGTACCTCTTCCGCGGCTGGCTGCTCCAGGCGGCCGGGGCGTTCGTGCGCTCCCCGTGGCTCGCCGTGATCCCGCAGGCCGTACTGTTCGCGGCGGCCCACGGCTGGGGCACCCGGTGGGGCTTCCTCGGCCTGCTGGTGAACGGCCTGGTGGCCGGTCTGCTCACGATCCGCACCGGCGGACTGGAAGCGGCGATCGCCCTGCACGTCCTGAACAACCTGCTGGCCTTCGGCGTCTCCGCAGCGCTCGTCGGCGGACTGTCGTCGGACGAGACCGCGGCCGACGCGCCCTGGCCGCTGGCCCTCGCCGCCATCGCCACCGACCTGCTCTACGCCGCGATCGTGCTGTGGCTCGCCCGGCGCCACGAACCGCAGCGCCTCTCGGCCCCGAGCACCCCGCCCGCGCCCAGCCCCCATCCCGCCCGCACGGCCTGACGTCCAGCCCACCGAACCCCTGGCGTACGCTGGGCTGGTCCGTCCACAACCCTTACGAAAGGGACGCCCGGTGACCGAGAAGGCCGACCTTCAGCCCATCCTCGACCGTGCAGCCGCCGGTGGGCGGATCACCCCGGACGAGGCACTCGTGCTGTACCGGGACGCCCCGCTGCACGCCCTGGGCGCCGCCGCCGACGCCGTACGCCGCCGCCGGTACGCCGGGACCGAGCACATCGCGACGTACATCATCGAGCGCAACATCAACTACACGAACGTGTGCGTCACGGCGTGCAAGTTCTGCGCGTTCTACGCCCCGCCGAAGGCCACGGACAAGGGCTGGACGCGCGACCTGGACGACATCCTGCGCCGGTGCGCGGAGACCGTCGAGCTGGGCGGCACGCAGATCATGTTCCAGGGCGGGCACCACCCGGACTACGGCGTCGAGTACTACGAGAAGCACTTCGCCGCGATCAAGAAGGAATTCCCGCAGCTGGTCATCCACAGCCTGGGGGCGTCCGAGGTCGAGCACATGGCCCGGATCTCCAAGGTGAGCGTCGAGGAGGCCATCCAGCGTATCCACGCCGCCGGGCTCGACTCCTTCGCCGGTGCCGGTGCCGAGCTGCTGCCCGAGCGGCCCCGCAAGGCCATCGCCCCGCTGAAGGAGTCCGGCGAGCGCTGGCTGGAGATCATGGAGATCGCGCACGGACTGGGCGTGGAGTCCACCTCCACCATGCTCATGGGCACCGGCGAGACCAACGCCGAGCGCATCGAGCACCTGCGGATGATCCGGGAGGTCCAGGACCGCACGGGCGGCTTCCGCGCCTTCATCCCGTACACCTACCAGCCCGAGAACAACCACCTGAAGGGCCGCACGCAGGCGACGCTCTTCGAGTACCTGCGGATGATCGCCATCGCGCGCCTGTTCATGGACAACATCGCCCACATCCAGGGCTCGTGGCTGACCACGGGCAAGGAGGTCGGGCAGCTCTCCCTGCACTACGGCGCCGACGACCTCGGCTCGATCATGCTGGAGGAGAACGTGGTGTCGTCGGCCGGCGCCAAGCACCGGTCCAACCGGATGGAGATCATCGATCTGATCCGGAAGGCGGGCCGGGTGCCCGCCCAGCGCGCGACCACGTACGAGCACCTCGTCGTCCACGACGACCCGGCGAACGACCCCGTCGACGACCGCGTCGTCTCGCACATCTCCTCGACGGCCATCGAGGGCGGCACGGCTCACCCCGAGCTGAAGCTGCTGGCCCCCAACTGACCCGACCGTGCTGACGATCCACGCCGCCCCGCTGGTCCTCCCCGCGGGCGCGGCACCCGGTATGGACGGAGCCGTCGAGGACGGAGCCTTCGTGGACGGAGCCGTCGTGGTGGACGGCGACCGGATCACGACCGTCGGGCCGTACGAGGACGCCGTCGACAGCGCGCCGGGCGCGCGGGTACGGCGCTGGCCGGGCGTGCTCACCCCGGGTCTGCGCCAATGGCACCCGCTGTGGCTGCTGCGCCAGTGCTACCACCCCGACCCGCGCGAGGCAGGTGAGCTGGGCGAACAGCCCCTGTGGGGCGAGCGGCTGGCCGCCCTGGGCGACCTCACCGAGACCCGCTGGTCGGGCAGCGTACGCCGCGGTGTGCAGCGGATGCTGCGCTACGGCACGACGGCCGTCGCGTCGCCCGGCGCCCGCTTCCGCGACCCGCTGGTGGCCACGGCCGTCGCCCGGTCCGGGCTGACCGTCGTGGGGACCACGGGGGCTCCCGGCACCCTTCTCGGCGAGCGGCCCGACCTCGATCCGTTCGCCGAGGGGTACGACCTCGCGGGTACCGTGCACGGGCCGCTGACCGTCGGCGGCCGGGCCGACCTGGCCGTGTTCGACGTGCCCGACGAGACGGCCCTGCTGGAGCGCGGCGCGGTGACCTGCGTGGCGACGGTGCTGGCCGGCCGACTGGTGTACCGGTCCCGCTGAGCCCGCCGGCTCGTGTACGGGCCCGCTGAGCCCGCCGGCTGGTGTACGAGCCCGCCGGCTGGTGCGCGGGGCCCGCCGAGCCGGCCGGCCGGCGCACCGGTACCGCTGAACCCCGGCCTCAGCCCGCGAACGCCTCGCCGAACGCCCCCGGCCCCTGCTCCACCCCGCTGCAATCGGGCTCCGCCTTGCGCGACTCGGCGCCTTCCGCGCACTGCCGGTCCCGGGCCGTCGACCACATCGACACCCAGGCGATGCCCTTCTCCTCGGCGAACGCGCGGACCTCGGCGGCGTCCGCGAGTGTGAACGTCTCGCCCGCGACGTCGTTGACGCCGATCATCGAGGTGAGCGCCATGCCCTGCCAGGCGGTCGTGTCCGAGGTCCCGAAGACCTTCCTCAGCTGGGTGTGCGCGGCACTCGCGGCCGTGCGGGCGTAGCCGCCCATGTCACCGTCGTACGACGAGCCGTAGTTCATCGTCATGAGGTTCACGGTGGAGACCCGCACGCCGTTGTCGTTGGCGGAGTCGAGGAGCGCCAGCCCGTCCTTGCCGAGACCCGACGGCATCACCGGCAGGGTGAACGAGACCTCCAGGCCGGTCCGTTCCTTCTGCAATCGCGCGATCGCCTTCGAACGCAGGGCGATGGACGCGGAGTCGCCCAGCTCGTCGCCCTCGATGTCGAAGTCGGCCCGGGTGGCGCCGGCCGCGTCGAGGGCCTTGCCGTACGCCGCCGCCAACTCCGGGACGCTGTCGCAGTTCGCCGCGAGTTCCGTGCCGGAGGCGCCGCCGAAGGAGACCCGGATCCGACCGCCGTCCCTGGTGAGCTTCGCGATACGGGACTTGACGGCCGTGTCCCCGATGGCCTGCCTGCCGTCCCAGCGGGGGGCGCAGTCGTCGCCGCCGGCCAGGACGAACGCCAGGTTGTACGTGGCGGGGGAGCCGGCGGAGTCGGTTCCGGCGGCCTCGGTGGCGCTGACGTACGGGGCGTACGAGGTGCCGGCCCCGGCGGCGGGCGGGGCACCGGCTCCGGCGGAGGACGAGGTGCTGGGACCGGCCGTCACCGTGGGGGCCGCGCGCGCCGCGTCGCCCTGCCCGGAGCATGCGGCGGTGGCGAGGGCGAACAGGCAGCCCAGCCCGGCCGCCGCCGGTTTCCGGAAACTCCTCATGACGTGTGCTCCCGTTCTCGTGCGGTCTGGCGGTCAGGACAGAAAGTACGTTTCCCGGCTGCGAACGTCTCACGAAGGCGGTGGCGCGCGGCGGGAGCCCCGGACCTTCCCGGGTGCCGCCGGAGCGCACATCGGGGGGCGGCAGGGAAGCAGCCGCGACTCCCGCCCGGACGCCGTGCTGCAAGAATGGGCCCGTGACCCGCGCATCCCTGGACAAGCAGCCGCACGAAGTCGCCTCGATGTTCGACGACGTGGCGGAACGGTACGACCTGACCAACGACGTGCTGTCCCTCGGCCAGGACCGGCGATGGCGCAAGGAGGTCGCCAAGGCGGTCGACGCGCGCCCCGCGCAGAAGGTGCTCGACCTGGCGGCGGGCACGGGCACCTCCTCGCTGCCCTTCGCCAGGACCGGCGCCTACGTCGTTCCCTGCGACTTCTCCCAGGGCATGCTCCGGGTCGGCAAGCAGCGGCAGCCCTGGCTGCCGTACACCGCCGGCGACGCGACGCGCCTCCCGTTCAAGGACGACACCTTCGACGCCGTCACCATCTCCTTCGGGCTGCGCAACGTGCAGGACACGGACGCCGCGCTGCGGGAGCTGTACCGGGTGACCCGGCCCGGCGGGCGGATCGTGATCTGCGAGTTCTCACACCCGACGTGGGCGCCGTTCCGCACGGTCTACACCGAGTACCTGATGCGCGCCCTGCCGCCGGTGGCGCGGGCCGTGTCCTCCAACCCCGACGCCTACGTCTACCTCGCCGAGTCGATCCGGGCCTGGCCCGACCAGCCCGCACTGGCCGAGCGGCTGGGCAAGGCCGGCTGGTCGCGGGTGGCCTGGCGCAACCTGAGCGCCGGGATCGTCGCCCTGCACCGGGGCTTCAAGGCGAGCTGAGGGCCAGGTGAGGGCCGCCCGGCTCGTCCAGCTCGCGCTGGAGACCGCCCCGGGGTGGCCGGGGGATCCGCGGTTCGTGCACACCCCCGCCGCCTTCACCGGGGCCGAAGTCGAACCACACGTAGACCATCGAGTCCGGTGGCACCTCGGCGCCGGGCTGCGGGTACTGGCGTACGACGTGGTCGACGACGGTGAGAGAGAACTCGGGCCGGTCCGGCGCGTTGAGCAGGAGCCCCCGTGCCCGGGCCGTCTCCCGCGCGTCCACGGCCATCAGGCCGACCAGACGCGGCACGCGCACCTCGGGTGTCTTGCGGGTTATGTGCACAGATGTCACCCCCAGCGGTACGGGAACGGTAACTCCCGCCCCGCACCGACCGGAAGTGACGGATGCCTTTCTGTGACAGTCGACTACGCTGCGTCAGATTTCTGGAGGTCGAGCCGGTAACAGTGCCCCGCCCGCTGCGAAGCCGGAGTCCTGAACGTCTCGGCGAGGCGCATCCCGAGGCGCTGTGTCACCGCGACGGACCGGCTGTTGCGGGCGTCGACCATCGCGACGACACCCGGGACGCCGTTCACCCGCATCCGCTCCAGCGTCTGCCGTGCCGCCGCCGTGACATAGCCCCTGCCCCAGTGCTCCCGACCGAGCCGTCAGCCGATCTCGATCTCCCCGGCCGGGCCCCAGGCCCGCTCCCACGGCTGGGCGCCGGTGAAGCCGATGACCTGCCCGGAACCGTCCAGCACGGTCCACAGGCAGAACCCCAGCTCGGCGTCGTGCCGGCGCTGGCGGGCGGTGAGCTCCTCGTAGGCCGAGAGCTCCGCGGCCCTGCCGCCCTGGAACTCCATGACGTCCGGGTCGTCGAAGATCCGGTGCCAGGCGATCGCGTCCACGTGGGTGGGGACGCGAAGGCGCACAGCGGGGAGAACTCGATTCACCTGACTCTTGCGAGGATGCCCCGGCGTTCACGCCCCCTCCCTTCAGGGAGGGGAGCTTTCAAGGAGGCAGCCCTTCAGCCGGGGTGATGAATGCTGCTGCATAGACTGCCCATGTCCAGTGCCGGTCGGCACGCAAGATTTAAGAACTTGGGGAGATCCCGCCGTGACCGTCGTGACCGAGCCCCTCTCCGAGAACACCGCCGATGTGATCGTCGTGGGCGCGGGGCCGGCCGGCTCCACGACCGCCTACCACCTCGCCAAGGCGGGCCTCGACGTCCTCCTGCTGGAGAAGACCGAGTTCCCGCGCGAGAAGGTCTGCGGCGACGGCCTCACCCCACGCGCCGTCAAGCAGCTGGTGGCGATGGGTATCGACATCTCGGAGGAGGCCGGCTGGCTGCGCAACAAGGGCCTGCGCATCATCGGCGGCGGGGTGCGGCTCCAGCTGGACTGGCCGGATCTCGCCTCCTTCCCCGACTACGGACTCGTCCGCAAGCGCGACGACTTCGACGAGCAGCTCGCCCGGAACGCCCAGAAGGCCGGTGCGCGGCTCTTCGAGCGGTGCAACGTGGGCGCGCCGATCCTGGACGAGCGCACGGGCCGTATCACCGGTGTGCACGCCAAGCTCGGTGAGGAGAAGCGCGAGGTCACCTTCCGGGCGCCGCTCGTCGTGGCCGCCGACGGCAACTCCACCCGGCTGTCCCTGGCGATGGGCCTGCACCGCCGCGAGGACCGCCCGATGGGCGTGGCGGTGCGCACGTACTTCACCAGCCCGCGCCACGAGGACGACTACCTGGAGTCCTGGCTGGAGCTGTGGGACCGCCGTGGCGCCGAGGACCGCCTCCTGCCGGGCTACGGCTGGATCTTCGGCATGGGCGACGGCACGTCGAACGTCGGCCTGGGCGTGCTCAACACCTCCGACTCCTTCAAGGAGCTGGACTGGCGCGAGGTGCTGAAGGCCTGGTGCGCGTCCATGCCGGAGGACTGGGGCTACACCCCGGACAACATGACCGGCCCCATCCGCGGCGCCGCCCTGCCGATGGCCTTCAACCGCCAGCCGCACTACACCAAGGGCCTGCTGCTCGTCGGTGACGCCGGCGGCCTGGTGAACCCCTTCAACGGCGAGGGCATCGCCTACGCCATGGAGTCCGGCCAGATCGCCGCCGACGTCATCGTCCAGGCCCATGCCCGGCCGACCCCCGCGAGCCGCGAACTGGCCCTCCAGCGCTACCCGCGCGTCCTGAAGGACACCTACGGCGGCTACTACACGCTCGGCCGTGCCTTCGTGAAGCTCATCGGCAACCCGAAGGTCATGCAGATCGCGGCCCAGCGCGGTCTCACGCACCCGATGCTGATGAAGTTCACGCTGAAGCTCCTCGCGAACCTCACCGACCCGACGGGCGGCGACGCGATGGACCGCATCATCAACGGCCTGAGCAGGGTGGCACCGAAGGCCTGAGCGGGCGACCGGCCCGGGGCGGCCGTGGCTGCCGGCGAATTGCCGGCCCGGGGAGGCCGGTGGCTCGACCGGGAAGCCGGCCCGGGTTGCCGCTCTGCGGAGCCGGCGGGCAGATCAGGCCTCCGGCGCCGCGATGGCGGCGGCCCCGGCGCGCGTACACCGACGCCCGCCGGTCCGCCGTCTGCCGCAGCGCGTCCTTGCGCTCCCGCGCGGAGAGCCGGTCCGGACAGCGCTGCCCGACGCAGTGGCCGGCCACGTCCCGGCACGGCGGAGCGGCCACGCGGGACGGTCGGGTCAACACCCTGCCAGGCCTGGACAATTCGGGCGCGAGTTGCTGGAGTGACGGGAGCGCAGGGGCGGGCTGCGGTGCCGGACGGCCCTCAGGAGGGCTCTGAAGGCCCCTGGAGCGGCTCGGAGGTGGGCCGGCGGGCGACGGGGACCTAAGGCCCCGGACAGGCCGGGAGGGCCGTTGCCTCAGAGTGGCAGCGACCCTCCAGCCCGAATGTGGGGGATGTGTTCGGACGGCGTGTGACGTCAGAGGACGCGCACCGCGCCCGACGCCGGGTAGCCCGACAGGTCCTGGATGACGACGCCCTTGGACGGGTTGGCCGCGTCCAGGTACTGGCCGTTCCCGATGTAGACACCCACGTGGTACGCGGAGCCCTTGCCGCCCCAGTACAGGATGTCGCCGACCTGGACGCTGGACAGCGGGACGTCCGTGCCGGCCATCGACTGGTCCTGCGAGACACGCGGCAGGTCCACACCGACCTGCTTGTACGCGGCCTGCACGAGGGAGGAGCAGTCCCAGGCGTTGGGGCCGGTGGCGCCCATGACGTAGGCGTCGCCCACCTGGGCCTTGAGGAACGCGATGACCGTCGCGACGCTGCCGCTCGCGGGCGCCGACACCGACGTGGAGGCGGAGGCGGAGGTGGACGCGGACAGGGTGGCGCGCTCGGTGCTGCGGTTGGCGCGCTCGGCGGCGGCCTTGCGGGCGGCCTCGGCGGCCTTCTTCTTGACCTCCGCCTTCTTCTTCGCCTCAGCGAGGTCCTTCTTGGCCTCAGTGGCGGCCTTGGCGGCGGCGGCGTCACGCTCGGCGCGCAGTTCGTAGTTCGCGGCGGCCTGCTGGGTGGCGGCCGCGGACTGGGCGACCTGAGCGGACAGGTCGGCCGTCAGGGTGGGCAGTTCGATGGTCTGCGTCACCGGCTCGGCGGCGCTCGCCGAGGCCGACGCACCAGCCGCTGCCAAGCTGAGAACGCCACCGGCAACTCCGGCACGCACGGCGATCGAGGAGGTCGCGCTGCGGCGGGGTTTCCGGTGGCTGCGTATGTGAGCGGTGTGGGACATGGGAACAACCGGTACCAGGGGCTCCTTCATATCTTCAAGAAACGTGTGCTGCGCCACAGTTGTTCAATCGGGCCCTCAAAACCCCCGAACTGGGCCCTCCATTGACGCCGTAACGGACATTGCGGGCGCACCGTGACCGGCCTGTGATCACGGTGTTTGATCAATACGCCGGAATTGCCCCGCGCCTACCACCGGTTGCGTTGAATGGCCAAGCCCCGTTCTCATGGATCTCTCATCCATGTGACGGGGATCACGGAACGGTTGGCCCGAAGGTCGCGTCCCGGTGCGGAGATCACGGCCGGGTCACGAGCTCGCGAAGATCGTGAACGCGTGCACGCGTCCACACCTCGCCCCGCACGCCCTCTGATGTGTGAACGCGCCTCTATCAAGAGATCAACTCCATCGCCAATTTGCATGCACGAGAATCCTCTTGGTATTGAGACGACCCCTCCGGCCTGCGCTGACAAGCCAAAATGTCACCTCTCGTGATCACACGGACGCTTCGCGTGTGAAGATCACCGCTCATCCGACTTCATGATCGATCGTCAGGTGGTGGAGATCACAAAGCTTGTGCAATACCCCGTGTCGCAGATCACAGAGGGTCGGGCATAAGATGCACGCGGTTGGGCTTGTGACCTGCTTCACATGTTCCCGATCTTCGCCGGGGCGGGCGAGGTTCGAGGGACGGGTGGGGCCGGCGGGAGCCCGGCGCAAACCTCCCCCTAGGGTTCGGCTTCGCTCGACCAGGGGGGACGCCCATGCAGTCAGTGCCGACTGAGAGGAGCGAGGAGCGGTGAACGCTTATGCGCCCATCCTCGTACTGGGAGCCCTCGGGGCAGGCTTTGCGATCTTCTCCGTGGTCATGGCCACGTTGATCGGGCCTAAGCGGTACAACCGCGCGAAGCTCGAGGCCTACGAGTGCGGTATCGAGCCGACCCCCACGCCGGCCGGCGGCGGGCGCTTCCCGATCAAGTACTACCTGACGGCGATGCTCTTCATCATCTTCGATATCGAGATCGTCTTCCTCTACCCCTGGGCCGTCACGTTCGACGCCCTGGGGATCTTCGGGCTCGTGGAGATGCTGCTCTTCGTGCTCACCGTCTTCGTCGCGTACGCGTACGTATGGCGGCGCGGCGGCCTGGAATGGGACTGAGGGGCCACACGTCATGGGACTCGAAGAAAAGCTGCCGAGCGGCTTCCTGCTGACCACCGTCGAGCAGGCCGCGGGCTGGGTGCGCAAGTCGTCCGTCTTCCCCGCCACCTTCGGCCTCGCCTGCTGTGCCATCGAGATGATGACCACCGGCGCCGGCCGCTACGACCTGGCGCGCTTCGGCATGGAGGTCTTCCGTGGCTCGCCGCGCCAGGCGGACCTGATGATCGTCGCCGGCCGGGTGAGCCAGAAGATGGCGCCGGTGCTGCGGCAGGTCTACGACCAGATGCCGAACCCCAAGTGGGTGATCTCCATGGGGGTCTGCGCCTCCTCGGGCGGCATGTTCAACAACTACGCCATCGTCCAGGGCGTCGACCACATCGTGCCGGTCGACATCTATCTCCCCGGCTGCCCGCCCCGGCCGGAGATGCTGCTGGACGCGATTCTCAAGCTCCACGAGAAGATCCAGTCCTCCAAGCTCGGCGTGAACGCCGAGGAAGCGGCCCGCGAGGCGGAGGAGGCGGCGCTCAAGGCCCTGCCCACGATCGAGATGAAGGGGCTGCTGCGGTGAGCGACGCGAACGGCAACGGTGTCAACCCCGAGAAGGACCTGTCGGCCTCCAACCTCCCCGGCCAGCGCGGCCAGGGCGGCGAGGAGATCCGCGTCCAGCGCGGCATGTTCGGCGCGAACAGCGGCGGCGACACCTCCGGTTACGGCGGCCTGGTCCGCTCGGTCCGGCTCCCTGGACCGGCGGCCCGTCCCTACGGCGGCTGGTTCGACGAGGTGGCCGACGAACTCGAAGGGGCCCTGGAGGAGCAGGGCCTGCTCCCGGACAACGCGATCGGGAAGACGGTCGTCGACCGCGACGAGCTGACCTTCCACATCGAGCGCGAGCACCTCGTCCTCATCGCCCGCACGCTGCGCGACGACCCGGCCCTGCGCTTCGAGCTGTGCACCGGCGTCAGCGGCGTGCACTACCCGAACGACAAGGGCCGCGAGCTGCACGCCGTCTACCACCTGCGCTCGATCACTCACAACCGGGTGATCCGCCTGGAGGTCAGCGCCCCTGACAGCGACCCGCACATCCCGTCGCTGTTCGAGGTCTACCCGACGAACGACTGGCACGAGCGCGAGACGTACGACTTCTTCGGAATCGTCTTCGACGGCCACCCGGCCCTGACGCGGATCATGATGCCGGACGACTGGCAGGGCTTTCCGCAGCGCAAGGACTACTCCCTCGGCGGCATCCCCGTCGAGTACAAGGGCGCCCAGATCCCGGCTCCGGACCAGCGGAGGTCGTACTCATGAGCACTTCCCACGCCTCCCCTCGGGAGACCACCGAGGGCACCGTCTACACCGTCACCGGCGGCGACTGGGACGAGGTCGTCGAGTCGGCCGCCCGCACCGACGACGAGCGCATCGTCGTCAACATGGGCCCGCAGCACCCGTCCACCCACGGCGTGCTCCGCCTGATCCTGGAGATCGACGGCGAGACCGTCACCGAGGCGCGCTGCGGAATCGGTTACCTGCACACCGGCATCGAGAAGAACCTCGAGTACCGGACGTGGACGCAGGGCACCACGTTCGTGACGCGCATGGACTACCTGACGTCGTTCTTCAACGAGACGGCGTACTGCCTCGGCGTCGAGAAGCTCCTCGGCATCGAGGACCAGATCCCCGACCGCGCTTCGATCATCCGCGTGCTCCTGATGGAGCTGAACCGGCTCTCCTCGCACCTGGTGTGTATCGCCACCGGCGGCATGGAGCTCGGCGCCACCACGGTCATGATCTACGGATTCCGTGATCGTGAACTCATTCTCGACATCTACGAGCTGATCACCGGCCTGCGGATGAACCACGCGTACATCCGCCCCGGCGGACTCGCCCAGGACCTGCCGCCCGGCGCGGTGGACCAGATTCGCGAGTTCGTGAAGAAGATGAAGAAGAACCTCCCGGAGTACGACAAGCTCGCCACCGGGAACCCCATCTTCAAGGCCCGTATGCAGGACGTCGGCTACCTCGACCTGGCCGGCTGCATGGCCCTCGGCGCGACGGGCCCGATCCTGCGCTCCACCGGCCTGCCGCACGACCTGCGCAAGGCCCAGCCGTACTGCGGCTACGAGAACTACGACTTCGAGATCCCGACCGCCGACACCTGCGACTCCTACGGCCGCTTCCTGATCCGGCTGGAGGAGATGCGCCAGTCCCTCAGGATCGTCGAGCAGTGCCTGGACCGGCTCCAGCCCGGCCCGGTCATGGTCGCCGACAAGAAGATCGCCTGGCCCGCACAGCTCGCCCTGGGCCCCGACGGCCTCGGCAACTCCCTCGACCACATCAAGAAGATCATGGGCACCTCCATGGAGGCCCTGATCCACCACTTCAAACTGGTCACCGAGGGCTTCCGCGTCCCGCCCGGACAGACGTACGCGGCGGTCGAGTCGCCCAAGGGCGAACTCGGGGTGCATGTCGTCTCCGACGGCGGCACCCGCCCCTACCGGGTCCACTTCCGCGACCCGTCCTTCACCAACCTGCAGGCCATGGCGGCGATGTGCGAGGGCGGCCAGGTCGCCGACGTCATCGTCGCCGTAGCGTCCATCGACCCCGTGATGGGAGGCGTCGACCGGTGACCACCTCTTCTTCCGAGCGGGGCGTCAGCCTGGGCATGCCCGAACTGCCCGCACCCGCCTACCCGGACGACGTCCGGGCCCGTCTGGAGACCGACGCGCGCGAGATCATCGCCCGCTACCCGGACTCCCGGTCCGCCCTCCTGCCGCTGCTGCACCTCGTGCAGGCGGAGGAAGGGCATGTGACCCGCACCGGCATGCGATTCTGCGCGGACGTGCTCGGCCTGACCACGGCCGAGGTCACCGCGGTGGCCACCTTCTACACCATGTACCGCCGTCGGCCGAGCGGTGACTACCAGGTGGGGGTGTGCACCAACACCCTGTGCGCCGTGATGGGCGGGGACGCGATCTTCGAGGAGCTCCAGGAGCACCTCGGGGTCGGCAACGGCGAGACCACCGGCGACGGCAAGGTCACCCTGGAGCACATCGAGTGCAACGCGGCCTGCGACTTCGCGCCGGTCGTGATGGTCAACTGGGAGTTCTTCGACAACCAGACCCCGGCCAGCGCCAAGAGCCTCGTCGACGACCTGCGCGCGGGACGGCCGGTGACGCCCACCCGCGGGGCGCGCATGTGCACCTTCAAGGAGACCGCCCGGGTCCTGGCCGGCTTCCCCGACGAGCGGGACGGGGCCGTGGAGTCCGGGGGCAGCGCGGGACCCGCCTCCCTGGTCGGCCTGAAGCTCGCCAAGGGGGAGGTCTCCGCCGCGCGCGTGGTGCACCCGCGCGGTGAGGCGGCCCGGACGGGGGCACCGCACGAGCCGTCGCCGACGGAGCACTTGAGCTCGCACGACGCGCCGCAGGACACGTCGGCCTCCGACCCGGCCCACCCGGCCGGGCCCACCGCCGAGGAGGGGGAGTGATGACCTTGGCACCCGAGCTGAAAGACATGAGCCCCGAGAAGCTGCTCGCACCGGTGCTGTCGGCCTTCTGGGACGAGGACAGGTCCTGGACGCTGGACGTGTACCGGCGGCACGACGGGTACGAAGGGCTGCGCAAGGCGCTCGCCATGACGCCGGACGACCTGATCGCGTACGTCAAGGACTCCGGTCTGCGCGGGCGCGGCGGCGCGGGATTCCCCACCGGGATGAAGTGGCAGTTCATCCCCCAGGGGGACGGCAAGCCGCACTATCTTGTTGTCAACGCCGACGAGTCGGAGCCCGGGACGTGCAAGGACATCCCGCTCCTCTTCGCGAACCCGCACAGCCTCATCGAGGGCATGATCATCGCGTGCTACGCCATCAGGTCGTCGCACGCCTTCATCTACCTGCGTGGTGAAGTCGTCCCCGTGCTGCGGCGGTTGCACTCGGCCGTGCGCGAGGCGTACGAGGCCGGCTTCCTCGGCGAGAACATCCTGGACAGCGGGCTCGACCTCGACATCACCGTGCACGCGGGCGCGGGCGCGTACATCTGCGGTGAGGAGACCGCACTGCTGGACTCGCTCGAAGGCCGCCGGGGCCAGCCGCGGCTTCGTCCCCCCTTCCCTGCCGTCGCGGGCCTCTACGCGTGCCCGACTGTGGTGAACAACGTCGAATCGATCGCGTCGGTTCCCGCGATCCTGCAGCGGGGCAAGGAATGGTTCCGGTCGATGGGGAGTGAGAAGTCGCCCGGCTTCACGCTCTACTCCCTCAGCGGCCATGTCGCCAGCCCCGGCCAGTACGAGGCGCCGCTCGGGATCACGCTCCGCCAGCTCCTCGACATGAGCGGCGGCATGCGCCCCGGGCACCGCCTCAAGTTCTGGACGCCGGGCGGCTCCTCGACCCCGATGTTCACCGACGAGCATCTCGACGTCCCTCTTGACTACGAAGGAGTGGGCGCCGCGGGTTCCATGCTCGGCACGAAAGCTCTCCAGTGCTTCGACGAGACGACCTGCGTGGTCCGTGCCGTCACCCGCTGGACCGAGTTCTACGCCCACGAGTCCTGCGGCAAGTGCACGCCCTGCCGCGAAGGGACCTACTGGCTCGTGCAGTTGCTGCGCGACATCGAGGCCGGCAAGGGACAGATGTCCGACCTCGACAAGCTGAACGACATCGCCGACAACATCAACGGCAAGTCCTTCTGCGCCCTCGGCGACGGTGCCGCCTCGCCGATCTTCTCCTCGCTGAAGTACTTCCGCGAGGAGTACGAGCAGCACATCACGGGCCGGGGCTGTCCCTTCGACCCGGCCAAGTCCACGGCTTGGGCCGACCGCACGGAGGTGAACGCATGACCGTGACCACCAACGCTCCCTCAGGCGGGGGAGAGGCGGCGGTCCCGCCGGAGGACCTCGTGTCGCTGACGATCGACGGCGCCGAGATCAGCGTGCCCAAGGGCACCCTGGTCATCCGGGCCGCCGAACAGCTCGGCATCGAGATCCCCCGGTTCTGCGACCACCCCCTCCTGGACCCGGCCGGCGCCTGTCGCCAGTGCATCGTCGAGGTCGAGGGCCAGCGCAAGCCGATGGCGTCCTGCACCATCACCTGCACCGACGGCATGGTGGTCAAGACCCACCTCACCTCCCCGGTCGCCGAGAAGGCCCAGAAGGGTGTGATGGAGCTCCTGCTCATCAACCACCCGCTGGACTGCCCGGTCTGCGACAAGGGCGGCGAGTGCCCGCTGCAGAACCAGGCCATGTCGCACGGCGACGCCGACTCCCGCTTCGAGGGCCGCAAGCGGACCTACGAGAAGCCCGTCCCGATCTCCACGCAGGTGCTGCTGGACCGCGAGCGGTGCGTGCTGTGCGCCCGCTGCACCCGGTTCTCCAACCAGGTCGCGGGCGACCCGATGATCGAGCTGATCGAGCGGGGCGCCCTCCAGCAGGTCGGCACCGGTGAGGGCGACCCCTTCGAGTCGTACTTCTCCGGCAACACCATCCAGATCTGCCCGGTCGGCGCGCTGACCTCGGCGGCGTACCGATTCCGCTCCCGCCCCTTCGACCTGGTCTCCTCCCCGTCGGTGTGCGAGCACTGCTCCGGCGGCTGCGCCACGCGCACCGACCACCGGCGCGGCAAGGTCATGCGGCGGCTCGCGGCGAACGACCCCGAGGTCAACGAGGAGTGGATCTGCGACAAGGGGCGGTTCGGGTTCCGGTACGCGCAGCAGCGCGACCGGCTCCAGACGCCGCTGGTGCGCAACGCCGAGGGCGAGCTGGAGCCCGCCTCCTGGCCCGAGGCGCTGCAGATCGCGGCCCAGGGGCTGCTGGCCTCCCGGGGCCGCACCGGAGTCCTGACCGGCGGCCGCCTCACCGTCGAGGACGCCTACGCGTACAGCAAGTTCGCACGCGTGGCCCTCGACACCAACGACATCGACTTCCGCGCGCGCGTGCACAGCAGCGAGGAGGCCGATTTCCTCGCAGCTGAGATCGCCGGGCGCGGCCGGGACCTCGACGGCACGGGCGTCACCTACACCGCGCTGGAGAAGGCACCGGCCGTCCTGCTGGTCGGGTTCGAGGCGGAGGAGGAGGCGCCCGGCGTCTTCCTGCGGCTGCGCAAGGCCTGGCGTGGGCACGGGCAGAAGGTCTACTCCCTGGCCACGCACGCCACGCGCGGTCTGGAGAAGGCCGGGGGCACGCTGCTGCCGGCGGCTCCCGGCACGGAGACCGAGTGGCTGGACGCGCTCGCGAACGGGGCAGGCCTGGAGGACGACGGTGCGCTCGCCGCCGAGGCGCTGCGCACCGAGGGCGCGATGATCGTCGTCGGCGAGCGGCTGGCCGCCGTGGCCGGCGGGCTCACCGCCGCCGCGCGCACCGCCTCCGCGACCGGTGCCGGGCTGGTGTGGATCCCGCGCCGGGCCGGGGAACGCGGTGCGATCGAGGCGGGCGCGCTGCCGTCGCTGCTGCCGGGCGGGCGCCCGGCCACCGACCCCCGCGCGCGTGACGAGGTCGCCGCCCTCTGGGGCGTCGCCGGACTCCCGCACCGCTACGGCCGCGACACCGGCCAGATGGTGGAGGCCGCGGCGACCGGAGAGCTCCAGGCCCTGCTCGTGGCGGGCGTGGAGATCGCCGACCTGCCCGACCCGGCACGCGCGCGTGCGGCGCTGGACGAGGTGGGCTTCCTCGTCTCGCTGGAACTGCGGCCGAGCGAGATCAGCCGCAAGGCCGATGTCGTCCTGCCCGTGGCCGCGGTCGCCGAGAAGGCCGGCACCTTCCTCAACTGGGAAGGCCGCCTCCGCTTCTTCGAGTCCGCGCTCAAGCCCGACCAGATGACCCGCCGCCCGGCACCCACCGACGCGCGGGTGCTGCAGATGCTGGCCGACGCCATGGACGTCCACCTCGGACTGCCCGATCTGCGCACCGTGCGCGGCGAGATCGACCGGCTCGGCGCCTGGGGCGGCCCGCGGGCCGGCGACCCCCTGGAGACCGCGGCCGCGCTGCCGCGGCCCGCCGCCGGGGAAGCCGTACTGGCGGGGCACCGGCTGCTGCTCGACCAGGGCCTCCTCCAGCAGGGCGACGAGGCACTCGCCGGCACGCGGCACGCGGCACGCGCGCGTGTGTCGGCCCCGACGGCCGCCGAGGCGGGCGTCAAGGACGGCGATCTGCTCGCGGTGACCGGTCCGCAGGGAGTCGTGGAACTCCCGCTCCAGATCACCGACATGCCCGACCGGGTGGTGTGGCTGCCGCTCAACTCCACCGGCGGCGGCGTCGCCTCCGACACCGGGGCGCGGCCCGGCTCCCTCGTCCGCATCGGTCCGGCGACACTCGCCGGCGAGGCCCCCAAGGAGGTGGAGGCATGAGCCCGTACCTCGCCGCTGAAGACCTCTCGATGTTCGGCACCGACCCCTGGTGGCTGGTCGTCATCAAGGCGGTGTTCTGCTTCGCCTTCCTGATGGTGACCGTGCTGGTCTCCATCGTCATGGAGCGCAAGGTCGTCGCCTGGATGCAGCTGCGCATCGGCCCCAACCGGCACGGCCCGTGGGGCATGCTCCAGTCACTCGCCGACGGTATCAAGCTGATGCTGAAGGAGGACGTGATCGTCAAGCGCGCGGACAAGGTGGTGTACGTCCTCGCGCCGGTCATCGCGGCCATCCCGGCCTTCATGGCGATCGCGGTGATCCCCTTCGGTCCGGCCGGCAACGAGATCTCGATCTTCGGCCAGCGCACCACGATGCAGCTCACCGACCTGCCGATCGCGCTGCTCTACATCCTCGCGGTCGCCTCGGTCGGCATCTACGGCATCGTGCTGGCGGGCTGGAGCTCCGGCTCGACGTACCCGCTGCTGGGCGGCCTGCGCTCGTGCGCGCAGATGATCTCGTACGAGATCGCGATGGGCGCCGCCTTCGCCTCCGTGTTCCTCTACTCGGGGTCGATGTCGACCTCGGCGATCGTCGAGCAGCAGGCCGACCGCTGGTACATCGTGCTGCTGCCGGTCTCCTTCATCATCTACATCGTGACGATGGTCGGAGAGACCAACCGCGCCCCCTTCGACATGCCCGAGTCCGAGGGCGACCTGGTCGGCGGCTTCAACACCGAGTACTCGTCGATCAAGTTCGCGATGTTCATGCTCGCCGAGTACGTCAACATGGTGACCGTCTCGGCCGTCGCCACCACGCTGTTCCTCGGCGGCTGGCGCGCCCCCTGGCCCATCAGCACCTTCTGGGAGGGCGCCAACCACGGCTGGTGGCCGCTGCTCTGGTTCACGGTCAAGGTCCAGCTGCTGTTGTTCATGTTCATCTGGATCCGCGGCACCCTCCCGCGCGTCCGCTACGACCAGCTGATGAAGCTCGGCTGGAAGGTCCTCATCCCGGTCTCGCTGGTCTGGCTGATGCTCGTCGCCACTGTCAGGGCCTTCCGCAACGAGGGCTACGACTTCGCCGACATCGCCCTCTACGTGGGCGGCGGCGTGCTCGCCCTGCTGCTGCTCTCCTTCGTCGCCGACATGTTCCGCGAGAAGGCCAAGAAGGCCGAACCGCCGGCCGAGACCCCGGCCGCCTTCGACCCGATGGCGGGCGGGTTCCCCGTACCGCCGCTGCCCGGACAGGAACTACCGCCGGTCCCGCGCCGCCGCTCGCACCGTGAGCGGGAGCTGATTGTCAGTGGTGGGCCCGATACTCAGAGTGACGGATCTCTGGGCGGAACTACGGATGGAAAGGAGGCGTCCGATGACTGAGGAACCCAAGGACACCAAGCCCGGTTTCCAGAACCCCGTGGCCGGCTTCGGCGTGACCTTCAAGGCCATGTTCAAGAAGCGTCTGACCGAGCAGTACCCGGAGCAGCAGAAGACCACGGCTCCGCGCTTCCACGGACGGCACCAGCTCAACCGCCATCCGGACGGCTTGGAGAAGTGCGTCGGCTGTGAACTGTGCGCATGGGCCTGCCCCGCCGACGCGATCTACGTGGAGGGCGCGGACAACACCGACGAGGAGCGCTACTCGCCGGGCGAGCGGTACGGCCGCGTCTACCAGATCAACTACGCCCGCTGCATCCTGTGCGGCCTGTGCATCGAGGCCTGCCCCACCCGCGCGCTCACGATGACCAACGAGTTCGAGCTGGCCGACTCCAGCCGGGCCAACCTCATCTACACCAAGGAGCAGCTGCTCGCCGGTCTCGAGGAGGGCATGGTCGACTCGCCCCACGCCATCTACCCCGGGACGGACGAGCAGGACTACTACCGGGGCCTGGTGACGGAAGCGGCGCCCGGCACCGAGCAGCAGGTCGCCCACTCCAAGGGCGAGGTCGTGCAGGAGGCCGACTCGACCTTCGGCGAGACGGAACCGGCGTCGGGGAAGGCGGTCGGCCGATGACCACCCAGCTCGCCGCCTACTCCACCTCCACCGCGGAGGCCGTCCAGTTCTGGATCCTCGGCACCGTCGCGGTGATCGGCGCCCTGTGCACCATCCTCATGAAGAGGGCCGTGCACAGCGCGCTCTGCCTCGCCGGCACCATGATCATCCTGGCGGTGTTCTACCTCGCCAACGGCGCCTACTTCCTGGGCGTCGTCCAGATCATCGTCTACACCGGCGCGATCATGATGCTGTTCCTGTTCGTGGTGATGCTCGTCGGCGTCACCGCGGCGGACTCCCTGAAGGAGACCATCAAGGGCCAGCGCTGGCTGGCCCTGCTGTGCGGACTCGGCTTCGGCATCCTGCTGGTCGCCGGGATCGGCAACGCGTCCCTGACGGAGTTCAACGGCATCGGCCAGGCGAACGCCGGGGGCAACGTGGAGGGCCTCGCCGCCCTCCTCTTCACCAGGTACGTCTTCGCGTTCGAGATCACCGGCGCCCTGCTCATCACGGCCGCGGTCGGCGCCATGGTGCTCACCCACCGCGAGCGCACCGAGCGGGCCAAGACGCAGCGGGAGCTCGCCGAGGAGCGGGTGCGCGCGGGCAAGCAGCTCCCGCCGCTGCCGGCGCCCGGGGTGTACGCCCGGCACAACGCGGTCGACATCGCGGGCCTGCTGCCCGACGGCACCCCGTCCGACCTCACCGTCAGCAAGACCCTGCGCGAGCGCGGCCAGATCCGCGACGTGTCGCAGGAGGCGCTCAACGACCTCAAGGCCCTGGAACAGCGGTCCGAGGAGCGGCTGGAGCGCAGGGCGGTCGGGCCGGCGAAGTTCCAGCGGTCCGAGGAGGCGTCGAAGTGAACCCCGTCAACTACCTCTATCTCGCGGCCCTGTTGTTCACGATCGGCGCCACCGGCGTGCTCATCAGGCGCAACGCGATCGTCGTGTTCATGTGCATCGAGCTCATGCTCAACGCCTGCAACCTCGCGTTCGTCGCCTTCTCCCGGATGCACGGCAACCTCGACGGCCAGGTCATCGCCTTCTTCACGATGGTCGTCGCCGCCGCCGAGGTCGTGGTCGGGCTCGCGATCATCGTGTCCCTGTTCCGTGCCCGCCACTCGGCCTCGGTCGACGACGCCAGCCTGATGAAGCTGTAAGGGGTCGGAAGAATCGTGGAGAACCTCATTGCGCTGCTGGTGGCGGCGCCTCTGCTCGGAGCGGCGGTCCTGCTGTGCGGCGGGCGGCGGCTGGACGCCGTCGGCCACTGGCTCGGCACCCTGCTCTCGGCCGTCTCCTTCGTGCTCGGCCTGGTGCTGTTCACCGACATGCTGGGCCGGGACGCCGAGAACCGCGTCCTGAGCCAGCACCTGTTCAGCTGGATCCCGGTCGAGGGCTTCCAGGCGGACGTCGCCTTCCAGCTCGACCAGCTGTCCATGACGTTCGTGCTGCTGATCACGGGCGTCGGATCGCTGATCCACCTGTACTCCGTCGGGTACATGGAGCACGACGAGCGGCGCCGCCGCTTCTTCGGCTATCTGAACCTGTTCCTCGCGGCGATGCTGATCCTCGTCCTCGCCGACAACTACCTGCTGCTGTACGTCGGCTGGGAGGGCGTCGGTCTCGCCTCCTACCTGCTGATCGGCTTCTGGCAGCACAAGCCCAGCGCCGCCACGGCAGCGAAGAAGGCCTTCCTGGTCAACCGCGTCGGCGACATGGGCCTGTCCATCGCGATCATGCTGATGTTCCTGTGGTTCGGCACGTTCGCCTTCGGGCCGGTGCTCGGCGGCCACGGGGAGGCCGGTCTCGCCGGTGCCGCCGGTGAGGACAAGCTGACCGCGATCGCGCTGATGCTGCTCCTCGCCGCCTGCGGCAAGTCCGCCCAGGTGCCCCTGCAGTCCTGGCTCGGGGACGCGATGGAGGGCCCGACCCCGGTCTCGGCCCTCATCCACGCCGCGACGATGGTGACGGCGGGCGTCTACCTGATCGTCCGCTCCGCGGCCGTCTTCAACGGCGCCCCCGATGCTCAGCTGGTCGTCACCATCGTCGGCGCGGTCACGCTCCTGTTCGGTGCGATCGTCGGTTGCGCGAAGGACGACATCAAGAAGGCCCTGGCCGGCTCGACCATGTCGCAGATCGGCTACATGATCCTCGCCGCCGGCCTCGGCCCCATCGGCTACGTCTTCGCGATCATGCACCTGGTGACGCACGGCTTCTTCAAGGCCGGACTGTTCCTCGGCGCCGGCTCGGTCATGCACGGCATGAACGACGAGGTCGACATGCGCCGCTACGGCGGACTGCGGAAGTACATGCCCGTCACCTTCGTCACCTTCGGCCTCGGCTACCTGGCCATCATCGGCTTCCCGGGCCTGTCCGGGTTCTTCTCCAAGGACAAGATCATCGAGGCGGCGTTCGCCAAGGGCGGGACCGAGGGCTGGATCCTCGGCGCCTGCGCCCTGCTCGGCGCGGCCATCACCGCGTTCTACATGACGCGCGTGATGCTGATGACGTTCTTCGGCGAGGAGCGCTGGCGCAACGCCCCGACGCCGTCCCCGGCCGAGCACAGCGCGGAACCCGCCGCCGAGACGCGCGGCGAGTACACCCCGCCGCATCCGCACGAGTCGCCCAAGGTCATGACGATCCCGATGATCGTGCTGGCCGTCGGGTCGGTCGCCGGCGGTGCGTTCTTCAGCATCGGCGACCGGTTCATGCACTGGCTGGAGCCGATCACCGGGCACAGCCACGGCAACCCGCCGATCAGCGCGGGCGTGGTCACCGGCGCGACCGTGGCGTGCATGGTCATCGGTGTGGCCATCGCCTGGGCCCAGTACGGCCGCCGTCCGGTCCCGGCCGTCGCCCCGCGCGGCTCGCTGCTCACCCGGGCCGCCCGGCGCGACCTGCTCCAGGACGACTTCAACCACGTCGTCCTGGTCCGCGGCGGCGAGCACCTCACGCGGTCCCTGGTCTACGTCGACCACACCCTGGTCGACGGCGTCGTCAACGGCACGGCGGCCTCGGTCGGCGGCCTCTCCGGGCGGATGCGCAAGCTGCAGAACGGCTTCGCCCGCTCCTACGCGGTCTCGATGTTCGGGGGTGCGGCGGTCATCGTCGCCGTGACCCTGCTGATGAGGGCGGTCTGATACCGATGTCCTTTCCTCTGCTGACAGTGACAGCGGCGCTCCCGGCCGTCGGGGCGATCGCAACGGCCGCCGTACCGGCCGCCAAGCGCACCGCGGCCAAGTGGCTGGCGCTGCTCTTCTCGCTCGCCACGCTCGTCCTGGCGATCGTCGTCCTGGTCCGCTTCGACCCGGGCGGCGACCGCTACCAGCTCACCGAGTCGCACGCCTGGATCGCTGACTTCGGCGTCCGCTACGAGCTGGGTGTGGACGGCATCGGGGTGGCGCTGGTCGCGCTGACCGCACTGCTGATCCCGTTCATCATCCTCGCGGGCTGGCACGACGCCGACCCCCTGGAGACCGGCAGCAGCCGCTGGCGGCCGACGCAGGGCTTCTTCGCCCTGATCCTCGCCGTCGAGGCGATGGTGATCCTCTCCTTCGAGGCCACCGACGTCTTCCTCTTCTACATCTTCTTCGAAGCCATGCTGATCCCGATGTACTTCCTCATCGGCGGCTTCGGCGACCGTGCCCACGAGCACGGCGAGAAGGCGGCGGCGACACAACGCTCGTACGCCGCGGTGAAGTTCCTCCTCTACAACCTGGCCGGCGGTCTGATCATGCTGGCGGCGGTGATCGGCCTGTACGTGGTCGCCGGGAACTTCTCGCTCCAGGAGATCGCCGAGGCCCGCGCCAACGGCACGCTCGACATGGCGACCGGCACCGAACGCTGGCTGTTCCTCGGCTTCTTCTTCGCCTTCGCGGTGAAGGCGCCGCTGTGGCCGCTGCACACCTGGCTGCCCAACGCCATGCAGGAGTCCACCGCACCGGTCGCCGTGCTCATCACGGCGGTCGTCGACAAGGTGGGCACCTTCGCCATGCTCCGCTTCTGCCTCCAGCTGTTCCCGGAGGCCAGCAAGTGGGCCACGCCCGCCATCCTCGTCCTGGCCCTGATCAGCATCATCTACGGGGCGCTGCTCGCGGTCGGCCAGCGGGACATCAAGCGGCTGATCGCCTACGCGTCGATCTCCCACTTCGGCTTCATCATCATGGGCATCTTCGCGATGACCAGCCAGGGCCAGTCCGGGGCGACGCTCTACATGATCAACCACGGCATCTCGACGGCCGCGCTGATGCTGGTGGCGGGCTTCCTGATCTCCCGGCGCGGCTCGCGGCTCATCGCCGACTACGGCGGAGTGCAGAAGGTCGCCCCGGTGCTCGCCGGCACGTTCCTGATCGGCAGCCTCGCGACCCTGTCCCTGCCGGGGCTGGCGCCGTTCGTCAGTGAGTTCCTGGTCCTGGTCGGCACGTTCACGCGCTACCCGGTGATCGGCATCATCGCCACCTTCGGCATCGTCCTCGCCGCGCTCTACACCCTCGTCCTCTACCAGCGGACGATGACGGGCCCGGTGAAACCGGAGGTCTCCGCGATGCCGGACCTCCGGGTCCGTGAGCTCGTGGTCGTCGCCCCGCTGGTCGCCCTGCTGATCTTCCTGGGTGTCTACCCGAAGCCCGTCACACAGATCATCGACCCGGCGGTCAAACAGACCATGTCCGACGTACAGAAGAAGGACCCCCAGCCCGAGGTGGAGGCGGCCAAGTGAGCGCAACAGCCGTCCACAGCCTGTGGACAACCGCGGCCGACCCGATCACCAAGATCGACGCGCCGAAGATCGAGTACGGACAGTTGTCGCCGACCCTGATCGTCGTCGGTGCGGCGATCATCGGGATCCTGATCGAGGCGTTCGTTCCGCGAAAGTCGCGCTACTACGCCCAGATGTTCGTGTCCGTCGTCGCTCTCGTCGCCGCCTTCGCCGCGGTCGTGGCGCTCGCGGCCGGCGGGTACGGCACGACCAAGGCGCACATCGCGGCGATGGGCGCGATCGCCGTCGACGGGCCCGCCCTGTTCCTGCAGGGCACCATTCTGCTGTCGGCGCTGGTGGGCCTGTTCACCTTCGCCGAGCGACGCCTCGACCCCGAGGCGCACGGCAACCGCGTCGACTCCTTCGCCGCGCAGGCCGCGTCCGTGCCGGGCAGTGAGAGCGAGAAGGCCGCGGTCAAGGCCGGGTTCACCACCACCGAGGTGTTCCCGCTGCTGCTGTTCGCGGTCGCCGGCATGCTGGTCTTCCCGGCGGCCAACGACCTGCTGACGCTGTTCGTGGCGCTGGAGGTCCTCTCCCTCCCGCTGTACCTGCTGTGCGCGCTGGCCCGCCGCAAGCGGCTCATGTCGCAGGAGGCGGCGGTCAAGTACTTCCTGCTCGGCGCCTTCGCCTCCGCGTTCACCCTGTTCGGCATCGCGCTGCTCTACGGCTACGCGGGCTCGATGTCGTACGCGACGATCGCGCAGGTCGTCGACGGCACCGTGCAGGACGTCAACCCGGCGCTCGCCGACACCATGGGCAACGACGCGCTGCTGCTGATCGGCGCCGCGCTGCTGGTGATGGGGCTGCTGTTCAAGGTGGGCGCGGTGCCGTTCCACATGTGGACGCCGGACGTGTACCAGGGCGCGCCGACGCCCGTGACCGGCTTCATGGCGGCGGCGACGAAGGTGGCGGCGTTCGGCGCGCTGCTGCGGCTGCTGTACGTCGTGCTGCCGGGCCTGCGCTGGGACTGGCAGCCGGTCATGTGGGCCGTGGCCATCGTCACCATGCTGGGTGGTGCGATCGTCGCGATCACGCAGACCGACATCAAGCGGCTGCTGGCGTACTCGTCGATCGCCCACGCCGGGTTCATCCTGGCGGGTGTCATCGCGACCACGCCCGACGGAGTCTCGTCGGTGCTGTTCTACCTGGCGGCGTACTCGTTCGTCACGATCGGCGCCTTCGCGGTGGTGACCCTGGTCCGCGACGCGGGCGGTGAGGCGAC
The DNA here is from genome assembly GCF_042955185.1 of Streptomyces sp. NPDC012474. Taxonomy (NCBI): domain Bacteria; kingdom Bacillati; phylum Actinomycetota; class Actinomycetes; order Kitasatosporales; family Streptomycetaceae; genus Streptomyces; species Streptomyces sp. NPDC012474. The sequence goes on from NZ_JBIBEP010000003.1 coordinate 153,437, forward strand.
CCACCTGTCCAAGTGGGCGGGGCTCGGGCGCAGGTCCCCGCTGGTGGCGGCGGTGTTCGCGGTGTTCCTGCTGGCCTTCGCGGGCATCCCGCTGACGTCCGGCTTCGCCGGCAAGTTCGCCGTGTTCAAGGCGGCGGCGGAGGGCGGGGCCGCCCCGCTCGTCGTGATCGGTGTGATCTCGTCGGCGATCGCGGCGTTCTTCTACATCCGCGTCATCGTGCTGATGTTCTTCAGCGAGCCGCGGCCGGAGGGCCCGACGGTGGCCGTGCCGTCGCCCCTGACGATGACGGCGATCGGTGTGGGTGTGGCGGTCACGCTGGTGCTCGGTGTGGCGCCGCAGTACTTCCTGGATCTGGCGGGGCAGGCGGGGGTGTTCGTTCGCTGACGCTGACGCCGCTCAGGGGTCCTTACACGAAGGCCGCGGCCCGGTACCTCCGTCCAGGGGTACCGGGCCGCGGCTCGTCCAGGCTCACTGCGTCCTGTCCCGGCGCGCCCGGATCTGAGTGAGGTCCAGGTCCGCCGGGAACGGAACGTCCACCTTCATCCGCTCGCGGAAGATGTTGATGCCGGTGTAGGCGCCCGTGGTCGGCTCCAGCTCGAAGACATGCACCGCAGCGCGCCCGTCCTCGTTCTCGACCCGCCAGTAGTGCGGGATCTTGGCCCGCGCGTACTTCAGCGGCTTGGTCTCGCGGTCGCGGGAGACGGAGTCCTCGGACACGACCTCGATGGCCAGGAGGACAGCGCCCGCGGGAAACCGGGTCTGATCAGGGTCTTCCACTACTTCCCCGCGCACCACGACAACATCCGGCTCGGGGCGGTTCTGGCGGTCGAGGTCGATGGTGAACTCGCGGAACACCTCGAGATCGGCGGGCGCCAGAGACTGCAGCTGCCACTTGAAGAAGTCGATGGCACGCTCGTGAAAGATGGTCTGCGGACTCACGAAGACGAGGCTCCCGTCGATCAGCTCCGTGTGCGGAGGGAGATTCGGGAGGCGGTCCAGATCGTCGGCGGTCCAGCCGCCTTCCGGCGGGGTCGGCCAGGTGGGCTTGGACGCCTTCGGTGCGACGCTCATCAGTGCTCCCATGGGACGGAGTCTCGCGGGCGCATTCAGACTATCCGCCGGAATCGGGGAGGCCTCCCGCGAACGTGTGAACGACGATCGTGTCCTTGACGCAGCTGTACGGGGCGGACCTGTGGATAACTCCGGGGCTGTCGGTGTGGGCGCCTATGGTGGACGCAGTGGTCGAAGCGCGACGCACGGGGGACGCAACGATGGGCGCGACGGGCGGGACAGGTGTGATGACGGAACTGGACGCGGTGACCGGAGCCGGGGTGACCGGGGCCGGGATCGGCGCGGGCGGCGGCTCCGCCGGGCTCCTCGGCGCCGACGCGAGCGAGGCGCTGGCCGCGCTGACCCGGGTCTTCGGCTACGACGCCTTCCGCGGTGAGCAGGAAGCCGTCATCGACCATGTCGTGGCGGGCGGCGACGCCGTCGTGCTCATGCCGACCGGCGGTGGCAAGTCGCTGTGCTACCAGATCCCGTCCCTGGTCAGGCCGGGTACGGGGGTGGTCGTCTCCCCGCTCATCGCCCTGATGCAAGACCAGGTGGACGCGCTGCGGGCGCTGGGCGTGCGGGCCGGCTTCATGAACTCCACGCAGGACTTCGACGAGCGCCGGATGGTGGAGGCCGAGTTCCTCGCCGGCGAGCTGGACCTGCTGTACCTGGCGCCGGAGCGGCTGCGGCTGGAGAGCTCGCTCGATCTGCTCTCCCGCGGGAAGATCTCCCTCTTCGCGATCGACGAGGCGCACTGCGTCTCCCAGTGGGGCCACGACTTCCGGCCCGACTACCTGGCGCTGTCCCTGCTCGGCGAGCGCTGGCCGGACGTGCCGCGGATCGCGCTGACGGCGACGGCCACCCACGCGACGCACCAGGAGATCACCGAGCGGCTGAACATGCCGACGGCCCGCCACTTCGTGGCGAGCTTCGACCGGCCCAACATCCAGTACCGGATCGTGCCCAAGGCCGACCCGAAGAAGCAGCTGCTGAGCTTCCTGCGCGAGGAGCACGCGGGCGACGCGGGCATCGTCTACTGCCTGTCGCGCAACTCGGTCGAGAAGACCGCGGAGTTCCTCAGCCGCAACGGCATCGAGGCGGTGCCGTACCACGCGGGGCTTGATGCGGGGACGCGCGCGGCCCACCAGTCCCGCTTCCTGCGGGAGGACGGCCTGGTCGTGGTGGCGACCATCGCCTTCGGCATGGGCATCGACAAGCCGGACGTCCGTTTCGTCGCCCACCTTGACCTTCCCAAGTCGGTCGAGGGCTACTACCAGGAGACGGGCCGGGCCGGCCGCGACGGGCTGCCGTCGACGGCCTGGATGGCCTACGGGCTGAACGACGTCATCCAGCAGCGCAAGCTGATCCAGTCCGGCGAGGGTGACGAGGCCTTCCGGCGCCGGGCCCAGGCCCACCTGGACTCGATGCTGGCGCTGTGCGAGACGGCCCAGTGCCGCCGGGGCCAGCTCCTCGCCTACTTCGGCCAGGACCCGGACGCGCCCCGCTGCGGCAACTGCGACACGTGCCTGACCCCGCCGGAGACCTGGGACGGCACCGTCGCGGCGCAGAAGGCGCTGTCCACGGTGGTCCGGCTGCAGCGGGAGCGCGGGCAGAAGTTCGGCGCGGTGCAGATCGTCGACATCCTGCTGGGGAAGCGGACCGCCAAGGTCATCCAGTTCGACCACGACCAGCTGTCCGTGTTCGGCATCGGCGAGGAGCTCACCGAGGGCGAATGGCGGGGTGTCATCCGCCAGTTGCTCGCGCAGGGCCTGCTCGCGGTGGAGGGCGAGTACGGCACGCTGGTGCTGACCGAGGCCAGCGGGGCGGTGCTGCGGCGGGAGCGGGACGTGCCGCTGCGCAAGGAGCCGAAGAAGCCGGTGACCTCCCGGTCGGGGTCCTCGTCCGCCGGCTCCGGGCGGGGCGAGCGCAAGGGCAAGGCGGTTGCCGCAGAGCTGCCCGAGGAACTGCTGCCGGCCTTCGAGGCGCTGCGCGCCTGGCGCGCCGAGCAGGCTCGTGAGCAGGGCGTCCCGGCGTATGTGATCTTCCACGACGCCACACTGCGGGAGATCGCCACGGTGTGGCCGACGTCGGTGGGGGAGCTCGGCGGGATCAGCGGGGTCGGCGAGAAGAAGCTCACCACGTACGGGGAGGGTGTGCTGGAGGTGCTCGCGTCGCTGGGCGCACCGGCAGACGCGGCTCCGGGAGCGGACGTGGCTCCGGCAGCGGGCCCGGCTTCGGGAGCGGGCGTGGCTCGGGCAGCGGGCCCGGCTTCGGCCAAGACCCCTGCTCTCATCCCTGGTCAGGACGCGGGCGATCCGGACTACTGGCCGGAGATGGACGCGGAGCCGGAGCCCGACGACTGGATATGAGGGCCGGGCTCCGGCCAGGTCACCGGGACCGGGGAGCCGGACCGGTCACAACGCCCGTCCCGCATACGCCCTGACATCCGCGTCGGAGTCCGTCGTCGCCGTGGCGAGAGCCGCCCGGGCCTCCTTGGTGGCGCGGTGCCGGGTCAGTGCCAGGACGGCGGCCTTGCGGACATCGGCGTTGGAGTCCGCCAGAGCCTTCGCGAGGGCCGGGACGGCCACGTCGGGGTCGGCCACGGACAGTGCCGCGGCGGCTCCGGCCCGCACCTGCCAGGCCGGTTCGGACAGGGCGGCCACGGCACGTGAGGTGAGGGGCGCCGGGCAGCCGGTGGTGCCCAGCGCTCCGTAGGCCGCTGCGCGCACCAGGGCATCGGGGTCGTCCAGGAGCCCGGCGAGGGCGGCTTCGACCGCGTCGGCGTCGGGCGCGGCGTCGGGCTCGGTGTCTGGATCGGCGTGGGGCTCGGTGTCTGGATCGGCGTGGGGATCGGCGTCGGCCGGGGCGCGATCCGCCGGCCGCTCGGCACTCACGGTGGCCAGGCCCTTGGCGATCGCGACGCGGACCTCGCGGGACGGGTCGCCGACCGCGGCACGGGCCAGTTCGCCTGCCGCGTCGACCGACACCAGGGCGCGTACGGCCTCGATGCGGACGGCGATGTCGGAGTCGGCGAGGGAGTCCGCGAAGAGGGCGGCGTCTCCGAGGCGCAGGGCGCGCAGGACGTCCAGGGCGCCGGAGCGGACCACCGGGTCCGGCTCCGCCAGGGCGGCGGCGAGGCCGTCGCGCAGGTCGGGTTCTGCCGGGAGCGTCTCGACGAGCTCGCGCAGTGACGCGGCCGCGGCGGCACGCACCTCCGCGGCGGTGTCGCGCAGGGCGGAAGCGAGGGCGGTGCCCGTCCCCGGCGGGAGCGTCTCGGTGAGCACGGCGACGGCCTCGCGGCGGACAGCGGCCGCGGGGTCGGTCAAGTACGGCTGAAGGACTTCGAGTTCGGGCTCCTCCTCGGCGAGGGCGACGAGTTCGAGGAGACGGGCTGAGGACTGCTCGCCGGAAGGCGCGGTGGCCGAGAGCTGCGGTGCCGGAGTCCGCTTCGGCTCCGCAGCCCCTGCCAGGGCCGCGACCGGCGCCACGTCCCGCGAGCCCGCCGTGGCCACATCCTCGGCGTGGACCTCGCCGAGAGCACGGGACGGGCCGCCGACGGGGTCGAAACCGTCGACCGGAACGAGATAGGGAGCCACGGGCCGGGCCGTGAACTCCATCGCACCAGAGGGGGACTTGTGCAGATCGAGATGGTGGAACCAGGACGCGTCGTCGCGCCGCGGGTGGTCGAGGCGGTCGTGGTAGAGGCCCCAGCGGGACTCCGTACGGGCCAGGGAGGAGCGCGCGGCCATCTCCGCGCAGTCGCGGATGAAGGTGACCTCGGCGCAGCGCATCAGCTCGTGCGCGGTGCGGGCACCCATCTCGGCGATGTCGGCGCGCATCCGCTCGAAGGCCTCCAGGGCCAGCGACAGCCGGGCGCCGGACTTGGGCGGGGCCACGTAGTCGTTCACGAAGCGGCGCAGCTTGTACTCGACCTGGGGCTGCGGCGGGCCGTCGGGGTTGCGCAGCGGACGGTAGATCAGCTCGTGTGCCTCGCGCAGCTGATCACCCGGCAACTCCCCTTCGTACGCCGGATACTGGGAGGCGTCCGCGCCCGCGAGGTCGCCGAAGACGAACGCGCCGATCATGTAGTTGTGCGGGACGCACGCCAGGTCGCCGGCCGCGTACAGCCGGGGCACGGTCGTGCGGGCGTGGTCGTCCACGCGGACACCGGAGGCGGAGTGGCCGCCGCACAGGCCGATCTCGGAGATGTGCATCTCGATGTCGTGGCTGCGGTAGTCGTGGCCGCGGCCGGAGTGGAAGGTGCCGCGGGTGGGGCGCTCGGTGGAGTGCAGGATCGTCTCCAGGGCCGAGACCGACTCCTCGGGGAGATGGCTCAGCTTCAGGTAGACCGGGCCACGGTCGGAGGCGACCTCCGCCGCGAACTCGGCCATCATCTGGCCCGACCAGTAGTCGGAGTCGACGAAGCGTTCACCGTGCCGGTTGACCTGGTAGCCGCCGAAGGGGTTGGCGACGTAGGCGCAGGCCGGGCCGTTGTAGTCCTTGATCAGCGGGTTGATCTGGAAGCACTCGATGCCGGTGAGCTCGGCGCCCGCGTGGTAGGCCATGGCGTAGCCGTCGCCCGCGTTGGTGGGATTCTCGTAGGTGCCGTAGAGGTAGCCGGAGGCGGGCAGGCCGAGGCGACCGCAGGCGCCCGTCGCGAGGATCACCGCGCCCGCGCGGACCTGGACGAACTGCCCGGTGCGGGTGTTGAAGCCGGCCGCCCCCACGGCCCGCCCGCCGGCGGTGAGGACACGCACCGGCATGACCCGGTTCTCGATGCGGATCCTTTCCCGCATCTCGCGCCGCCGCAGCCGCCGGTACAGGACCTTCTTGACGTCCTTGCCCTCCGGCATCGGCAGCACGTAGGAGCCGGAGCGGTGCACCTGGCGGACGGAGTAGTCGCCGTGCTCGTCCTTCTCGAACTTCACGCCGTAGGACTCCAGCCGCTGCACCATGCCGAAGCCGCGGGTGGCGGTCTGACGGACGGTGGACTGGTCGACGATGCCGTCGTTGGCCCGGGTGATCTCGGCGACGTAGTCGTCGGGTTCGGCCCGGCCCGGGATGACCGCGTTGTTGACGCCGTCCATGCCCATGGCGAGCGCGCCGGAGTGACGGACGTGCGCCTTCTCCAGCAGCAGCACGTTCGCGCCGTGCTCGGCGGCGGTCAGGGCCGCCATGGTGCCGGCGGTGCCGCCGCCGATGACGAGGACGTCGCAGGCCAGTTCCTCGGCGTCGGCGATGGTCGGGACGGCCAGGGGGGTGTCCCGAGGGGGGTTCACGAAGGTGGTCACCGGGGTGCCTTTCACGTACCGAGCGAGGTGAGGACGTCGCGCCGCAAGGCCACGCGCGCCGGGTCGTCGTGTGCGCCGCGCTCGCGCGGGCGGGGGATGCCCCGGACGGCGACGAGGCCGCCCGCGCCGAGCAGGGCCACGCGGTCACCGAGGAACAGCGCCTCGTCCACGTCGTGGGTGACGAAGACGACGGTGGCGCCCGTGCCCTGGAGCACCTCCACCAGCAGGTCCTGCATCCCCGCGCGGGTCTGCGCGTCGAGGGCACCGAACGGCTCGTCCATCAGGACGGCGCGCGGGCGTGCGGCCAGGGCGCGGGCCAGCTGGACGCGCTGGCGCTGCCCGCCGGAGACCCGGTGCGGCAACTGTCGTGCCTGCGAGCCGAGCCCGACCCGCTCCAGCCAGGTCCGGGCCTGCCTCCGGCGCTCGGCGCGGGGCACGCCGCGGATGGCGAGGGGGAGTTCGACGTTGGCGCGCAGGGTGCGCCAGGGGAGCAGGGCGTCCTCCTGGAAGACCAGGGCGCGGTCGGCGGAGGGGCCGGTCAGCGGCTTTCCGTCCTGGGTGATCTCGCCGGCGAGCGGTGGCAGCAGGCCGGCCAGGGTGCGCAGCAGGGTCGACTTGCCGCAGCCGGAGGGGCCGACGACGGTGAGTATCTCTCCGGGGGCGATGTCCAGCTCGACTTCGTCCAGAGCGGTCGCGCCGGGGCGGCCGAGAGAGGCCCCGGCGAGGCTGAGCCGGGTGCCGCGCACCGGGGCGGCGGGGGTGGCCGCCTCCGACGAGGCGTTCCGGACGTTCTCGGACGAGGTGCCCGGGGCAGCCCCGGGTGGGGTGTTCGAGACGGTCTCAGACGAGGTGCTCATCGCGTGCCTCCTCCCATCGGGGCCCTCCGTGGACAGCGGCGGGGGCGGCCGGTGCCGGTGTCACGGACCGGTCGGGCCGCGGTGGCCGGGCGACGGGCACGTACGCGGTGCGCGGCAGCCAGCGGGTGAGGCGGCGGCCCAGCACTTCCACGGCCGTGGAGGTGAGCCAGCCGAGGACGCCGATGGTGGCCATGCCGACGAACACGCCGGGGTAGTCGACGACGGTGTAGTCCTGCCAGGTGCGGTAGCCGACGCCGTACTGGCCGGAGATCATCTCGGCGGAGATCACACAGATCCACGAGACGCCGATGCCGACGGACAGACCGCCGAAAACGCCGGGCAGCGCCCCCGGCAGGACGACCGCGCCGAGGATCCGCCACCGGCCGCCGCCCATGGTGCGCACCGCTTCCTCCCACACGGGAGTCAGGGCGCGCACAGCGTGCCGGGTGGAGACCAGCACCGGGAAGAAGGCGGCGGTGCAGGTGATGAAGACGATGCCCTGCTCGTTGGAGGGGAAGAGCAGGATCGCGACGGGGACCAAGGCGATGGCGGGGATCGGGCGGATCACCTCCAGCAGCGGGCCGAGCAGGTCCTCGGCGAGACGCGAGCGCGCCACGAGCACGCCCGTGGCCACACCGAGGACGGCGGCCAGCAGGAAACCGGTGAGGATCCTGGTGAGGCTGTCGGTGAGGTCCGTCCAGTAGTCCGGCCCGGACACCCGGGTGGCGAAGGTCCGGGCCACGTCGGTGACCGTGGGGAACTGCGAGAAGCGCAGCCACAGGTCGATGTTCCAGCTGGTCAGTGCCTGCCACAGGCCGAGGGCGGCGGCCGGCGACACCAGGCGCAGCGCGTACCGCTTCACGAGGCCCGCTCCAGAGCGTCGGCGTACGGGACGACCCGCGCCCCGCCGTGCGCGGCGATGTAGGCCCGCGCGGTGTCGGGGGCGACGAAGGGCAGCAGCTTGCCGCCGTCGGCCACCCACACGGCCTTGTCGGCGAACCAGAGGGTGCCGGTGGTGGTGTCGGGGACATAGGCGGCGCGCAGGGAGCCGCGGTGCCCGGCCACGTAACGCAGCAGCAGGGAAGGGGAGTCGAAAGTGACGGTCTTCGAGGCGCCCTTGGGCCAGGCCTCGCTGGCGGCCGGTGTCGGCTTCGTGGCGAGATGCCTGGCGTACGCCGCCGGTCCGAGGGCCTGCTTCACGTACCGGTCGTCGACGAAGGAGTCGACGTCCACGTCGCCGGTGAGCTTGGCCGACTCGAGGACCGCCACGTCCCGCTTCAGCGCGGAGACGAGCTGGGGCTTGATGGCCGGGTCGAAGGTGGCGATGCCGTGATCACCGTTGTAGAGGTAGACGACCTCGGCGGGCAGGCCGGTCGCCTTCGCGACCTTCTCGGCGGCGTCCACCGGGTGGTCGTTCAGAAAGTCGGTCGCCTCCGCCTGGGCCTTCAGGAAGGCCTCCAGCACGGCGGGGCGCTGCTCGGCGAAGTCCTCGCGGGCGGTGACGCCGTGGAAGGTGGGCAGGTTCAGCCGGGCTCCGTCGTAGATCGCCTTCGCCTTGCCCTGGAAGGTGAGCAGGCCCGGCCAGGCGACGAACTGGGACAGCGCGTCCGTGCTGCCCGCCGCGAGGGCGGAGGCGCCGACGGAGGGCTGCTGATTGAGCTTCTCGATCCCGCTGTCCGGGTCGATGCCGGCGCGCCGCAGGGCCCGTACGAGGGTGCCGTCGGCGGCCGAACCGACGCTCGTGGAGACCTTCTGGCCCTTCAGGTCCTCCAGGGAGGTCAGCTTCGAGCCGGGCGCGGTGACGATGCTGTTGAGGCCGCCGCGGAGGTTGTAGCCGGTGACCGACACCAGGCGGGTGGGGCTGTTCAGTTGTTTGCCGCGGGCCGCGTTGATGAGCAGGGGGAAGTCACCCATCGAACCGATGTCGATCTTCCCGGCGGTCATCTGGGCGGTGATGGGGGCGCCGGTGGCGTAGTCCTGCCAGTTCACCTTGTAGTGGACGCCGTCGTGCAGGGAGTTGAGCTGCTTCTCGAAGGAGCCGAGAGAGCGGAGCAGGGTGCCCGCCGTGACGGTGTTGATCGTCCTGGACTGGTAGCCGACGGTGACGGTGACCGTGGAGCCGCTTCCGGCCTCGGCATCACCGCCGCAGGCGCTGAGCGGGAGCAGGAGGACGACGGCGGAGATCGCGACCGCTGTGCGTTTCATGGTGCTTCGGGACATGACGGTTCTGGCCTCTCACCGGAGCAGATAGGGCATGTTGACCGTGACGGCTCCGGTGGGGCAGCGGGCCGCGCACGGGCCGCAGTACCAGCACTCGTCGACATGCATGTACGCCTTGCCGTTGCGCTCGTCGATGGCGAGGGAGTCCAGCGGGCACATGTCCACGCAGAGGGTGCAGCCGTCGATGCACTTCGACTCGTCGATGGTCACGGGCACGTCGGCCCGCTGGGGCGCCAAGGGCATGGCTGTCTCCAGGAGTGTGGGCGAGCGGGTTGGCTACCGGGTCCGGTGCAGCAGACCGCTCATGGTGATGCGGTCGCCGCGGAAACGGATGAACTCCAGGTCGACCGGGCGGCCGTCCGCGAGGTGGGTGAGGCGTTCCAGCATGAGGACGGCGGCGCCGCGCGGGGCCTCGAGCACGGCGGCCGAGTGGGTGTCCACGCTGACCGCTTCCAGGGTGATCTCGGCGTGGCCGAGGCGCTGGCCGGTGACGGTTTCCAGGAGGCGGAAGACGTCGGTGTTCTCCAGATCGGCGCCGAGCAGCTCGGTGCCGATGTCCAGGGGGATGTAGGTGAGGTCGAGGGACAGGGGCAGACCGCCCAGCCTGCGCAGGCGTTCGATGTAGAGGACGTCGGTGCCGGGCGCGAGCCGGAGACGGTCGGCGACCGGGGCGGGTGCCGGGGCGGGGCCCATGGTGCGGACCTCGTTGGTGACCTGCCCGTGTTCGCGGAGGGTTTCCGCGAGGCCCATCAGACGGTCGAGGCCGTGGGGGTACTTGTGGGCCACGACCACGGTGCCGACGCCGGGCTGGCGCTCCACGAGGCCCTCGGCCCGCAGCAGGTCGAGAGCCTCGCGGACCGTGTTGCGGCTGGCGCCGTACTCGGTGGCGAGGGTCGACTCGTGGGGGAGGACACCGTCGGGGAAGGCGCCGGTGAGCAGCAATCGGCGGAGCAGGTCGGCCAGTTGCCGTGCCCGGTCGGCGCGCAGCCGTCGCCGCGCGCGGTGGGCGGCGACGGTGGTCGCGGCTGCCTGTCCGGCGTGGTCTCGGATACGGTCACTGGGCATGGCCGGACCATACCTATCCGATAGGAAAAGTGGTGTTGCGGGAATGTTGCGCCACCGGGAGTGTGACCGATCCGACGGCTGAGCTGGCACTTCGGCCGACCCGCGACCAGTTCCGCCACCGGCCGCCGGGGCGGCGACATCACGGGGGAGCCCCCGACTGCCGGGTCGGCCCGCCCGAGGCAGCGCCCGACCTCCGGGCTGGCACGCCCGCGAGAGCCTCCGACCTCCAGGCCGGCGGCCCCGCGAGGCCGCCGACTGCCAGGCCCTCGCGCCCACGGGGCCACCGACCTCCGGTCCATCGCGCCCACGAAGCCACCACCTGCCGGCCGACCCACCCGAGAGAGCCCCCAATTGCCGGGCCGTCGAGCCCCCGGGAGCCCCCGACTGCCGGGCCGCCGCGCCCGCGATCCTCATCGGCCGCGCGGGCCGGCCCGGCTACGACAGTGCCGTCAGGCCCGGGGCGAACGCGATCAGCAGGGGCAGCAGCGGTACGAGCGCCGCCGTCGTGGTGGTCAGGGCCCGGTGCCGGCGGCCCAGCCGGGGCGGCGGCTCCAGGAGCCGGTCGACCCGCTCGCCCAGCAGGCGGTGGCTGGAGGCGCAGGACAGCACGCCGCGGTGCTGGTTGAGCTCGATCAGGGCCAGTGCCGTGGTCAGGTGGCCGCAGCGGCGGGAGGCCGTGTCGTCGGCGGCCAGTTCGACCAGGCGATGGGTCTGGTCGCAGAAGTGGGCGAACAGCGGGATGCGCGGGAAGCCGGTGGCCAGTGCCGTGGACAGGTGCAGCAGCCAGTCGTGGCGGGCCCGGGCGTGGCCCCGCTCGTGGGTGAGGACGGCGTCGATCTGGTGGCCGGTGAGGCGGTGCAGGGCGCCCGTGGTGACGATCAGCTGGGGCGGGCTTCCGGGCATCCACCAGGCGTCCGGGTACTCGTCCTCCAGGACGAGCAGCGGTCCCCGCGCCGCGGGCAGGCCGGCCGGCAGGTCGGGGGCGCGCTCGCGCAGGTGGGCCCGGGCCCGGGCGCGGCGCCGGCGAGCCTCGACGAGCTCCCGCGCGAGCATCGCCGTCGTCCAGGCGGCACCGCAGGCCAGCAGCAGGGTGAGGGCGGCGGCCCATGGCGGGGCGGTGGACAGGTCGTACGCCGCGGTCACCGCGGGGGGTGCCGGGGCGAAGAGCTGGGCGCGGACGGTGCCGAAGACGGCCGCGGCGCCCAGGGAGAGTGCCGTCACGCAGCACAGCAGGACGGTGGCCACCAGGCACTGCCACACCCACAGCGCGACCACCGGTTCCCGCTCGGGCCACGCGGCCCGGGTCAGCGCTCGGGGAACGGGGACGGCGGCCGTCACGGCGACGACGCTCAGCAGGAGCAGGCAGACGGTCATGGCCACGGGCTCCGGTTCCTCGTCGGAAGAGGGGCGGCTACGGGTCGTGCGAGGGAGGGCGGTCGCCGTGCGCACCGGTGACCATGCAGAACGTGCCGTCCGTGCGGGCACACCGCCCTGCGCCCAGTATGACGGGCCGGACGGTGTGCGTCAGGGGCTGAACGACAACGGACGCCAGACGGGAGGGGCGACCGCCGGACGCCCGGAGAGCCGGCTCCCGGCCGGTCCGCGTCAGGTCCGCGTCAGCCCTGGACCACCCGCCCCGTCACCTCGCCCAGCCCCACCCGTACGCCGTCCGGTCCCGGGGCCCAGGCCGAGAGGGTCACCTCGTCGCCGTCCTCCAGGAACGTGCGCTTGCCGTACGGGAGTTCGAGCGGCTCGCGGCCGTTCCACGTCAGCTCCAGCAGGGAGCCGCGCTCTCCTTCCGCCGGACCGCTGACCGTGCCGGAGCCGTACAGGTCGCCGGTGCGCAGGGAGGCGCCGTTGACGGTCATGTGGGCCAGCTGCTGGGCGGCCGTCCAGTACATGGTGGAGAAGGGGGGCTCGGAGACGACGTGGCCGTTGACGGCGATGCTGATCCGCAGGTCGTAACCGCCGGGTTCCTCGTCGCTGTCGTCCAGGTAGGGCAGCAGCTCGTGGGTCCGGGCCGGAGGTGCCACGAGCGCCTCCTCCAGGGCGTCCAGGGGGGTGATCCAGGCGGACACCGACGTGGCGAAGGACTTGCCGAGGAAGGGGCCGAGGGGCACGTACTCCCAGGCCTGGATGTCGCGCGCGGACCAGTCGTTGAGGAGGCACAGCCCGAACACGTGCTCGCGGAAGTCGCCGAGGGCCACCGGCGCGCCCATCCGGGAGGGCACGCCGACGACGAAACCGACCTCGGCCTCGATGTCCAGGCGCACGGACGGGCCGAAGAGGGGAGAGGCGTCCGTGGGCGCCTTGCGCTGGCCGGACGGGCGTGCGACCTCCGTACCGGAGACGACGACGGTGCCGGAGCGGCCGTGGTAGCCGATCGGCAGGTGCTTCCAGTTGGGGGTGAGGGAGTCCTCGGCGTCGGGGCGGAAGATCTGCCCGACGTTCCGGGCGTGGTTCTCGGACGCGTAGAAGTCGACGTAGTCCGCGACCTCGAACGGCAGGTGCAGGGTCACCGACGACAGGGGGTGGAACAGGGGTGCGACGGTCTCGCGGTGGGACGGCACGGTCACCCAGGCGGTCAGCGCCCGGCGCACGTCGGACCAGGCGGTGCGGCCCGCGGCCAGCAGCGGGTTGAGGCTCGGCCGCGCGAGCAGGGAGGCGTACGGCGAGCCGAGCGCGTGGGCCGCCGCGCCCGCGTCCAGCACGTGGTCGCCGAGCCGGACGCCCACGGTCCGGTGGGTGGAGCCGGGGAGGGAGAACACGCCGTACGGCAGGTTGTGCGGGCCGAAGGGGTCGCCTTCGGGGACATCGAAGGGGGGCATCGGGTGCTGCCTCGCTTTCGGGTGTGCCATGTCGTCGCCACGTGTTCGTGGTCGTGCCACACGTTACGGGTGACATGCCGGTCCTGGGCAGAGTCCGAGGAGACGAGGAGGGGCGAACGGGGCAGGTGGGCCCGGGTGGGACCGGACGGGGCGACTCCGGCGGGCCGGACGGGACGCCCCATTCGTACGTGCCGGAAGTTATCCACAGGACGCGACGCAATCTTGACGGAGCGGTGCGAACGGGGCGACTCTGGGCGGGTGCCGGAAGGCCTCGGGGAGGGGGCTTTCCCACGGCACATCTGGGGGGCGGATGGCCATAGGGGAGGCCGGTCCGGGTTCGGTGCGGCATGGTGCGCAGCCCAAGCGGCTGGAAGAGACCATGCGCGTTCGGCTCGGCCGGGAATGTGTGTACGTACCGTCGTGCCGCTTCGGGCTGTATGTGGCGCTGCGGCACTGGTGCCCGCCCGGCGGACGCGTGCTGATGTCGCCGGTCAACGACGACGTGATCTTCTTCGTGGTGCTCGCGGCCGGACTGCGGCCGGTGCAGGCGCCGTTGAACCCGCTCGACGCGTCCATCGACATCGATGCCGTGCCGGACGAGGTGTGGGGCTCGGTGTCGGCCGTGCTCACCACGAACCTGTACGGGAACCCGGACCCGGCGCCGCGCCTGCGGCAGAAGTGCGACGCCCTGGGGATCCCGCTGTTCGAGGACGGGGCGCACGCGATCGGCAGCCGGGTGGGGGGCAGGCCGGTCGGGGCGTGGGGCGAGGCCTCCGCGTTCAGCCTGTCCAAGCACGTCGGGGCCAAGGCCGGAGGCATGCTCGCGCTCGCCGACCCGGGGCTGCGGGAGGCGGTGGAGGAAACCTGCGCCGGGCTGCTCGCGCCGCGCCGGGCCGGCGCCGAACTCGCCTACCTGGTCCGGCCGTACGCGGAGGCGGCGGTGCGCGGGCTGCGGCTGCGGCGCGCCGCCTGGGCCGCGATCCGGCTGCTGGGACTGGCGGACCGCGAGGAGATCCGGATGCCGCTGCGCCCGGACGAACTCGCCCTCGCCGCCCGCGAGACGCCCGGGCTCGACGCCCACCACCCGTGGGTGCGCGTCGACATGCACGACTACCGCCTGGAGGCCGGCCGGCTGCGGCTGCGGCGCATCGGGCACAAGCTCGACCGGCTGGACGACGTCCTGGACGCCTGCCGGGCGGGCACGGAGCTGCTGCTCTCCACGCCCTGGGCCAAGCCGCGTGACGCCCACGGCACGCAGCCGTTGTTCCGTGTGCCGCTGTTCGTGGCCGACCGGGACGCGGCGGTGGCGGCTCTGGCGCGCCGGGGCATCGTCGTCGGCTACCTCTACGACCCGCCCCTGGACGACTACGCCGGTGCGGAGTTCACCGACCCCTCGCCGGCCCCCGCGGCGGCCCGCTGGTTCGCCCGGCACGCGCTGCCCGTGGACCCGCTGCGGGCGCGGACGGTCGCCGAGGTGCTGGAGCGGTCCGGGGCGCGGCCGGTGCCGGCGCCGGGAGAGGGAGAGCTGCCCGGGAGCAGGCCGACACCGGGAGGGCCGGTACAGTCCCGTGACTGAGATCCAGGTGCACGAGCCCGCCGCCGCCCGCACCGGTGGCGGCGGACCGAAGCCTGCCGACGGCGACCCCACCCACGACTCGCTCTTCAAGAACGCCTACTTCCTCATGCTCAGCACCGGCGTCTCCGCCGTACTGGGCCTGGGATTCTGGCTGGTGGCCGCCCGCTACTACACAGAGGAGGCCGTCGGCCAGGGCTCGGCCGCGATCGCCGCGATGCGGCTGCTCGCCAGCATCACGGCGACGACGATGATCGGTGCCGTCGTCCGCTTCGTCCCCCGAGCGGGCCACCAGACCGGGCGGCTGGTGGGTGGCACCTATGTGGCCAGTTCGCTGATCGTGGCGCTCGCGGCCGCCGTCTTCCTGCTCACGCTCGACGCGTGGGGGGCGTCCTACGCGCCCCTGGGCGCGCCCATGGCGGGAGCGGTGTTCGTCGCGGCCTGCGTGGCCTGGGCGCTGCTCACCCTCCAGGACGGAGTGCTCACCGGACTGCGCAAGGCGGAGTGGGTGCCCGCCGGGAACGCGGTGTTCTCGGTCGGGAAGCTGGTCCTCCTGGCCGTCTTCGCCGGCACGCTGCCGGTGCTCGGCATCTTCGTCTCCTGGGCGGTGGCGATCGCCTTCTCCACGCTCCCGCTGGGCTGGCTGATCTTCCGCCGGCTCATCCCGCGGCAGGCGGAGGCCGACGGCGACAAGGAACCCCCGAAGATCAAGGACATGGGCCGCTTCCTGGCCGGGGACTCCCTGGGCGCCCTGTTCAGCCTGGCGATGATCAACCTGCTGCCGGTGATGGTCGCGGTCCGCTTCAGCGCCGCCGAGAACGGCTACTTCTACGTGGCCTACACCGTCGGCGGCACGATGGAGTTCATGGCCATCAACATGGCCTCGTCGCTCACCGCGCACGCCTCGCACGACCCCCGCCAGCTCGCCGACGGCGTCCGGGGTGCCCTGCGACGCATGACGCTGCTGCTGGTCCCGGTCGTCCTGGTGCTGGTCGTCTTCGCCCCGTACATCCTCACGCCCTTCAGCCCCGACTACGCCGAGCACGGCTCGACCGTGCTGCGGCTGCTCGCCCTCGGCGCGCTGCCGCGGGTGGTGGTGGAGCTCTACATCGGAGTGCTGCGCGTCCAGGGGCGCACGGGTGTGCTCGCCGCGCTCCAAGGGGCCATGTGCGTCCTGGTGCTGGGCAGCGCTGCCGTGCTGTTCACCCCGTCCGGGATCGCGGGCGCGGGCTGGGCGGTGCTGCTGAGCATGACGCTGATCGCCGTCGTCTCCATGGCCGGGCTGCGCGTGGCCCTGCGCCACGACGACGGCCCGCCCGCCGTCCGTACGCCCGCCGCCCCCTCCTACGGCACCCACTGGGCGAAACTCAACGCCACCGCCGGATACGGCACGAGCTGGGCCCGCCGCGCCGCCTACCAGCCCAAGGAGAACGACCAGGACACGGTCACTCTTTTCATAGGGCGCCCCGGCTATGAGCGCGAGGCGCTGCAGGCGGACACGCTGGCGCTGATCGTGCGACCGGAGGGGCCAACCGGACAACCACCGCCCCACGACCCCGGGGAACCGGATCAGGAGCCGCGGGAGCGGCGGCTGAGAGGCGCCCTGTGGAGCCTGCTCGGTGTCGCCGTCGTGTTCTTCTGGGCCCCGCTGCGGGACCTGCCGTGGCTCGACCGGGCATCCGAAACGGCTCTGACCGGACGTCAGCTGCTGGAGGGCATGCCCCTGCCGTCGCTCACCGCGGGCGGCCTGCTGCTCGTGGTGTTCGTCGCCGCCGTCACGCTGAGCGCCCGGCGCGACCCGTGGCTGCCCGGCACGGCGCTGGGCGCCGCCCTCATCGCCCTGTACACCGCACCGGCCGCCCTCGGACGGGAACCGCGGCCGGCGGACGGGGCGTTGTATGAGAAAGCGGCCGGCTTCCTGGCGGACGCGCTGGGGCTCGACGGGCCCGAGCCGATGCTGCGCTGGGCGCCGCCGGTCTGCCAACTGCTGTGTCTCGTACCACTGGGGCTGCTGCTGCTCGCGAGCGCGGGCGGGCGGCTGCCGTGGCCGGGGCGCTGGGGGGTTCTGTATCTCGTCGCGGTCGGCGGCTGGGTGTGGCGTGACGCGCTCGCACCCCTCGCACCGCCCCTGCTCGTCGCCCTCCTGCTGCTCCTCCTGCTCCACCGCGCAGTGACGGCGTGGGCGCGCTCCCGCACCACAGCCTCACCGAGCCCCATAACCGACCGAACGGCCGACGGACCACCGAGTGGCCCACCCCGCGACTGACCGGACCGAAACCGAGACCGATCCGGGCTCCGGGCCGACAGAGCCGCCCGAGCCGAACAGAGCCGCCACAGCAACACAGCCGAACAGAGCCGAAGAGAGCAACCGCCAGGGGGGAACCACCGTGCGTCCGCCAGTCACACCGAGGGAGAGATCCACGCCAGAACCCACACCCGCACGGGACGGCGCGAACACCCCCGGCAGCGGCCCCGAGACGGCCAGCCAGTCCTCCAGCCCCTCCTCCTCGGAGTCGTCGAGCCCCGCCCATGAGCCCGTGACGGCTCCGTCCGACCTGCCCCCCGCCCGGCCCGGGCCCCGCGCAGTCGCATGGCCGGGTGTGCCCCTGCTCGTCGCGCTGGCGCTCTGGGCGTACGCCATGCGGCACACCGACGTCTCGCGGCTCGACGACTACGGGCTGGTCAGCGCGCTGCACCCGACCTTCTGGGCGGGGCTCGTGGTGCTCACCACCGGTTTCTGGTTCACGGTCCGCGACGCGCGCCGGCCGGGCGCCTGGTCGGCGGCGTACGTGCTGGGCCTGCTGGTGATGGAGCGGGCCACGCAGGCCGTGCTCTACCCGACGCCGCTGTACGCCTGGGCGTGGAAGCACGAGGCGGTCATCGACCACCTGCTGTCGGCCGGCGGTCTGCAGTCGGCCGATCAGGTCGGCGACATGGCGGTGTACGACCAGTGGCCGGGCTTCTTCGCCGCTCAGGCCGCCCTGCAGCGGCTGCTGGGGGTGGACTCGGCGGCGATGTTCATGGCCTGGTGGCCCCTGGTCTCCAGCCTGATGCTGCTGCTCCCGCTGCTGCTGATCTACCGCACCTTCACCGAGGACCGGCGGCTGATCTGGACCGCGGTCTGGCTCTTCTACGTCGCCAACTGGGTCGGGCAGGACTATTTCTCCCCGCAATCCGTCGCCTACGCGCTGCACGTGGGTGTCCTGGCGGTCGTCCTGCGCCGCTTCGGCCGGTCCGCCGGGCGGCGCGGCCGGCCGCGGCAGGCGGTGTGGACGGTGGTGATCACCGTCATGATCGTGGCGATCGTCATCTCCCACCAGCTCACCCCGGGCATGCTGGCCGTCTGCCTGCTCGCCCTGTGCCTGAGCCGCCGCTACCGCGACTGGGTCCCGCTGGTCATGATCGTCGTGATCTTCCTGGCCTGGTGCCTCACGGCCGCGCTGCCCTTCCTGTCCGCGGCGATGCCGGAGATGATCCGCTCCATCGGCGACGTCGGCGCCAACGTCGAGACGGGCTACGGCGCCACCCCGACCGGCACCGGAGCGATAGCGACCTCCTGGGCGGCCCGGCTGCTGTCCGGCTCCGTGCTGCTGCTCGCGGCCGTCGGCGTGCTGCGCCAACCGGTGCTGCGGCACCGCGCGCGGCCCCTGCTGCTGGTCGCGGCGGCCCCGCTGCCGATGTTCGCGGCGAGCAGCTACGGCAGCGAGATGATCTTCCGGGTGCTGCTGTTCATGCTGCCCGGTGCGGCCTTCTTCGCCGCCGCGGCACTGCTGCCCAAGGTCCGCACACTGGCCGCCGACGCCACCGCGCAGGAGACCGGCAACGGGCGGGCCACCGGCCCCGCCACGGCCCGCCGGTGGGCCATCGGCACGTGGGTGCCGCTGGCAGCGCTGCTCGGCGGGACCCTGGTCTTCGTCCCCGCCTACTCCGGCAAGGACCGGATCAACTACTTCCCGCCGCAGGAAGTGGCGCTCGTACGGCAGCTCTTCGACCAGGCTCCAGGCGGCTCGCTGGTCGTCGCCGCCAACCGCAACTACCCGGACGCGTACGCCTCCTACGGGAGCATCGACCACTACTGGTTCCTCGACGACGCCCGCGGCCACGTCGACAAGATCGTCCGGGACCCGGCCGCCACCCTCGCCGATGACATGGCCGGGGTGGAGCGGCCGGCCCGGGCCTACTTCCTGCTCACCCAGGGGCAGCTGGCCAACTCCGAGATGAACGGGCAGCTCGACAAGGCGCAGCTGGACCGCATCCGGACGTCCGTCGCCGCCTCGCCGCGCTTCCGACTGGTGGCGGAGAACGGCGCCGGATGGCTCTACGTGCTGAAGCAGTCAGGGGGAGCGGAGCGATGACACCGCAGGAACTCATGGTCCGGATGCTGCCCCCGTTCGGCGGCTGGCTGGCGCTGGCCGCGCTCGCCCTGCCCGGCGGATCGCCGCTGCGGGGCGCCGCGGTCGCGCTCTTCCTGGCGGCGGGGCCGGGCGCGGCCGTGGTCAGAGTCTGCGCCCCCGCCCTGGGGGCGCGGCCCGCCGAAGGGCCCGTGGAGCGCCGGGACCCGGACTTCGCCCGCCACTCCGACCTGCTGGAGCGGCTGATGCTGACGCTGTTCCTGAGCATCGGTGCCGTGATGCTCGTCGCCACCGTGCTGATCGCCACGCACACCTTCAGCGCGCAGCGGGTGCTGCTGACGCTGACGCTGCTGACCACACTCGCCGCGTTCTGTCCGCCGCTGCGCGCCTCCCCGCCGCCGATGACGACGCCGAGGACACCGAAGGGTTCCGCTCAGTGAGGTTCAACCGTCTCCACCGTCCCTTTCGCCGCGATCCGGACCCGGCCGGACAGCACCGCAAACCCCCCGGAGGCCAGCCGGCGTCCGGTCCGTTCGCGTCGAGCCGGCGCCGGCTGCTGATCACGTCCGCCACGGTGGTCAGTGCGGTCCTCGTCGCCGTACTCGCCCTCCGGGACGCCTCCGGGCCGGGGTCTGGAGCCGCCGGATCCAAGGCGGACTGCCGCCCCACGGCCCTTCTGGAACCGCCCTGCGGCGCCTGGTTCGGGGCGTTCGTGCCACACGAGCGGGACGACCTGCCGGAGAAGGTGCGCGCCTACGAGAAGCGCGTGGGCCGCGAGCTCGACATCGTGTACACGTACCACGACATGTCCCTGGCCTCGGGCACCCGGCGCGAGGGCCAACTGCTCACCCCGGAGGAGCAGCGCGTCGGCGAGGACCACCTGCTGCTGCTGTCCTGGGAGAGCAAGTGGTGGGGCGGCACGAAGCGGCAGCAGCCGACCTGGAAGCAGATCGCCGCCGGCGAGCTGGACGACAAGGTCATCGACGTCCAGGCCCGCCGCATCAAGGACTACGGCAAGAAGGTGTTCCTCTCCTTCGACCTGGAGATGGACACCCGCACCCCGGACAACGGCACGCCGGCCGACTACGTGAAGGCCTACCGGCACATCCACGACCGGTTCCGCGAACTGGGCGTCGACAACGTGGTGTGGACGTGGATCACCACCGGGTACCTCGACCACGCTGACGACATCAAGAAGATGTACCCGGGCGACGACTACGTCGACTGGGTCGGCTACAACCAGTACAACTACTACCGCTGTCACGAAGCGGGCTGGCTGACCTTCGCGCAGACCCAGAACACCACGCACGACTGGATCCGCGCCAACATCTCCGACGACAAGCCGCTGATGCTCTCCGAGTTCGGCACCGCCGCGGACTCGGCCCGCCCGCAGCGGCAGGCCGAGTGGTACGCGCAGGTGCCCGGAGTCCTGAAGGGCCTGGAGGGCGTCAAAGCCGCACTCCAGTGGAACTACCGCGACCCCGGGCCGCACTGCAACCTGGCCCTGGCCAACGACGCGGCCTGGGACAGCCTGCGCAAGGCGGTCTCCGACCCGTACCTCAACCAGCCGCGGAGGTAGCGCGGGCAGACCTCGGCCCGCCCGGCCGGGATCAGCCCGCGAACTCGGGCCCGTGCACCACCGCACGGGCCCGCCGGTACCAGCGCCACGCGATCGTCTTCGGCCCGTCGCGGTACGGCGCGACGCGTGCGCCCGCCCCCGCCAGCCAGCTCTCGACGTCGGCGACGGTGTGGGTGCGCCGGACGATGAGCCGGGCGATGCGGTACCGCTCGTCGCGCTCGGAGCTGAGCGCGTGCCGTACGGCGGTCGCCGTCTCGTAGCCGGCCCGGGCCGACATCGCCCGTACCCGGGGGCTGTTGTAGCCGTGCGGGTAGGCGAGGTGCCGGATCTCGTGCCCGAGGGCGTCCTCCAGTACGGCCTTGGAGGTGCGCAGTTCGTACGCCAGGGCCTTGGCGGACAGGGTGTCGAGCTGCGCGTGCGTGACGGTGTGACTGCCGATCTCCATGCCGGAACGTTCCAGCTCCGCCGCCCGGGCCAGGGGCATCATCGGGGCGGGCGGCAGCAGGCTGCGGCCGCCCGGGGCGATGGCGCCGGTGGTGAGGTAGGCGGTGGCGGGCAGCGCGCGTTCGGCCAGGGCCTCGGCGGTGGGGCCGGGCAGATCCGCGAACCCGTCGTCGAAGGTGAGCAGCACGGGCCGGGGCGGCAGCGGCGCCCGCCCGGCCAGGTGATCGGCGATCGCGCTGATGGTCACGGGCGTACGCCCGCTGCGGACCACGGCATCGAGATGCGCGCCGAACTGCTTCGGGGTGACCGTGAACTCGGCGATCCAGTCCGGCGGATCGTCCATCACACAGTGGTACAGGAAGACGGGGATGGCCGCAGTGCCGTGGGCATGCGGCGGGGCTATCGGCCCCTCGCCCTCCCGCGCACCCCGCTCCGCCCGGCCTCTGCCGTCCGTTTCCATCTCGCCCCCTGAGCTGTCTTGTCACGAACCGTCACGAACCGTCGTGAGCTGTCACGAGCCGTCATGAGCCGCGGCGTGAGCCGTCATGAGCGGTCATGAGCGGTCATGAGCTGTCACGAGACGTCGCACGCAGCGCGCGACGCGCCTTCAGATAGCCGACCGGGCCGTACAGCATCCCCCTGCGCTGCAACCGCGACAGCCGCCGCGGCCAGGGGTGCGTCCGCACGTCGTGATCACCCGGCGTCCCTGTGCCCTCCGTCTCGCGTACGGCGGTCAGTGCGCGGGCGTGGGCCAGACCTCGCGGCAGCAGGGCGAGGAACGCCGGCAGCAGCGCGGGCCGGTTCACGAGCACCGCGGTGAGATAAGCGGTGAGCCCGGCTCCGTAGCCGTACGCCTGGGTCTCCAGGTCCCGCCACGTCTCCCGGTGGTGGTGCCAGACCAGGGCGTACGGCGTGTAGCGCAGCCGGTGGCCCTGGGCGAGGACGCGCACGAAGCCGTAGAGGTCGTCGCCGCCCCGGGCGGCCGTACCGGCGCCGGTGGCCGGGTCGAAACCGCCGACGGAACGCAGCACCGCCGTCCGGAACGCCATGTTCGCGCCCGAGCCGAACCGCCCCGCCGTGAACGGGAACAGCGGCTCGTCGCCCGGAGGACGCGCCGGGTCGTACGTCCTTGGAGTGAAGCCCTTGGCGAAGCCGCCGTGGCTTTCCAGCAGCACCTGGGCCGGGGTGGTCAGGCGCGCGGGCAGGATCAGCCCGGTGCAGCACCCCAGCCCGGCGTCGGCGGCGAAGGGCGCGCTCAGCTCGGTCAGCCAGCTCGGGTCGGCGACCACGTCGTCGTCGGTGAAGGCGACCACCTCGCCGTGCACGGCGTCCAGCCCCGCGTTGTGCGCGCCCGCGAGCCCCGGAACAGGCTCACGGACGTAGCGCACGCGCTCGGCGTACTTCCGCTCGATCAGCTCCCGCGTCTCGTTCGTGACGGGCGCGTTGTCGACGACGACGATCTCGAACCGCGGATGGTCCTGCGCCAGCAGCGAGTCCAGCGCCCGGGCCAGCTGCCCGGCGCGCTCCCGGGTGGCGACGACGACACTCGTGAACGGCGGCTCCCCGGGTCCGCCGAAGACGGCCGGCGCGTGCTCCGCCCGCGCCCGCTCCGCCAGCACGGCCCTGGGGTCCGCCCCCTCCGGCACTCGCCCGAGCAGCGTGCCCACCGGTCGGCCGCCCCTCCTGACCAGCACGAACACCTCGCCGTGCGTCACGGGCGGGCTCCCCGGGCCGGGTCTGAGCACCGCCTGGTCACCGTCGAGGTCCAGCTCGGCGACCTGCACCGCCCCGATGTCCAGGAACCGCCGGATCTCCTCCTGCGCACGCGCCGAACGGGCCATGCGCCCACCCCCCTTGTGTGTCAGGTACGGCGCAGCCGAGCCGCGCCCTTCAGCGTCCGTGCGGCCAGCGACGCGAGCCGCGGCCTGCCGCGGACGAAGCTGTGCGCGCGGCGTGTGGGCTCGCGGCTCAGCCAGTGCAGTGCCGCGCCGGCCCCCGGCCGGGTCACCGCACCTTCGTACACGGGCAGTTCGCCCGTCTTCAGGGCGTCCTTGTACTCGGCCGCGCCCCGTCCCAGGTCGAGCGTGCCGATGCCGTCGGCGGCCGCCGCCTCGGCCATGCGCAGGTGCAGCACGAGACCGGGTGAGAACTTCGCGAACTCCGGGTCGTACGCCGGGAACCAGCAGGCCAGCACCGAGGACGAACGCAGCCCGAAGTGCGCGGCGACGGGCCGCTCACCGGCGTACAGCACCGACAGCGTGCCGCTGCACTCCGGTGCCCGGGTCCGGGCCAGCTGCCCGACGAGCCCGGTGATCCACTCCTGGGCGAACCGGTCCCGGCGGCCGGTCCTGCGGTACTGGGCGGACTTCCACTCCATGAGCGTGCGCAGCGCGGCCGGTTCGCGTTCGTCGAACACGAACCGCAGGTCACCGGCGTGCCGGCCCAGCTTGCGCTCCTTGGCCAGCGTGGTCTTCAGGAACTTCGGCGACTGTGCGCGCAGCACCGACTCGTATGTCTCGTAGCCCTTCTCCACGTCGATGACGTAGGTGGCGTGCTCCTCGGCCGCGTACCGGACGAACAGCCGCTGCTCGGCCTCCAGGTTGTCGAAGGCGAAGCTCGACACCGAGCAAGCCCTCAGCAGTTGGTCCGTCTCCAGGTCCAGACCCGGCCGCAGGATCGCGCCCTGGGCGTCCGAGACACCGAGGCCGATCGCCCGGCCCTGCCCCAACGGGCCGCGCTCATAGGGCAGGAACCCGGCCGGTTCCAGCCCCTCGTACACCACGGCCACCCGCGCCCTGGGCCTGACCCGGCCGACGGCTTCGGTGAACTCCGGCTCCATGAAGGGGTTGCGCGGTGTCTCGCAGGCCGCCCGCAGCGCACGCCAGCGCTCCCTCTCCCCTTCGCCGAGCTCCCCGGGCCCGGCCACACGAATGCGCCCACTGCTCAACCCGACCCCCCGATCAAGTCCCCCCTGGACACTTGGAAGGTACCGCTCGATGCGGCCCCACGGGTAGGTAGCGGAGCATGTTGTTGCCAACCGGTGCAGAGGCCTTCAACCGGGCAATCGGCGTGGGTCGTACGATGAAACGAAGGGGCGCGCTGTCCGTATTCTCTGATCATGGCCGCACCCATCGCATATTCACTCATCGCCACCGATCTGGACGGGACGCTGCTGCGCGGCGACGACACCCTCTCCGACCGGTCTCTCGCCGCGCTCGCGCGGGTGGCGGACGCCGGTGCCCAGCACCTCGTGGTGACGGGCCGGCCGGCGCCGAGAGTGCGGCCGCTCCTGGACGACCTCGGCGCGACGGGGCTCGCGGTGTGCGGGCAGGGCGCGCAGGTGTACGACGCCGGCGCGGACCGGCTGCTGTGGTCCATCACCCTGGACCGGGAGCTGGCGGAGACCGCCCTGGGCAAGATCGAGGCCGAGGTGGGGCAGGTGTACGCGGCGGTCGACCAGGACGGGGTCGACGGGCTCACGCTGATCGAGCCGGGCTACCTGATGCCGCACCCGACCCTGCCCGCCGTGCGGGTCGACCGCCGCGACGAACTGTGGGGTGAATCCATCAGCAAGGTGCTGCTGCGCCATCCCCATCTGTCGGACGACGAGTTGGCGGCGACGGCCCGCTCGGTGGTCGGCTCACTGGCGACGGTGACGATGTCGGGGCCCGGCACGGTCGAACTCCAGCCGTGCGGGATCACCAAGGCGACGGGCCTGGCGCTGGCCGCCGAGCATCTGGGGCTGCGACCGGCGGACACCATCGCCTTCGGTGACATGCCCAACGACATCCCGATGTTCGACTGGGCCGGCCACGGCGTGGCGATGGCCAACGCCCATCCCGAACTCAAGGCCGTGGCCGACGAGGTCACCCTGTCGAACGAGGACGACGGCATCGCCGTCGTCCTCGAACGACTGCTGGGCGGGGCGGCTCAGTACGGGCCGTTGACGTTGTCGATCGAGCCGTAGCGGTCGGCCGCGTAGTTGCAGGCCGCGGTGATGTTGGCGACCGGGTCGTACGGGTCCCACGACGTGCCGTCCACGTGGTAGGCCTGGAAGGTCGGGTCGATGGTCTGGAGGAGACCCTTGGACGGGGTGCCCTTGGCGGCGTTGGAGTCCCAGTTGTTGATCGCCTGGGGGTTGCCGGACGACTCACGCATGATGTTGCGGTGGATGCCGTCGTAGGACCCGGGGATCCCCTTCTGCGCCATGATGTCCAGCGCCTCGCGGATCCACCCGTCGAGGTTGTCCGGGTAGGTCTTCACGGACGCCTGGGTGGCCTGGGTGACGCCGCCGGCGGGCTCGGCGGCCGGCTTGGCGGGGGCGGACGACTTGGTCGCCGTCTTCTTCGCGGTGTCCGTCTTGGTGGTCTTCACCGTCAGCTTCAGACCCGGGTGGATCAGCTTCGGGTCGTCACCGACGGCCGCGCGGTTGTCCTTGTACAGCTGCTTCCAGCCACCCGAGACGTCGTACTTGTCCGCGATGCGGGCAAGCGAGTCGCCCTTGACCACGGTGTACGGGAGGGACTTGGCGGGCTGGGCCGCCTGCGGCACGGACTGTGCGGCGGCGGGTGCGCTCTGGGGTTCGGCGGCGCTCGCGTGCGTGGCACCGAGGAGCGGCAGGGTGAGTGCGGCTCCTCCGGTACCGGCGGCGATGAAGCCTCGGGTCAGCGGGTTGGTTCTGGGGCGACGGTGCTTGCCTCGTCCGGCCATGGCGATATTCCTCTCCGGCGCCTGCGAGGTGAGCTGTCGGGTTCGGGCCGGGAGGTGCCCGGCCGCGTACGGCGCTGTGTGCCGTGCGCGGCTTCACCCCGAGCCGTGCCGCTGTGCGGACCGGCGACTTACCTGGGTCCCCCGCTCCTGCCCTGCGTGAGTGAGTCGGTTGGTGGGGAGTCCGGGCGGCGGCAGGATTGGGCGTCCGCCGGACAGGCCGGGAACGTATGCGAGAGCACATGTCGGGAACAAGCGCCTCAGTCACACATCGAGCGGTTGACCTTGGTCGGGGTTGTTTTGGCCGCTTGATCCTTTGCGGCAGCCAAGGCTCAACTGGCGTTCGGGGGAAGGTGGTACGGGCCGATGCCGAGGCGGGACGGAAAAGGGGGACAAGTGATTCAACTCACTGATCACGAGTCTGTGGGGCAATTTCTACCAAGAGGAATTCACCGACTCTTCTCGGCAAATCGTGCATAGTTCGCTACCTCTGGGTAAGTCGATTTATATCTGTTCTTATAGGTTGATCGAAAACATAACGGTCGTGATCGGATACCGCCCGGCCTGTAACCCTGGGTGCTGGCGGTGATCGAAACGTGACCGGATACGCTGGCCGGAGTGTGGGCAGCGACCTATCGACAATCCGCGTAACCACCGGCAGACACAGCAGACAGGAGACCCCTCGTGACCGACGTCGGGCCGTTCGGGCTGAGCGTGCGGGACCAGGCTCTGGAAGCCGATGTCCAGGCCGGACTGGCGGCTGTCGAGGAAGGCTTGCTCGAGGCCACCAAGAGCGAGGTGCCCTTCATCACGGAGGCCGCCCAGCACCTGGTGCGGGCCGGAGGCAAGCGGTTCCGCCCCCTGCTGGTGATGCTCTCCGCCCAGTTCGGTGACCGGTACGCGCCCGGGATCGTGCCGTCGGCCGTCGTCGTGGAGCTGACCCACCTCGCCACGCTGTACCACGACGACGTGATGGACGAGGCCTCCGTGCGCCGCGGCGTCGCGAGCGCGAACGCCCGCTGGGACAACTCCGTCGCGGTCCTCACCGGCGACTTCCTCTTCGCCCGCGCCTCGCACATCCTGGCCGACCTCGGCCCGGAGGCCGTGCGGGTGCAGGCCGAGGCGTTCGAGCGGCTGGTGACCGGCCAGATCCTGGAGACGGCCGGACCGCAGGACGGCCGGGACCCCGTCGAGCACTACCTCGACGTGCTGGGCGGCAAGACCGGCTCGCTGGTCGCCGTGTCGTGCCGGTTCGGCGCGATGATGTCCGGCGCCGACGACACGGTCGTGGACGTCCTGACCCAGTACGGCGAGCGGCTCGGCGTCGCCTTCCAGCTCGCGGACGACGTCCTGGACATCGCCTCCGACTCCCACGAGTCCGGCAAGACGCCGGGTACCGACCTGCGCGAGGGCATCCCCACGCTGCCGGTGCTGCGGCTGCGCGAGCGGGCGGCCCGGCTCGGACTCGCCGAGGACGCCGCCCTGTGCGACCTGCTCGACTCCGACCTCACCGACGACGCCCGGCACGCCGAGGCCCTGCGCCTGCTGCGGGCCCACCCGGCGCTGGAGCAGGCCCGGCGGGACACCGTCCGCTACACCCAGGACGCCCGTTCGGCGCTCGCACCCCTGCCGGAGTGCACCGCGAAGACGGCGCTCCTGGAGCTGTGCGACGCGGTGGTGCACCGGGCCGGCTAGGGCCTCTGTACCGTCCGACCCCTACGGGTCGGGGGAGAAGCGGCCCTTCCGTGTCATACCCCAGCAGTACACGGAGTTGAGCCCGGGGTCTGACGTATCTCCCTGGCCGATTTGGTCAGATGGACACCACGGAAAGACACCACTCCTCACCTGTTCGGGTGAGAATGGCGGCTCAGGGACGAGTGCGTGGACGACACGGACAGCCGCCGCCGATCACGGAGGTAGGGCACACATGGCACCGTACGCATCCGACGACAGCACGACCGCCGGAGAGGGCGACGAGCAGCGCTCCGTGCGGCGCAAAGCCGCGCGGTACATCGTCCCGGTCACGGTGGTGGGGGTGGCCGCCGCGACGATCGGGCTGGTCCCCGCGCTCGCCGACTCCGGGGACCCCGACCTCCCGAAGATCACCGCACAGCAACTCATCGAGAAGATCGCCAAGTCGGACGTCCAGCAGCTGTCCGGCACGGTGAAGATCAGCACGGACCTCGGACTGCCGAACCTCGGCGGCCTGGAGTCGGGCCTGCTGTCCGGTGCCACGGGCAAGGGCGAGGGCGGCTCCTCCGCCGACCCGACGGCCAAACTCACCGAACTGGCCTCCGGCACGCACACCCTGCGCGTCGCGGCAGACGGCCCGGACAAGCAGAAACTGTCGCTGCTGGAGAACGCCGCCGAGTACAGCCTCATCCACAACGGCAAGGACGTCTGGGGTTACGACAGCAAGTCCAACGAGGTCTACCACGGGACCTCCTCCGACAGCCCGGAGCGCGGCAAGGACCAGCAGCCGCCGGCCATGCCCAAGGACTTCGCCGAGGAGGCCCTGAAGGCGGTCGACGACACCACGTCCGTGACCGTGGACGGCACCGCCCAGGTCGCCGGCCGGGACGCCTACAAGCTGGTCGTCAAGCCGAAGCAGTCCGGCTCGACGGTCGGCGCCATCACCGTGGCCGTGGACGCGAAGACCGGCATGCCGCTGAAGTTCACGCTGACCCCGGCGAGCGGTGGCTCGGCCGTCGTGGACGCGGGCTTCACGAAGGTGAGCTTCGCCAGGCCGGCCGCCTCCACCTTCGACTTCGCCCCGCCCAAGGGGGCGAAGGTCACCGAGGAGAAGGACGCCGGCAAGGCATCCGGCAAGGCCTCGGGCGACACGCCGCACAAGGCCCCCGGCAAGCCCTTCGACCTGGGCGAGGCGCCGGGCCACGCCCCCAAGGCCGGGAAGGGCTCCGGCCAGGGCCCCGGCGGGATGAAGACCATCGGCGAGGGCTGGACCGCCATAGCCACCTTCGACACCGGCGGTGAGGGTATGCCCTCGGGCAAGGCCGGCGGCGAGTTCGGCGGCTTCATCGACTCGCTCGGCGACAAGGTCCAGGGCAAGTTCGGCTCGGGCACGGTCTTCTCGACCCGCCTGGTCAACGCCCTCGTCACCGACGACGGCAAGGTCTACGCGGGCCTGGTCACCAAGGACGCGCTCGTGAAGGCGGCCGACGCCGGCAAGTAGGTCCCGCAGCCGCACGGGACGTCGAGAGAACGAGGAAGCCGATGGGCGAGGTGTCCGCCGGAGAACCGGAGCAGTGTGAGACGCGGGCCGAGACCGGGGAACCGGTCATCGCCACCCACGCGCTCACCAAGCGCTACGGCGACGGACAGCTCGCCGTCGACGGTCTCGAGCTGACCGTTCCGGCGGACAGCTCGCCGTCGACCGTCTCGATCTGACCGTCCCGGCGGGCAGCGTCTTCGGCTTCCTCGGACCCAACGGCTCCGGCAGGGCCACCACCATCCGCATGCTGACGGCCTCCAGGCCCTGTACGCGGCGGTGTTCGGGTCGGCGGCGTGGGCGTTGCTTCACGGCGAAGAACGTCAACGCCTGGCGCTCAGTCCTCGTACAGGAACCTGGCCAGGGGCGCCTCCTGCTCGAAGAAGGTCTTGGCGCGCGTCAGCGCCACGTCGTCGGTCAGTACGTCACCGGGCTTGCTGCCGTTGCCCAGCAGCACCCCGCCGAAGCGCATCCCCATGTACGCGGCGGAGTTGTGGAGCGTCCCGACGAGCGGGTCGGCGACCACTTCCTGGGTGTGCGCGAGGGCGGTGACGCCCCACAGGGTGCGGCCGGCCAGGGTCGCCTTGAAGTCGAGGCCCGGCGTGCGCAGCCAGCCCGACCAGTAGTCGAGGTAGCGCTTGGTCTGCGCGGAGACCGAGTACCAGTACAGGGGCGAGACGATCACGATGTCCGTCGCCGCGAGCGTGGCGTCGAGCAGCCGGGCCACGTTGCCCTCGGTCGGGCGGACGTGGTCGCTGTCGTGCCGCAGGTCCTCGAAGTCCGGTACCGGAAGCTCGGTGAGGTCGATCCACTCCTGCCCGACGTCCGGGGGAAGCTGCTCGGCGGCCCGGCGGGCCAGCAGCTCGGAGTTGCCCTCGGCGCGAGCGCTGCCCAGGACGAACAGGAAACGGCGGGTCATGGGTGCCCCTTTGGAGAACTCGGCATCGACAGTTGCATGCATGCGCATCGTATGTGCATGCAACTAAAAGCGCCAGGGGCGTCCACCGCGTCTCCCGCGCCACCGCCGGTGGCAGCGCCTCCCGCCCCGGCGGCGCCACCCGCTGGAGACCGGCCGGGCAGCCCCGGTCCGGCCCCGCGCCCTGCCGGGGCGCTCCCGGCCCCGTTACGGAAGTCGCCCCCCACGGGCACGCAACCGGCCGCGAGCAGCGGGCCCGCCGCGCGCAGCCCGTGCCGCCCCTTCACGGTGACCGGCACGCCAATCCGGTTCAGGGCCGTCGCGACGACGAACGTCGCGCGCAGCTCCCTGGTCCGCACCCGCCGCGATCTCCCCGGTGGACAGGTGTACGGCCGACAGAGGCAGGGCCGTCAGCGTGCCGCTCCCGTCAGCCGGGCCAGGGCCTGCGTCTCACGCGGCGGACGGCCCGGTTCACCGAGCCGCCAGGACGGCACCCACGGCACGCGGTACACGTCGATGACCGACTCCAGCGATCTGACCCGCTGGGCGAGCGGGCGCGGCAGCCGCCCCGGGGCGTCCGCCACGAGCACGATCGCGTCCAGGTCGAGCCCCGGCGGAGCCTGGCCGCGCCGGAAGAGCTCCACCGCTCCGGCCGCCGTGTCCAGACCGGCCGCGTGCGTCCGTGCGACCAGCAGCACCGACGGGGGATCGCCGGGCCCGGGCCAGGACCGGCCGCAGTCGTGGCCGCCGTAGACCGCGGCGAGCGTGGAGACGCCCGCGCCGCCGTGCGTGCCGACCCAGGAGAAACGCCGTGCCGCGGCGTGGGCGTGCGCGGGCTCGGGCGGCCCCGGCTCCGGGGTGGGCACCGGGCCGCGCAGCCAGATCTCCGGTCCCTGTCGCATGCCTGTGTGCATGCCCCTCTCCTCCCTCGTGCGCCCGGTCTTCATGCCGTCGCTGACGACCGTCCGGGGCCGGCGTCCCTTGGGACGAGCCTGTGACACCGTGGTGACGTGAGAAACGGGGGCGAGCGGACACACTCGACAGTAGGTGCACGACGCCCGGTGAGGGGACGATGTCGCGACTCAGCCGCGAGAAGAAGCGGGAACAGAAGCAGGCCGCACGCGCGGCGACCCCGGCGGCGCCGATCGACGTCCAAGTCCCCGGGTCCGGCACGGACGTGGGAGGGGGACCCGGAGGGGTGTCCGACGGGGCCTCCGTCGGTGGCGTCCCGGTCTTCGCGGCTCCCGGTGAGGAGATCCAGCGGGCCGTCCTGAACCGGCTTCACCACATCGCCCTCGCCACCGGCCACCCCGTCCTCGCGACGATCCGCGACGAGCGCATCGGTTACGTCGTCCCGCTCCAGGTCGATCCGGACGGCTCCAGCCACTTCACCGCAGAGCCGGTCGCCACGACGCCGCATGAGCGGCAGCACGCCCGGGGCGAGGCCGCCGGTACACAGCATGAGCAGCAGCACGCCCGGAGCGAGGCCACGGCCCCGCCCGAGCCGCAGCAGTTCCCTCCGGCCCACAGCGACAGTGCCACGCACGTGCTGCGGCCCCTGCCGGAGACCGGCCGCGGTGCGGCCCCGACGTTCCCGCTGCGGGCCGTGCCCGAGCCGCAGCCGACCGACGGACCCGTACCCACGTTCGAGCTGCGCGCCGTGCCGGAGTCACCCGAGCCCACGCCGGAGGACGCGCGGCCGGCCCCGGGTGCGCCACCAGCCCCGGGTGCGGCGCCCGCCCCGGGCACGGCGATGCCCTCGGGAACGGCGATGCCGCCCGGCACCGTCGCGCCGCCCACCGGCGAGTTCGGCCCGCCCCCGCCCATGGACGCGAGGCCGCTCCCGGTTCCCGAAGCCCAGCCGGCTCCGCGACCCGCGCCGGTCCCCGAAGACGCCCTGATCGCCGCCGACCCCGACCCCAAGCCCACGCCCCCACGTGGCTTCGACGCCGTCGCGGAGGCCGTGCTCGGGGACGAACCTCTCACCGCGCCGGGCGATTCCAGCGCCCCCGCGCTCCTCGCGGAGCCGATCACGCGGATCAACGAGGCGGTGAAGGAGGGCAGGATCGAAGCGGCGTCCGGGCTGGCGGAGCAAACCCTCGTGCAGGCCTCGGCGACGCTCGGGCCGGAGCACCCCGAGGTGCTCCGGCTGGGCGAACTCACCGCGTACATCGCCTACTTGGCGGACGATCCGCTCCGCGCCTTCCGGCTGTCGCTCGAACTGGCCGGTGCCCGTCGCCGGTCCGGCGACGCGGAGGCCGCCTACGGCAACGTGGAGAGCGCCGCCACCGCCTGGCGCGCGGTGCGCGACCCCGCGCTGGGGCTGGAGCTGGGACGCGACCTGATCGGCCAGTGGACGGAGCTCGCCGCCGAGGACGGTCCGGCCGCCGAGGAGGTCGAGCAACTGGAGTCGGCCCGCGCCCGCATGGGCCGCCTCACCGAGCGCGCCCGCAACGGCTAGGGGCCGCTTCACCGAACGCGCCCGTAACCGGTAGGGGCTACTCGGACAGCTCCCACACCGCGTGCGCGAGGGCGTCGCTGTTGCGGTTCAGGGCGGTGTCGTTGATGTTGGCGGTGGTGTCGCAGGAGGAGTGGTAGCAGCGGTCGAAGGCCCGCCCTGCCGTACCGCCCCACTTGGCCGCCTGCGCCGCAGTCATCGTCCGGCTCGCCCCGGTGAACAGACCGCCCACCGGCACGCCCGCACTCTTGAAGGGCGCGTGGTCGGAACGGCCGTCGCCCTCGGTCTCGATCTCGGTCGGGACGCCGATGCCGCCGAAGTAGTCCTTGAAGGTCTTCTCGATCGCCGGGTCGTCGTCGTAGACGAAGTAGCCGGGGTTCGGGGAGCCGATCATGTCGAAGTTCAGATAGGCGCTGATCCTCGAACGGTCGCCGGTGGCCAGTCGGTTGACGTAGTAGCGGGAGCCGACGAGGCCGAGCTCCTCGGCGCCCCACCACGCGAAGCGCAGGTGCTTCGTCGGCTTGTACTGCGCCCGGGACACGGCGAGGGCGGTCTCCAGGACCGCGGCCGAGCCGGAGGCGTTGTCGTTGATGCCGGCCCCGGAGGAGACGCTGTCGAGGTGCGAGCCGGCCATCACGACCTGGTTCGCGTCGCCGCCCGGCCAGTCGGCGATCAGGTTGTAGCCGGTGCGGCCGGAGGCGGTGAACTGCTGGATCGTGGTGGTGTATCCGGCCGCGTCCAGCCTGGCCTTCACGTAGTCGAGGGAGGCCTTGTAACCGGCCCGGCCGTGGGCCCGGTTGCCGCCGTTGGCGGTGGCTATGGACTGCAGCTGGGACAGGTGGGCCTTGACGTTCGCCACGGGTATGTCCGGTGCGGCGGCCGCTCTGGAGGGAGCGGAGGACGCGGCGTCGGCCACGGCGCCGCCGACCAGGAGCATGGCTGTTGCCATGCCGCCCGCGGCGACGGAGCGCGCGGAAACGGAGAGCTTCATGTGGGGGCTCCGGATTCCGTGGGGAAGCCCGGGGGATGTCCACGGGCCGCCCACAGTGAATGGGGTGCCTGGATGGTGAAGCTGGTACTGACTCTCCGTCAAGGTGTTGAACCGGCCAGCGAGTTACGGAGCGCAGGCCTCCGGAGCGCCTGTCATTGGACGCAGAACTCGTTCCCCTCCGGGTCCGCCATCACGACCCACTCGCCGCCCTGCTCCTTCACCCGCCGCAGTGCGCTCGCCCCGAGCCCCTCCAGCCGGGCGACCTCCTCGTCGCGCCGCCCCTGGCCGGGGTGCAGATCGAGGTGCAGCCGGTTCTTGACCGTCTTCGTCTCCGGAACGCGCTGGAACAGCAGCCGGCGCCCCAGTCCGGTCCCGCTCTCCTCCTCGTAGGGGTCATCGGGGTGCCGTACGGCGACCAGGTCCCGGAAGGCGCGGCGGCCGTGGAACTCGACCGTGGCCTCCTCCGGCAGGGCACCGAAGCCGAGCAGCTTCCCGATGAGGGCGCTGTTGTCCTCGACCTCGTAGCGCAGGGCGCCGGCCCAGAAGTCGGCCTGGGCGTGCGGGTCGTTCGCGTCGATGACGAGTTTCCAGTGCACGGGAGCCGGTGATGCGGGTCTCTGAGTCATGTAACCACTTATACTGGTTAGATGAGCGGACGCGCAGGGGAAACGCCGGATCGAACGCCCGGCCTGACGCTGGTCTCGGGCCAGGGCAAGCCCTACCGCTTCGACCCCGGCACCCTGTGCCTGGAGCTGACGGTGACGGGCGGCCCCGGGGCCTTCGCCCGCTGGGAAGTGCTGCACGAACCCGCAGACCTGGTCACCTGGGCCGGGCGCAGCCGACTGCCGGACGGCCTGGAACTGACCGTCTCCGCCGGGGAACTGGAGCGGGCCCGCGCCCTGCGCGACGCCGTGTTCCTGCTCGCGGCCGACCGCGCCCACGGGCGACCCCTGCGGGCCGACCAGCTGGACATCGTCAACGCCGCCGCGGCAGCGCCCCCGCTCGTCACCCGCGCCGAGCCCGACGGCACCCGCGCCTGGGCTCCGGGCGCCACCGGCACCCACCTGCTCGCGACCGTCGCCCGCGACGCGATCGACCTGTTCACCGGGCCTTTCGCCGACCGCGTCCGCGAGTGCGGCGCCCA
Source organism: Streptomyces sp. NPDC012474 (assembly GCF_042955185.1). Taxonomy (NCBI): domain Bacteria; kingdom Bacillati; phylum Actinomycetota; class Actinomycetes; order Kitasatosporales; family Streptomycetaceae; genus Streptomyces; species Streptomyces sp. NPDC012474. The sequence continues at coordinate 188,145 of NZ_JBIBEP010000003.1, forward strand.
CAACTGCCACCTGCTCTTCGTCGACACCTCCCGCCCGGGCCGCCGCCGCTGGTGCGCGATGGAGCACTGCGGGAACCGTGAGAAGGTCCGGGCGCACCGGGCCCGCCGCGCTCCTGTGGAGCCGTAGCCTCCGCGGCGGAGCACTGCGGGAACCGTGAGAAGGTCCGGGCGCACGGGCCCGCCGCGCTCCTACGGAGTCGTAGCCTCCGCGGCGTCCGCCGTGCGGGAGTCATACGCGGTCCGGGCCGCCGCGATCTCCTCCTGGTGCTTCTCCGTCCAGGTCACCAGGGACTGGATCGTGGCGTGCAGCGTTTTGCCGAGGGAGGTCAGTTCGTACTCGACGCGCGGCGGTACCACCGGGTGCACCGTCCGCTTCACCAGGCCGTCGCGCTCCAGCGAGCGCAGGGTCACCGTCAGCATCCGCTGGCTGACCCCGTCGATCTCCCGGCGCAGCTCCGTGAAGCGCAGCCGCCGGTTCTCCAGCAGCGCGATGACCAGCAGCGACCACTTGTCGGCGATCCGGTCGAGGATCTGCCGGACCTGGCAGTCCTCGCGGGTGTCCCACTGGAAGGGGTCGGCGTCGCCGTGGTCCACGGTGCTCGGGCGGTTACTCGGTGACTTCGAAGTGCCTTCTTCCATGTCCATCGATGCTGCCGCAGGGTGGGACGTGGTTACAAGAGGGAACCGACCCTCGCTTGCGTAACCGCCCCATACCGGAGGAGTGTTGACTCATGGGCACCCGTGCCTGGGCGCTACTGCTCGTTCTGTGCGGAACGATCTTCCTCGAAGGCATCGACGTCGCGATGATGGCGGTGGCGATCCCGGCCGTCCGTGCCGATCTCGGGCTGACCACCGGCACCGCCGCCTGGGTGATGAGCGCCTATGTGCTCGGCTACGCGGGTTTCACGCTGCTGGGCGGCCGGGCAGCCGACCTGCTCGGGCGCCGGCGGATGTTCCTGCTCTGGCTGACCGTCTTCCTCGCCTTCTCGGGGCTCGGCGGCTTCGCCACGGGCGGCTGGATGCTGATCGTCGCCCGGTTCGTCACGGGCGTCGCCGCCGCCTTCATGACCCCGGCCGCGCTCTCCCTGATCACCACCTCGTACGAAGAGGGCCCGCAGCGCAACAAGGCCGTGCTGGTCTTCGCCGGGACGGGCGCGGCCGGCTTCTCCCTCGGCCTGGTGATCGGGGGTCTGCTCACCCAGATCGGCTGGCGCTGGGTGTTCTTCGCACCCGTGCTGCTGGCCGCCGCCCTGCTCGTCGCCGCCGTACGCCTGATCCCCCGGCGCGACGCTCCGCCGAAGCGCCGGCGCACCTTCGACCTGCCCGGTGCGGTCACCGCCGCGTGCGCCATGCTGCTGGCCGCCTACACCGTCGTACGTCTGGAACACGGCCTGCGCCAGTGGCCGATCACCCTGGCCTCGGGCCTGGCGGCCGTACTGCTGGCCGGTGTCTTCGTCGTGGTCGAACGCCGCTGCCCCGATCCGCTCGTCCGGCTCGGCCTGCTGCGCAAGGGCCCGGTCGTGCGCGCCGACCTGGGGGCGTTGCTCTTCCTCGGCGCCTTCTTCGGCTTCCAGTTCGTCGTCACGCTCTACCTGCAGGAACTGCGCGGCTGGTCGGCCCTGCAGACGGCGCTGGCCCTGGTCGTCATGGGCGTCGACGCCGTCCTCGCGCCGACGCTCACCCCCAGACTGGTCACCCGCTTCGGCAACGCCCGGGTGATCGCCGGCGGCTTCCTCCTGGCCGTGGCCTCCTACGCGCTGTTCCTGCCGGTCGGCATGGACTGGTCCTACGCCATGATGTTCCCGACCCTGCTCCTGAGCGGTCTCGCGTTCGCCCTGGCCTACGGGCCGCTGACCATCGCGGCGACGGACGGGGTGGACGCGTCGGAGCAGGGCCTGGCCGGCGGGCTGCTGACCACGGCCACCCAGTTCGGCTCCGCGATCGGCATCTCGGCGGTGACCGCAGTCTACGGCCTGGCGTCCACCGGGTCCGGCCCGGAGGCCACACTCTCGGCGTTCCGCGCGGCATTGACGGTGCCGGTCGCGCTGGTGGTGCTGGGCACGCTGATCTCGCTGGTGAGCGTGCGGGAGGCCCGGCGGGCGGTGCGCAACGCGTCCCAGGTGAGCAGCGTCAACGCCAGCCAGACGAGCGCGAATCCGGCCCAGCGCTCCGGCGGCATCTCCTCGTGGAAGTAGAGGATGCCGAGCAGGAACTGGATGACCGGCGTCGAGTACTGCAGCAGGCCGATGGTGGACAGGGGCACGCGGATGGCGGCGGCGCCGAAGCAGACCAGGGGGAGCGCGGTGACGATACCGGCCGAGGCGAGCAGCGCCGCGTGCCCCACACCGTCGCCGGTGAACGTGGAATCGCCCTGCGCGGTGAGCCACGCAAGGAAGGCGAGCGCGGGCAGGAACTGGATCGCGGTCTCCGCGGCCAGCGACTCGATGCCGCCGAGGCCCACCTTCTTCTTCACCAGTCCGTACGTGGCGAAGGAGAACGCCAGACACAGGGAGATCCACGGCGGCTGCCCGTAGCCGATGGTCAGCACGACCACCGCCACGCCGCCGGTTCCGACCGCCGCCCACTGCACCGGCCGCAACCGCTCCTTCAGCAGCAGCACGCCGATCGCGATGGTGACCAGCGGGTTGATGAAGTACCCGAGCGAGGCCTCGACCACGTGCCCGGAGTTCACGGACCAGATGTACAGGCCCCAGTTGACGGTGATGACCGTCGCGGCGACCGTGATCAGCGCCAGCTTGCGGGGCTGCCGGAGCAGCTCGCCTGCCCAGGCCCAGCGGCGCAGCACGAGCAGCGCGGCGCCCACGAAGACCAGCGACCACACCATCCGGTGGGCCAGGATCTCCATCGCGCCGGCCGGCTTCAACAGGGGCCAGAAGAGGGGGACCAGCCCCCACATCCCATAGGCCGCGAAGCCGTTCAGCAGTCCTATGTGCCGCTCACCCCTCGGCTTGCCGGTCACGGGCCCCTCCTTCGCGCCTGGCGTGCGTCCGCGTTCACGACGGTAACGCCGAGCGCCCCCGGCTGTCATGTCCGTATCGGCATACGGTCATGACAGCCCGGGGTGGCCCGGTGAAGCGGGCGTCAGTCCTTGAGGGCTGCGGCGATGGCGTCGGCGAGCGGGGTGGTCGGGCGGCCGGCCAGGCGGGAGAGGTCACCGGTGGAGACGACCAGTTCGCCCTTCTCGATGGAGGCGTCGACGCCCGCGAGGGTCTGCGCGAGCGGCTCGGGCAGGCCCGCGCCGGTGAGGATGCCGGCGAGGGCTTCGGAGGAGACGGCGTTGTAGGCGATGTCCTTGCCGGTCTGCCGGCTCAGCTCGGCCGCGTACTCGGCGAAGCTCCAGGAGGTGTCGCCGCCCAGCTCGTACGTCTTGTTCTCGTGCCCCTCACCGGTCAGTACGGCGACGGCGGCAGCGGCGTAGTCGGCGCGCGAGGCGGAGGAGACCTTGCCCTCACCGGCGGCGGCGACGACCGCGTTGTGCTCCAGCACGGGCGCGAGGTTCTCGGTGTAGTTCTCGTGGTACCAGCCGTTGCGCAGCAGCGCGTAGGGCACGCCGGAGCCCAGCAGGATCTCCTCGGTGCCGCGGTGGTCGTCGGCCAGCGCGGCGGTCAGGGTGCCGGGGGCGCTCGTGTAGGCGACCAGGGCGACACCGGCCGCCGCGGCGGCGTCGATGACGGCCTTGTGCTGCTGCACGCGTCCCTTGTCGAACTCGTTGCCGGAGACGAGCAGCACCTTGTCGCCGGCGGAGAACAGGCCGTCGAAGGAGGCGGGGGCGTTGTAGTCGGCGAGGGCGATCCGCACCCCCCGGTCGGCGAAGTCGGCGGCCTTCTCCGCGCTGCGCACGACCGCGGTGATCTGCTCGGCGGGGACCTTCTCCAGCAGCTGCTCCACGACGTGACGGCCGAGGTTCCCGGTGGCTCCGGTGACGACGATGCTCATGGTGAGGACTCTCCTTGTGGGGTGCGTTGGCACTAACCCTAGGAGATGCGCTAACTCTTGGAAAGTACCCACTTTGAAGTAAGGTACTGGCATGGCGGTAAGTGAAAACGAAGCCCTGTGCCCGTACCGGCTGATCCTGGAGCACGTGACCAGCCGCTGGGGCGTGCTCGTCCTCATCGAGCTCCTGGACCGCCCGTACCGGTTCAGCGAACTGCGCCGGGCGATCGGCGCGTACGGCGGCCGGGGCGTCAGCGAGAAGATGCTCACGCAGACCCTCCAGACCCTGGAGCGGGACGGACTCGTCCACCGCGACGCCAAGCCCGTCATCCCGCCGCGCGTCGACTACTCCCTCACCGGCCTGGGCCGCGAGGCCGCCGAGCAGGTACGGGCCCTGTCGCAGTGGACGCACGACCGCATGGACGACGTGGAGAAGGCGCGGCGGACATACGACGAGACCCGGGCCGCCACCTAGGCGGTCCCGGGTCTCGAGGGGCTTGGCAGGTCAGCCCACGACCGTCCAGGTGTCGCCGCCCGCCAGCAGCGCGCCCAGGTCGCCCTTGCCGTGCTGCTCGATGGCCGCGTCCAGCTGGTCGGCCATCTGCGTGTCGTAGACCGGCCGGTCGACGGAGCGCAGGACGCCGATGGGGGTGTGGTGGAGGGTGTCCGGGTCGGCGAGGCGTGACAGCGCGAACGCCGTGGTCGGGGACGGGGAGTGGGCGTCGTGGACGAGTACCCGGTCCTCGTTGTCCGGTGTCACCGCGACCACCTTCAGATCACCGGTCAGGGGGTCCCGCACGACGCCCTTGGCCTGGTCGGCGCCGAAGCGGATCGGCTGGCCGTGTTCCAGCCGGATCACGGCCTCCTCGGCCTGCTGTTTGTCCTTCAGGGCGTCGAAGGCGCCGTCGTTGAAGATGTTGCAGTTCTGGTAGATCTCGATCAGTGCCGTGCCCTGGTGGGCGGAGGCCTGGCGCAGCACCTCGGTGAGGTGCTTGCGGTCGGAGTCCACCGTCCGGGCCACGAAGGAGGCCTCCGCGCCGATCGCCAGCGACACCGGGTTGAAGGGCGCGTCCAGCGAGCCCATCGGCGTCGACTTCGTGATCTTGCCGACCTCGGAGGTCGGCGAGTACTGGCCCTTGGTCAGGCCGTAGATCCGGTTGTTGAACAGCAGGATCTTGAGGTTGACGTTGCGGCGCAGCGCGTGGATGAGGTGGTTGCCGCCGATGGACAGCGCGTCGCCGTCGCCGGTGACCACCCACACCGACAGGTCCCGGCGGGAGCTGGCCAGTCCCGTGGCGATGGCGGGGGCGCGGCCGTGGATGGAGTGCATCCCGTAGGTGTTCATGTAGTACGGGAAGCGGGAGGAGCAGCCGATGCCCGAGACGAAGACGATGTTCTCCTTGGCCAGCCCCAGCTCCGGCATGAAGCCCTGCACCGCCGCGAGGATGGCGTAGTCGCCGCAGCCGGGGCACCACCGCACTTCCTGATCGGACTTGAAGTCCTTCATCGACTGCCTGCCCTCGGCCTTGGGAACGAGGGAAAGCGACTCGACGGTGCCCGGGCCGTGCGTGGACGTCTCAGCCATCGATGGCCTCCTTCAGAGCCGCGGCGAGCTGCTCCGCCTTGAACGGCATGCCGTTGACCTGGTTGTACGAGTGGGCGTCGACCAGGTACTTCGCCCGGATGAGGGTGGCGAGCTGCCCGAGGTTCATCTCGGGGATCACGACCTTGTCGTAACGCTCCAGGACGGAGCCCAGATTCGGCGGGAAGGGGTTGAGGTGCCGCAGATGCGCCTGTGCGACGGACTCCCCGGCTCTGCGCAGCCGCCGCACCGCCGCGGTGATCGGCCCGTAGGTCGAGCCCCAGCCCAGGACCAGTACCGTCGCCCCGTGCGGGTCGTCCACGTCGACGTCCGGGACGTCGATGCCGTCGATCTTCGCCTGCCGGGTGCGGACCATGAAGTCGTGGTTGGCCGGGTCGTAGGAGATGTTGCCGGTGCCGTCCTGCTTCTCGATGCCGCCGATCCGGTGCTCCAGGCCCGGTGTGCCCGGGACCGCCCAGGGGCGGGCCAGCGTCTGCGGGTCCCGCTTGTACGGCCAGAACACCTCACTGCCGTCGTCGAGCGTGTGGTTCGGCCCCTGCGCGAACTGCGTCCGCAGATCGGGCAGCTCCTCGATGTCGGGGATCCGCCAGGGCTCGGAGCCGTTGGCCAGGTAGCCGTCGGACAGCAAGAACACCGGCGTGCGGTACGTCAGCGCGATCCGCGCCGCCTCCAGCGCGGCGTCGAAGCAGTCCGCCGGGGTGCGCGGCGCGACCACCGGCACCGGCGCCTCACCGTTGCGCCCGTACATCGCCTGCAGCAGGTCCGCCTGCTCGGTCTTGGTCGGCAGGCCCGTCGACGGGCCGCCGCGCTGGATGTCCACGATCAGCAGCGGCAGCTCCAGCGACACCGCCAGCCCGATCGTCTCCGACTTCAGCGCCACCCCCGGACCGCTCGTCGTGGTCACGGCCAGCGAACCACCGAAGGCCGCGCCCAGCGCCGCCCCGATACCGGCGATCTCGTCCTCCGCCTGGAAGGTGCGCACCCCGAAGTTCTTGTGCCTGGACAGCTCGTGCAGGATGTCCGAGGCCGGAGTGATCGGGTACGACCCCAGATACAGCGGCAGATCCGCCTGCCGGCTCGCGGCGACCAGCCCGTACGACAGGGCCAGATTGCCGGAGATGTTGCGGTACACACCCGGCGGGAACGCCGTGGCCGCCGGGGCGACCTCGTAGGACACGGCGAAGTCCTCCGTCGTCTCGCCGAAGTTCCAGCCCGCCCGGAACGCCGCGATGTTGGCCGCCGCGATGTCGGGCTTCTTCGCGAACTTCGACCTCAGGAACTTCTCCGTGCCCTCCGTGGGCCGGTGGTACATCCAGCTCAGCAGGCCCAGCGCGAACATGTTCTTGCTGCGCTCGGCCTCCTTGCGGGTCAGGGCGAACTCCTTCAGCGCCTCGACCGTGAGCGTGGTCAGCGGCACCGGGTGCACGTGGTAGCCGTCCAGCGACCCGTCCTCCAGCGGCGACGTGTCGTAGCCGACCTTCTGCATCGCCCGCTTGGTGAACTCGTCCGTGTTGACGATCACCTCGGCGCCGCGCGGCAGATCGCCGATGTTCGCCTTCAACGCCGCCGGGTTCATCGCCACCAGCACGTTCGGCGCGTCACCCGGCGTGAGGATGTCGTGGTCGGCGAAGTGCAACTGGAAGGACGACACACCCGGCAGAGTCCCGGCAGGGGCCCTGATCTCGGCCGGGAAGTTCGGCAGCGTCGACAGGTCGTTGCCGAACGACGCCGTCTCCGAGGTGAAACGGTCACCGGTGAGCTGCATACCGTCACCCGAGTCCCCCGCGAACCTGATGATCACCCGGTCGAGGCGACGGACATCCTTCGCGCCCGCCGCTTTGCGCTGCTCTCCTACGACTGTTCCGTCGGCCTGCTCCGCTGGGCTACTGACCTGGCTGGTCACTGAACTGGACCTCCTCGAGGCGGCTGTCCGGGACAGGCCTTCCCGCAGGCCCTCCCAGGATCAACACTACGACCGCAAGGGTCGCCTTCTTTGTGTCATTCGCATCTTGGACACGACTTCGGGGTGATCATGCGTCCCTGTTTGTCCGGGTATCCGGTGCCAGGGCGTAAAACGTCAGGACCTGAGGTGCGTCAGCACGGCCAGCACCCTGCGGTGGTCCCCGTCGCTCGGGGACAGCCCCAGCTTCAGGAAGATGTTGCTGACGTGCTTCTCGACCGCCCCGTCGCTGACCACCAGCTGCCGCGCGATCGCCGAGTTCGTCCGACCCTCGGCCATCAGCCCCAGCACCTCACGCTCCCGCGGGGTGAGCCCCGCCAGCACGTCCTGCTTGCGGCTGCGGCCCAGCAACTGCGCGACCACCTCCGGGTCGAGCGCCGTACCGCCCCCGGCCACCCGCACCACCGCGTCCACGAACTCCCGCACCTCGGCCACCCGGTCCTTCAGCAGGTAGCCGACGCCCCGGCTGGAGCCCGCGAGCAGCTCCGTGGCGTAGCGCTCCTCCACGTACTGCGACAGCACCAGCACCCCGAGCTCCGGGTGCGCCTTGCGCAGCTGCACCGCCGCCCGCACCCCCTCGTCGGTGTGCGTCGGCGGCATCCGCACGTCCGCCACGACCACGTCCGGCAGCTCGCCCGCCGCGTCCAGCTCCGTGATGGTCTTGATCAGCGCCTCGCCGTCACCGACACCGGCGACGACGTCGTGCCCACGGTCCGTCAGCAACCGGGTCAGGCCCTCCCTCAGCAGCACTGAATCCTCGGCGATGACCACCCGCACCCTGTCCTCCACGATGTCCGGCCCCCCACAGCCCGATGCCGCCCGTCCGCAGCCCACAACGGCTCCGCGCCCACCCGTGCGACGGGTCCAGCATTTCAGGCTCGGGGAGTGTGTGGGGGCGGGAGCGGCTTCTTGCCTGGCCGATCGGGTGGTGGAGGGAAGCTTTGAGGCCAGAGGTGAAGACCTCTGGCCCCTGTCACAGCCCGCGGGGGCCGAGCCCCCAGGCTGTGACAGGGGATCGGCCCGGGAAGCGAGCCCCCGCGAAGGTCACCTCACGTGCTCCCCCCGCCACGGCAACTCGGCGGTCACCCGGGTCGGCCCGCCCGCCGGCGAATCCACCACCAGAATCCCGTCCACCGCGTCGAGCCGGTCCGCCAGCCCCGCAAGACCGGACCCCCCGGACACGTCCGCTCCCCCCACGCCGTTGTCCACGACCTGCAGCATCAGCCGGTTCTCCGTCCGCCACACCTCGACGCCCGCCCAGGTGGCCCGCGCGTGCTTGCTGACGTTCTGCAGCAGCTCCGACACCGTGAAGTACGCGATCCCCTCGATGGCCGGCGCCGGCCGCTCCACCAGGTCGACCTCCACCCGCACCGGCACCGTGCACCGCGACGCCACCGCCGACAGCGCCGCGTCCAGCCCCCGGTCCGTCAGCACCGCGGGATGGATGCCCCGGGCCAGGTCCCGCAGCTCCTGCAGCGCCGTCTTCACCTCTCCGTGTGCCTCGTCCACCATCCGCGCGGCCGTCTGCGGGTCCTCCTGCAACTTCTCCTTCGCCATCCCCAGATCCATCGCCAGCGCCACCAGCCGGGCCTGCGCCCCGTCGTGCAGATCCCGCTCGATGCGCCGCAGGTCGGCGGCGGCCGTGTCCACCACGACTCCCCGGTCCGACTCCAGCTCCACCACCCGCGACGCCAGCCGCGACGGCCCGAGCAGCCCGTGCACCAGCAGCCGGTCCACCATCGTCAGCGCCCGCACGATCCACGGAGAGGCGATCGTGAACAGCAGCCCCACCAGCGCGGTCACCGTGATCTCGAACGGGTTGTCGAGATAGATCCGGCGCGTCTCGTCGCCGTACAGCTGGACCCCCTCCTGACCGGCGTACACCGGGAACACCCAGAACCACAGCGGATACGTCAGCAGCGCCCAGCCCAGCACCCACACGTTCACCGCGACGACGAACGAGAACACCGCCCAGGGCAGGTGCAGCACCCCGTACAGCAGGGCCCGCCACGAGGCACCGCTCTTGAGGACGGCCACCGTCCACGCCATCGCGCCCGGCTTCCTCATCCGCAGCGGCTCCGGATCGGCCACCTCCAGGCCCAGCAGCGCCCGCGCCCGCATCCGCTCCAGCGACCCGAAGCCGCGGCACCCGGCGAGCCCCGCCGCCAGCACCGGCACACCGAGGAACGTGACCAGCAGTCCCGCCCCCAGCGACACCATCGTGACCGCGTACGTGAACAGCAGGATGCTGATCGGCAGGCTCAGCAGCACATGGGTGAGTTCGAGCCAGGTGCGCAGCTCGACCGGCGCCCGCAACGCGGCGGGCAGCAGATGCCGTCGTTCGGTGCTCCCCGGGAACCCGGACCCGCTGTCGAGCCCGTATCCCTGTCCGTACTCCGTGGCCATCGGCGCCGTCCTTCTCCTCGTCCCGCGGCTGTGCTCTCGTACCTCCACCCTGCTCCGCCGCAGGTCGGCGGACCATGGAGTCCGTCGGCGTCTTGGGCGGGGGGTTTTCCCTACCCCCGGTCCCCGGAGCGGTCCCGCCAGGGCAGTTCCGCCGTGACCGTCGTCGGGCCGCCCACGGGCGAATCCAGGACGAACAGCCCGTCGACGGCGCCCAGCCGGTCCGCCAGCCCCTTCATCCCCGTACCGCCGTCGAGGCTCGCGCCCCCGCCCCCGTCGTCCCACACCTGGATGAGCAGCCGGGTCTTCGTCCGCCACACGTCCACCGAGGCCGACTTCGCGTGGCTGTGCTTGCTGACGTTCTGCAGCAGCTCCGAGACGGTGAAGTAGGCGATGCCCTCGATGGCCGCGGCCGGCCGCTGAGGCAGATCGACCGTCACCTTCACCGGGACCGTGCAGCGCGAGGCGACCGATGACAGAGCCGCGTCCAGGCCACGGTCGGTCAGGACCGCCGGGTGGATGCCGCGCGCCAGATCCCGCAACTCCTGGAGCGCCAGCTTCACCTCGCCGTGCGCCTCCTCGACCATCACAGCCGCCGCGTCCGGGTCCTCCAGCACCTTCTCCTTGGCCAGGCCGAGACCCATGGCCAGCGCCACCAGCCGGGCCTGCGCCCCGTCGTGCAGATCCCGCTCGATGCGCCGCAGATCGGCCGCGGCCGTGTCGACCACGACCCCACGGTCCGACTCCAGCTCGGCGATCCGCCGCTCCAGTTCGTCGGAGGGCGACAGCAACGCCCGCACCATGGCCCGGTCGGCGTTGGTCAGCCCCCGGGCGATGAACGGCAGCACCGGCCACAGCACGAACAGCGAGGTCAGCGTGACACCGAAGGTGAGCACGCCCCACGGCAGCCGGATGAACTCGTACAGCACTGTGCGCCAGCCCACCGGGTCCTTCAGCTGCATCCACAACCGCTGGAAGAATCCGCCCCCGCCGCGCAGCCGCAGTCGGCTCGGCTCCTCGACCCGCACCCCGAGCAGCGCCCTGGCCCGCGCCCGCTCCATCCTCCCCAACTGCCGCGCGCCGATGAGTCCGGCCGCGAGCAGCGGGAACCCCACCACCGTGACGGTCAGGCCGAAGCCGATGGACATCATCGTCACGACGTAGGTGAAACCGAGCAGCGCGACCGGCAGGTTGGCCAGCAGGTGCGCGATCTCTTTCCAGGTGTGCCGGTCATAGGCGAGCCGGGCAGGCGGCGGACGGTCGTCCGGCACGGCGGCCCCCCGGGCCGCCGTCGTGCCCGGGGACGGGATGTGTTGGGTCATATGCGTTAGCGTGCCCGGCGGCGGGCGATGGCGCCATGAGGTGGACCGCCAGGATCCACTGAGGAAAACCCCACCCCCGCATGCCCGGCCATGACGGGCTGCTTACCCTGCCCTTATCAGGGCCTAGACTCCCGTGCGTACAGATCGTCGAACGGCGGCATCCGATTGAGCCGCAGCATCGTCGCAGGATCCAGGTCCGAGTTTCAGGGAGCGAGGGACGGACGTGCCGGAACCGACCGTCGTCACCACGACCGTCGTCGCGGCGGACTACTTCCAGTCCTATTCGGTCGTCGGACTGCTCGCCGTCGTCGGCGTGCTGTTCGTGGCCGTGGCCTTCGGGGCCGGCCGCCTGCTGCGGCCTGTGGTCCCCACCCCCGAGAAACTCATGACGTACGAGTGCGGCGTCGACCCCGTCGGCGAGGGCTGGGCCCACACCCAGGTCCGCTACTACGTGTACGCCTTCCTCTACGTGATCTTCGCCGTCGACTCGATCTTCCTGTTCCCCTGGGCGACCGTCTTCGCCGCCCCCGGATACGGCGCGACGACCCTGGTCGAGATGTTCATCTTCCTCGGCTTCCTGGCCGTCGGCCTGCTCTACGCCTACAAGAAGGGCGTCCTGACATGGACGTGAACCCCTCGGCGCCCGAGCCCGTCCTGCTGCCCGAGCCCAAGCGGCTGGGCGCCCTGGCCCGCCTCGCGCCCGAGCCGATGAAGGTCGTCCTCAACTGGGGCCGCCGCTACTCGCTCTGGGTCTTCAACTTCGGCCTCGCCTGCTGCGCGATCGAGTTCATCGCCGCGTCGATGGCCCGTCACGACTTCATCCGCCTCGGCGTCATCCCGTTCGCCCCGGGCCCGCGCCAGGCCGACCTGATGGTGGTCTCCGGCACCGTCACGGACAAGATGGCCCCGGCCGTGAAGCGCCTCTACGAACAGATGCCGGAGCCGAAGTACGTCATCTCCTTCGGCGCCTGCAGCAACTGCGGCGGCCCCTACTGGGACTCGTACTCCGTCACCAAGGGCGTCGACCAGATCATTCCGGTGGACGTGTACGTGCCGGGTTGCCCGCCGCGCCCCGAGGCACTTCTCCAGGGCATCCTCAAGCTCCAGGAGAAGATCGCCCGCGAGTCGCTGGGGGAGCGGTACGGCAGCGGCGCGGGCCGTCCTTCGGCGGCGGCACTGCAGAGCGGACTGGTGCAGCCGCCGGCTCAGGGGCCGGCTTCGGGGGAGGGACGATGACCGCCGTCGGCTGGCTGCCCTCCGGCGCCGAGGAGCTCTTCGGCCCGGACGCCACAGCCGAGGAGTCCTACGAGGTCCTGACGGTCGACGTACCCCCGGCCGCCTGGATCACCGCCCTGGAGACCGCCCGCGACCGGCTCGGCTGCACCTACTTCGACTGGCTGAGCGCGGTCGACGAACCGGGCACGGGGTTCCGCGTCACGGCCCACGTCGCCGCCCTCGCACCCGTACGACGCCTCCTCCTGCGTACGACCGTCCCGCACGAGGCCGCCGCTCTGCCCTCGGCGGTCGACGTCTACGCGGGCGCCGCCTGGCACGAACGCGAGACGCACGAAATGTTCGGCATCGCCTTCGAAGGCCACCCGGCGCTGGACCACCTGCTCCTGCCCGAGAACTTCGAAGGCCACCCCCTGCGCAAGGACTTCGTCCTGGCCGCCCGCGTCGCCAAGGCCTGGCCCGGAGCGAAGGAACCGGGCGAGTCGGAACACGGCGGCCCCAAGCGCCGCCAGATGCTCCCGCCCGGCGTCCCCGACCCCAACGAATGGGGACCCCTCAAGGGCCAGCTTCCCCCGGCCCCCGCCCGCCCGGCCCGCGGCGCGGCACGCCCCGCGGGAGAACGCCCGGTACGACGGACCCGCTCGGCATCGAGTGGCTCGGCGAGCCAGTCAGCCGCTGGGGCTGGGGCGCCGGGTGCTGGGTCGGGGAGTTCGGCTGCCGGGTCGGGGGCTTCGGCTGGCGGTTCGGGGAGTTCGGCTGCCGGCTCGGGGACTTCGGCGGCCGGAGGGGAGGCTCCAGTTGCTGGTGTCGAGGCTGCGGCTGCGGCGCGGCGTTCGCGTTCGGCGGCGGAGGGTTCGGCGAGTCAGTCCGCTGGTGGTGCGGAGGCTCCGGTTGCGCCACGCCGTTCGCGCTCGGCGGCGGAGGGTTCGGCGAGTCAGTCCGCGCCCGGCGAACCGACCGCTCCGGCCCCGACGGGACCGCGGCGCAACCGCTCGGTGTCGCAGGATTCGGCAGCGCAGGATTCGGCAGCGCAGGGCTCGGCAGCGCAGAGGCCGGCGAGTCAGCAGCGCAGCGACCAGGCGTCCCCGACGGCGGGCTCCGAGCCCCACACGCCCGGGGCATCGGCCGCGTCGGAGGGATCGCGCCGGGCGCGCAGCGCATCGGAGGGCAGCACGAGCCAGCGAGCCGTGTCCGACCGCGGCGACAGCCGGCCGGGCAGGGCTCCGACCGCCCCCCGCAGCTCGGACGCTCCCTGGCACCACGCCCGTCCGGCCTTCGACGAGCCGGCTCCCCAACCGTCGCCGGAGGCAGCGCCGTTGCCGGATCCAGAACCGTCGAGCGGGTCACAGACCTCCGAGCCCGCGGACGTCCCGGAGTCCTCGGACAACTCAAAGTCCTCGGACAATCCGGAGCCCTCGGACAGCCCGGAGACTGCCCCGGACACTTCCGACAGTCGGGGTATCTCCGACAGCCAGGACGCTTCTGGCAGCCCGGACACGCCCGAGGACCCCGCGGGAGGCCCGCGGTGAACGACGTGCTCGACGTCGCCCTGCGACTCCTCATCGTCTTCGTCGTCTTCCTCACCTTCCCCCTGGTCATCGGCCAGACCGAGCACAAGGTGATGGCCCACATGCAGGGCCGCCTCGGCCCCATGTACGCGGGCGGCTTCCACGGCTGGGCCCAGCTGATCGCCGACGGCGTGAAGTTCGCGCAGAAGGAGGACGTCGTCCCCGCGGGCGCCGACCGCCGCATCTTCCAACTGGCCCCGGCCGTCGCCCTCCTGCCCTACCTCCTCGTCCTGCTCGCCATCCCCATCGGCCCCGGCGAGGGCGCCGTCGGTCAGGTCATCGACGCGGGTGTCTTCTTCGTCCTGGCCGTCATGGGCGTCGGCGTCCTCGGCTCGCTCATGGCCGGCTGGGCGTCCGCGAACAAGTTCTCCCTGCTCGGAGGCTTGCGCACCGCCGCCCAGCTCCTCGCCTACGAACTCCCGATGCTGCTGACGGCGGCCTCCGTGGCGATGGCGGCCGGCACCGTCTCCCTCCCCGGCATCCTCGACGCCTTCGAGTGGTGGTGGCTGCCCTGGCAGATCGTCGGCGCGATCGTGTTCTTCGTGGCCGGCCTCGCCGAACTCCAGCGCCCGCCCTTCGACATGCCCGTCGCCGACTCGGAGATCATCTTCGGTGCCTACACCGAGTACACCGGCCTCCGTTTCGCTCTCTTCCTCCTCGCCGAGTACGCCGGAATCGTCGTCCTGTGCGGCCTGACCACCGTCCTCTTCCTGGGCGGCTGGCACGGCCCCTGGGGCGCCGACGGCCTCGGCTGGGTCTGGACCCTGCTGAAGACCGCCGTCCTCGCCTTCGTCGTCATCTGGCTGCGCGTCACCTATCCCCGTCTGCGCGAGGACCAGCTCCAGAAGCTCTCCTGGACCCTCCTCGTTCCCCTCTCCCTCGCCCAGATCGCCCTCACCGGCGTCGTCAAGGTGGTGATCCGGTAACCATGGCCCCCATCCCCGGCTCTGGGCTCGCCAAAGGCCTGGCCGTCACCCTCCGCACGATGACGAAGAAGTCCGTGACCGCGCAGTACCCGGACGCCCAGCCCGGCCTCCCGCCCCGCACCCGCGGTGTGATCGGCCTGTTCGAGGAGAACTGCACGGTCTGCATGCTGTGCGCCCGTGAGTGCCCGGACTGGTGCATCTACATCGACTCCCACAAGGAGACGGTCCCGGCGGCGGCCCCGGGCGGCCGCGAGCGCAGCCGCAACGTCCTCGACCGCTTCGCCATCGACTTCTCCCTGTGCATGTACTGCGGTATCTGCATCGAGGTCTGTCCTTTCGACGCGCTGTTCTGGTCACCCGAGTTCGAGTACGCCGAGACCGACATCCGCGAGCTCACCCATGAGCGCGACAAGCTCCGCGAGTGGATGTGGACCGTCCCGGCCCCGCCTGCCCTCGACCCCGGCGCGGAGGAACCCAAGGAACTGGCCACCGCCCGCAAGACCGCCGACAAGCTGGCCGCCCAGCAGGCCCCGCCGGCGACCGAACCGCACGCCGACGAGCAGGCCCGCGCCGCCGAACAGCCCACCCGTCCCCAGGGCGACTCCAAGCAGCAGACCGACCAGCCGCAGCCGGACGAGCCGAAGCTGAAGCCGAGGCGGGGCGAGCCGAGCCCGGATGAGCCGAACCAGGGCCAGCCGAGCCCCGACCAGTCGAGGCGGGGCGAGTCGAGCCCGGGCCGGCCGAGCCCGGACGAGCCGAGGCGGGGCGAGTCCAGCCCGGACCAGTCGAGGCGGGAACAGCCGAACCCGGACGAGCCGAGCCCCGACCAGCCGGCCCCGGGGCAGGAGGGACAGGGATGACCCTCGCCGCAACCGCCGCCCACCTTGCGACCGGCCCGACCACCGGGGCCGCCGGAACCCACGGCTTCCTCTCCCCGACCGGCGTCGAGATCGCCTTCCTCCTCGTCGGCCTGGTCACCTTCGGCGCCGCGCTCGTCACCGTCACCACCCGGCAGCTGGTGCACGCCGCCCTGTGGCTGGTGGTCACCCTCGGCGGCCTCGCCGTCGAGTACCTCCTGCTCACCGCGGAGTTCATCGCCTGGGTGCAGGTCCTCATCTACGTCGGGTCCGTCGTCGTCCTCCTCCTGTTCGGACTGATGCTCACCAGAGCCCCCATCGGCCGCTCCCCGGACGCCGACTCGGGCAACCGCTGGGCCGCCCTCACTGTGGCCGTCGCCGCCGCGGCCGCCCTGGTCTGGGTCGTCGTGGACGCGTTCCGCGCCACCTGGATCGACCTGGACGGCCCCGCCGCCGGCTCCACCGAGGCCACCGGCGCGAGCCTCTTCCAGAACTGGGTCCTCCCCTTCGAGGCCCTCTCCGTCCTCCTCCTCGCCGCCCTGGTCGGCGCGATCGTCCTGTCCCGCAAGGCGAAGGCCGACACGGCCGCCCCGGCCGGCCAGGACACCGGGCGCGACACGGAAGGGGCCCGCTGATGCACCTCGCCTATCCCGCCGTGCTCTCCGCCCTCCTCTTCTGCACGGGCCTGTACGGCGTCCTCGCCCGCCGCAACGCGATCCTGGTCCTGATGTCGGTCGAGCTGATGCTCAACGCCGTCAACCTCAACCTGGTCGCCTTCGACGTCTGGCTCAGCAGGACCGCCGAGGAGACCCTGCACTCCGGGCAGGCCCTGACCCTGTTCACCATCGCCATCGCCGCCGCCGAGATCGGCATCGGCCTGGCGATCGTCCTCGCCGTCCACCGCAACCGCGGCACCGCGGACATCGACAGGCTCCGCGACACCTCCGAACGGCACGACCCCGACGGCACCGACCACGACGCCCGCACGGCCGAGCAGTCCGACGAGGCCCAGAAGGCTGAGGCCACCGCGTGACCACGACCACCCTCGCCGTCCTCGTCCCCCTCCTTCCGTTCCTCGGCGCCGTCGCCGGGCTGCTCCTGGGCCGCAGTGCACCCGGCTTCGTCCGCCCGCTCGCCGTCCTGCCGACACTCACCTCCCTCGTCATCGCCGCGCTCGTCGCCGTGCGTCAGAGCGGTGACGCGGCAGTCAACGCGGCCACGGAACTCACCCCCACCGGCTCGGTCCCGATCGAGCTCGCCGTGCACATCGACGGCTTCGCCGCCCTGGTCGCCGTCCTCGTCGGCCTGGTCGCCTCCTGCGTGCAGATCTACTCGACGGGCTACCTGCGCGACGACCCGCGCTACCCCTCCTACGCCGCCCTGGTCTCGCTGTTCACCTCCGCGATGTTCCTGGTCGTCTACTCCGGCGACCTGATCGTCCTGCTGGTCGGCTGGGAAGTCATGGGCATCTGCTCCTACTTCCTCGTCGGCCACTACTGGGAGACCCCTCAGGCCCGCGACGCCTCCCTCAAGGCCTTCCTCGTCACCAAGCTCGGCGACGTCCCCTTCCTCATCGGCCTGTTCGCCCTGGCCACCGACGCCGGCTCGTTCCGCATCACCAGGGTCCTGGGCGCCGTCGCGAGCGGGGGACTCGACCACCCGACCCTGATCGCTCTGCTCCTCCTCGCGGGCGTGGCGGGCAAGTCGGCGCAGTTCCCGTTGCACACGTGGCTCCCCGACGCGATGGCGGGCCCGACTCCCGTCTCCGCGCTGATCCACGCCGCGACGATGGTCGCCGCCGGTGTCTACTTCATCGCCCGTCTCCTCCCGGTCTTCGAGGCCTCCCGGGCCGCGATGGTCGTCCTCGCCGTCATGGCCGCCGTCACGATGGCCGGTTCGGCGCTCGCCGCGCTCGCCCAGGACGACATCAAGCGCGTCCTCGCCTACTCGACGATCGGCCAGCTCGGCTACATGACCGGCGCCCTCGCCGTCGGCGACCGCGGTGCCGCCGTGTTCCACCTCCTGTCCCACGGCGCCTTCAAGGCGCTGCTGTTCCTCGCCGCGGGCGTGATCATCCACGCCGCGGGCACCAACTCGCTCGCCGCCATGTCCCGTATGCGGAACCTGCGCGACCGCGTCCCCGACGCCTACTGGACGATGACGGTGGCGTTGCTCGCGCTCGCCGCGATCCCGCCGTTCAGCGGCTTCTTCTCCAAGGAGGCCGTCCTCGGCGTCGCCGAGCACGTCATCACCGGCCACACCGAGCACGCCCCCGCCGCGGCCGGCTGGATCGTCCTCGTCGCGGGCCTGCTCACGGCCGTGCTCACCGCCGCCTACGCGACGCGCCTGTGGCTGCTGACCTTCCGGGGCCGGGGCACCGAAGCCCCCGACCACGGCAGGCAGCCACTGACCATGACCGTCGTGCTGTGGGTGCTGGCCGTGCCGTCCCTGGCCTTCGGCGGGTTCGCGTTCCGCCTGCTGCCCGACTGGTTCGACGGCCGCGACCTCAGCCCCACCCTGACCACCTCCGTGCTCGGCACGGGTGTGGCCATGGTCGGCGGCATCGTCACCTACGCCGCCTGGCAGCACACCACCGCGCTCACCGCCCGCGTCCCGCTCGGCGCTGTCGCGGCCCACCCCGAGGGCGACGCCGCTCAGGTCGAGGCCGAGGCCATCGCCAGCCACGAGCCCGCCTACGGCGACATCGCCCACGCGCCGGACCCCGCCGACCCGGGACGGCTGCTGCTCGGCCCCCTGCACCGGCACGCGGCCGCGGGCTTCCACCTGGACGCCGTGTACACGACCCTGTTCGTCCGCCCGGTCCAGGCCGGAGCGAGCCTCGTCCGGTTCCTCGACCGGGAGGTCGTCGAGACCTACGTACGCGGTGCGGGTGCGCTGCCCCGCTGGCTGGGCGCCGCCGTACGGCGCGCACAGACCGGCAACGTCCAGACCTATGTGAGCGCGCTGCTCGCCGGCACCGTCGTCCTCGCGGTCGCCGTCGTCCTCGTCGCCACGGGAGCGTGAGCAGGCGTGATCGATATCAACGAGTCCGTGATGCGGTTCCTTCTGGCGTTCATCGTCGTCGGCCCGCTCCTCGGCGCCGCCGCGGCTCTCCTGCCCGCCCCGCCCGGGCTGAAGGGGAAGTCACCCGAGCAGGCCGTGCTCCGGCACGGTGTCACCGTGACCGGTGCGGTCCTCATCGCCGCGATCGTCCTCGCGCTCGGCTTCGACCACGACCAGCCGTCGAAGATGCAGGCCAGCACGGACATCAGCTGGATCCCCGCACTCGACGTACGCATCCACCTCGGCATCGACGGCATCTCCCTCCCCCTTCTGGTCCTGACCGCGCTGCTGACCTTCCTCTGCGCGCTCTACTCGTACTTCAAAATGCCCGCGGGGCCGACCCCGAAGGCCTTCGTCGCCCTGCTGTTCGTCCTCGAGTCCGGCACCCTCGCGACCTTCGCCGTCCTCGACCTGCTGCTGTTCTTCCTGGCCTTCGAGATGGTCCTCATCCCGATGTACTTCCTCATCGCCCGCTGGGGCGGCGAGGGCCGGAGCCAGGCAGCCTGGCGGTTCATCCTCTACACGCTGCTCGGATCCGTGGTCATGCTGCTCGGCCTGCTCCTGATCGGGATCAAGGCGGGCACGTTCGACATGATGGCACTCGCCACTGACAACGGCCGGTCGCTGACCACATCCGTGCAGGTCATCGCCGTTCTGGCGATCGGGATCGGGCTCGCGGTGAAGACGCCGATGTGGCCGCTGCACAGCTGGCTGCCGGACGCCCACACCTCAGCGCCCACCGTCGGCTCGGTCCTCCTGGCCGGCGTCCTGCTGAAGATGGGTACGTACGGGTTCGTCCGTATCCTGCTGCCCATCGCGCCGGACGGGTTCCGCACCTTCGCGCCCTACCTCGCCGCCCTCGCCGTCGTGGGCATCATCTACGGATCCCTGGCCTGCCTGGCGCTCGCCAAACAGGGCGCGAAGGGCGACCTCAAGCGCCTCATCGCCTACTCCTCCGTCGGCCACATGGGCTTCGTGCTGCTCGGCATCTCGACGATGACCCCGACCGGCGTGAACGGCGCCCTCTTCGCCAACATCGCCCACGGCCTCATCACCGGCCTGCTGTTCTTCCTGGTCGGCGCGCTGAAGGACCGCACGGGCACCACCGACCTCGACACCCTCGCCGAGGAGACCGGAGCCGCCCTCTACGGCAAGGCCCCGCGCCTCGGCGGCCTGCTCGCCTTCGCCGCCGTCGCCTCGCTCGGCCTGCCGGGCCTGGCCGGATTCTGGGGCGAGATGCTGGCCCTGTTCGGCGCGTTCCAACCCGCCGAGGGCCTCAACCGCGCGGCCTTCCTCACCTTCATGGCGATCGGCGCGTTCGGCACGCTGCTGACGGCCGCGTACCTGCTGATCGTGGTCCGCCGCGTCTGCATGGGCGCCCTGCCCCACGACGCACCCAGGCTCACCGACGTCCGCGGTTACGAGTTCGCGGCGTGGACACCGCTCGTCGTCCTCACCGTCGTCGCGGGCCTGTGGCCCAAGGTGCTCCTCGGCCTGAGCGACCCGGCCGTCCAGCAGCTGTTCGCAGGAGGCACCCGATGAGCTCCCCGGCCCAGCCCCTGGCCGCCTCGCTGGTCCAGTCCGTCGACTGGCTCGCGATCGCGCCGCCCACCATCGCGGCGGTCGCCGCACTCGTCGTCCTGGTCGCCGACCTGTTCCTCGCCGAGCACCGCAAGGCCCTGCTCGGATGGACGTCGGTGGCAGGCCTGGCCGCCGCGACGGTGATGCTGCTGCCCCTGCTGGACGGCGACCGCAGCACCTTCTGCCTGACCGGCGACGCCACCGTGTGCAGCTACACGGCCGACCGCTTCACCCTGGTCATCCAGTTCCTGGTCCTCGGCGGCGCCCTGCTCTCCGCCCTCCTGTCGGTCACGGCCCTGAAGGACGCCCGCAAGGAGCTGCCAGAAGGCGAATACTGGTTCCTGCTGCTGTCCTCCGCGGCCGGAGCCGCACTCCTTCCCGCCTCCCGCGACCTCGCGACCCTGATCGTGGCCCTCGAAGTCGCCTCCCTGCCCGCCTTCGCGCTGGTCGGCCTGCGGTACGGCGACCGGAAGTCGTCCGAGGCGGCCCTGAAGTTCTTCCTGTCCTCGGTCACGGCGACCGCGGTCAGCCTCATGGGCATCAGCTTCTTGTACGCCACCACGGGCACCCTCTACCTCACCCAGGTCGCCGACCGTATCCAGAACGTCGACGGGCAGTTCCACACCCTCGCCCAGACCGGCGTCGTCCTCACTCTCGTGGGCTTCGCCTTCAAGACGGCCGCCGTGCCCTTCCACTTCTGGGTGCCCGACACCTACGTGGGGGCGCCCCTGCCGATCGCGGCGTACCTGTCGGTCATCGGCAAGGCGGTCGGCTTCAGCGGCCTGATCCTGATCACGGTCGTGGCCCTCCCGTCCTACGCCGACGTCTGGGGCCCGGCCCTGGCAGCCCTGGCCGCACTGACCATGACCGTGGGCAACGTCGGAGCCCTGCGCCAGCAGGCCACGCGCGCGTACAGCGCCGTACGCCTGCTCGCCTGGTCCTCCGTCGGCCAGGCCGGATACCTCCTGGTCCCGATCGCCGCCGCCGCGTACTCCGGGGACGCCGAGAAGTCGATCGGCTCCACGGTCGCCTACGCCCTGATGTACGGCGCCGTGAACCTCGGGGCCTTCGCCGTGGCCGCCCTCGTAGGCAGGACGAAGTCCCTCAACCGCGTCGACGACTACCGCGGCCTGTACGCCTCCAGCCCCCTGTCCGCGCTGCTCCTGGCGTTCTTCCTGCTCTGCCTCGCCGGGCTGCCGCCGGGCATCATCGGCCTCTTCGCCAAGGTCACCGTCTTCTCGGCGGCCGTCGACGCCGGCCTCGGCTGGCTGGCCGTGGTCATGGCCGTCAACGTCGTCATCGCGCTGTTCTACTACCTCCAGTGGACGGCCCTGCTCTTCCGCGCCCCCGAGGGCGAGCCCGAGAAGCACCGCGTCCCCGGCCCGGTCACCGCCGCGATCGCCCTGACCGGCGTCCTCGGCATCGCCCTGTCCGGCGCACCCCAGCTGGTCCTGCGCTTCACCGACACCGGGCTCTTCTGAACGAACCCGGCTTCCCGGAAACCGGCCGCTCAGACCGCGCGCGTGGGGCACTCGCCCCCACGCGCGCGTGCCGCGTCCCGTTGCCGTCACCCGGACGGTCCACACCCGCCGCCGCGCGCACCAGGGAACTTGAGCCTCCCGCCTGGCGTTGACCAGTACGGGAGGGTCCACTGGACGTGAGGACACGGCACCAGTGGCACCGCAGACACAGCAAGCGAGGGTCCCCCTGCCGCACCACTTGGAGGGCGCACCGTGCACCGCCGGCACAACGGGCTCAGGACAGCGATCCTCCTGGGAGGACTGTCCGCACTCATCATCGTCATCGGCAGCTTCTTCGGCCGCATGGGGCTCGTCATCGCCGTCCTGGTAGCGCTGGCCACCAACGCGTACGCGTACTGGAACAGCGACAAACTGGCACTGCGCGCGATGCGTGCCCGCCCGGTGAGCGAGTTCGAGGCGCCGGCGCTCTACCGCATGGTCCGCGACCTCTCCACCCAGGCCCGCCAGCCCATGCCGCGCCTGTACATCTCCCCGACGGAGGCACCCAACGCCTTCGCCACGGGGCGCAACCCACGCAACGCCGCCGTGTGCTGCACCGACGGCATCCTTCGCCTGCTGGACGAACGCGAACTGCGCGGCGTCATCGGACACGAACTCAGCCATGTCTACAACCGCGACATCCTCATCTCGTCGGTCGCGGGAGCCCTCGCCTCCGTCATCATGTTCCTGGTCAACTTCGCCTGGCTGATCCCCATCGGGCGCTCGGACGACGATGACGGCCCCGGGCTGCTCGGCATGCTGCTGATCATGATCCTGGGCCCGCTCGCCGCCTCGCTCATCCAACTGGCCGTCAGCCGCTCCCGCGAGTACCAGGCGGACGCCTCCGGCGCCCAGCTCACCGGCGACCCGCTCGCCCTGGCCAGCGCCCTGCGCAAGCTCGAACTCGGCACGAAGCAGCTCCCGCTGCCGCCCGAGCCGCGCATCGAGACGGCCAGTCACATGATGATCGCGAACCCGTTCCGGCCCGGCCAGGGCCTCTCGAAGATGTTCTCCACACACCCGCCGATGGCGGAACGCATCGCCCGGCTCGAGAAGATGGCAGGTGGGAACCAGTGAGGACCATACTCAACGTCATATGGCTCGTCCTGAGCGGCTTCTGGCTGTTCCTCGCCTATATGCTCGCGGGCCTGCTCCTCTGCATCACCGTCATCGGCATCCCGTTCGGCATCGCGGCCTTCCGTATCGGCGTCTACGCCCTGTGGCCCTTCGGGTACACGACGGTCGAGCGCCGTGACGCGGGCGCACCGTCCTGCGTGGGCAACGTGCTCTGGCTGGTCCTCGCGGGCTGGTGGCTCACCCTCGGCCACATCGCCACCGGCATCGCCCTGTGCGTGACGATCATCGGCATCCCGCTGGGCATCGCCAACTTCAAGCTCATCCCGGTCTCGTTGCTCCCGCTCGGCCGCGACATCGTGCGGACGGACGAGCCGTTCGCGGTGCGCTGACGCCGGGGAGCTTCCGACCTTCCCCCCCCCGTTGTCCACAGGCCGCGGTTATCCACAGGTCCGCCCGGCTGTCGGCGGCGGCCTGCATGATGAACCCATGACCGCGGGCCGGTACGGGGGTCCCGTTGCGTAGACGATGACCCCGTAGTCGCGCATGTCATCGGTGTATCCGTGGTGCACGACAGCGTGATTGAAGATTTTATCCAGCAACTGTTCAAGTGGGGCAGCATCCATGCCGCCCTTCCACCGCACCCCGGCGGACCGGCCCTACTTCCTCCCCGCCCTGGCCTTCACCCGCCACCGCACCGCGTACGCAACCGCCCCCACCACCAGCACCCCCGCGCCCACGACCACCGACACCCCGGGCAGCGAGAACGCCAGCACCACACACCCGACCAGCCCCACCACCGGCACCACCCGAGCCGCCGGCGCCGAAGACAGCGTCCACGCCGATGCGTTGGCCACGGCGTAGTACGCCAGCACACCGAAGGAGGAGAACCCGATCGCACCCCGCACATCCACCGTGGCTGCCAGAACCGCGACCACAGCGCCCACTGCCAGCTCCGCCCGGTGCGGCACCTGGAACCGCGGATGCACGGCGGCCAGCACCCCCGGCAGGTGCCGGTCCCGGGCCATGGCCAGCGTCGTCCGTGACACACCCAGGATCAGCGCCAGCAGCGAGCCCATCGCGGCCACCGCCGCACCGATCCGCACCACCGGCACGAGCCAGGGCGTCCCGGCCGCCCGCACGGCGTCGGTCAGCGGAGCCGTCGCATCCCCGAGACCGCCCGACCCGAGTACCGAGAGGACGGCCACCGCCACGCACACGTACACCACCAGCGTGATGCCCAGCGCCAACGGGATCGCGCGCGGAACGGTGCGCGCCGGATCCCGCACCTCCTCGCCGAGGGTGGCGATCCGAGCGTACCCGGCGAAGGCGAAGAACAGCAGTCCGGCCGCCTGCAGCACGCCGTCCGCGCCACCCGAGGCCCCGATGTCCAGCCGCCCGGCATCAGCCTCACCGGAGACCAGACATACGACCACCACGGAAGCGAGGACAGCCAGGACGAGCGCCACGATCACCCGCGTCAGCCACGCGGACTTCTGGACACCGCCGTAGTTCACCGCGGTCAGCGCCACCACGGCCCCGACCGCCACCGCGTGCGCCTGCCCCGGCCAGACGTATGTGCCCACGGTGAGCGCCATCGCCGCACAGGAGGCCGTCTTCCCGACCACGAACGCCCAGCCTGCGAGATACCCCCAGAACTCCCCGAGCCGCTCCCGCCCGTACACATACGTGCCACCCGAGGCCGGATACAGGGCGGCGAGGCGAGCCGACGACGTGGCGTTGCAGTACGCGACCACAGCGGCGACGGCGAGCCCGATGAGCAGCCCGGTTCCGGCCGCGTGCGCGGCCGGGGCGAGGGCGGCGAAGATCCCGGCCCCCACCATCGCGCCGAGTCCGATGACGACGGCGTCACCCACGCCGAGGGTGCGGCGCAGTCCGGGAACGGATGCGGTCATGCGTCGCACCCTACTGATCAGCGCAACCGGCGGGGGCGACCCGGGCGTCCTCCCCACCAACACGGCGTGAACGTGCGTGACGAGGAGGCCGCGCGCGGGGCGCCCGACGTACGGCGCACGGGTTCGGCCTGGCGGGAGCAAGATCACATGGCCGGGGATGTGCGGGCACAGCGTGAAAGGGCAGGTTCACGGCATGACGATCATCAGCTGGATCATCCTGGGACTGTTGGCCGGAGCCATCGCGAAGTTCCTGCTGCCGGGGCGTGACCCGGGCGGCCTCATCGGCACGACGCTGATCGGCGTCGCGGGCGCGTTCATCGGCGGCTGGATATCGGCCCGCTGGATGGACCACCCCATCACCAAGGACTTCTACGACGGTGCGACCTGGGCGGCGGCGATCGGCGGATCGCTCGTCCTGCTCATCGCCTACCGCCTGCTGTTCGGCAACTCGCGCAACTGACCGCTCCCACCGATGGCAGCCGGCAGAAGACCCACGGCAGTCGGCAGAGCAGACCAATGGCGGCCGACGGAGAAGACCAATGCCGGCAGCCGGGCAAGCCCGATGGCGTTGGCCGGGCGGAACCGATGGCGTCAGGCGGGTGAGAAGGGTGGGCACCGGCGGTACCCGCCCCTCCTCGTACCCGTGAGGGCGGGAGCCCGGGGGGCCGGACCTACCGGTAGTTCACGAACTGGATCGCGAAGTCGAAGTCCTTGCCCTTCAGCAGGGTGATGATGGCCTGCAGATCGTCACGGCTCTTGGAACTGACCCGCAGCTCCTCGCCCTGCACCTGCGCCTTCACGCCCTTGGGGCCCTCGTCGCGGATGGTCTTCGCCACCTTCTTGGCGTTTTCCTGGGAGATCCCCTCCTTGATCGAAGAGAAGATCTTGTACTCCTTGCCGGAGAGCTGGGGCTCGCCCGCATCCAGGGCCTTCAGCGAGATGCCCCGCTTGATCAGCTTGGACTGGAAGACGTCGAGGATGGCCTTCACCCGGTCCTCGGAGTTCGCCTCCATGAGGATCTGCTCACCGGACCACGAGATCGAGGCACCCACGCCCTTGAAGTCGTAGCGCTGCGAGATCTCCTTGGCGGCCTGGTTGAGTGCGTTGTCGACCTCCTGCCGCTCGACCTTCGAGACGATGTCGAAACTGGAGTCGGCCATGTCCTGTGGCTCCTTGTATCGGGGTGCGTATCGTGCGTACCGGCGTATGCGGGCGGTCGCAGGGCCCGTTCAGGTCCCGGCCGCATCCGGACAAGCCTAGCCACCCCCGGCCCTGCGAGCGCCGATCAATCGGGTGGCGGAGCACCCCTCCACATCAGGTATTGTTTACGTCGTTGCCACGGAGCGCCGCGGAAGAGCGGCTCGCCAGGCAGCAACCCCGGCGGTGTGCCCGAGCGGCCAAAGGGAGCAGACTGTAAATCTGCCGGCTCAGCCTTCCCAGGTTCGAATCCTGGCGCCGCCACACTGGGGAAGACCCCCTCTGATCAGGCTTATCGCCTGGTCGGAGGGGGTTTTTCGTTGTCGTGTCCTCCAGGCCCCCCTGGGGTGAGCATGATCACTCCGGCTGGCTACCATGACGCGGCACGTACTGGCCTTCAGCACGAGCCAACTTGCGCATGCACGCCAACGGCAGCTCGCCGACGGGTGGTTCCCGACGGGTGATTCCCAACGTCTGCCGGAAGCCCGTCGGGGGGCATGAACTCGTCAGATACGCTGCCGCCTCTTGTAACGGCATGCTCTACGGCAACTCCACGACCGTCGTCGCCACCAGTGCGGCCGACTAGGTCGACGTGCGCTGACGCCTATCTGCCGGCTCAGCTCTCGCAGGACCCGAATTTGACGTCCCCGCTGAGCTGCTGCGGTCGGACGGCCACGTGGCCCGGGCCCCGACGAGTGACCCGTCAGGACTGCTCGGCCCCGGTGTCCAGGTCGGAGAAGGCGTACGCCCCGTCGAGGCCGGTTCGCGTCGGGGCGACCACGTCGCCTGCCGCGCCCACCAGCGTCACCCGCGCGTCGCTCAGCGGTCACGCAGCCGAGCCCCCACGCCGTCGAGCCCCATACAGCCGAGCCCACGCCGTCGAGCTCAAACAGCCGAGCCCCGTGCAGCCGAGCCCCACGCCATCGAGCCTCATACAGCCGAGGCCCGCGCAACCGAGGCCGTCGAAGATCGAGGGCCACGAACAGGTAGGGGCAGCACCCCGCAGGGGAGACGCCCGACCGGCCCGCCCGCGCGGCACACTGGCTCCATGTCTTCCCGCCGCAGAGTCTGCCCCGAGTGCCGTCGCGAGATCGCCGTCGTCGCCGGGCGCTACGCGCGCCACGACCCGCCCGGCGCTCGTGAGCACGGCGAACTCACCTCATGTCCTGGCTCCCGCCGCCAGGCCCGCCCGGGCCCCGAGCAACCGTCCCTGGACGGCTACACGGTCCCGGACTTCCCCGGCCAACTCTCCCTGTTCTAGGAGACGTCCGCGCGGTCGGCCGCGAACCTCAGTTTCCTGCCACCGACTTCACCGCCACCGAGACCGGCGCCGACCCGCTGACGAGCTCCAGAGTGAGCCCGGCCGTCGCGGAGGTGTCCACCAGCTCAGCCAGCACGCCGGCCACGTCGTCGCGCGGGACCGGGCCGCGGCCGGTGCGGGCCTCCAGGCGTACGAGGCCGGTACCCGCGTCGTCGGTAAGCTGGCCGGGGCGCAGGATCGTCCAGTCCAGGGCGTCCAGCCCGCGCACGTACGCGTCCGCCTCGCCCTTGGCGCGCAGGTAGACGTCGAAGATCTCGTCACCCTGGTGGCGCGGATCGGCGCCCATGGACGACACGACCACGAAGCGCCGTACTCCCGCCGCCACCGCCGCGTCCGCGAAGAGGACCGCCGCGGCCTTGTCCACCGTGTCCTTGCGGGTCGCCCCGCTGCCCGGGCCCGCGCCCGCCGCGAAGACCGCGGCGTCGGCGCCCCTGAGCCGCTCCGCGACCTCGTCCACTGAGGCCGACTCAAGGTCGAGCACGGCCGGTTCGACACCGGCCTGCCGCAGATCGTCCGCCTGCTCGGCCTTCCGGATGATTCCCACTACCTCGTCTCCGCGCGCGGCGAGCAGCCGCTCCAGCCGCAACGCGATCTGACCATGACCACCAGCGATGACAATGCGCATGCCTTCGACCGTACGCCTCGACAGCACCGTCCGCCGCAGCCTAGGCCACACCCCGCCGCATGTGTTCCGGCGCTCCACCGGACGCCTTCCGGCTCCCCGCCCCAGGCTTTCCGGCGCTCCACCGGACGCCTTCCGGCTCCCCGCCCCAGGCTTTCCGGCGCTCCACCGGACGCCTTCCAGCACCTCGCCGCATACCTCACGGCACCTCTCCCCGCCCCTGCCGCGGCAGTCCCAGCTCCACCGAGGCCGTCGAACTGCAGTACTCCCGCACCGCGCTGGTCCGCGCCACCACACGCCCCTGGTGCACGACGATCCGGCTGTACGCCAGGGACAGCACCCCTGCGAGCCGGTCCCCGCGCACCGCGAGCAACTCGGCCGGGAAACCCGCCTCCACCCGCACCTCGGGCAGTCCCAGCACCGCCCGCGCCGACGAACTCACCGCGTCGTACGCCTCCTCGGGCGCCAGCCCGCAACGCGAGGCCAGCAGGAAGGCCGCCTCCAGCGGGTCGCCACGCCCCACCGGGTTGGACACGTCCCGCAGCGCCCCGCTCCCGGCGGCCACCCGCACTCCGGCCGCGCGCAGCAGCCGGACGGGTGCGGCCCCGCGTCGGTCGACGCCGCCGCAGCCACCCTGGGGCAGGCACACCACCGCCACTCCGGCCGCCGCGAGTTGGTCGGCCGTCCGCGAGGCCACCTCGGAGGGCAGCCGGCCGAGATCGCCGCAGGGGCTGAGGGACACCCCGGGGCGCAGTCCGCCCGCCATGGCCGCGAGCCGGGCCAGCCGGGCGGGGTCACCGGCGTCCGTGTGCAGGTCGACGGGGCAGCCGTGCTCGGAGGCCATCTCCAGAACCGCCTCCACGTACCCCGTCGGGTCGGGGTCGAGGTCCGGCCGGCCGCCCACCACCGAGGCGCCCATCTTCACCGCGTCCCGCAGCATGGCAAGCCCGTCCGCACCGGCCACCCCGGTCAGCACCCGGGGCATCGCCACCGTCGTCAGCTCCGCCAGCCCGCGCAGCGCGCGCCGTGCCTGCAGCACGGCGGCCAGCGCGCCCAGCCCCTGGACGTCCCCCACGCGCACGTGCGCCCGCAGCGCCGTCGCCCCGTGCCCGAGCTGGAGCAGTGCGGCCTCCGTGGCCCGGCGCTGCACGTCCTGCGGCTCGTACGAGACCGGCCCCTCGATGTCGGCCGACAGGGCCGTGTCGGCGTGGGCGTGCGGCTCGGCGGGAGCCGGCAGCAGCAGATAGCCACTGAGGTCCACGCGTGATCCGCACGCGCGCGTGCCGCCCGCTCCCAGACTGCCGGCCGTGCCGACCGCCTCGATACGCCCGCGGCCCAGCCGTACGTCCACCCTCCGGCCGTCGGTGAGCCGCGCCCCGCACAGCAGCAGCGACGACGGGTCGGCCGGACCGGGCGAAGACGACGAGGGCGGTGGTGGCTGCGGCCGGCTGTCGGGCATCGCACTCCAGGGGCTCGGGCTGGCACGGGAGGACGCATGATCACGCAGAGTGAGACGAGCCTAGGACGGCCCCCCGCCCCTGGCGGGGAGGAGCGCAATAGTCGTACCGGCGTGGTCCGATCACGAAACGGGAGGGGTCCACGAGGCCGCCGGGAGGACGGTCCGGGCGCCCGGAGCGGGGGCCTCGAAACGGATTTGGGTGAACGGCGGCGGAGCGTGTAATGTCTTCATCGCTCGCCCCAATAGCTCAGTCGGCAGAGCGTCTCCATGGTAAGGAGAAGGTCAACGGTTCGATTCCGTTTTGGGGCTCTGGTGTGACTGGTTCCGTCGCAAGGCGGGGCCGGATCGCATCAAAGCGGTGTAGCTCAGTCGGTAGAGCAAGCGGCTCATAATCGCTGTGTCACCGGTTCAAGTCCGGTCACCGCTACTGACAGTAGCCGATTGCGGGGTCGGTCCTTCGATCGGCTACTCTTCTTGCGTTAAACAGTCCATCCGTTCGTCTTAGGAGCACTCACGTGGCTGCCACCGACGTCCGCCCGAAGATCACGCTGGCCTGCGTGGAGTGCAAGGAGCGGAACTACATCACCAAGAAGAACCGGCGTAACAACCCGGATCGCCTTGAGATGAAGAAGCACTGCCCGCGTTGCAATGCGCACACCGCGCACCGCGAAACGCGATAAAAACAGGCTCGTACACGAGGCCGTTCCCGAGTGATCGGGGGCGGCCTCGCGTCGTTGAGGGACCCGTACCGGTCAGTGCCGGTCAGTGAGCTACCAGGAGGTGCCGAGCCATGGCGCTCGACCAGTCCTTCGTGGGGCGGACGTACCCGCCCACCACGCCGTACGAGGTGGGCCGGGAGAAGATCCGTGAGTTCGCCGAGGCGGTCGGGGACGCCAACCCGGCTTACACGGACGCGGAGGCCGCCAAAGCCCTTGGGCACCCCGACGTGATCGCCCCGCCGACGTTCGTCTTCGCGATCACCTTCAAGGCCGCGGGCCAGGTCGTCCAGGACCCCCAGCTCGGCCTGGACTACAGCCGCGTGGTGCACGGCGACCAGAAGTTCGCCTACCGCCGCCCGGTCCGCGCCGGCGACCGGCTCTCGGTCACCTCGACCATCGAGGCGATCAAGTCCCTCGCGGGCAACGACATCGTGGATATCCGCGGCGAGGTGCACGACGAGGCCGGCGAGCACGTCGTGACCGCCTGGACCAAGCTCGTGGCCCGCGCGGCCGAGGAGGCGTGAGCGACCCCATGACCGCGAAGATCTCCTACTCCGACGTCGAGGTCGGCACCGAGCTGCCCGCCCAGACCTTCCCTGTGACCCGCGCGACCCTCGTCCAGTACGCGGGCGCCTCCGGCGACTTCAACCCGATCCACTGGAACGAGAGGTTCGCCAAGGAGGTCGGCCTGCCGGACGTCATCGCGCACGGCATGTTCACCATGGCCGAGGCGATCCGCGTGGTCACCGACTGGACCGGCGACCCGGGCGCGGTCGTCGAGTACGGCGTCCGCTTCACCAAGCCGGTCGTCGTCCCGAACGACGACCAGGGTGCCGTGATCGAGGTCGCCGGCAAGGTCGCCGCCAAGCTCGACGACAACACGGTCCGCGTGGACCTGACGGCGACCAGCGCCGGGCAGAAGGTGCTGGGCATGTCTCGGGCGGTTGTGCGACTGGCCTGAGTCGGCCGCGACACGACGTAAGGGGCGCTCTCCGATCATGGGGCGCCCCTTTCGCGTGGCTCTCCAATGTGGGGCGCCGCCCCCTACGCATGGCCCGTGCGGGGTACCGCTTGACGTAGTTAGTGATTGAGTACTAACTTCGAATGCATGGCAAGGATGAGTGCGGAAGAGCGGCGCGAGAGTGTCATCAGGGCGGCGACGACCGAGTTCGGCCGCGGTGGGTACCACGGCACCTCGACCGAGGCGATCGCCCGCCGGGTCGGCGTGTCGCAGCCGTACCTCTTCCGTCTCTTCCCGGGCAAGAGGGCGATCTTCCTGGCGGCGGCCCAGCGCTGTGTGGAGGACACCATCCGCACCTTCGCGGAGGCCTCCGAGGGGCTCGAAGGCGAAGAGGCCCTGCACGCGATGGGGAACGCGTACACCAAGGTCATCGAGGAGCGCCCCGAGCGGCTCATGATGCAGATGCAGATGTATGTCGCCGTGAAGGCCGCCGAGGAGGAGGGTGACCACGAGTTCGGCGAGTCCGTGCGCGCCGGATGGATGCGGCTGTGGGACACCGTCCACCTCCCGCTGGGTGCCGACGCCGGTGAAACGACGATGTTCTTGGCGTACGGAATGCTCATCAACTGCCTGACGGCCATGGGGTTCCCGCCCGAGCATCGCGTCTGGGAAGGCATGTACCCCTCGGCGCGTCGCAAGGCCGGGCCGGAGCACTGACGGGGAAGGGCCTGAATGCAGCGGATCTTCATGACCGCGAAAGTTAGTAATCAATAACTAATCGATCACCGCAGATTCTTCTTGGGGGAGCGATGTCACAGCAGACCGCACATCGCGGGGGAGCCGCCTGGGCCCTCGTCATCACCAGCGTCGCCGGATTCATGGCGGCCCTCGACAACCTCGTCGTCACCACCGCCCTGCCCTCCATCCGGGAGGACCTCGGCGGGGGACTGCACGACCTCGAATGGACGGTGAGCGCCTACACGCTGACCTTCGCCGTCCTGCTGATGTTCGGCGCCGCCCTCGGTGACCGCTTCGGCCGCCGACGGCTGTTCATCGTCGGGCTCGCCATCTTCACCGGGGCCTCCGCCGCTGCGGCCATGGCCCCCGGCATCGACTCCCTCATCGCCGCCCGCGCCGTCCAGGGCGCCGGTGCCGCGGTGATGATGCCGCTGACGCTGACCCTGCTGACCGCCGCCGTGCCCGTCGCCAAGCGCGGCATGGCGTACGGCATCTGGGGCGCCGTCAACGGACTCGCCGTCGCCTCCGGACCGCTCGTCGGCGGCACCCTCACCGAACACATCTCCTGGCAGTGGATCTTCTGGCTGAACGTTCCGCTCGGCCTGGCCCTGCTGCCGCTCGCCCGCCTGCGCCTCGCCGAGTCCCACGGCACCGGAGCCCCGCTCGACGTCCCCGGCACCCTGCTCGCCAGCGGCGGCCTGTTCGGCATCGTCTACGGGCTGGTGCGCGGCCCCGCCGACGGCTGGACCTCCTCGCTCGTCCTGACCGGACTGTTCGCGGGCGGAGCGCTGCTCGTCGGCTTCATCCTCTACAGCACGCGGGCCAAGAACCCCATGCTCCCGATGCGGCTGTTCCGCTCCCGGGCGTTCTCCGGCATCAACGCGGCGAGCCTGCTGATGTTCCTCGGCATGTTCGGCTCGATCTTCCTGCTCAGCCAGTACATGCAGGGCGTCCTCGGCTACTCGCCCACGGAGGCGGGCCTCAGGATGCTGCCCTGGACCGGCATGCCGATGCTGGTCGCCCCGATCGCCGGGATCCTGGCCGACCGCATCGGCGGCCGCCCGGTCGTCGCCGCGGGCCTCTTCCTGCAGGCGCTGGGCCTCGGCTACATGGCGGTGGTGGCCACGGCCGACGCCTCCTACGCGTCCCAGCTGCCCGCCCTGATCGTCAGCGGCGTCGGCATGGCGCTGTTCTTCGCCCCCGCCTCGCACCTGGTCATGTCCAGCGTGCGGCCGTGGGAGCAGGGCATCGCCTCCGGCGCCAACAACGCCCTGCGCGAGGTGGGCGGGGCGCTCGGCATCGCCGTCATGGGGTCGATCTTCGCGGCCCAGGGCGGTTACGAGACCGGCCAGACCTTCGTCGACGGCATGCGTCCCGCCCTCGTGACGGGCTCCGCGGTGGTCGCCCTCGCCGGCGTCGCGGCCCTGCTGATACCGACCCGGCGGCGCACCGAGCGGCAGGCCGAGGCGGCCGAACCGGCACCGGTGCTGGAGACGGCCGCCCACTGACCCCGAAGGACCCGAACAAGGAGAAGCGGCCATGCCCACTCTTCCCTGGACCGTCCCGAACATCCCTCCCCGCGACACCGAGGTGTGCGTCTTCGCCTCCCGCTTCGAGACCCGCACGCTGTGGGGAGCCCTGAGGTTCCTCGCCGGAACGCCCGCCGTCTGGCGGCAGGTCCGCCGGAGCCCCGGCGCCTACGGAGCCACCCTGAAGGCCCAGCCCCTCAAACGGACCTTCTGGACCCTGTCGGCCTGGGAGTCCAAGGACGCGCTGCACGCCTTCGTCCGCGCGGGTGCCCACGGCCCGGCCTCCCGCGGCCTCGCCCCGCAGATGAGGGACTCGGCCTTCACCACCTGGCAGGTGAGCAGCGACGACCTCCCGCTCTCCTGGTCCGAGGCGCTCCGCCGGCTGGCCTGAGAGCCACCACGCGCGCGTGCGGCCCCCTTTCCCCGCGGAAGGGGGCCGCACCCACACGTGCCCGGCGCCGTCAGTGCCGTCTCGTACTCTTGAGCCCGTGCAGGAACTCCACGACGCCCCCCTCGCCCCGCTGACGACCTTCCGGCTGGGCGGCCCCGCGACCCGGCTGATCACCGCGACGACGGACGACGAGGTGATCGCCGCCGTCCGCGAAGCCGATGAGGCGGGCACCCCGCTGCTGCTCATCGGCGGCGGCTCGAACCTGGTCATCGGCGACAAGGGCTTCGAAGGCACCGCCCTCGTCATCGCCACCAAGGGCTTCGCCCTCGACGGCACGTCGCTGGAGCTGGCCGCGGGCGAAGTCTGGACCGACGCCGTCGGCCGTACGGTCGAGGCGGGCCTGGCGGGCATCGAGTGCCTGGCCGGCATCCCCGGCTCCGCGGGCGCGACCCCCATCCAGAACGTCGGGGCGTACGGCCAGGAGGTCTCGTCCACGATCACCGAGGTCGTCGCCTACGACCGCCACACCGGCGCATCGGTCACCCTGACCAACGAGGACTGCGCCTTCTCCTACCGCCACAGCCGATTCAAGTCCGACCCCGAGCGCTACGTGGTCCTGCGGGTCCGCCTCGCCCTGGAGGACGCCGAGGGCCTCTCCGCCCCCCTCCGGTACGCCGAGACGGCGCGCGCCCTCGGCGTGGAGGCGGGCGATCGCGTCCCGCTCGCGCAGGCCCGCGAGACGGTGCTCAAGCTGCGCGCCGGCAAGGGCATGGTCCTGGACCCCGAGGACCACGACACCTGGTCGGCGGGCTCCTTCTTCACCAACCCGATCCTGACGGACACGGACTTCGCGACGTTCCGCGCACGCGTGCGTGAGCGCCTCGGCGAAGGGGTGGAGCCCCCCGCGTACCCGGCCGGCGACGGCCGCACCAAGACCTCCGCGGCCTGGCTGATCGACAAGGCGGGCTTCACGAAGGGGTACGGCGACGGACCGGCCCGCATCTCCACGAAGCACACCCTGGCGCTGACGAACCGGGGCAGCGCGACGACGGAGGACCTCCTCGCCCTGGCCCGTGAGGTGGTGGCCGGCGTCCGAGAGGCCTTCGGTATCACCCTGGTCAACGAGCCGGTGACGGTCGGGGTCAGCCTCTAGAGGTCCCGGTCGTAGATGCCCTGAGCACGGTGGAGACGACGCCGCGCACGGCCCGGGGCGAGCGGTCCGTCCCGGCTCCGGCTCGGGCCCGAGCGGCGCGGCGCGGCGCTGACGACGAGCAGTCGACGTATCCCGCGGCGTCCTCAAAGAACCGGCCGCTCCCGCCGGGATCGGGCATCCACCCGGCGCACAGGCTCGTCTATCCGGGACCGCGCATCCCCCGACGCACCGGTGCCTCCCGCCGGGACCGCACATCCCACCCGACGCACCGGCCCCTCTCGCCGGCATCGGGCATCATCCGATGCACTGGCTCGTCTCGCCGGGATCGCGCATCCCCCCGACGCGCGCCGGCTCGCCCGCCACGACCGCGCATCCCCCCGACGCACCGGCTCCTCCCGCCGGGATCGCGCATCCATCCGATGCACTGGCTCGTCTCGCCGGGATCGCGCATCCACCCGACGCGCCGGCTCGCCCGCCACGACCGCAGATCCACCCGGCGCACCGGCTCGTCCCGCCACGACCGCAGATCCACCCGGCGCACCGGCGGACAGGCCTCTACGACGCCAGCCAGTCGTCCACCCCCGCCAGCAGCTTCGTCTTCACGCCCTCCGGGGCCGCCGAACCCCGGACCGACTGCCGGGCCACCTCCGCCAGCTCCGCGTCCGTGAACCCGTGATACCGCCGCGCGATCTCGTACTGCGCCGCCAGCCGGGATCCGAACAGCAACGGATCGTCCGCGCCCAGCGCCAACGGCACCCCGGCCTCGAACAGCGTCCGCAGCGGCACGTCCTCCGGCTTCTCGTACACCCCCAGCGCCACGTTCGACGCCGGGCACACCTCGCACGTCACCTGTCGGTCGGCCAGCCGCTTCATCAGCCTCGGGTCCTCCGCCGCCCGCACCCCGTGCCCCACCCGCGTCGCGCCCAGGTCGTCCAGACAGTCCCGCACGGACGAAGGCCCCGCCAGCTCACCCCCGTGCGGCGCGGACAGCAACCCGGCCTCGCGCGCGATCCCGAACGCCCGGTCGAAGTCCCGCGCCATCCCCCGCCGCTCGTCGTTCGACAGCCCGAACCCGACCACGCCCCGGTCCGCGTACCGCACCGCCAGCCGCGCCAGCGTCCGCGCGTCCAGCGGGTGCTTCATCCGGTTCGCCGCGACCAGCACCCGCATCCCGAGCCCGGTCTCCCGCGATGTGGTCTCGACCGCGTCCAGGATGATCTCCAGTGCCGGGATCAGCCCGCCCAGCAGAGGCGCGTACGACGTCGGGTCGACCTGGATCTCCAGCCACCCCGACCCGTCCCGGACGTCCTCCTCCGCAGCCTCCCGCACCAGCCGCCGGATGTCCTCCGGCTCCCGCAGACACGAGCGCGCGGCGTCGTACAGCCGCTGGAAGCGGAACCAGCCCCGTTCGTCCGTCGCCCGCAGTCTCGGCGGCTCCCCGCCTACCAGCGCCTCGGTCAGCGCGTCGGGCAACCGCACCCCGTACTTGTCGGCCAGTTCCAGCACGGTCGAGGGCCGCATCGACCCGGTGAAGTGCAGGTGCAGATGGGCCTTCGGCAGCTCAGAGACATCACGTACGCGCTCCATCCAAAGATCCTGCCGTACGTCCCAGCCGTCCCGGTAGCTGTTTCCCCTTTCGTGGTCTTGCTCGCACAAACAAACTGGCGCAAGCAAAGGGGGCACCTACCGAACTCGGTAGGTGCCCCCGGGCCGCCGCAGGACCGGCGAAGCGGACGTCAGTCCCGTGCCTCCGCCAGCAGCTTCTGGATCCGGCTCACACCCTCGACCAGGTCCTCGTCACCCAGCGCGTACGACAGCCGCAGGTAACCCGGCGTGCCGAAGGCCTCACCCGGTACGACCGCCACCTCGGACTCCTCCAGGATCAGCGCGGCCAGCTCGACCGTGTCCTTGGGCCGCCGGCCCCGGATCTCCTTGCCGACCAGGGCCTTCACGGACGGGTACGCGTAGAACGCGCCCTCCGGCTCCGGGCACACCACACCGTCGATCTCGTTCAGCATCCGCACGACGGTCTTGCGGCGCCGGTCGAAGGCCTCACGCATCGCCGACACGGCGTCCAGGTCACCGGAGACGGCGGCCAGCGCGGCGGCCTGGGCGACGTTGGACACGTTGGACGTGGCGTGCGACTGCAGGTTCGTCGCGGCCTTGACGACGTCCTTCGGGCCGATGATCCACCCGACCCGCCAGCCGGTCATCGCGTACGTCTTGGCGACACCGTTGACCACGACGCACTTGTCGCGCAGCTCGGGCAGCACCGCCGGCAGCGACACGGCGGAGGCGTCGCCGTAGACGAGGTGCTCGTAGATCTCGTCGGTCATCACCCACAGGCCGTGCTCGACGGCCCAGCGGCCGATGGCCGCGGTCTCCTGCTCGGTGTAGACCGCGCCGGTCGGGTTGGACGGCGAGACGAAGAGGACGACCTTCGTCTGCTCCGTACGGGCCGCCTCCAGCTGATCCACGGTCACCCGGTAGCCGGTCGTCTCGTCGGCGACGACCTCCACCGGGACACCCCCGGCCAGCCGGATCGACTCCGGGTACGTCGTCCAGTACGGCGCGGGCACGATGACCTCGTCGCCCGGGTCGAGGATCGCGGCGAAGGCCTCGTAGATGGCCTGCTTGCCGCCGTTGGTGACAAGGATCTCCGAGACGTCGGGCTCGTAGCCCGAGTCGCGCAGCGTCTTCGCGGCGATCGCGGCCTTCAGCTCGGGGAGGCCACCGGCCGGCGTGTAGCGGTGGTACTTCGGGTTCGAGCAGGCCTCGATGGCCGCCTGGACGATGTAGTCCGGAGTCGGGAAGTCGGGCTCACCGGCGCCGAAGCCGATCACCGGCCGCCCGGCCGCCTTGAGGGCCTTGGCCTTGGCGTCCACGGCGAGGGTGGCGGACTCGGAGATCGCGCCGACTCGGGCGGAGACCCGGCGCTCGGTGGGAGGGGTTGCAGGGCTCATGAGCCCCATCGTTTCAGACCGGAAACGCGCGCGGCACGGGGGTTTCACAGACTGAACAACGTCGGGCAAACCCCTGAACAACAGTGCGGATCGCCCGCACGGCCTGCGTGATCTTCAGCGGATTCCCGTCAGTCCACCCCCCGTTCCGGAGGCGATCTTCCGCCAACGAGCCCTCACACGGGCCCTTTCTGTTCGACGACCGGCCGTGGAGCACGTACACTCTCACCTCGTTGGCCTTCAGCAGGCTGCGCCCGTTCGGTGCACACCAAGCATCCGGATGGATGCGGTACGTTGGGTGGCACACAAAGGGTCGTAGCTCAATTGGTAGAGCACTGGTCTCCAAAACCAGCGGTTGGGGGTTCAAGTCCCTCCGGCCCTGCTACACACACCTTCGCCAGGATGTGTGCGCATGTACGTACAGCAATGCACCGCCGTGCGGCTCAGACCGGGCGCGGCACGGCCACGACCCGGAATCAGGTGAGGACGAGTGACGGACGCCGTGGGCTCCATCGACATGCCTGATGCCCAGGACGAGGCGCCGGAGTCGAAGAAGGCCCGCAAGGGTGGCAAGCGTGGCAAGAAGGGCCCGCTGAAGCGCCTTGCCCTCTTCTACCGCCAGATCGTCGCGGAACTGCGCAAGGTCGTCTGGCCGACCCGCAACCAGCTGACGACCTACACGACCGTGGTGATCATCTTCGTCGTCATCATGATCGGCCTGATCACCGTGATTGACTATGGGCTCAGCAACGCCGCCAAGTACGTGTTCGGCTGAGCAGTCCGCGAAGAGCGCCGAGGTACCCGGCGCTCCTTTCGCATGTTCCACCCCCATGTATCCAGGAAGAAGCAGCCACCGTGTCTGACCCGAACGTGAACGACGCCATCGAGCCGGTCGAGTCCGTCGAGGACGAGCTCGACATCGTCGAGGGCGCGGACAACGAGGACACCGAGGCCTCCGCCGAGGCCGAGGCTGCCGACGCCGTCGAGGACGACGCCGCCGAGGCGGAGACCGAGGACGCCGCCGAGGCGGAGACCGAGGACGGCGAAGAGGCCGCGGAAGAACTCGAGGAAGAGCCCGAGGACGACCGCGACCCGATCGAGAAGCTCCGCGAGGAACTGCGGCTCCTGCCCGGCGAGTGGTACGTCATCCACACCTACGCCGGCTACGAGAACCGCGTGAAGACCAACCTGGAGCAGCGCGCCGTCTCGCTGAACGTCGAGGACTTCATCTTCCAGGCCGAGGTGCCGCAGGAAGAGGTCGCCCAGATCAAGAACGGCGAGCGCAAGACGATCAAGCAGAACAAGCTCCCCGGCTACGTCCTCGTCCGCATGGACCTGACGAACGAGTCCTGGGGCGTCGTCCGCAACACCCCCGGCGTCACCGGCTTCGTGGGCAACGCCTACGACCCGTACCCGCTGACCCTGGACGAGATCGTCAAGATGCTCGCTCCCGAGGCCGAGGAGAAGGCCGCCCGCGAGGCCGCCGAAGCCGAGGGCAAGCCGGCTCCGCAGCGCAAGGTCGAGGTCCAGGTGCTGGACTTCGAGGTCGGCGACTCGGTCACCGTCACCGACGGCCCCTTCGCCACGCTGCAGGCGACCATCAACGAGATCAACCCCGACTCGAAGAAGGTCAAGGGCCTCGTCGAGATCTTCGGCCGCGAGACGCCGGTCGAGCTCTCCTTCGACCAGATCCAGAAGAACTAACTTCCGGATTCACCGCTTCCGCGCAGGTCAGGCGATCGCTCCGGCGCTTGCCTGACCTGCGCGGTTTTTGGCCGCGCATCTATACCCGTTATCGTTGTGCGGTATGCCTGCATCCGGGTGGTCCCCGTATGCGGGCAGGACCCGAACCGAAAGGACCCGGAGAGCTATGCCTCCCAAGAAGAAGAAGGTCACGGGGCTCATCAAGCTCCAGATCCAGGCCGGTGCCGCCAACCCGGCCCCGCCGGTCGGCCCCGCGCTGGGTCAGCACGGCGTCAACATCATGGAGTTCTGCAAGGCCTACAACGCCGCGACCGAGTCGCAGCGTGGCTGGGTGATCCCGGTGGAGATCACGGTCTACGAGGAC
This sequence comes from Streptomyces sp. NPDC012474, assembly GCF_042955185.1. Classification (NCBI taxonomy): domain Bacteria; kingdom Bacillati; phylum Actinomycetota; class Actinomycetes; order Kitasatosporales; family Streptomycetaceae; genus Streptomyces; species Streptomyces sp. NPDC012474. Next base: position 228,243 of record NZ_JBIBEP010000003.1, read on the forward strand.
CGTTCCTTCACCTTCATCACCAAGACGCCGCCGGCCGCGAAGATGATCCTGAAGGCCGCGGGCATCGAGAAGGGCTCCGGCGAGCCGCACAAGACCAAGGTCGCGAAGATCACGCGTGACCAGGTCCGCGAGATCGCCACCACCAAGATGCCCGACCTCAACGCCAACGATCTGGACGCCGCCGAGAAGATCATCGCCGGCACCGCCCGTTCCATGGGCGTCACGGTCGAGGGCTGAGCCCCAACCTCCATCAGCAGAAGTGGCAGGGCCTGCTCGGCCCGGACCACGACTCCTAAGAACCCACAGGAGCAGTAGTGAGCAAGCGCAGCAAGTCCCTTCGCGCTGCGGACGCCAAGATCGACCGGGAGAAGCTCTACGCCCCGCTCGAGGCCGTCCGTCTCGCCAAGGACACCTCCACGACCAAGTTCGACGGCACCGTCGAGGTCGCCTTCCGCCTGGGTGTCGACCCGCGCAAGGCCGACCAGATGGTCCGTGGCACCGTGAACCTTCCGCACGGCACCGGCAAGACCGCCCGGGTCCTGGTCTTCGCGACCGGTGACCGTGCTGCGGCCGCGGAGGCCGCGGGCGCCGACATCGTCGGCTCCGACGAACTGATCGACGAGGTGTCGAAGGGCCGCCTGGACTTCGACGCCGTCGTCGCCACCCCGGACCTCATGGGCAAGGTCGGCCGCCTCGGCCGCGTGCTCGGTCCGCGTGGTCTGATGCCGAACCCGAAGACCGGCACCGTCACCCCCGACGTGGTCAAGGCCGTCAACGAGATCAAGGGCGGCAAGATCGAGTTCCGCGTCGACAAGCACTCGAACCTGCACTTCATCATCGGCAAGTCGTCTTTCGACGACACCAAGCTGGTGGAGAACTACGGCGCCGCGCTGGAGGAGATCCTCCGTCTGAAGCCGTCCGCCGCCAAGGGTCGCTACATCAAGAAGGCCGCCATCAGCACCACGATGGGCCCCGGCATTCCGATCGACCCGAACCGCACCCGCAACCTCCTCGTCGAGGAGGACCCGGCCGCGGTCTGAGCCTGACGGCTCACCCAACCGGTCACGGGCCCCGCACCTCTCACAGGTGCGGGGCCCGTTCCCCTTTCCGGTACGTACGCCGGTGGCCTGGGTTAACGTGCGGGAACCGGATACGAACGGGGGACGTATGCAGGGCACGACCGTGCGCCGCGCAGGCCTGGTGGTCGCTGTGGCGACCGCGCTGACGGGGGTGGCCGCCTGCACCTCCCCGGACTCCTCCGACGGCCCCGGCCAGAAGGAGGACCGCGCCGCGCATCGCCGTTCCCTGGCGGCCCTGCGCTCCGCCGAGCGTGCCACCGAGCGCGCCGAGTCCGCCCGGGTCGAGTCCACCACGACCATGGGCGCGCTGATGTCCATGACCGCCGACGGCACCCTCGGCTGGAGCGACGGCGTCACCGGCACCCTCACCATCACGTACACCGGCGGCACCATGGCCGACACCATGCGCCGGCTCGGCACCACCTCGATGGAGGCCCGCTACCTGCCCGACGCGTACTACGCGCGCATGGGCGCGAAGTTCGCCGAGCAGACCGGCGGCAAGCACTGGATCCGGTACGCGTACAACGACCTCGGAGCCCTCACCGGCGGTTCCGGCTCCCACCTCGGCGACCGGATGCGCAGCACCACCCCCAACCAGTCGGTGAAGCTCCTGCTGTCCTCCGGCGATGTCAGGAAGGTCGGCCAGGAGACCGTCCGCGGCCGGAGCGCCACGCACTGGTCCGGCACCGTGACGGCGGCCGACATCGCCGACGCCGGACTGAGGAAGCAGCTCACCGAGGCCGGAGTCACCACCGAGACCGTCGACATCTGGGTCGACCAGCGGAACCTGTTGGTCAAGAAGGTCGAGAAGGCGCGGATGACCACGGGCCTGATGACCCAGACCGCCCACTACGCCGACTACGGCGTCGCGGTCCGGGCCGAGCGGCCCCCGGAGTCCGACACCGGAGACTTCGAGGACCTGATGCGGAAGCGGACCGGCAAGCCCTGAGGCCTCCCTCAATTCGGATAGATCACTTGTGCCCTCTGGGATAGGCTCACTGCCTTGCTGTGAAGCAAGCATGTATTCCTTGGGGGGAATCAATGAGGACATCCATACCCGCCGCCGGGCTGGGCGCTCTGCTGCTCGCCGCCGGCGCTGTCGGCTGCGGTTCCGAGGAGTCGCCGGAGATGACGCCCGCGGCGGCCGTCGCCAAGGCGGCGAAGAACACGGAGGACATCACGTCCCTCCAGTACCGCATGAAGGGCACGGTCCCGGAGTCGGGCCGCGTCACGGGCGAGGCGTCCATGCGCCTGAAGCCCACGATCGCCATGAGCATGAAGATGCAGGCGCCCGATCAGGCCGCCGGTGAATCCGTGGAGATCCGTCTCGTCGACAAGGCCATGTATCTCGGTGGGGGAGCCGAGATGGCCAAGGAGATGGACGGCAAGCGCTGGCTGAAGTTCGATCTCTCCGGCTCCGACGCGGCCAAGGACCTGGACAAGATGGGGTCCACGAGCCAGGCCGAGCAGAACCCGGCAGCGGAGTCCACCTTCCTCACGGGCGCCAAGGACGTGAAGAAGGTCGGCAGCGAGAAGGTCGACGGCGTCGAGACCACCCACTACTCGGGCACGGTCACCCTCGCCGACCTGCGTGCTTCGCTCAAGGACAGCAAGGCGGAGACCCGCAAGCAGCGCGAGAAGAGCATCAAGCAGTACGAGAAGCTCGGCGTCGACAAGCTCACGATGGACATGTGGGTCGACGGCGAGGACCACACCAAGCAGTTCCGCATGAAGGGCCAGGCCGACAAGGGCCCGATGGACATGACCATCACCTTCCTCGACTACAACAAGCCGGTCACCGTCAAGGCACCGCCGGCCGGCGAAGTCGCGGACCTGGGCGAGATGTTCAAGGAGCTGGAGCAGGGCTGAACCGCCCCGCGCTGATCAGCCGTACGGGCGGATTTGCTTGACGGCGATCCGTTCCCGTACTCTCCTACAGAAGCCAAAGACCGCTGGTCGTTACCGCGCGCTCATCAGAGGGCGTGGTGGCCGAAGGATCCGCTGAACGGCGGACGACCCGCGCAGGTGACACTGGAGAAGCTCCCGGAGTCCGCCGCCTCGTGTGTGCGTGAAACCGGTCGAGCTACGCCCCGTGCGCTTGCGCCGGGGCGTTTCGTTTTCCCCAGTCCTCCTTCGGGTCCGCGCGGTCCGAATCACCCGGAAGGAGGCCGAGGCTCATGGCGAGGCCAGACAAGGTCGATGCCGTCGAGGAGATGCGGGAGAAGTTCCGCAACTCCAACGCTGCTGTCGTTACCGCGTACACCGGTCTCACCGTCGCGCAGCTCCAGCAGCTGCGTCGTTCACTCGGTGAGAACGCTCAGTACCGTGTGGCGAAGAACACGCTGACCAAGATTGCGGCCAACGAGGCCGGGATCACGACGCTGGACGACCTCTTTGCGGGTTCGTCGGCCGTCGCCTTCGTGACCGGTGACCCGGTCGAGGCGGCGAAGGGTCTCCGTGACTTCGCCAAGGACAACCCCAGTCTCGTCATCAAGGGCGGCGTCCTTGACGGCAAGGCGATGTCCGCCGATGAGATCAAGAAGCTTGCGGACCTCGAGTCCCGCGAGGTTCTGCTCTCCAAGCTGGCGGGTGCCTTCAAGGGCAAGCAGTCCCAGACTGCTCAGCTCTTCCAGGCGCTTCCCTCGAAGCTCGTCCGCACCGTGGACGCGCTCCGTGCCAAGCAGGACGAGCAGGGCGGTGCCGAGTAACTCGGCTCGCATCCCGGCCGCCGCTGCCTGAACGCGGCGACCGTAGCGGGCCAGACGTACGCCCGCCTCACATGTACATCCGGCACCTGCCGATTTAGTGGAAGGACCGCCATCATGGCGAAGCTCAGCCAGGACGACCTGCTCGCGCAGTTCGAAGAGATGACCCTCATCGAGCTCTCCGAGTTCGTGAAGGCGTTCGAGGAGAAGTTCGACGTCACCGCCGCCGCCGCGGTCGCCGTTGCCGGCCCGGCCGGCCCGGCCGCCCCGGCCGAGGCCGCTGAGGAGCAGGACGAGTTCGACGTCATCCTCACGGGTGCCGGCGACAAGAAGATCCAGGTCATCAAGGTCGTGCGTGAGCTGACCTCCCTGGGTCTGAAGGAGGCCAAGGACCTCGTGGACGGCGCCCCGAAGCCCGTTCTCGAGAAGGTCGCCAAGGACGCCGCCGAGAAGGCCGCCGAGTCCCTCAAGGGCGCCGGCGCCTCCGTCGAGGTCAAGTAACACCTCTCGGATCCGTCAGGATCCGGACACGTCCCACGGGACGTGTAACGCGTAAGCGCGGAAGAGCGATCATCCATCCGGGTGGTCGCTCTTCGGCGTTTTCGGGGGCGGGCCACGGTTACCTTGAAGCCCCGGTGACGGGGGGTATGGTGATCTTCGTCGTGTCTCCGGGCGGCTCCGGATCGGGCAGGGGGGCCTTGACGAACCGCACGCAGCGCGCAATTCTCAGGACGCGTCGTCACAGGATCCGAATCCGAGGCATGGATCGACGACGAAGAGGGCAGTATCAACGTGCGTTGAGGGCAGCGCCGTGTCGCAGGAGTGGAACAACGAGGGTGAACACGGGTTCCAGGACCCGCACTGGACATCAGTGGGCCAAGTGGCTACACTGACCCTTTGCGCTGCCTGTTAGCTGTCCCCTGTCCGTCACCAGGGGTCTGCCCTCGCCCGAGCATCGACGACAAGATCCGTTGACCGGCCTCATCGCCGGACCGACGCAGCTTGTCTCCGTGTACGGGAGAGGGGCCGGTACGCGCGTAGTGAGTCCGAGCCCTCGGAAGGACCCCCTCTTGGCCGCCTCGCGCAACGCCTCGACCGCGAATACGAACAACGCCGCCAGCACTGCCCCGCTGCGCATCTCTTTTGCAAAGATCAAGGAGCCTCTCGAGGTTCCGAACCTGCTCGCGCTGCAGACCGAGAGCTTTGACTGGCTCCTCGGCAACACCGCCTGGCAGAGTCGGGTCGAGGAGGCTCTCGAGAACGGTCAGGACGTCCCCACCAAGTCCGGGCTGGAGGAGATCTTCGAGGAGATCTCTCCGATCGAGGACTTCAGCGGGTCGATGTCGCTGACCTTCCGCGACCACCGCTTCGAGCCGCCGAAGAACTCCATCGACGAGTGCAAGGACCGCGACTTCACATACGCGGCCCCCCTCTTCGTCACCGCGGAGTTCACCAACAACGAGACCGGCGAGATCAAGTCCCAGACGGTCTTCATGGGCGACTTCCCGCTCATGACCGGTAAGGGCACCTTCGTCATCAACGGCACCGAGCGTGTCGTGGTGTCGCAGCTCGTCCGTTCGCCCGGTGTCTACTTCGACTCCTCCATCGACAAGACGTCCGACAAGGACATCTTCTCCGCGAAGATCATCCCGTCCCGGGGTGCCTGGCTGGAGATGGAGATCGACAAGCGCGACATGGTCGGTGTCCGCATCGACCGCAAGCGCAAGCAGTCCGTCACCGTCCTGCTCAAGGCTCTCGGCTGGACCACCGAGCAGATCCTGGAGGAGTTCGGCGAGTACGAGTCCATGCGCGCCACCCTGGAGAAGGACCACACCCAGGGCCAGGACGACGCGCTGCTCGACATCTACCGCAAGCTGCGTCCGGGCGAGCCCCCCACGCGTGAGGCCGCGCAGACGCTGCTGGAGAACCTGTACTTCAACCCCAAGCGCTACGACCTGGCCAAGGTCGGCCGCTACAAGGTCAACAAGAAGCTGGGTGCGGACGCTCCGCTGGACGCGGGCATCCTGACCGTCGAGGACATCATCTCGACGATCAAGTACCTGGTGAAGCTGCACGCGGGCGAGACCGAGACGGTCGGCGACAGTGGTACGAGCATCGTCGTCGAGACCGACGACATCGACCACTTCGGCAACCGCCGCCTGCGCAGCGTCGGCGAGCTCATCCAGAACCAGGTCCGTACGGGTCTGGCGCGTATGGAGCGTGTCGTCCGCGAGCGGATGACGACCCAGGACGTCGAGGCGATCACGCCGCAGACCCTGATCAACATCCGGCCGGTCGTCGCCTCCATCAAGGAGTTCTTCGGCACCAGCCAGCTGTCGCAGTTCATGGACCAGAACAACCCGCTGTCGGGTCTCACCCACAAGCGCCGTCTGTCGGCTCTTGGCCCGGGTGGTCTCTCCCGTGAGCGGGCCGGCTTCGAGGTCCGTGACGTGCACCCCTCGCACTACGGCCGCATGTGCCCGATCGAGACGCCCGAAGGCCCGAACATCGGTCTGATCGGCTCGCTCGCCTCCTACGGCCGGGTCAACGCGTTCGGTTTCGTGGAGACCCCGTACCGCAAGGTGTTCGAGGGCCAGGTCACCGACGAGGTCGACTACCTGACCGCCGACGAGGAGGACCGCTTCGTCATCGCGCAGGCCAACGCGCAGCTGACGGACGACCTCCGCTTCGCCGAGGCCCGGGTGCTGGTCCGCCGTAAGGGCGGCGAGGTCGACTACGTCACCGGCGAAGACGTGGACTACATGGACGTCTCGCCGCGCCAGATGGTGTCGGTCGCGACCGCCATGATCCCCTTCCTGGAGCACGACGACGCCAACCGTGCCCTCATGGGCGCGAACATGATGCGTCAGGCCGTGCCGCTCATCAAGTCCGAGTCCCCGCTCGTCGGCACCGGCATGGAGTACCGCTCCGCGGTCGACGCCGGCGACGTGGTCAAGGCCGAGAAGCCGGGTGTGGTCCAGGAGGTCTCCGCGGACTACATCACCACCGCCAACGACGACGGCACGTACATCACGTACCGCCTGGCCAAGTTCGCCCGCTCCAACCAGGGCACCTCGGTCAACCAGAAGGTCATCGTCAACGAGGGCGACCGGATCATCGAGGGCCAGGTCCTGGCCGACGGTCCGGCCACCCAGAACGGCGAGATGGCGCTGGGCAAGAACCTGCTCGTGGCGTTCATGCCGTGGGAGGGTCACAACTACGAGGACGCGATCATCCTGTCGCAGCGCCTCGTGCAGGACGACGTCCTCTCCTCGATCCACATCGAGGAGCACGAGGTCGACGCCCGTGACACCAAGCTCGGCCCCGAGGAGATCACCCGGGACATCCCGAACGTCTCCGAGGAGGTCCTCGCCGACCTCGACGAGCGCGGCATCATCCGTATCGGTGCCGAGGTCGTCGCCGGCGACATCCTCGTCGGCAAGGTCACGCCCAAGGGCGAGACCGAGCTGACGCCGGAAGAGCGCCTGCTGCGCGCCATCTTCGGTGAGAAGGCCCGTGAGGTCCGTGACACCTCGCTGAAGGTGCCGCACGGCGAGATCGGCAAGGTCATCGGCGTCCGCGTCTTCGACCGCGAGGAGGGCGACGAGCTTCCCCCCGGTGTGAACCAGCTGGTGCGCGTCTACGTCGCGCAGAAGCGCAAGATCACCGACGGTGACAAGCTCGCCGGCCGCCACGGCAACAAGGGCGTCATCTCGAAGATCCTGCCGATCGAGGACATGCCGTTCCTGGAGGACGGCACCCCGGTCGACATCATCCTCAACCCGCTCGGTGTGCCGTCCCGAATGAACCCGGGACAGGTCCTGGAGATCCACCTCGGCTGGCTCGCCAGCCGCGGCTGGGACGTCTCCGGTCTCGCGGACGACTGGGCCCAGCGCCTGCAGGCCATCGAGGCCGACCAGGTCGCCCCGGGCACCAACGTCGCAACCCCCGTCTTCGACGGTGCGCGTGAGGACGAGCTGGCCGGTCTGCTGAACCACACCATCCCGAACCGCGACGGCGAGCGCATGGTGCTCCCGACCGGTAAGGCGCCGCTGTTCGACGGCCGCTCCGGCGAGCCGTTCCCGGAGCCGATCTCGGTCGGCTACATGTACATCCTCAAGCTGCACCACCTGGTCGACGACAAGCTGCACGCCCGCTCGACCGGTCCGTACTCGATGATCACCCAGCAGCCGCTGGGTGGTAAGGCCCAGTTCGGTGGCCAGCGCTTCGGTGAGATGGAGGTGTGGGCGCTGGAGGCTTACGGCGCCGCGTACGCCCTCCAGGAGCTGCTGACCATCAAGTCCGACGACGTGACCGGCCGCGTGAAGGTCTACGAGGCCATCGTCAAGGGCGAGAACATTCCCGAGCCCGGCATCCCCGAGTCCTTCAAGGTGCTCATCAAGGAGATGCAGTCCCTGTGCCTCAACGTGGAGGTGCTGTCCTCGGACGGCATGTCCATCGAGATGCGCGACACCGACGAGGACGTCTTCCGCGCTGCGGAGGAGCTTGGCATCGACCTGTCCCGGCGTGAGCCGAGCAGCGTCGAAGAGGTCTGACGGGAGTCCGGAGGCCTTCACCGCGAGAAGCATGAAGGCCTCCGGCCCCAGGACCCCCGTATCAGACCCCATGACTTACAACCCTGAGAGGGATTGACGCATAGTGCTCGACGTCAACTTCTTCGACGAGCTCCGGATCGGTCTGGCCACCGCTGACGACATCCGTCAGTGGAGCCACGGCGAGGTCAAGAAGCCCGAGACGATCAACTACCGCACGCTCAAGCCCGAAAAGGACGGACTCTTCTGCGAGAAGATCTTCGGTCCGACCCGGGACTGGGAGTGCTACTGCGGCAAGTACAAGCGTGTCCGCTTCAAGGGCATCATCTGTGAGCGGTGTGGCGTCGAGGTCACCCGCGCCAAGGTGCGCCGTGAGCGGATGGGCCACATCGAGCTCGCCGCTCCCGTCACGCACATCTGGTACTTCAAGGGTGTCCCGTCGCGGCTGGGCTACCTGCTCGACCTGGCTCCCAAGGACCTCGAGAAGGTCATCTACTTCGCGGCGTACATGATCACGTACGTCGACGAGGAGCGCCGTACGCGCGACCTGCCCTCGCTGGAGGCCCACGTCTCCGTCGAGCGCCAGCAGGTCGAGCAGCGCCGCGACGCCGACCTGGAGGCCCGGGCCAAGAAGCTCGAGACCGACCTGGCCGAGCTGGAGGCCGAGGGCGCCAAGGCCGACGTGCGCCGCAAGGTGCGCGAGGGTGCCGAGCGTGAGATGAAGCAGCTGCGCGACCGTGCGCAGCGCGAGATCGACCGCCTCGACGAGGTGTGGAACCGCTTCAAGAACCTCAAGGTCCAGGACCTCGAGGGCGACGAGCTGCTCTACCGCGAGCTGCGTGACCGCTTCGGCACGTACTTCGACGGCTCGATGGGTGCCGCGGCGCTGCAGAAGCGCCTGGAGTCCTTCGACCTCGACGAGGAGGCCGAGCGCCTCCGCGAGATCATCCGCACCGGCAAGGGCCAGAAGAAGACCCGTGCGCTCAAGCGCCTCAAGGTCGTCTCCGCGTTCCTGCAGACCAGCAACAGCCCCAAGGGCATGGTGCTGGACTGCGTGCCGGTCATCCCGCCGGACCTCCGCCCGATGGTGCAGCTGGACGGTGGCCGCTTCGCGACCTCCGACCTGAACGACCTGTACCGCCGTGTGATCAACCGGAACAACCGCCTGAAGCGCCTTCTCGACCTCGGTGCGCCCGAGATCATCGTGAACAACGAGAAGCGCATGCTCCAGGAGGCCGTCGACGCGCTGTTCGACAACGGCCGCCGCGGTCGCCCGGTCACCGGTCCCGGTAACCGCCCGTTGAAGTCCCTCAGCGACATGCTGAAGGGCAAGCAGGGCCGCTTCCGTCAGAACCTGCTCGGTAAGCGTGTGGACTACTCCGCGCGTTCCGTGATCGTCGTCGGTCCGCAGCTGAAGCTGCACCAGTGCGGTCTGCCGAAGGCCATGGCGCTGGAGCTCTTCAAGCCGTTCGTGATGAAGCGCCTGGTCGACCTGAACCACGCGCAGAACATCAAGAGCGCCAAGCGCATGGTCGAGCGCGGCCGCACGGTCGTGTACGACGTGCTGGAAGAGGTCATCGCGGAGCACCCGGTTCTGCTGAACCGTGCGCCCACGCTGCACCGCCTCGGCATCCAGGCCTTCGAGCCGCAGCTGGTCGAGGGCAAGGCCATCCAGATCCACCCGCTCGTCTGCACCGCGTTCAACGCGGACTTCGACGGTGACCAGATGGCCGTGCACCTGCCGCTGTCCGCGGAGGCGCAGGCCGAGGCCCGCATCCTGATGCTGTCCTCGAACAACATCCTCAAGCCGGCCGACGGCCGCCCGGTGACGATGCCGACCCAGGACATGGTCCTCGGTCTGTTCTTCCTCACCACCGACGGCGAGATGCGCGACCTCAAGGGCGAGGGCCGTTCCTTCGCCTCGGTCGCCGAGGCGATCATGGCCTTCGACGCGGGCGAGCTCTCGCTCCAGTCGAGGATCGACGTCCGCTTCCCGGTCGGCACCATCCCGCCGCGTGGCTGGACCCCGCCGGCGGGTGAGGAGGGCGGTGCGTCCGAGGGCGGCTCCGCCGCGGGCGCGTGGCAGCAGGGTGACCCCTTCCGGCTGAACACCACGCTGGGCCGCGCGCTCTTCAACGAGCTGCTGCCCGAGGACTACCCGTTCGTCGACTACGAGGTCGGCAAGAAGCAGCTCTCCGAGATCGTCAACGACCTCGCCGAGCGCTACCCGAAGGTCATCGTGGCGGCGACGCTCGACAACCTGAAGGCGTCCGGCTTCTTCTGGGCGACCCGTTCCGGCGTCACCGTGGCCATCTCCGACGTCGTCGTTCCCGAGGCGAAGAAGGAGATCGTCAAGGGCTACGAGGCGCAGGACGAGAAGGTCCAGAAGCAGTACGAGCGCGGTCTGATCACCAAGGACGAGCGCACGCAGGAGCTCATCGCGATCTGGACCAAGGCGACCAATGAGGTCGCCGAGGCGATGAACGACAACTTCCCGAAGACCAACCCGATCTTCATGATGGTGAACTCGGGTGCACGAGGCAACATGATGCAGATGCGTCAGATCGCCGGTATGCGTGGTCTGGTGTCGAACGCGAAGAACGAGACGATCCCGCGTCCGATCAAGGCGTCCTTCCGTGAGGGCCTGTCCGTGCTGGAGTACTTCATCTCCACGCACGGTGCCCGTAAGGGTCTGGCGGACACCGCTCTGCGTACCGCCGACTCGGGTTACCTCACGCGTCGTCTGGTCGACGTCTCCCAGGACGTCATCATCCGCGAGGAGGACTGCGGCACCGAGCGCGGTCTGCGCCTCAAGATCGCGGACCGGAACGCCGAGGGCGGGCTGGTCAAGACCGAGGACGTCGAGACGTCCGTGTACGCGCGCTGCCTCGCCGAGGACATCGTGGTCGACGGTCAGGTGCTGGCCCCGGCCGGCACCGACCTGGGCGACGTCCTCATCGAGGAGCTCGTCCGGCGCGGTGTCGAGGAGGTCAAGACCCGCTCGGTCCTGACCTGCGAGTCCGCCGTCGGTACCTGCGCGATGTGCTACGGCCGTTCGCTGGCCACCGGCAAGCTGGTGGACATCGGTGAGGCGGTCGGCATCATCGCCGCCCAGTCCATCGGTGAGCCCGGTACCCAGCTGACGATGCGTACCTTCCACACCGGTGGTGTGGCCGGTGACGACATCACCCAGGGTCTGCCGCGTGTCGTCGAGCTCTTCGAGGCCCGTACCCCGAAGGGTGTCGCCCCGATCTCCGAGGCCCAGGGCCGCGTGCGGATCGAGGAGACCGAGAAGACCAAGAAGCTCGTCGTCACCCCGGACGACGGCAGCGACGAGACGGCGTTCCCGATCTCGAAGCGTGCCCGTCTCCTGGTCAGCGAGGGCGAGCACGTCGAGGTGGGCCAGAAGCTCACCGTGGGTGCCACCAACCCGCACGACGTGCTGCGCATCCTGGGCCAGCGTGCCGTCCAGGTCCACCTGGTCGGCGAGGTCCAGAAGGTCTACAACTCGCAGGGTGTGTCGATCCACGACAAGCACATCGAGATCATCATCCGGCAGATGCTCCGCCGCGTGACGATCATCGAGTCCGGCGACGCCGAGCTGCTGCCCGGCGAGCTGGTCGAGCGCTCGAAGTTCGAGACCGAGAACCGTCGTGTGGTCCAGGAGGGTGGTCACCCGGCCTCGGGTCGTCCGCAGCTCATGGGTATCACCAAGGCCTCGCTGGCGACGGAATCCTGGCTGTCGGCCGCCTCCTTCCAGGAGACGACCCGAGTTCTGACGGACGCGGCGATCAACGCCAAGTCCGACAGCCTCATCGGCCTCAAGGAGAACGTCATCATCGGTAAGCTCATCCCGGCCGGTACGGGTCTGTCCCGCTACCGCAACATCCGGGTCGAGCCGACCGAGGAGGCCAAGGCCGCGATGTACTCGGCCGTCGGCTACGACGACATCGACTACTCGCCGTTCGGCACGGGCTCCGGCCAGGCCGTTCCGCTGGAGGACTACGACTACGGTCCGTACAACCAGTAAGCGAGTCGCTTGAGTCGAAGGGCGGTCACCCTGCGGGGTGGCCGCCCTTCGGCGTGTCCGCGGTCCGGCCGACACGCGGTGCTTCGCCGTCGACGTACCGGTGCCGGAACCTCCGCTTCGGCGCATCATGGAAGGACTCCGGCACCCGGGAGGTGCGCCGTGTCGCAGCCCTATCCGTCCTGGCAGCCCTGGCAGGGCTCCGGCCCTCCGTCCATGCTCGCGTCGCACGCCGACCGGGAGCGGGCCGTGGACGTGCTCAGAGCCGGGTACGGCGAGGGGCGGATGGAGCAGGGGGAGTTCGAGAGGCGGGTCGGGCGGGCGTACGCTGCGCGGACCGTGGGGGAGCTGGCGCTGCTCGTCGCGGACCTGCCGCAGGGGCCGCTGCCGCAGCCTGCGTCGTTCGGGGCCGTGCCGGCGTCGTTCCTGCCCGTGCCACGGCCGCGGACCAACGGCAAGGCCGTCGCGGCCGGGGTGTGCGGGCTGCTGTGCGTGCCCTCCATGGGACTGACCGGGATCCCGGCCGTCGTGCTGGGGCATGTGGCCCGGGCCGAGATCCGCAGCCGGGGAGAGCTGGGGGACGGGCTCGCGCTGACCGGTCTCGTGCTCGGGTGGTTGTCCACGGCAGGTTGGGCACTCGTTCTGGTGTTGCTGACGGTGGTGTCCGTCGTAGCATCCTGAAGGTGTGCATATCGGACACTCGCCGACGAATTGAAGATCGACAACGCCTGAGGGGCTTGACATGTCCCGCCCGGCGATGCGGGCGGTGCCCATTTGTTTTGACCGCAGCGAATGCGGTAGGTACGCTCAGACCTTGTGCCTGGGGTGTGCCCTGGCTCGCGTGTGTGCCATGAACCGCACGGCGAGCCGATGTCGGCCACTGTGATCCGCGCTTTTTTCTGCCTTGCGGCGGGAGTCCACGGATTCGACACACCCGACCGCGTGGGTCGGAGATGTTCCAGGTTAGCTTCACCATTCGGCACACAGAAACCGGAGAAGTAGTGCCTACGATCCAGCAGCTGGTCCGGAAGGGCCGGCAGGACAAGGTCGAGAAGAACAAGACGCCCGCACTCGAGGGTTCGCCCCAGCGTCGCGGCGTCTGCACGCGTGTGTTCACGACCACCCCGAAGAAGCCGAACTCGGCCCTGCGTAAGGTCGCGCGTGTGCGTCTGACCAGCGGGATCGAGGTCACCGCTTACATTCCGGGTGAGGGACACAACCTGCAGGAGCACTCCATCGTGCTCGTGCGCGGCGGCCGTGTGAAGGACCTGCCGGGTGTTCGCTACAAGATCATCCGCGGCTCGCTCGACACCCAGGGTGTCAAGAACCGCAAGCAGGCCCGCAGCCGCTACGGCGCCAAGAAGGAGAAGTAAGAATGCCTCGTAAGGGCCCCGCCCCGAAGCGCCCGGTCATCATCGACCCGGTCTACGGTTCTCCTCTGGTGACCTCCCTCATCAACAAGGTGCTGCTGAACGGCAAGCGCTCCACCGCCGAGCGCATCGTCTACGGCGCCATGGAGGGTCTGCGTGAGAAGACGGGCAACGACCCGGTCATCACGCTGAAGCGCGCGCTGGAGAACATCAAGCCGACCCTCGAGGTCAAGTCCCGCCGTGTCGGCGGTGCGACGTACCAGGTTCCGATCGAGGTCAAGCCCGGTCGCGCCAACACGCTCGCGCTGCGCTGGCTGGTCGGTTACTCCCGCGCCCGTCGCGAGAAGACCATGACCGAGCGTCTGCTCAACGAGCTTCTCGACGCCTCCAACGGCCTCGGTGCCGCTGTGAAGAAGCGCGAGGACACCCACAAGATGGCCGAGTCCAACAAGGCCTTCGCGCACTACCGCTGGTAGTCGCTACCCACATCGAGACCGAGAGAAGACTGAAGCCTTATGGCTACCACTTCACTTGACCTGGCCAAGGTCCGCAACATCGGGATCATGGCCCACATCGACGCGGGCAAGACGACCACCACCGAGCGGATCCTGTTCTACACGGGCGTGTCGTACAAGATCGGTGAGGTCCACGACGGCGCCGCCACCATGGACTGGATGGAGCAGGAGCAGGAGCGTGGCATCACGATCACCTCTGCTGCGACCACCTGTCACTGGCCGCTCGAGGACAACGACTACACCATCAACATCATCGACACCCCGGGTCACGTCGACTTCACCGTCGAGGTGGAGCGCTCCCTGCGCGTGCTCGACGGTGCCGTGACGGTGTTCGACGGTGTCGCCGGTGTCGAGCCGCAGTCCGAGACGGTGTGGCGTCAGGCCGACCGTTACGGCGTGCCGCGCATCTGCTTCGTCAACAAGCTGGACCGTACCGGCGCCGAGTTCCACCGCTGCGTGGACATGATCTCGGACCGCCTGGGCGCGCAGCCGCTGGTCATGCAGCTGCCGATCGGTGCGGAGGCGGACTTCAAGGGCGTCATCGACCTCGTGACGATGAAGGCCCTGGTCTGGTCGGCCGAGGCGACCAAGGGCGAGATGTACGACACCGTCGACATCCCGGACACCCACGCCGAGGCTGCCGAGGAGTACCGCGGCAAGCTGCTCGAGGCCGTCGCCGAGAACGACGAAGAGCTGATGGAGCTGTACCTGGAGGGCACCGAGCCCACCGTGGAGCAGCTCTACGCCGCGATTCGCCGTATCACGATCGCGTCCGGCAAGAGCGGCGGCACCACCGTCACCCCCGTGTTCTGCGGCACCGCGTTCAAGAACAAGGGCGTTCAGCCCCTGCTCGACGCGGTCGTGCGCTACCTGCCCACCCCGCTTGACGTCGAGGCCATCGAGGGCCACGACGTGAAGGACCCGGAGCAGGTCGTCGTGCGCAAGCCGTCGGAGGACGAGCCCCTCGCCGCGCTCGCGTTCAAGATCATGAGCGACCCGCACCTCGGTAAGCTCACCTTCGTCCGGGTCTACTCGGGCCGCCTGGAGTCCGGCACCGCCGTGCTGAACTCCGTCAAGGGCAAGAAGGAGCGCATCGGCAAGATCTACCGCATGCACGCGAACAAGCGTGAGGAGATCGCCGCGGTGGGCGCCGGCGACATCGTCGCCGTCATGGGCCTGAAGCAGACCACCACCGGTGAGACGCTGTCCGACGACAAGAACCCGGTCATCCTGGAGTCCATGGACTTCCCGGCGCCGGTCATCCAGGTCGCCATCGAGCCCAAGTCGAAGGGCGACCAGGAGAAGCTGGGCGTCGCGATCCAGCGCCTGGCCGAGGAGGACCCGTCCTTCCAGGTCCACTCGGACGAGGAGACCGGCCAGACCATCATCGGTGGCATGGGCGAGCTGCACCTCGAGGTGCTGGTCGACCGTATGCGCCGTGAGTTCAAGGTCGAGGCCAACGTCGGCAAGCCGCAGGTCGCGTACCGCGAGACCATCCGCAAGGCGGTCGAGCGGGTCGACTACACGCACAAGAAGCAGACTGGTGGTACCGGCCAGTTCGCCAAGGTGCAGATCGCGATCGAGCCGATCGAGGGCGGCGACGCCTCGTACGAGTTCGTGAACAAGGTCACCGGTGGCCGTATCCCGAAGGAGTACATCCCTTCGGTGGACGCCGGTGCGCAGGAGGCCATGCAGTTCGGCATCCTCGCGGGCTACGAGATGACGGGCGTCCGCGTCACGCTCATCGACGGTGGCTACCACGAGGTCGACTCCTCCGAGCTCGCGTTCAAGATCGCCGGTTCGCAGGCCTTCAAGGAGGCCGCGCGCAAGGCCAGCCCCGTACTGCTCGAGCCGATGATGGCCGTCGAGGTCACCACGCCCGAGGACTACATGGGTGAGGTCATCGGTGACATCAACTCCCGCCGTGGCCAGATCCAGGCCATGGAGGAGCGGGCCGGTGCCCGCGTCGTGAAGGGCCTCGTGCCCCTCTCGGAGATGTTCGGCTACGTCGGCGACCTGCGCAGCAAGACGTCCGGCCGTGCGAGCTACTCCATGCAGTTCGACTCCTACGCCGAGGTTCCGCGGAACGTCGCCGAGGAGATCATCGCGAAGGCCAAGGGCGAGTAACGCAGAGCGTCTGCACGCCGTAGGCTTGACTCCGGAGCCTTGAGGGGCATTCCGCCGCAATAGCGGTGAGAGTGCCCCGGGGCCCGGGCTTTCCAGCAAAGATCACCTGGCGCCGATGAGTAAGGCGTACCAGAACCACTCCCCAGGAGGACCCCAGTGG
This sequence comes from Streptomyces sp. NPDC012474, assembly GCF_042955185.1. Lineage (NCBI taxonomy): Bacteria > Bacillati > Actinomycetota > Actinomycetes > Kitasatosporales > Streptomycetaceae > Streptomyces > Streptomyces sp. NPDC012474. The sequence goes on from NZ_JBIBEP010000003.1 coordinate 244,779, forward strand.
CGAAGGCGAAGTTCGAGCGGACTAAGCCGCACGTCAACATCGGCACCATCGGTCACATCGACCACGGTAAGACGACCCTCACGGCCGCCATTACCAAGGTGCTGCACGACGCGTACCCGGACCTGAACGAGGCCTCGGCCTTCGACCAGATCGACAAGGCTCCTGAAGAGCGCCAGCGCGGTATCACCATCTCCATCGCGCACGTCGAGTACCAGACCGAGACGCGTCACTACGCCCACGTCGACTGCCCCGGTCACGCGGACTACATCAAGAACATGATCACGGGTGCGGCGCAGATGGACGGCGCCATCCTCGTGGTCGCCGCCACCGACGGCCCGATGCCGCAGACCAAGGAGCACGTGCTCCTGGCCCGCCAGGTCGGCGTTCCGTACATCGTCGTCGCGCTGAACAAGGCCGACATGGTGGACGACGAGGAGATCCTGGAGCTCGTCGAGCTCGAGGTCCGTGAGCTCCTCTCCGAGTACGAGTTCCCGGGCGACGACCTGCCGGTCGTCAAGGTCTCGGCGCTCAAGGCGCTCGAGGGCGACAAGGAGTGGGGCAACTCCGTCCTCGAGCTCATGAAGGCCGTGGACGAGAACATCCCGCAGCCCGAGCGTGACGTCGACAAGCCGTTCCTCATGCCGATCGAGGACGTCTTCACGATCACCGGTCGCGGTACGGTCGTCACCGGCCGTATCGAGCGTGGTGTCCTCAAGGTCAACGAGACCGTTGACATCGTGGGCATCAAGCAGGAGAAGACCACCACCACGGTCACCGGCATCGAGATGTTCCGGAAGCTCCTCGACGAGGGCCAGGCCGGTGAGAACGTCGGTCTGCTGCTTCGTGGCATCAAGCGCGAGGACGTCGAGCGCGGCCAGGTCATCATCAAGCCGGGCTCGGTCACCCCGCACACCGAGTTCGAGGCGCAGGCCTACATCCTGTCCAAGGACGAGGGTGGCCGCCACACGCCGTTCTTCAACAACTACCGCCCGCAGTTCTACTTCCGTACGACGGACGTGACCGGCGTGGTGACCCTCCCCGAGGGCACCGAGATGGTCATGCCGGGTGACAACACCGAGATGAAGGTGGAGCTCATCCAGCCCGTCGCCATGGAGGAGGGCCTCAAGTTCGCCATCCGTGAGGGTGGCCGGACCGTGGGCGCCGGCCAGGTCACCAAGATCAACAAGTGAGTCTTCGGACTGGCTTGAGGGTCTACTGACCTGAGTGGCTCGAAGGGGCCCGTACGACTTCGGTCGTGCGGGCCCTTTTGCTGTGCCGGTCCGTCCCGTATCCCGTGCGGTTAGCGTGTCCGGGTGCCGTCTGTGAACCTGCGCCATTCAGTCCGCGCGCTCATCCTCGACGAGGACGACCGCATCCTCCTCTGCCGGTTCGCGATTCCGGAGCCGGCGGAAACCGTGGTGTGGGCAGCGCCCGGTGGCGGGATCGAGCCGGGTGAGACACCGCTTGCCGCGTTGCGCCGGGAACTGCTGGAAGAGGTGGGTCTCGCCGTCAGCGCCGATCCGCCGCACGTCTGGCACCAGGAAGTCGTGGCGCCCGGACACGCCGCGGGCTACGACGGCGTCATCAACGACTACTTCCTCGTACGCACTGCCGGTTTCGATCCGCGCGGGACGCTGTCCGACGTCGAGCTCGCCGCGGAGAACATCAGCGGTCTGGAGTGGTGGCACCCGTCCGAAGTGGCCCGTTACGACGGTCCGGACCTGTTCTCTCCGCGTGACCTCTCGACTCCGCTGACGGCCTTGATCACCTCGGGTGTTCCGGTCAGGCCGGTGCGGCTCGGGCTCTGAGCGGACAGCGCGGCGGCTGACCGGCAGTCGCGGCAGTGGCAGGGTTTCGGGGCGCGGAAAGCGCGGTCGCAGCCGTCGCAGGTCTGGAGGGGGTGCCGGGTGGGTGGTGGGGCCGTCGGTGGGGCGAAGGGCGGTGGGGGTGGCAGCTGGGCTGTGAGGCGGTGGGCCAGTAGGGCGGCCGGGCGGTGGAGGGGCTCTCGTGGGAGGTCCGTCGTCAGAGCGTGGCGCACGGCGGCCAGGGGGACGTCGCGCTCCAGCCAGGCGGCGACGCCCGGGGCGAGGTGGGCCGTGTCGCACACGGACAGGAGCAGGCGGGGGTCTTCTCGGCGGAGCCGGCTGAGGAGGTCCGTGGCCTGTTGGAGAAGGGCGGGGGCGGAGCAGGCCGGGCGCGGTACCGCGGGAAGGGGTTTGCCGCCCGGTTGCCTCGTCCGCTTCCTCGGGGCCGGGCGCGAGGTGTCCGTACCGCTGTGACCCGGCTGGTTGCAGGAGGTCGTGCGGGTGATGATCCGGCCGTCCGGGACGCGCTCACGGGTGCGGCGCAGGTAGCCGTGCGCCTCCAGCTCGCGCAGGGCCGAGGCGATGCGGGTCGTGCCCTCCGGGAAGCGGGCGGCCAGGGACTTGATGTCGATGCGGGCGCCCGCCGGGAGCGACTGGATGTGCACCGACAGTCCGATCGCGAGCAGCGACAGCTCCGGGTGCTGGGCCAGGTGGTTGCCGATCACCGTGAAGCGGGTGGTGTGGCGGGCGTTGTCGTGCACCAGGCCTGAGTGGGGGTGCCGCCGGTTCGGGTGCTTCTTTCCGGCAACCCGGGTGTGGGCGTGCGTGGGCACGTTAGGGTTCTGCGTATCCATCGGGAAGCTCCTACTTCCTCGGTGGTCAGGCCCTCGCACTGGGATTGCCGTCCCGGCGGGGGCCGTCGCATGTCTGCGGTTGTGTCGTGACGTGTTGCGCTGAGCGTAGGGCAGACAAGGGGCCTCGAATCCAGCTGAGTTGGTGATGTTCACCCGCGAGGGTGAGGCAGCCCGGCGGCTGGGTGGAGGGGTGGGGCTTGGTGGGGTTCTTTCGCCCTTGTGGTCCTTGGGGGAGGGTGCCTGCGCCGCCGGAGCGTGGGTTTTCGGGCTGCGGTGCGAGGTCGATCTCGGCCCAGACGGTCTTGCGGGGCGGCAGGCCCCGGGTGACGCCTCAGCGGTCGGCGAGTGCGTCGACCAGGAGGAGACCCAGGCCGGGAGGGGCTGTCGGCAAGCGGTCCGCGCGGGTGTCCGTCACCTCGATGCGGAGGGTGTCGGCGACGACGTAGAGGAGCAGGCGGAAGTCGCGGCCGGGGGTTCGGCCGTGTGTCGCCGCGTTGGTCGACAGCTCCGCGATGACCTGCCTTGCCGGGTCCAACGGCAGTCCCCAGGAGCGCAGTTGTTCGGCGGTGAGGAGACGGGCCAGGCGGGCGCCGCGTGGGGTGGCGGAGAGCTGGAGGCTGAAGTTACGGATGGGGGTGCGGAGTTCGGGGGAGTTCTGCTTCACGTCACTCAGCGTGGCCGTCCGCGCTTACCGTGAACAGTGACTCAGCGGATGCGTACGGTGACCGTCCGGAGCTTGTCCGGTGGTGTCCGGGCTGTCGGGGCTGGGCGTGCGGGTAGGCCGCTGGGCACGGTGGTACGACGGCGGAAGGGTGCGGGATGACGGTCGAGGCGGACTCGGGGCGGCTCAAGAGCGAGTCGGACGAGCCGGGTTGGGAGGTGGACCCGGACGACGAGTGGGGCGTCGCGGTCATCGCCACGGTGGGGCGGCAGCTGAAGCTGCGGCGGGAGGCGGTGGGGATGCGTGCCGCAGAGTTCGGGACGGCGGTGGGGTACGGCGAGGACATGGTCTACAAGATGTGCGACCTGAAAGCCGCACAACCGAGCAAGCGTTGGGACGGAGATATCGACGCTTTCGACCTGTGACCAACTGGTCGATTCCCCAGCCAGCGTGCGGAGGAAGTAATTCCTCGGTGCGAAGCCTGGCCAGCAGACCGAAGGCCGAGACGACCACTGGATCGGTACGGGTCGGGGAAAGTCCGGACGGATGAACACAAGTGAACCCTTGATGAGGACTCGTAAAGACCACCCGTCTCAGTGGGAGTTGTCGAGGCGGTACAGGAGCTATCGGGTGAGAACCCCTGCGCGACTTCGGACGTCATCTGGAGTTTCCGGAGTAGGTCACCGCGGCTCTCGGGTCAGAGAGGGCATCCACCCCGGACGTATCTCGTGTGTGTGGAACAGGGAAACCCCGTAGAGGTCCCTCTGGGTAGGCCGGAGGCAACGAAGGCTGAACTCCTCTGCGGGAAAAGGATGGTCCGAGAAGCGAATGCCGTCACGCCGAAAGGCAAGGGGAAAGGTCGGATACAGGGGCTCCACCCTCCGGCTATAACTCGGCGGATACCGGGCTGATGCCCGGGTCCGAAAGGACGCCCAAGCGGACCGGGTGGGTCTTTGAAGTACCGATGACGAATCGAGTTCACGACAGTGCAAGTTGGACAGGGAGGGTGCGTGGACCAGAACAACGGGCAGGTGCCCTTCTGGAACGGAGCTGTCGGCGACGCGGACGCCTGGCATCAGATCGACTGGGGCCGGGTCGACCGTGAAGTAACGAGATTGCGACAGAGGATCTTCAAGGCCGCCCAGGCTGGTGACATGAAGAAGGTTCGAAACCTCCAGAAGCTCATGATGCGGTCGGCCGCGAACACGCTGCTGAGCGTGCGGCGGGTCACCCAGGTGAGCCGGGGGCGGAAAACCTCTGGGGTGGACGGGGAAACGGCGCTGAACCCGAAGCAACGGGGTCGGCTCGCCCGTCATCTCCTGCGGGACGGGGCCACCCGGCCCCGCCCGGTCAAGCGAGTACAGATTCCAAAGGCGAATGGGAAAATGCGCCCACTCGGTATCCCGGTTATCCGGGACCGGGTCCACCAGGCCAGGGTGAAGAACGCCCTGGAACCGGAGTGGGAAGCGCGTTTCGAGGCGCGAAGCTACGGCTTCCGCCCCGGCCGGGGATGTCATGACGCCCTGGCGGCCATCTTCCAGGTGGGCAAGCCTGCCAGCAACCGGAGATGGGTGCTGGACGCCGACCTGTCGGCGGCGTTCGACCGGATCGACCATGCGCACCTGATGCAAGCCATCGGCCGCTTCCCCGCCAGGGATGCGATCGAGGGATGGCTGAAGGCCGGAGTGATGGACAGGGGAGTCTTCGCGCCCACGGTGGAAGGCACCCCGCAAGGAGGAGTCATCAGTCCGCTCCTTCTCAACATTGCTCTGCACGGAATGGAGGAGGCAGCCGGGGTCTCCTGGAAGAAGCAGCGGGGCTCCCGCGTTCTCAAGGAGGACTCCCCGGCACTTGTTCGGTATGCGGACGACTTCGTGGTCATCTGTCACACGGAGCAGGCCGCGCACGAGGCGTACCAACGGCTGAAGGGATGGTTCACGCCCAGAGGGCTGGCCTTCAACGAGGAGAAGACGAAAGTCCGACACCTCACGGATGGCTTTGACTTCCTCGGGTGCACCATCCGGACCTACGCCAACGGCTACACACTTGTGACACCGAGCAAGAACGCGGTAATGAAGGCCAGGGAACGTATCCGGGACATTGCCCGGACGCATCGGGGCAGTCCAGCGGATCGGCTGATTCGCGCGATGAACTCGTTCGTCCGGGGATGGACCATGTACTACCGCCCCTGGAGCTCCAAGAGAGCTTTCAGCGACCTCGATCGGATCATGTTCGGACAGTTGTGGAACTGGGCGAGCAGGCAGCATCGGCGGAAGGGAAAGCAGTGGATCGCGGCCCGGTACTGGGACAAGCGGATTCCCGGGAGTGAGAATCGCTGGATCTTCGGAGAAGGTTCGGTGCACATCAAGCCCGCCGCGATGACCAGTATCGTCCGGCACGTGCCAGTCCTTGGAACCCATTCCAAGGACGATCCGGCGCTGGCCGGCTACTGGGCCGAGCGCGCGGCCAAGCGGACAAAGCTGAGGCTGGAGAACAAGTTCGTCCAGACCCTGGCCGTCCGCCAGAAGGGCCGATGCGCACGGTGCGGCCTCGATCTCGTCGAAGGAGCTGAGTTCGAACCGGACAACGTTCACGACTGGGTGTCCTGGTTCGACGCTGTCCGCCGGACGCTGAACGTGCACCACATCGTGCACCGTAAGCACGGCGGCGGGAACGACCTGAAAAACCTCGAACTCCTGCACTCGCAATGCCACCAGCAGCATCACGCGCTCGAAGGCGCAGATGCGGGCAGGCCCATGTGACCTGCTTGAGCCGTGGTGCGGTGAAAACCGCATGCCCGGTTCTGAGGGGGCCGGGGTCCCAGCAATGGGCCCCGGCTACCCGACCGAGGGCGGGAAGCGGATCCCTCGGCAGGACTGTCTGGTCAGGGCTGATGAGGTTGCTGGGGGCGGGTGGGCTGATTGCGGCGGCCTGGGAGGACGTGAAGAGGGTTCGGTACCCCAAGAGGGTGCGGGAGCTTGCCAAGTTGGAGGGGCAGGCGGTGAAGATCGGGGTGTATGAGTGCAACAGCGTCCATGGCTTGTTGCAGATCCCGGAGCGCGCGCGTGCCTTGTTCGAGGCAGCGCAGCCGCCGTACTCACCGGACGACGTGGAACGGATGGTTGCTGCCCGCATGGCCCGGCAGTCGGTCTTCGCACGTGACCCTGCCCCGTCGGTGCACTACGTCCTGGAGGAGGCGGTGCTGCGTCGACGGGTCGGGGGGCACAATGGTGTGGCGACAGCAGCTCGAACGGCTGTTGGAGGTGGGCCGCTTGCGCAACGTCACCTTTCAGAACATGCCGACCGACACGGATGCTCACCCCGGGGTGGACGGCAAGATCGAGCTGCTGAAGTTCCCGGACGGTACGGCGGTGGGTCGCTCCGACGGAGCGTTCAGCGGACGGCCGACCAGTGATCCGAAGCAGCTCCGCATCCTTGAGCTGCGGTATGGCACCATCCGTGCGCAGGCTCTCTCCCCTCGGGAGTCGCAGGCCTTCATCGAGCAAGTGCTGTGAGAAACCTGATCCGCAACGCTTCTGCCGGGGATACCTCCGAACTGGCCTGGTTCAAGAGCAGCTACAGCAGTGGCACGGACGGCAACTCCTGCGTCGAGATCGCCATAGCCCCCCACACCATCCACGTCCGAGACTCCAAGCACACCGAAGGCCCCCGGCTCGCGCTTGCGCCGGAGGCCTGGTCGGAGTTCCTGGCCTCCTTCTAGCCGTCGTTCCGAAGGACGCTCACCGCGCGGTCGAACGCCGAGTCCCGGTTCTTGGCGAACTCCTCCTTGGTGAACACCGGCTCGGTGATGTGGGGCGGGATGCCGGAGCCGTCGTAGGTGCGGCCCGAGCGGTTCAGGAACTCCTCGTTCGGAAGCCAGGCCGTCATGCCGCCCGGCAGGTTGCGTGCCATGACGTCCGAGAACACGCCCTGGGTGGGCCGGCCGACGCGGATGGTGCCGCCCGGGCGGTCGATGAGGGCCTGGGTGAAGGTCTCGCCCGCGCTGACGGTGGAGCCTCCGGTCAGTACGGCGATCGGGCCGGTGTAGCGGGGCCCGTCGGCCGGTACGACCCTGATGGGCTCGGGGCGGGTGTGCCGGTCCGGGTCGGTGGGGTGGTTGCGGGCGCGCTTGGTGTAGGCGACGTAGGGCGTGTCCGTGAGGCGCTCGGCGATGTGGATGCCGAGGGCGTCGGAGCCGCCACCGTTGATGCGCAGGTCGATGATCAGGCCGTTGAGCCGCCGGGCGCGGTCGCTGGTGAGGATCGTGTCCAGGGCCCTGTCCAGCTCGGCGAGGTGGGCGGGGTAGGGGGAGCCGTCAGGGGCGTATCCGCCGAAGCCGGAGATGCGGAGGTAGCCCTGGCCGGAGGCGCGGCCGGGCAGATCGGCGTAGGTGATCCGGCCGTTGGCGAAGTCCTGGCGGTACGGGGCGTGCTTGAGGTCGCGTTCCGTGATGAACTTCTTGACCTTGGAGTCGAGTTCGGGTGAGGGCGGCTCGGTGCCGGGCCGCACCTGGGCGAAGACCCGCTCCCCGTCCTGGACGGCGACATGGGCGTCGTGGAGCGGCCGCACCATGTCGCTGAAGATGCCGAAGAGTTCCTCGCGGGTGGTGTCCTGGTGCACCTTGGGCCGGTACCGGTCCCTCACGTCCTGCCAGTCGACGCCCTTCGCGGCGAAGAAGGGGTAGTTCTCGGCGAAGGAGTGCCAGAAGACGTCGAAGGCGGCGCGGGGGTCCTTCGGGACGGGCCGAGTGCAGTCGGCCGGCAGTTCGTGGATCCGCTGCAGCGTGCGGTGTCCGACCGAGGTGTCGGCGCCGAGGGTGGCGCGGTCCCGGCTCGGGCCGGGGCGGACGGTCAGTGTGGTGCCGTCGGGGGTCGCGTAGGTGCCGGGGGCGGTCCGGCGGGCCGTGTCGCCCTTGAGGCAGCTGACGGACGTCCTCTGGAACTCCTGGAGGGTGTCGCCGTCGAGGGAGAGGACGGTGCCGTAGCCGTCCATGCGCCACAGGCCGTCGGTGCTCGGCTTGCCGGAGGTGGCGGCGGCTGTGGCGGGCACTGCGGCGGTTGCGGCGAGGGCCAGGGTGAGGACGGTGGCGGTGGCGGCGCGCATGATGAATCCCCCGGTCATGTGGTTCGGTCGTGTGCCGGTCGTGTGCCCTACGGTGCCTGGGGGAGTGGGGAGCGGACCATCCGGTGGGCTGGTGGGCCGGGGTGGGGGCAGCCCCCGGAAACGGTTAGGCCGACGGGGTTGTAACACTGGGGCATGACTTCCGAACCCGTTTGCGAAGGCCTCGACTTGGATGCCATCGAGGAGGCGTGCGCGGCGCCGGGCCCCGCCTTCGTCGCCATGGCGAGAGAGGCGGTGCCGCGTCTCGTGGCGGAGGTCAGGCGCCTGCGGTGGCTCGTCGAGTACGGGGCATGTCCCACGGCCGGCACCACGGGCACGGAGTTCGTGCTTCCGCTCGACGACGAGATGCTTGCCTGCTTCCGCGAGATGACGGACGTACTGGTGGAGCGGATCGGTATCTCCCGCGCGGAGGCGGTTGCCAGGATCAACGCGATGTACGGAACGCGGGAGTCGGCCGCGTGGGGCGTGGAGCTGATGGGCCACGAACTGCCGGAGTACTGGGCGTACGGGACGTACTACAGCCCCGATCACCGGAAACGCCTCCCGGTTGGAGATCCGCAGGTGGACGCGGACATCGACTTCGGCACCCATCCCGTACGCCCGGCACCTCCGAAGGACTCACCGTTCTGGACGCTGGAGGAGTAGTGGCACGATGTGCGCACACGTGATCGAGCGAACGGGGAGACCGGCGTCATGGCCCGCTACATGGAGACACTGACCGTCGAGCGGGGCGGTTTCCGGATCAAGGTGCCGGAGTCCTGGTGGGAGTTCGACGTACGGCCGGAGTCGCGGGACGACTCGATCCGGCGGATGGTGAGCGAGCGCGTACGGCAGCGCCCGGAACTGGAGCAGTACCGGGACGCGTACGTCGACTTCCTCCAGAAGGCCGCCGCGGATGCCTGGAAGTCGGGCGCGATGTACTGCGGCTGCATGGCGGAGAGCTTCGGCGGGGACACGCCGATCACGGGTTCAGTGACCGTCTCTCTCGTCGGCGGCCGAAACGAGCGGGGTGAGCCGCTGTCGAACGACCCGGCCGTCATCGCGAGTCAGCTCGCGGTCAAGGAGGCGAAGCGGGAGGGCGACTCGTGGCGGAAGGTCACGACCGTCGAGATCCCGGGCGTCGGCCCGGCCGCGCGCACGTACGGCATCGAGGACATCGCCGTGCCGGGCGACGCGCTCAACCGCACCATCCGCGCAGTGCTGATGCAGACGTACATCCCCGTGCCGGGCCAGGAGGGCAAGGTCGCTCTGGTCGCCGGCAGCAGCCAGGTCCTCGACCTCGCGGACTCCTTCTTCGACATCTTCGACGCGATCACGTCGACGTTCCGGTTCACGGGATGATCCTGTTGCTGCAAGCACTGAATCAGCAATGACCAGCTTTGACACCACGGGGACATCAAAGCCCTGGGTCATCTTCGTTTCGCAAGGAGAGAGCAGGATCAAGCGGCAGCTGTCGAGACTGGAGGCGAAGGGAGGGCGTGTCCACCGCTTCGACTCCCGCGACCTGCTGACCGAGCAGGGTGCCTGCCGCTCGTTCGCGGAAGCCCTGCAATTCTCCGGCTACTTCGGCGGGAACTGGGACGCGTTGGTGGACTGCCTGGACGACCTGTGCGGCGCGGTGACAGGCGGAGTCGGGATCGCGGGGGTGATTCATGACGCGGATCGCCTGCTGCAAGCGCCACACTTCCCGCTCTTCGTGTCCGTTCTTTGCCAGGGCGCGGACCGTGCGAACTCTGCGGTGGATCTCGATGGTTTCCCCCTGGAACGGCCCGCGACCGCCCAACACTTCGTATTCGAGTTCCTGAGCTTCGATCGCGAGGCAGTGGCCGCGAGGATCGAACAGCCTGACCTGACCGTCGTGACCGGAGAAACGTTCGTCGCTGCCGAACTCTCCTGGGAGCAATGGCACTGAGTCGCGGAGAGCAGCCACGGAGAGGGCGTATGACTGGGAGACCGATGAGGTCTGTTGCACCCCTGATCACCGGCGCCGCACGAGGCGCCGCGTGCCAAGGGCCCTGACGGGGCCGCCGAGCACCCCTGTGCTCCTGACGCCGGCCTGCGCAGCTCGCAGCACAAGCCCCACCTTTCCGTCGAACGGCTGTGCCTTGTAAGTTCACGTGTGCATACGGTTGTTGACGTTGATGTGCGCGTGACGGGGGTTGCGGTATGGCGGGGCACAGGCCTGCGGACTGGCATGTCCTTGATTTGGACAAGGATCCGACGCCTGGTGATCCGCAGCGGGTACGCACACTCGCGAAGCACCTGCACGACTTCGCCGACGACGTGTCCGATGCGCTGCGTCTGGTCAAGGGCATGGCGGGGGAGGGCACGCTCCTGGAGTGGGCGGGCAAGTCGGCGGATGTCTTCAAGGAGGACTTCGCGGATGTGCCGAAGAACCTCAAGAAGCTGAAGAAGTCCTATGAGATGTGCGGGGACGCGCTGGCGGACTTCTGGCCGAAGCTGGAGCGTGCGCAGTCGCTGGCGGACAAGGCCCTGCGCAAGGGCCGTGAGGCCCGCGACAGCCTCTCCTCGGCCCAGTCCCGTCTCACCTCGGCCGACTCGTGGGTGACGCGGGCGGGCAAGGAGGCGGACAAGTACAAGGACGACCCGACCGGCAGCAAAGGCGCCGAGAAGCCTGATGAGGCCAAGGTGCGGGCCGCGACGCGGGATGTCCAGCACGCCGAGTCGGCCCAGTCCAAGGCTCAGTCGGACGTCTCCGACGCGCAGGACGCGCTGGCCGCGGCGAAGAAGATGGCCGCGGACGCGCGCAAGATGCGTGACGAGGCGGCCCGCGAGGCGAAGTCGAAGATCGACGAGGCCTCGGACGCCGGTATTCAGAACCGGTCGTGGTGGGAGGAGGTCGGCGACTGGTTCGTCGATAACTGGGACACCATCGTCGCGGTCTGCAAGGTCGTCGTGGCGGTGGTCGGCATCGTTGCGATGATCATCGGAGGGCCGATCCTCGGTGCGATCGTGCTGATCGCCGCCGCGGTCGTGCTCGCCGACACGCTCTACAAATACAGCAAGGGTCAGGCGTCCCTGTGGGACGTGGGGCTGGCCGCGCTGGACTGCATACCGGGCATGAAGGGGCTGACCACGCTCGGGGGGCTGGCCAAGGGCCTGAAAGTTCTCGGCAGAGGCGGCCTCAAGGGCATGGCCCTGGGTGTCAAAGGACTCGGGAGGAGTGCCAAGGGCCTGGTCGGGGACGGCGCCAAGGGGGCCTACAACCGTCTGAAGACCAAGATTTTCGGATGCGGTGACCCCGTCGACATAGCAACGGGCGCGATGTATCTGCAGCAGACGGATGTTGAGCTACCCGGCCTGTTGCCTCTCGTGTTCACACGTCGTGCCTCCTCGAACTACCGCTGCGGATGGTGGTTCGGTCCGACCTGGGCCTCCACGCTGGACCAGCGGCTGGAGGTGTCCGACGGCAGCGCCGTCTTCGTCACCGAGGACGGCATGTTGCTCACCTATGAGACCCCCTCCACCACCGGCGCTTGTTCCTATCCGGATCAGGGACCTCGCTGGCCGCTCACCCTCCTCGACGGCGGCGGCTTCGAGATCCAAGACCACGACACCGGACACACACGGACCTTTGCGCCTGCGATACGAGGTCTGGCACTGCTGGACGAGATATCCGACCGGAACGGCACCTCCATCACGTTCGACTACGAGCCGGACGGCACACCGCTCGCCATGCGGCACTCCGGTGGCTACCACCTGACGTTCACCGTGGCCGACGACAGGGTTCGTGCGCTGCATCTGCGTGGGGCCGGCGAGGACGGAGTCGACGTCACCGTCAAGCGCTTCCTCTACACGGACGGTCGGCTCACTGGAATCGTCGGATCCGCCGGGGCCCCGCTGAGGCTCACCTATGACGATCAGCACCGAATCACGGCGTGGACCGACACCAACGGCAGTTCGTACCGCTACACCTACGACGAACGAGGCCGTTGCACCGCGCAGGGCGGTGAGGCGGGCCATGTCTCCTTCACCTTCGCCTACGACGGCATCGATGGCGACCGACCAGGTCATAGGGTCACGACGGTGACCAGCGCTTCCGGCGCCTCGAGCCGCTACGTCATCAACGCCGACTCGCAGGTGGTGGCCGACGTAGACCCCCTCGGCGGCCGGCGGACAAGGACGTACGACAGCAACCACCACCTCTTGTCGCACACCGATCCGTTGGGCAGGACCACGCGGGTCGAGTACGACGGTGAGGGCCGTTGCGCGGCGGTCGTGCGTCCTGACGGCGCTCGCAGCGAGTACACGTACAACGCACTCGGCCTGGCCGTGATGGTCGCTCTACCCGACCGCACGTCTGTCCGGAGTTCCTACGACGAGAAGGGGAACCGCACAGCGGTCACAGACCCCGACGGTGCCACGAGCAAGTACGCGTATTCGGCGGCTGGGCACCTGCGTGGAATAACGGACGCCCTTGGGCATACGACGACGATCCGCACCGATAAGGCGGGGCTACCCGTCGAAATAACCGATCCGCTCGGGGGTGTGATCCGCCACGAACGCGACGCGTTCGGACGCACTGTCCGGTTGACGGACCAGATGGGTCACGTCACCAGTCTCGAATGGTCCGTTGAAGGATGGCTGACTCGGCAGACGGACGCCGATGGCACGGAGGCATGGGAGTACGACGGTGAGGGAAATTGCCTCCGCCACGAGGACACCGCCGGCCATGTGACCACCTACGAATACACACACTTCGACCTACTGTCGGCCAGAACGGATTCTGCAGGGACGCGGTTCACCTACTCATATGATACGGATCTGCGCCTCAGCCAGGTGACCGCGCCCACAGGCGATACGTGGCGGTACATCTATGACGCCGCCGGTCGAATGGTGTCGGAGACGGACTTCGACGGTGCGACCACCCGATACGCCTATGACCTTGCTGGGCAGCTCACCGCGCGAACAAATTCCATGGGCCAAGCCATTCACATGGAACACGACATTCTGGGTCGCATGCTCCGAAAGCGCCTGGATGGAAAGACCACAAACTTCCGATACGACCTGGGCGGCCGCCTTACTGAGGCGATGAGTCCGGAAGCAACGGTCACCGTGACCCACGACGAGACGGGGCGGATCCTCACCGAAACGACCAACGGCCGTCATCTGACTCACACCTACGACCTGACGGGGCGTCGGCGAAGCCGCATTACCCCCAGCGGTGCCGTCAGCAACTGGAGCTATGACTCGGCGGGCAGCGCCGTCGAGTTCGTCACCTCGGGAAACACCATAAGCTTCGACCGAGACGGTCTGGGACAGGAACTGGCACGCCGGTTCGGCGACCGCACTGTATTGGCCAACACGTACGACCCGCGCGGACGTAGGCTCACCCAAAATCTGGTTCACGACGGCCACACGCGAGGGTGGCGTCGCTACAGCTACCGGTCCGACGGATACCTCCGAGACATCGAGGACTCGGCCGGGGCCCGCAGTGGCTACGAGACGGACCTGACGGGACGCGTGACCGCGGTGCATGGTCCGCAGGGCACGGAACGCTATGGCTACGACGCACAGGGGAACCAGACGCATGCGTCTTGGCCGGCCGTGTTCCCCGGCCAGGAAGCAGTGGGCGACCGCAGGTACCGGGGGTTGCGTCTGGAAAGGGCCGGCGGCGTGCGGTACGAGTACGACGCACAGGGACGCATCACGCTCCGGCAGAAGACACGGCTGTCGCGCAGGCCGGACACCTGGCGTTACGAGTGGGATGCCGAAGACCGTCTGACGGCAGTCACAACCCCCGATGGCACCCGCTGGACGTATCTCTACGATCCGCTCGGGCGTCGTATCGCCAAACAACGGCACACCGCGGACGGTGTCGGCATCGCGGAGCGCACTGACTTCGCGTGGGACGGCACCACGCTGTGCGAGCAGAGGACTTGGTCCGTCGACCAGCCGCAGGCAGTCGTCTTGACGTGGGACCACCAAGGGCAACACCCCATAGCCCAGACCGAACGCATACTGGATGCGGATGCCGGTCAACAAGAAATCGATCGGCGATTCTTCGGCATCGTGACCGACCTCATCGGCACCCCCACCGAACTCGTCGATGAGGAAGGAGAGATAGCTTGGCTCGCGCGGGCGACTCTCTGGGGCGCCACCACCTGGAGCCGCACCGCGCGCGCTTACACCCCACTGCGTTTCCCCGGTCAGTACTTCGACCTGGAAACCGGTCTCCACTACAACGTCTTCCGCTACTACGACCCCGAAACCGCTCGATATCTCAGTAGTGATCCTCTGGGTCTGGCTGCGAGCCCAAACCCCGCCACCTATGTCCACAATGCGTTGACGTGGTCGGACCCGTTGGGGCTCACTCCTTGCGAAGACGCTGCCAGGCAGGCCGCAGCCCGGAACGAGACAGTGCTGGGTCCGAACGTGCCCGCGCGAACCGAAGCGTCTGTCGGCAGCGCCGCAAGTCACAATTACAAGAAGACATTCTTCGAGGCGCATCCCGGGCTCAAGGGGAAGGTTGTCGTCCATCACGCAATCGAGCAACAGGTACTGAAGCGATATCCGGGTCTGTTTTCGGCGGACGAAATGCATTCCTTGGAAAACCTGCGAGGAATACCGAAGGGTGACATTAACAGCAGGGTTCACCTGAGTCAGATCCGTGTCGAGTGGAACAGGTTTTACGAGGCGAACCCTAACCCGACTCGACAGGAAGTGCTGGATCAAGTGACGCGAGTCGATGATATGCTCGGCAACTGGTTCAGCCCGCGCATCCGCTAGTCGTGCACGGAAAGATTGGTCCGAAAATATGTGGCGTGAGATCCTTGAAGCGTTCCCGTCGGCGGAACTTCGTGGCCCTGTTGATTCCAGCGCTCTCGACCGGATCGAGGGGGCCCTCGGTCAGCCGCTTCCCGCTGACCTCCGAGCGTTTTTGCTCGAGAGTGACGGACTTTCCGACGAGTACGGCACCGACGTCGTGTGGTCCGCAGAGCGGATTCTAGGTGACAATCTCTCGTTTCGCGGCGATGAACAGTACCGCTCGCTGTACATGTCTTTCGACTCTCTGATCTTCTTCGGCGACAACGGCGGTGGTGATCAGTTCGCTTTCGTGCGGCTGCCTGAACGTAATGAGGTGTTTGTCTGGGACCACGAGACGGACAGCAGAATTCTCGTGGCCCCGACTCTCGAGAGCTACGTGCGCAGCGCGCTCGAGAGCGACGGCGAGGACTGGTACCGGTAGTTCTATGGGCGGCCACTGGTGGCCCCGGTAGTTGCGAAGTTTCTCAAGAAAGCGTTTCAGGGTGGTCGCGAGGGGCGTCCGAGTGGTGGGTGACGAGTTCCGCAAATGATGGCCGTAAGTGGAGAACTGAGTCGCCTTTCCGGCCTCAGCATGCTCACCGGCCCGGCGGTGGCCGCCGTTCTCGACGCATCGGGCTGGGAAGGCGAACGCAGGAATCCGGCGAAGCAGTGGGCGACGACGTGGCGCCGCGATGACGCGCACGCCTGGATCCAGGGCGACGGCCCGGTGGAGGTGGAGTTCACGCTCTGGCACTGGGAGGTCGAGGACGAGCGGCCGGACCCTGACACCTACATCGACGACCTGTACGACGCCGCGTCCGCCGAGCTCCCCCGCGTGGTCGCCCAACTGGAATCGGGAGCCCTGGGGGCGCGACTCGAGACCGTGGACGAGGACCTGACGGACGGGGCGGACTACATCGACCACACGGCGTGGCGGATCGCGGACAAGGTCCTCCTGGCCGGCGTCAAGCATGACGACACCGACGCACCTGTTCAGCTGGTGGTGGTGATGCGGGAGTACGGCACGGGTGAACAGGACGACGCGGGGGAGTGGCTCTGACGCGCAGCCTGGCGTGCGGCGACGGCCCGCTCCCCTCGGCCCGAGCCGAGCGCATGGCGCGTGGGGTCTTCGCCGCCCTCGGCGGCATCGTGGAGATCGGCGCTGTCCGCTCCAACGGAACCTGGCTGCTCCCCGACGTCTCGGTCGGGGCGTTCCTCGGACCCCGGCAGGAGGATCTGGGCCGCCTCATGGAGGGGGTGCGCGTGGTCGGGCGGTTCTCCGGCGAGGTCATGGCCATCGCCGACGCGCTCGGCTACTTCCAGGACCACGAGGTGCACGCAGCCTCCCTGCTGCTGTGGTCCGAAGGGATCGCCGGCCTCCCCGGCCCCGTGGAGCGGCTGGAGGAGCCCGCGCTGGTGCGGCGCATGTGCCGTATCGGCGCCGATCTTCAGCTGACCCGGCTGCTTCAGGCCCTCGTCACCGCCGCCCTCGCCGCAGGCACCGAGCCGGGGGAGGGAGCCGCCGGGATCGCGGAGATCCTCCGTGTCGCATGCGGCCTCGTCGAACCGGGCCGCGCTCTGATCATCCCCGCCGAAGTCCACCGTATGTGGCGCGTCGCCCACCTCCCCGCCATCCTCCGCCCGGCGTCCGACGCACCCGAGTGGGGGAAGACCGGCTATCGGGCCTACGACGCAGAGCTGGAGCGGGTTCTTCAGAGGAAGAGGCCTCGGCCCGTCCGGCCGTGTGTTTGACCCACGTCACCCCCGGGGTATTCTCCTCAGCTCGATTGGCGTCCGCCATGCCCCGTATGGCAGACTGTCCGAGTTGCTCGGTCGAGTGTTGATGCTGCGCGCCTCCCGCCGGGAGGACCGGAAGCGAGTCCCACAGTACTCGTCGCCCTAACTGCCATCACGGCAGCGCTGGGGCGGACGTACGGGAATCTTTCGGGAAGTGTCAGTGCAGCGCCGACCAGGCACCCGGTGGGCCTTTCGCCCCCGGCTCGCGGTTCCGGTAGGGCCGTGCGCGATCCCGCAGGGATGTTCGAACAAGGGGCATCTGTGTCAGCGAGACTGCGACACGCCCGACCGCGTGGGTCGGAGGAGCGAAGGCAGCAACAGGGATCCACCGGGTTCCAGAGCGTTAGAGAGACAGGACTACTGAGTAGCCATGGCGGGACAGAAGATCCGCATCCGGCTCAAGGCCTACGACCACGAGGTCATCGACTCTTCGGCGAAGAAGATCGTCGAGACGGTGACTCGCACTGGTGCGTCGGTCGCGGGCCCGGTGCCGCTGCCCACTGAGAAGAACGTGTACTGCGTCATCAAGTCGCCGCACAAGTACAAGGACTCGCGCGAGCACTTCGAGATGCGCACGCACAAGCGCCTGATCGACATCCTCGACCCGACCCCCAAGACCGTTGACTCTCTGATGCGACTCGACCTCCCGGCCGGTGTCGACATCGAGATCAAGCTCTGAGGCCGGTGATCTGAACGATGGCTAAGCAGATCAAGGGCATCCTGGGCGAGAAGCTCGGCATGACGCAGGTGTGGGACGCGAACAACCGTGTTGTTCCGGTCACCGTCGTCAAGGCCGGCCCCAACGTCGTCACCCAGGTCCGCACGAACGACACCGACGGCTACGAGTCCGTCCAGATCGCGTTCGGCGAGATCGACCCGCGCAAGGTGAACAAGCCCCTCAAGGGCCACTTCGCCAAGGCCGACGTCACTCCCCGCCGCCACCTCGTCGAGATCCGTACCGCTGACGCCAGCGAGTACACCCTCGGCCAGGAGATCACCGCTGAGGTGTTCGAGGCCGGCATCAAGGTCGACGTGACCGGCAAGAGCAAGGGCAAGGGCTTCGCCGGTGTCATGAAGCGTCACAACTTCAAGGGCCTCGGCGCCGGACACGGCACCCAGCGCAAGCACCGCTCCCCCGGTTCCATCGGTGGCTGTGCCACCCCGGGCCGTGTGTTCAAGGGCCTCCGCATGGCGGGTCGTATGGGCAACGAGCGGGTCACCACCCAGAACCTGACCGTCCACGCCGTTGACGCGGAGAAGGGTCTGCTGCTCATCAAGGGCGCGGTTCCCGGTCCGAACGGCGGCCTCGTCCTGGTCCGCACCGCGGCCAAGGGGGCCTGAGGTAATGAGCACTGTTGACATCCTTTCGCCGGCGGGCGACAAGGCCGGTTCCGTCGAGCTCCCCGCGGAGATCTTCGACGTTGAGAAGGTCAGCATTCCGCTGATCCACCAGGTCGTCGTCGCACAGCTGGCCGCTGCCCGTCAGGGCACGCACAAGACCAAGACCCGCGGCGAGGTTCGCGGTGGCGGCAGGAAGCCGTACCGCCAGAAGGGCACCGGCCGCGCCCGCCAGGGTTCGACCCGTGCGCCGCAGTTCGCCGGCGGTGGCGTCGTCCACGGCCCGCAGCCGCGTGACTACTCGCAGCGGACCCCGAAGAAGATGAAGGCCGCGGCCCTGCGCCACGCCCTCACCGACCGGGCCCGCCACAACCGCATCCACGTCGTCTCCGGCGTGATCGAGGGCGAGACGCCGTCCACGAAGGCCGCCAAGTCGCTGTTCGGCAAGATCTCGGAGCGCAAGAACCTGCTCCTGGTCGTCGACCGCGCCGACGAGGCCGCGTGGCTGTCCGCCCGCAACCTGCCCCAGATCCACATCCTGGAGCCGGGCCAGCTGAACACGTACGACGTTCTCGTCTCGGACGACGTGGTCTTCACCCAGGCCGCCTTCGAGTCCTTCGTGTCCGGCCCGCAGGCCAATGACACCGAAGGGAGCGAGGTCTGATGGCTATCCGTCACCCCGCTATCGCCTCCAAGGCGGCGAAGAAGGCCAAGGCCGCGCGCGTCGCCAAGGCGCGCCGCCACGCCACCGAGGGCAAGAACACCGTCGAGACCCCGCTGAGCAAGTCCTTCACGGACCACCGTGACGTGCTGCTCAAGCCGGTCGTCTCCGAGAAGAGCTACGCGCTTCTCGACGAGGGCAAGTACACGTTCATCGTGGACCCGAGCGCCAACAAGACCCAGATCAAGCAGGCCGTCCAGGCGGTCTTCTCGGTCACGGTCACCGGGGTCAACACGATCAACCGCCAGGGCAAGCGCAAGCGGACCCGCACCGGCTTCGGCCAGCGCGCGTCCACCAAGCGCGCGATCGTGACCCTCGCTGAGGGCGACCGTATCGACATCTTCGGCGGTCCGACCGCGTAAGCGGGTCGGATCGTCCGATATCGGACGAGGACTGAGAAATGGGAATCCGCAAGTACAAGCCGACTACGCCGGGCCGTCGTGGCTCCAGCGTCGCCGACTTCGTCGAGGTCACGCGGTCCACGCCGGAGAAGTCGTTGGTCCGCCCCCTGCACAGCAAGGGTGGCCGTAACAACTCCGGTCGTGTGACCGTCCGCCACCAGGGCGGTGGCCACAAGCGCGCCTACCGCGTGATCGACTTCCGTCGTCACGACAAGGACGGCGTGCCGGCGAAGGTCGCGCACATCGAGTACGACCCCAACCGCACCGCGCGCATCGCGCTCCTGCACTACGCGGACGGCGAGAAGCGCTACATCCTCGCGCCGCGTGGCCTGAGCCAGGGCGACCGCGTCGAGAACGGTCCCGGGGCCGACATCAAGCCGGGCAACAACCTTGCCCTGCGCAACATCCCGGTCGGTACCACGCTGCACGCCATCGAGCTGCGTCCGGGCGGCGGCGCGAAGTTCGCCCGCTCCGCCGGCGCCTCGGTGCAGCTGCTCGCGAAGGAGGGCTCCATGGCCCACCTGCGCATGCCGTCCGGTGAGATCCGCCTGGTCGACCAGCGCTGCCGCGCCACGGTCGGCGAGGTGGGCAACGCCGAGCAGAGCAACATCAACTGGGGTAAGGCGGGCCGTAAGCGCTGGCTGGGCGTTCGCCCGACCGTGCGTGGTGTGGTCATGAACCCGGTGGACCACCCGCACGGTGGTGGCGAAGGCCGTACCTCGGGTGGTCGCCACCCGGTGTCCCCCTGGGGCAAGAAGGAAGGCCGTACTCGTTCGCCCAAGAAGGCGTCGAACAAGTACATCGTCCGCCGCCGCAAGACGAACAAGAAGCGCTAAGGACGGGTTGAGATGCCTCGTAGCTTGAAGAAGGGGCCCTTCGTCGACGACCACCTGATCAAGAAGGTGGACGCCCAGAACGAAGCCGGCACCAAGAACGTCATCAAGACCTGGTCCCGTCGCTCGATGATCGTGCCGGCCATGCTCGGCCACACGCTCGCGGTGCACAACGGCAAGACCCACATTCCGGTGTTCGTCACCGAGTCGATGGTCGGCCACAAGCTCGGCGAGTTCTCGCCGACGCGCACCTTCCGGGGTCACGTCAAGGACGACCGGAAGTCGAAGCGCCGCTAAACGCGGGGTGGAATGACCATGACAGACACTGGAAGGACAACCATGGAAGCCAGGGCCCAGGCGCGGTACATCCGCGTCACGCCCATGAAGGCCCGCCGAGTGGTGGACCTCATCCGTGGCCTGAACGCCACGGAGGCTCAGGCGGTCCTGCGTTTCGCCCCGCAGGCCGCGAGTCAGCCGGTCGGCAAGGTGCTTGACAGCGCCATCGCCAACGCCGCGCACAACTACGACCACACCGATGTCGACAGCCTCTTCGTCTCCGAGGCCTACGTCGACGAGGGCCCGACCCTGAAGCGGTTCCGTCCGCGTGCCCAGGGCCGTGCCTACCGGATCCGCAAGCGGACCAGCCACATCACCGTGGTCGTCAGCAGCAAGGAAGGAACCCGGTAATGGGCCAGAAGGTAAACCCGCACGGGTTCCGGCTCGGTGTCACGACCGACTTCAAGTCGCGTTGGTACGCCGACAAGCTGTACAAGGACTACGTCAAGGAAGACGTCGCCATCCGTCGGATGATGACGTCCGGCATGGAGCGCGCCGGCATCTCCAAGGTCGAGATCGAGCGCACCCGTGACCGCGTGCGTGTGGACATCCACACCGCTCGTCCGGGCATCGTCATCGGCCGCCGCGGCGCCGAGGCCGACCGCATCCGCGGTGACCTCGAGAAGCTCACGGGCAAGCAGGTCCAGCTGAACATCCTCGAGGTCAAGAGCCCCGAGACGGACGCTCAGCTGGTTGCTCAGGCCGTCGCCGAGCAGCTCTCCTCCCGCGTCTCCTTCCGTCGCGCCATGCGTAAGAGCATGCAGGGCACGATGAAGGCCGGCGCCAAGGGCATCAAGATCCAGTGCGGTGGCCGCCTCGGTGGCGCCGAGATGTCCCGCTCGGAGTTCTACCGCGAGGGCCGTGTGCCCCTGCACACGCTCCGCGCGAACGTGGACTACGGCTTCTTCGAGGCCAAGACGACCTTCGGCCGCATCGGCGTGAAGGTCTGGATCTACAAGGGCGACGTCAAGAACATCGCCGAGGTCCGCGCCGAGAACGCCGCCGCCCGCGCGGGCAACCGCCCGGCCCGTGGTGGCGCTGACCGCCCGGCCCGTGGTGGCCGTGGTGGCGAGCGTGGCGGGCGCGGTCGTAAGCCGCAGCAGGCTCCGGCTGCCGAGGCCCCCAAGGCCGACGCTCCCGCCGCCGCTCCGGCTGAGAGCACCGGAACGGAGGCCTGACCGAAATGCTGATCCCCCGTAGGGTCAAGCACCGCAAGCAGCACCACCCCAAGCGCAGCGGCATGGCCAAGGGTGGCACTGAGGTCGCGTTCGGCGAGTACGGCATCCAGGCGCTGACCCCGGCGTATGTGACGAACCGTCAGATCGAGGCCGCTCGTATCGCCATGACCCGCCACATCAAGCGTGGCGGCAAGGTCTGGATCAACATCTACCCGGACCGCCCCCTCACCAAGAAGCCCGCCGAGACCCGCATGGGTTCCGGTAAGGGTTCTCCTGAGTGGTGGATCGCCAACGTCAAGCCCGGACGCGTGATGTTCGAGCTGTCGTACCCCAACGAGAAGATCGCGCGCGAGGCCCTGACCCGTGCGGCCCACAAGCTGCCGATGAAGTGCAAGATCGTCAAGCGCGAGGCAGGTGAAGCGTGATGTCGGCCGGTACCAAGGCGTCCGAGCTGCGCGAGCTGGGCAACGAGGAGCTGCTCAACAAGCTCCGCGAGGCCAAGGAAGAGCTGTTCAACCTCCGCTTCCAGGCGGCGACGGGCCAGCTCGAGAACCACGGTCGGCTCAAGGCCGTCCGTAAGGACATCGCGCGGATCTACACCCTGATGCGTGAGCGCGAGCTGGGCATCGAGACGGTGGAGAGCGCCTGATGAGCGAGAGCAACGTGACTGAAGAGACCAAGACGGACCGCGGTTTCCGCAAGACCCGTGAGGGTCTGGTCGTCAGCGACAAGATGGACAAGACCGTCGTCGTCGCCGTCGAGGACCGCGTCAAGCACGCGCTGTACGGCAAGGTCATCCGCCGTACGAACAAGCTCAAGGCCCACGACGAGCAGAACGCCGCGGGTGTCGGCGACCGTGTCCTCCTCATGGAGACCCGGCCGCTGTCCGCGACCAAGCGCTGGCGCGTCGTCGAGATCCTCGAGAAGGCCAAGTAATCCCGCCTGGGGGGACCCCCCAGGCATCGTTCCGCCAGGCTCGGGGCGGGTGTGCAAGTGACGCATCCCGCCCCGGGAACCGGCAGACAATCAGGAGATAGACGTGATCCAGCAGGAGTCGCGACTGCGTGTCGCCGACAACACTGGTGCGAAGGAAATCCTTTGCATCCGTGTGCTCGGCGGCTCCGGTCGCCGCTACGCGGGTATCGGTGACGTCATCGTCGCCACCGTCAAGGACGCGATCCCCGGTGGCAACGTGAAGAAGGGTGACGTCATCAAGGCGGTCATCGTTCGCACCGTCAAGGAGCGCCGCCGTCCGGACGGCTCGTACATCCGCTTCGACGAGAACGCCGCCGTCATTCTCAAGAACGACGGCGACCCTCGTGGCACCCGTATCTTCGGCCCGGTCGGCCGGGAGCTGCGCGAGAAGAAGTTCATGAAGATCATCTCCCTCGCGCCGGAGGTGCTGTGAGCATGAAGATCAAGAAGGGCGACCTGGTTCAGGTCATCACCGGTAAGGACAAGGGCAAGCAGGGCAAGGTCATCGCGGCCTTCCCCCGTGAGGACCGCGTCCTGGTCGAGGGTGTCAACCGGGTCAAGAAGCACACCAAGGCCGGTCCGACGGCTCGCGGTTCGCAGGCCGGCGGCATCGTCACCACCGAGGCGCCGATCCACGTCTCCAACGTCCAGCTGGTCGTGGAGAAGGACGGCAACAAGGTCGTGACCCGCGTCGGTTACCGCTTCGACGACGAAGGCAACAAGATCCGCGTTGCCAAGCGGACGGGTGAGGACATCTGATGACGACCACCACCAGCCCGCGTCTGAAGCAGAAGTACCGTGAGGAGATCACGGGCAAGCTGCGTGACGAGTTCAAGTACGAGAACGTCATGCAGATCCCCGGTCTCGTCAAGATCGTGGTCAACATGGGTGTGGGCGACGCCGCCCGCGACTCCAAGCTGATCGAGGGCGCCATCCGCGACCTCACCACGATCACCGGTCAGAAGCCGGCCGTCACCAAGGCTCGCAAGTCCATCGCGCAGTTCAAGCTGCGTGAGGGCCAGCCGATCGGTGCCCACGTCACACTCCGTGGCGACCGCATGTGGGAGTTCCTGGACCGCACCCTGTCGCTCGCGCTGCCGCGCATCCGCGACTTCCGTGGCCTGTCCCCCAAGCAGTTCGACGGCCGTGGCAACTACACCTTCGGTCTCACGGAGCAGGTCATGTTCCACGAGATCGACCAGGACAAGATCGACCGCACCCGGGGTATGGACATCACCGTGGTGACCACGGCGACCAACGACGCTGAGGGCCGCGCGCTCCTTCGTCACCTCGGCTTCCCCTTCAAGGAGGCGTGAGCGAGATGGCGAAGAAGGCTCTGATCGCTAAGGCTGCTCGCAAGCCCAAGTTCGGTGTGCGTGGCTACACCCGCTGCCAGCGCTGTGGCCGCCCGCACTCCGTGTACCGCAAGTTCGGCCTGTGCCGCGTGTGCCTTCGTGAGATGGCTCACCGTGGCGAGCTGCCGGGCGTGACCAAGAGCTCCTGGTAATCCCCCTCATCAGGGATTGCAGGGCTCTCGGTAAGCAAGTAGGGGTGGCAAGGCGTCCAGCTCGCATGCCGTAGGCTTGCGGGGTTGGGCGTCTGCCGCCGCCCTTACGATCGCGGACACCTGTCCGCTCATTGAATGCTTACTACGCCGTAGGTCCACCGCGCCGCACCCGTCCCGTCTCGGATCGGGGAGAGGGATGGCGCACCAGGAAACCCCGGCGAGAGAGGCCGAAGGCCAATTCATGACCATGACTGATCCGATCGCAGACATGCTGACCCGTCTGCGGAACGCGAACTCGGCATACCACGACTCCGTGACGATGCCGGCATCGAAGATCAAGTCGCACATCGCGGAGATCCTCCAGCAGGAGGGCTTCATCACGGGCTGGAAGGTCGAGGACGCCGAGGTCGGCAAGAACCTCGTCCTGGAGCTGAAGTTCGGCCCCAACCGTGAGCGCTCCATCGCGGGCATCAAGCGCATCTCCAAGCCCGGTCTCCGGGTGTACGCGAAGTCCACCAACCTGCCGAAGGTTCTGGGCGGCCTGGGCGTGGCCATCATCTCCACGTCGCACGGGCTCCTGACCGACAAGCAGGCGCAGAAGAAGGGCGTGGGTGGGGAAGTCCTCGCCTACGTCTGGTAATTCGGGAACGGAGGAGAGACAGCAATGTCGCGTATCGGCAAGCTCCCCATCCCGGTTCCCGCCGGCGTGGACGTCACCATCGACGGCCGTACGGTCGCGGTCAAGGGCCCCAAGGGCGAACTGACCCACACCGTCATCGCGCCGATCGACATCGCGAAGGCCGAGGACGGCACCCTTCAGGTGCTGCGGCCGAACGACGAGCGGCAGAGCAAGGCCCTGCACGGCCTGTCCCGCACGCTGGTGGCGAACATGATCACCGGTGTGACCCAGGGATACGTCAAGAAGCTCGAAATCAGCGGTGTCGGTTACCGTGTCGTGGCCAAGGGCTCCAACCTGGAGTTCTCCCTCGGCTACAGCCACCCGATCCTGGTCGAGGCCCCCACGGGCATCACCTTCAAGGTGGAGTCCCCGACCCGTTTCTCGGTCGAGGGCATCGACAAGCAGAAGGTCGGCGAGGTTGCGGCCAACATCCGCAAGCTGCGCAAGCCCGACCCGTACAAGGCCAAGGGCGTCAAGTACGAGGGCGAAGTCATCCGCCGCAAGGTCGGAAAGGCGGGTAAGTAAGCCATGGCATACGGACAGAAGATCCTTAAGGGCGACGCCTACAAGCGCGCCGCGATCAAGCGCCGCCACATCCGGATCCGTAAGCACATCAACGGTACGGCGGAGCGTCCGCGTCTGGTCGTTACCCGCTCGAACCGCCACATCGTGGCCCAGGTGATCGACGACATCAAGGGTCACACCCTTGCGTCGGCGTCCACCCTGGACACCACGATCCGCGGTGGCGAGGGCGACAAGTCCGCGCAGGCCAAGCAGGTCGGCGCCCTGGTCGCCGAGCGCGCCAAGGCCGCCGGTGTCGAGGCCGTCGTGTTCGACCGTGGTGGTAACCAGTACGCGGGGCGCATCGCCGCCCTGGCGGACGCCGCCCGCGAGGCCGGACTCAAGTTCTGAGTCGGTTCCGTAGCTAGCGGAAACAGAGAGAGGTAATTCCAATGGCTGGACCCCAGCGCCGCGGTGGCGGTGCCGGTGGCGGCGAGCGGCGGGACCGGAAGGGTCGCGACGGTGGCAACGCCGCCGCCGAGAAGACCGCGTACGTTGAGCGCGTAGTCGCGATCAACCGCGTCGCCAAGGTTGTGAAGGGTGGTCGTCGCTTCAGCTTCACCGCGCTGGTCGTGGTGGGCGACGGTGACGGCACCGTGGGTGTCGGATACGGCAAGGCCAAGGAGGTGCCGGCCGCCATCGCCAAGGGTGTTGAGGAGGCCAAGAAGCACTTCTTCAAGGTCCCCCGCATCCAGGGCACCATCCCGCACCCCATCCAGGGTGAGAAGGCTGCCGGCGTCGTGCTGCTCAAGCCCGCGTCGCCCGGTACCGGTGTTATCGCCGGTGGTCCGGTGCGCGCCGTGCTCGAGTGCGCCGGTATCCACGACGTGCTGTCGAAGTCGCTCGGCTCCGACAACGCGATCAACATCGTGCACGCGACCGTGGCAGCCCTGAAGGGTCTGCAGCGTCCCGAGGAGATCGCGGCCCGCCGTGGTCTGCCGCTCGAGGACGTCGCCCCCGCGGCTCTGCTGCGTGCACGTGCCGGGGCGGGTGCGTAATCATGGCGCAGCTCAAGATTACGCAGGTCAAGTCCTACATCGGCAGCAAGCAGAACCACCGTGACACCCTGCGTTCCCTTGGTCTCAAGGGCATCAACACGCAGGTCGTCAAGGAGGACCGCCCCGAGTTCCGCGGAATGGTGCACACCGTCCGCCACCTCGTGACGGTCGAGGAGGTCGACTGATCATGGCGGAGCAGAACCCGCTCAAGATCCACAACCTCCGTCCCGCCCCGGGCGCCAAGACCGCCAAGACCCGTGTGGGTCGTGGTGAGGCGTCGAAGGGTAAGACGGCCGGTCGTGGTACCAAGGGCACGAAGGCCCGTTACCAGGTTCCGGAGCGCTTCGAGGGTGGCCAGATGCCCCTCCACATGCGTCTCCCGAAGCTGAAGGGCTTCAAGAACCCGTTCAAGACCGAGTTCCAGGTCGTGAACCTCGACAAGCTGGCCGCGCTCTACCCCGAGGGTGGCGAGGTCACCGTCGAGGGTCTGGTGGCCAAGGGGGCCGTTCGCAAGAACAGCCTCGTCAAGGTCCTCGGCCAGGGCGAGATCTCCGTGGCGCTGCAGGTGACGGTCGACGCCGTCTCCGGCTCCGCCAAGGAGAAGATCACCGCCGCCGGCGGTTCCGTCACCGAGCTCGTCTGAACCCCACAGGCGTCTCGATGACCTGAGCGATCCCGACCGGGGATACCCCACATATGGGGTATCCCCGGTTGGTCGTTCCTAGGGCGGCAGCTCGCCGGTAAGGTGGCCTGCACTGCCCACTTTTCACTGGGTGCTTCACTTCGGGCACTCTCAGCGGCAGTTGACCGTTACCTATTCGTCGAACCTCAAGACCGTCACCCTTGACGCAGTAGCGCGGGGGTCGCAGGAGGCACCGTGCTCACCGCGTTCGCCCGGGCGTTCAAGACGCCCGACCTGCGCAAGAAGCTGCTCTTCACGCTCGGGATCATCGTGGTCTACCGGGTCGGTACGCACGTACCCATCCCAGGCGTCGACTACCGGAACGTCCAGACCTGTATCGACAACGCCCAGGCCAACCAAGGTCTCTTCGGCCTGGTCAACATGTTCAGTGGCGGCGCGTTGCTGCAGATCACGATCTTCGCGCTGGGCATCATGCCGTACATCACGGCGAGCATCATTCTGCAGCTGCTGACCGTGGTGATCCCGCGTCTGGAAGCCCTGAAGAAGGAGGGCCAGGCCGGTACGGCGAAGATCACGCAGTACACCCGTTACCTGACGATCGCCCTCGCCATCCTTCAGGGCACCGGCCTCGTCGCCACCGCCCGCAGCGGCGCGCTGTTCCAGAACTGCCCGGTGGCCAGCCAGATCGTCCCCGACCAGTCGATCTTCGTCACCATCACCATGGTCATCACCATGACCGCCGGTACGGCCGCCGTGATGTGGCTCGGCGAGCTCATCACCGACCGCGGTATCGGCAACGGCATGTCGATCCTGATGTTCATCTCGATCGCCGCCACCTTCCCGTCCGCGCTGTGGGCCATCAAGGCGGAGGGCTCGCTGGCCGGCGGCTGGATCGAGTTCGGCACGGTCATTGTCGTCGGCCTCGTCGTGATCGCCCTGGTGGTCTTCGTCGAGCAGGCTCAGCGCCGCATTCCGGTCCAGTACGCGAAGCGCATGATCGGCCGCCGGTCCTACGGCGGTACGTCGACGTACATTCCGCTGAAGGTCAACCAGGCCGGCATCATCCCTGTGATCTTTGCCTCGTCGCTGCTCTACATCCCGGCGTTGGTCGCCCAGTTCGCCGGTGGCAACTCCGGCTGGAAGATCTGGATCGAGAAGAATCTCGCGCTACCGGACTCCCCGATGCACATGGTTCTCTACTTCTTCCTGATCATCTTCTTCGCCTTCTTCTACGTGGCCATCTCGTTCAACCCCGAGGAAGTCGCGGACAACATGAAGAAGTATGGTGGCTTCATCCCGGGCATCCGGGCTGGCCGACCGACCGCTGAGTACCTGAGCTACGTACTCAACCGGATCACCTGGCCGGGTTCGCTGTACTTGGGGCTGATCGCTCTCGTGCCGACGATGGCGTTGGCAGGTTTCGGGGCAAACCAGAACTTCCCGTTCGGCGGGACCAGCATCCTGATCATCGTGGGTGTCGGACTCGAGACCGTGAAGCAGATCGAGAGCCAGCTTCAGCAGCGCAATTACGAAGGGTTCCTCCGCTGATGCGTATCGTCCTCGTCGGGCCGCCGGGCGCCGGTAAGGGAACGCAGGCCGCGTTCCTGGCACAGAACCTGTCGATCCCGCACATCTCCACGGGCGACCTGTTCCGGGCCAACATCAGCCGGCAGACGGAACTCGGCAAACTGGCGAAGTCCTACATGGACGCGGGCAATCTCGTGCCCGACGAGGTCACCATCGCGATGGCGAAGGACCGCATGGAGCAGCCGGACGCCGAGAACGGCTTCCTGCTCGACGGCTTCCCCCGCAACGTCTCGCAGGCCGAGGCGCTCGACGAGCTGCTCGAGGCCGAGAGCATGCAGCTCGACGCGGTGCTGGACCTGGAGGTCCCCGAGGACGAGGTGGTCAAGCGCATCGCCGGCCGCCGCATCTGCCGTAGCGACTCCTCGCACGTCTTCCACGTGACGTACAAGCAGCCGGCCAAGGACGGCGTCTGCGACGTCTGCGGCGGCGAGCTGTACCAGCGCAACGACGACTCCGAGGAGACGGTCCGGACGCGCCTGGAGGTCTACCACACCCAGACCGAGCCGATCATCGACTACTACAAGGCCCAGGGCCTGGTGGTCACGATCTCGGCGCTCGGCAAGGTGGAGGACGTCACGACCCGCGCCATGGAGGCGCTGAAGCGTGGCGAGGGCGACAAGTAGTCGTCCGTACGCAGCTACGGCCGCGGTTTTCCCCTCGGGGAGCCGCGGCTGCTGTGTGGGCGGGGCCGGTCACGCGGCCCCGTATCGTTGAAGGCGTTCGTTTCCGCCGAAGGTCCAGAAAGGCCGTAGCTCCCATGGTGCAGATCAAAAGCCCCGAGCAGATCGCCAAGATGCGTGAGGCAGGGCTGGTCGTCGCCGCCATTCACGCGGCGACCCGTGAGGCCGCCGTGCCCGGGGCCACGACGAAGGATCTGGACCAGGTCGCCCGCAAGGTGCTCGCCGAGCACGACGCCAAGCCGAACTTCCTCGGCTACGGCGGTTTCCCGGCGACGATCTGCACGTCGGTGAACGAGGTCGTCGTCCACGGCATCCCGTCCGACGACGTCGTCCTCAAGGACGGGGACGTCATCTCCATCGACTGCGGCGCGATCATCGACGGCTGGCACGGCGATGCGGCGTACACGGCCTTCGTGGGCTCCGGTCACGCTCCGGAGCTGGTCGAGCTCTCCCGGGTGACCGAGGAGTCGATGTGGGCCGGCATCGCCGCCATGAAGCAGGGCAACCGCCTGGTCGACGTCTCCCGGGCCATCGAGACGTACATCCGCCGCCAGCCCAAGCCGGGCGGCGGCAAGTACGGGATCATCGAGGACTACGGCGGCCACGGCATCGGCACCGAGATGCACATGGACCCGCACCTGCTGAACTACGTCGAACGGCGGCGCGGCAAGGGCCCCAAGCTGGTGCCCGGCTTCTGCCTCGCGATCGAGCCGATGGTGTCCCTGGGGACGCCGAAGACGGAGGTCCTCCAGGACGACTGGACCGTCATCACGACGGACGGCACCTGGTCGTCGCACTGGGAGCACTCCGTCGCCCTGACGGAGGAGGGTCCGCTGGTGCTGACGGCTCCCGACGGGGGGAAGACGAAGCTCGCCGAGCTGGGGATCGTGGCCGCGCCGGATCCGCTGGGCTGAGTGCGCCTTCCGGGTCGGGTCGCCCTGCCGGCGGGCGGCTGCCGGCTCGTGGTGGCTTGTCGCGCCCACGCCGCGGAGCCGCATGTCGACACAGCCCAGCGCCCCTTCGAGGGCGCTTAAAGCGCTGCCCGGTGGGGCAGACTCTCTCGATTCGTGTTTCCGGGAGCCCTGTCGTAGACTGACTCGTCGGCTCTTGTGTACCCGCATGCCTGCATGCGCTCGCACAGAGTCGATCAAGGTAGTCGATTCGAAGGGCGAAGCGTGGCCAAGAAGCAAGGTGCCATCGAGATCGAGGGCACTGTCGTCGAGTCTCTTCCGAACGCCATGTTCAAGGTCGAGCTCCAGAACGGCCACCAGGTCCTGGCACACATCAGCGGCAAGATGCGCATGCACTACATCCGCATCCTCCCTGACGACCGGGTCGTGGTGGAGCTGTCTCCGTACGACCTGACGCGTGGCCGGATCGTCTACCGCTACAAGTAGATCTTGCCCGCGCCCCGGCTTCCGGGGTGGTGGCACTGACCCGGAGAACCTCACCCATGAAGGTCAAGCCGAGCGTCAAGAAGATCTGCGACAAGTGCAGGGTGATCCGCCGTCACGGCCGGGTCATGGTCATCTGCGACAACCCGCGCCACAAGCAGCGCCAGGGCTGACGCACGACCGATCCCTCTGCATCCATCGCAGAGATTCGCGCGACGCAAGCTGAATATGTTCATACGCAGGACCCAGGCGAACGAGCGTCCGCCTGACACCCCCGGTTCGGAGGCTGGGGACCCAGTTCGTACCTGGTACGGCGACTGGGAGTCGGTTCTGTGGAAGACCTCCGACAAGTAACTGGAGCCATTGAATGGCACGCGTTTCCGGTGTTGACATCCCGCGCGAAAAGCGCGTGGAGATCGCCCTCACCTACGTGTTCGGCATCGGCCGGACCCTCTCCCAGCAGACGCTGGCCGCCACCGGCGTGGACCCGAACACGCGTGTTCGGGACCTCTCCGAGGAGCAGCTGGTCGCGATCCGCGAGTACGTCGACAACAACATCAAGACCGAGGGTGACCTCCGCCGCGAGGTCCAGGCCGACATCCGCCGCAAGGTCGAGATCGGTACCTACCAGGGTCTCCGTCACCGTCGTGGTCTGCCCGTCCGCGGTCAGCGCACCAGCACCAACGCTCGTACCCGCAAGGGCCCGCGTCGCGCCATCGCCGGCAAGAAGAAGCCGGGCAAGAAGTAGTCCACAGCGGACGCCTGTCCACGGTCTTCGCTGTAGGACCGACCACCTCCCGTAGGAGTTATAGATGCCCCCCAAGGGTCGTCAGGGCGCTGCCAAGAAGGTGCGCCGCAAGGAAAAGAAGAACGTCGCTCACGGCCACGCGCACATCAAGAGCACGTTCAACAACACGATCGTCTCGATCACGGACCCGTCCGGCAACGTGATCTCCTGGGCCTCCGCCGGCCACGTCGGCTTCAAGGGCTCCCGGAAGTCCACGCCGTTCGCCGCGCAGATGGCCGCCGAGTCGGCTGCCCGCCGCGCGCAGGAGCACGGCATGCGCAAGGTGGACGTGTTCGTCAAGGGTCCCGGCTCCGGCCGTGAGACCGCGATCCGCTCCCTCCAGGCCACCGGCCTCGAGGTCGGTTCGATCCAGGACGTCACGCCGACCCCGCACAACGGCTGCCGTCCGCCGAAGCGCCGCCGCGTCTGACCTCTCGGGGCGGGTGCACGGCCGCTTGTCGGTCTGAGGGTTTTCGGGCGGTATGGCTCTTCGGGGCCATATCGCCCGTACCCTTGTAACTGCAACACAGATCGGGCTGCCGCCCGGTGGCAAGGGCATCAAATAGTGGGTGCCCCTGACTGAAGGACTCACCACATGCTGATCGCTCAGCGTCCCTCGTTGACCGAAGAGGTCGTCGACGAATTCCGCTCCCGGTTCGTGATCGAGCCGCTGGAGCCGGGCTTCGGCTACACCCTCGGCAACTCCCTGCGCCGGACCCTCCTCTCCTCGATCCCGGGTGCGGCGGTCACGTCCATCCGCATCGACGGCGTGCTGCACGAGTTCACCACCGTGCCGGGCGTCAAGGAGGACGTCACCGACCTGATCCTCAACATCAAGCAGCTGGTCGTCTCCTCGGAGCACGACGAGCCGGTCGTGATGTACCTGCGCAAGCAGGGCCCGGGTCTGGTCACCGCCGCCGACATCGCGCCCCCGGCCGGTGTCGAGGTGCACAACCCCGACCTCGTCCTCGCCACGCTCAACGGCAAGGGCAAGCTGGAGATGGAGCTCACGGTCGAGCGTGGCCGCGGCTATGTCTCCGCCGTGCAGAACAAGCAGGTCGGCCAGGAGATCGGCCGGATCCCGGTCGACTCCATCTACTCGCCGGTGCTCAAGGTCACGTACAAGGTCGAGGCCACGCGTGTCGAGCAGCGGACCGACTTCGACAAGCTGATCGTCGACGTCGAGACCAAGCAGGCCATGCGTCCGCGTGACGCCATGGCGTCGGCCGGCAAGACCCTGGTCGAGCTGTTCGGTCTGGCCCGCGAGCTCAACATCGACGCCGAGGGCATCGACATGGGCCCGTCCCCGACGGACGCCGCCCTGGCCGCCGATCTGGCGCTGCCGATCGAGGAGCTGGAGCTCACCGTTCGGTCGTACAACTGCCTCAAGCGCGAGGGCATCCACTCCGTGGGTGAGCTCGTCGCCCGTTCCGAGGCGGACCTGCTCGACATCCGCAACTTCGGTGCGAAGTCCATCGACGAGGTCAAGGCCAAGCTCGCGGGTATGGGGCTTGCGCTGAAGGACTCGCCTCCCGGGTTCGACCCGACCGCCGCGGCCGACGCCTTCGGCGCCGACGACGACGCGGACGCGGGCTTCGTGGAGACCGAGCAGTACTGAGAGCCCGGGCCATCCGGTCCGTTCTCGGGTGCGGGAGCGCTGTGCTTGATCGCGCAGTTCCCCGCGCCCCTTCCGGACAGGCCCTTCGGGGCCTTGTCCGGATCTCCGACGGGCGACCGCCCGCTCGGATACTGACCTCGGTACCTGATACGGCCGGGGCAGACACCTAGGAGAAGCACCATGCCGAAGCCCACCAAGGGTGCCCGTATGGGCGGCAGCGCCGCGCACGAGAAGATGTTGCTCGCGAACCTCGCGAAGTCGCTCTTCGAGCACGGTCGTATCACCACCACCGAGGCGAAGGCGCGCAAGCTGCGGCCGTACGCCGAGCGTCTGGTCACCAAGGCGAAGAGGGGCGACCTTCACAACCGCCGTCAGGTGCTCCAGGTCATCACGGACAAGAGCATCGTGCACACGCTCTTCACCGAGATCGGCCCGCGCTACGAGAACCGTCCGGGTGGCTACACCCGCATCACCAAGATCGGTAACCGCCGTGGCGACAACGCGCCCATGGCTGTCATCGAGCTGGTCGAGGCGCTGACGGTGGCGCAGGAGGCGACGGGCGAGGCCGAGGCCGCGACCAAGCGCGCCGCCAAGGACACCGAGGCCGCCGAGGCTCAGGTCGACACGACCAAGGCCGAGGACGCCGAGGAGTCGAAGGACGCGTAAGCGTCTGCAGGGCGGGTCCGTTCCCTTTTCAGGGGGCGGGCCCGCCTTTGCGTTGGTGAGAGGATCCTGGGGTGAGTGACGAAGTAGAGGCCGGCCACGTCCGGGTCCGGCTCGATCTGTCCTACGACGGGAGCGAGTTCTCCGGGTGGGCCAAGCAGGCCGGGGGGCGGCGTACCGTCCAGGGGGAGATCGAGGACGCCCTGCGGACCGTGACGCGGTCGCGGGAGACGTACGAGCTGACCGTCGCGGGGCGTACCGATGCCGGCGTGCACGCGCGGGGACAGGTCGCCCATGTGGACCTGCCGCGTGAGGTGTGGGCCGAGCACCACCAGAAGCTGCTGAAGCGGCTCGCGGGACGGCTGCCGAGGGACGTCCGGGTCTGGGCCCTCAGGGAGGCGCCCAGCGGCTTCAACGCCCGTTTCTCGGCCGTCTGGAGGCGGTACGCGTACCGGGTCACCGACAACCCCGGGGGCGTCGACCCGCTGCTGCGCGGCCATGTGCTGTGGCACGACTGGCCCCTCGACGTGAACGCCATGAGCGAGGCGGCCCGGGGGCTGCTGGGCGAGCACGACTTCGCCGCCTACTGCAAGAAGCGGGAGGGCGCGACCACGATCCGCACGCTCCAGGAGCTGAGCCTGGTGCGGGGGGACGACGGGATCATCACCGCCACCGTGCGGGCCGACGCCTTCTGCCACAACATGGTGCGCTCGCTCATCGGGGCGCTGCTGTTCGTCGGGGACGGGCACCGGCCGGCCGACTGGCCGGGGAAGGTGCTGGCGGCCGGCGTACGGGACTCGGCCGTGCACGTCGTACGGCCGCACGGGCTGACGCTGGAGGAGGTCGGCTACCCGGCCGACGGACTGCTCGCCGCGCGCAACAAGGAGGCGCGGAACAAGCGGTCGCTGCCGTCGGCGGGCTGCTGCTGACGTCCGGCTATTCGTCGGCCGCGGCCGAGGCCTGGACCTCGCCGCGGCGGCGGATCTGGTCGAACGTGAACTGGGCCAGGTCGTCGCCGGTCTTGTAGACCGGGATGTCCTTGGGCGTCACGTTCTTGCCGTTGGTGAACCCGGCGTTCGTGAAGTAGGCGTAGCGGCCGTAGGAGTTGGTGGTCGTGCGGCAGAACCCGGCTTCGCAGAAGGGCTTCACGCCGCCGCCGGAGAGCGACTTCACGAAACTCTTCTTGGTGCTCTGGCCCTTGGCCTTCACGGCCTGCGCCTCGGTGTCGAAGACGGCCACGCCGACCGTCACGGCGATGCCGTCCTTGACGTAGGTGGCGCGTATCAGGCGGGTGCAGTCGTTCGCCGTGAGGATCTTGGGGAGCGTGCCGCCGGCCGCCGAGGCGCAGGTGCGGGTGTCGGCGGTGGGGCCCTTCTTGTACACCGTCCCGGCCTCGGTCAGCTGGGTGCCCGGGAAGAGGGTGTCCGGGCTGAGCGGGGCCTTGTCCTTCTTCGCGCTGGCGATGAAGTCCTTCGGGTCCAGCGGGGGAGGGGCGCTGGTCGGGGCGAAGGACGGGGCCGAGGCGGTCTGGCTCGGGATGTCGGCCGACGGCAGGGCGGTCGGGTTCCCCTGGTTGTCGCCGCCCGCCGAGACGACGGCCACCGCGACGGCGGTGCCGATCGCGACGGTGGCGAACGCGCCGCCGCCGATCAGCAGCAGCCGGCGTCGCTTGTTGCGGGCCTCGGAG
The DNA here is from genome assembly GCF_042955185.1 of Streptomyces sp. NPDC012474. NCBI lineage: Bacteria > Bacillati > Actinomycetota > Actinomycetes > Kitasatosporales > Streptomycetaceae > Streptomyces > Streptomyces sp. NPDC012474. The sequence continues at coordinate 280,371 of NZ_JBIBEP010000003.1, forward strand.
GCTTCAGCGAGCGCTGCCCAGTCGGGCGACTGGCCGCCCCCGCTGTTCCAGGGCTGCTGCGACTGCGGTTTCCAGGGATCCCACTGGGACTGGGGTCCCCCCTGCTGCCCAAAGCTCATGGGCCGCATCTTAGACGGGACAAGGGGTGTGCTGGTCCGCCCGGACGGGCACCGCAGCCCCTAGCGTTCCTCCCATGCGCACGGGCAAAGGCGACATCTCCGGGTGGTTGGGGCGAGTGCTGCCGGCGGTGGTGCTGACGGGGTGCCTGCTGGCGTGGCCGGTCCTCGCGGCCGGGGTGTGGCCGTCGGTCGTGGTGGGGGTGCTGCGGGCGGGCCGTCGTCCGCGTGCCGGTGGATCCGCGGTGCGCTGGTGTGCGGCCTTCGCCGTGGACGTCGCCGTCTCGGCGGTGTTTCCTTACGCGCGCCCGCTGCGCCGGCGGACGCTGCGGAGGGTCATGACGCTCTGTGCCGCCCTGTACGTTTCCGTGACCGAGCGGCTTGAGTGATACCGCGTTTTGACCCTTGTGCTGTACCCCGGTATTCTGCTTGTTCGTTGTGTATTGGCTTGCTCATTCTCACGGGACGGGCCCTTACACCGGTCCACCGGGCCGATGACCAGCGACCCCACGTACGCGGTATGCGTCGCCGCAGTGCGGTCCAGGCTGTCGTGATCGTTTCGGTGACCAGTTATGGACCATTCACTCGAAGCGAAGGCTACGAACCGTGCGTACGTACAGCCCCAAGCCCGGCGATGTGACGCGCCAGTGGCACGTCATCGACGCCCAGGACGTTGTCCTGGGTCGTCTCGCCACCACTGCCGCGACGCTCCTCCGGGGCAAGCACAAGCCGATCTACGCGCCGCACGTCGACGCTGGTGACTTCGTCATCATCATCAACGCCGACAAGGTGCACCTGTCCGGCAACAAGCGGACCCAGAAGATGGCGTACCGCCACTCCGGCTACCCGGGTGGTCTGCGCTCCGTCCGTTACGACGAGCTGCTGGACAAGAACCCCGAGAAGGCCGTCGAGAAGGCCATCAAGGGCATGCTCCCCAAGAACACGCTGGGCCGTCAGATGCTCTCGAAGCTGAAGGTCTACAAGGGTGACCAGCACCCGCACGGCGCGCAGCAGCCGCAGCCGTTCGAGATCACCCAGGTCGCGCAGTAACTCCGGCCACCCCCAAGACTGAAGAGAATCTGAGGAGCATCGTGGCCGAGACCACTGCCGAGCAGCCGCTCGAAGAGCTTGACATCGACAGCTACACCACCGAGTCCGAGGTCCCCGTCGAGGGTGAGTACACCTCGGAGTCCATGGCCTCCCGCTTCGGCGAGCCCCAGCCGGCCGCCGGCCTGGGCCGTCGCAAGAACGCCATCGCCCGCGTCCGGATCGTCCCGGGCACCGGCAAGTGGAAGATCAACGGTCGCACCCTTGAGGACTACTTCCCCAACAAGGTGCACCAGCAGGAAGTCAACGAGCCGTTCAAGGTTCTCGAGCTCGAGGGCCGCTACGACGTCGTCGCCCGCATCTCCGGTGGCGGTGTCTCCGGCCAGGCCGGTGCGCTCCGTCTCGGTGTCGCCCGTGCGCTGAACGAGGCGGACGTCGACAACAACCGCGGCGCGCTGAAGAAGGCCGGCTTCCTCAAGCGCGACGACCGTGCGGTCGAGCGCAAGAAGGCCGGTCTGAAGAAGGCTCGCAAGGCTCCGCAGTACAGCAAGCGCTAATCGCGTCGCCCGTCCTGGCGACTGGCTTCGCAACGATCGCCCCGGCGGCACGGATTGTGCTGCCGGGGCGGTTCGTTTACACAACCCCTACGGCCCCCGGACAGTCTCAGGGGGTGGGATCGGGGATGTGCGCCGCATTCCCTTCAGCAATTCGGAGGACACCACTGTGGGACGACTCTTCGGCACGGACGGCGTGCGCGGTGTCGCCAACGCGGATCTGACGGCGGAGATGGCCCTGGGCCTCTCCGTGGCCGCGGCACACGTACTGGCCGAGGCGGGCACGTTCGAGGGACACCGGCCGACCGCCGTGGTCGGGCGTGACCCCCGTGCGTCCGGGGAGTTCCTGGAAGCCGCCGTGGTCGCGGGTCTCGCCAGCGCCGGAGTGGACGTCCTGCTGGTCGGCGTGCTGCCGACGCCCGCCGTGGCGTACCTGACCGGGGAGCTGGGGGCCGACCTCGGTGTGATGCTCTCCGCGAGCCACAACGCCATGCCGGACAACGGCGTCAAGTTCTTCGCCCGTGGTGGGCACAAGCTCGCCGACGAGCTGGAGGACCGGATCGAGTCCACATACGAGGAGCACCGCACCGGCGCCCCGTGGGACCGGCCGACCGGAGCCGGGGTGGGCCGTGTGCGCGTGTACGAGGAGGGCTTCGAGCGGTACGCCACGCATCTGCTGAGCGTCCTGCCGAACCGGCTCGACGGGCTGAAGGTCGTCCTCGACGAGGCACACGGCGCCGCAGCCCGCGTCTCGCCCGAGGTGTTCCAGCGGGCCGGTGCCGAGACCGTCACGATCGGGGCCGAGCCGGACGGGCTCAACATCAACGACGGGTGCGGTTCGACGCACCTGGACAAGATCAAGGCCGCCGTCGTCGAGCACGGGGCCGACCTCGGCATCGCGCACGACGGTGACGCCGACCGGTGTCTCGCCGTCGACCACACCGGCGCGGAGGTGGACGGGGACCAGATCCTCGCCGTCCTCGCGCTGGCGATGCGGGAGCGCTCCGTGCTGCGGTCCGAGACGGTCGTGGCCACGGTGATGTCCAACCTCGGGTTCAAGCTCGCCATGGAGCGCGAGGGCATCAGGCTGGTGCAGACCGCCGTCGGCGACCGGTATGTGCTGGAGGAGATGAAGGAGCACGGGTTCGCCCTCGGGGGCGAGCAGTCCGGGCACGTGATCGTCCTCGACCACGCGACGACCGGCGACGGGACGCTGACCGGGCTGATGCTGGCGGCTCGGGTGGCTCAGAGCGGGCGTACGCTGCGCGAGCTCGCCGCCGTCATGGAGCGGCTGCCGCAGGTGCTGATCAATGTGCCGGACGTCGACAGGACGCGGGTGGGGACGTCCGCGGAGCTCGCGACGGCCGTCGCTGACGCGGAGCGGGAACTGGGGGCGACGGGGCGGGTGCTGCTGCGGCCCTCCGGGACCGAGCCGTTGGTGCGGGTGATGGTCGAGGCGGCCGATATCGAGCAGGCCCGGTCCGTCGCGGGGCGGCTTGCCGACGCCGTGAAGTCCGCGCTGGGCTGATGAACGGGCCGGGGGCGGGGACCGTGGTTGTTCGCGGTCTGCGGGTGGTGGGTGGCTTGCCGCGCAGTTCCCCGCGCCCCTGAAGCTCGGCGGTCCCCTGCCGTCACAGCTTGCGCAGGCTGAGCCGCTGCACCATGTGGTCCGGGCCCTTGCGCACGACGAGGGTGGCCCGGCCGCGGGTGGGCGCGATGTTCTCGACCAGGTTGGGCCGGTTGATCGTGCGCCACATCGTCCGGGCGTAGTCGAGGGCCTCCTCCTCCGAGACCTGTGTGTACTTGCGGAAGTACGAGGACGGGTTCTGGAAGGCGGTCGCGCGCAGCTTGCGGAAACGGTTGAGGTACCAGGTCTCGATGTCCTCGACGCGGGCGTCGACGTACACGCTGAAGTCGAAGTAGTCGGCGAGGCCGACGCGGGTGCGGCCGTCCTTGCCGGGCAGGGCCGGCTGGAGGACGTTCAGGCCCTCGACGATCAGGATGTCGGGGCGGCGGACCGTGAGCCTCTGGTCGGGGACGATGTCGTAGATGAGGTGGGAGTAGACGGGGGCCGTGACCTCGTCCTTGCCGGCCTTGATGTCGGCGACGAAGCGGGTCAGGGCGCGACGGTCGTACGACTCGGGGAAGCCCTTGCGGGACATCAGGCCGCGGGCCTGGAGCTCCTGGGTGGGCAGGAGGAAGCCGTCGGTGGTGACCAGCTCGACGCGCGGGTGCTCGGGCCAGCGCGAGAGCAGGGCCTGGAGGAGGCGGGCGACCGTCGACTTGCCGACGGCGACCGAGCCGGCCACGCCTATGACGAACGGGGTGCCCGACTGGGAGCCCTTCTCGCCCAGGAACGTGTTCAGCGCGCCTCTGAGGCCGTCGGTGGCACCGACGTAGAGGTTGAGGAGGCGGGACAGGGGGAGGTAGATGTCCCGCACCTCGTCGAGGTCGATCACGTCGCCGAGACCGCGCAGCTTCTCGACCTCCTCGGCCGTCAGAGGCAGCGGCGTCTTGTCACGCAGCGCGCTCCACTCGGCTCGGGTGAGGTCGAGGTAGGGAGTCGCCTCCGGCCGCTGCCGGTGGGCGCTCCGGGATATCGAGGAGACCGGAGAGATCACAGTCCATTGTTACGGGCGTTCGAACGCACCGTGAGGTGGGATCCGTCACGCGAGTCGATCGCCCCGCTTCCTCCCGAGAAATGCCGGTGCGGGAGGAATGTCAGTGGCGTGCGTCACAGTTGTGGGAGAAGTGGGCCCGGTCCGGGGTCCACGAATGCCTGGGGGTACCCATGACGTACGCGATAGAGGCGGAAGGCCTGGTCAAGCGGTTCAAGGAGACCGAGGCGCTGGCCGGCGTCGACCTGGCGGCCCGCAAGGGCACGGTGCTCGGGCTGCTGGGCCCCAACGGTGCGGGGAAGACGACCGCGGTGCGGATCTTCGCGACCCTGCTGCGCCCGGACCGGGGCAGGGCCCGGGTGGCAGGCCACGACGTGGTCCGGGAGGCCGGGGTCGTACGCTCCCTCGTCGGGCTGACCGGGCAGTACGCGGCGGTCGACGAGAACCTGACCGGGACGGAGAACCTGCTGCTCATCGGCCGGCTGCTGGGCCTGCCGAGGCGGGAGGCGAAGGCGCGGGCCGGTGAACTGCTGGAACGGTTCCAGCTGACCCACGCGGCGGGACGAGCCGCGAAAACCTTCTCGGGCGGCATGCGCAGACGCCTGGACCTCGCGGCCAGTCTGGTGGGGCGGCCCAGCATCCTCTTCCTCGACGAGCCGACCACCGGCCTCGATCCGCACAGCCGTGGTGAGCTGTGGGACCTGCTGCGCGGCCTGGTCGCGGACGGTGCGACCGCCCTGCTGACCACGCAGTATCTGAACGAGGCCGACGTCCTCGCCGACGACATCGTGGTGATCGACAAGGGTCGTGTGATCGCCGAGGGCACGCCGGACCAGTTGAAGGCGCAGGTCGGTGGCCAGGTGCTGGAGCTCAGGCCGATCGCCCGGCAGGACCTCGCGCGGGCGCACGCGCTGGTGACCGGGGCCGCCGGGTCCGAGGCCCGGATCGAGGGCGAGACGGTCACCGCCCCGGTGAAGGACCCCGAGCTCATGCCGGCCGTCGTGCGCGCGCTGGACCGGGAGGGCATCGCGGTCGGGGAGCTGGCCCTGCGCCGCTCCTCGCTCGACGAGGTCTTCCTCTCCCTGACCGGCCACCGCGCCGAGCCGGGCCAGGCCGAGGAGGACGGCGGTGCGGCCGTCCGGGAGGACGAGGAGCTGGAGAAGGCGGTGAGCCCGTCATGACCGCCACCGGCCTCACCGCGCCGGTCACGGGATCCGGTAGGGTGCCCGCCCTCTCCGGGCTGCGGCAGACCTTCACGATGGCCTGGCGGAGCCTGGTCGCCGTCAAGCACAACCCGCTCGAACTGGTCGACTACAGCATCACGCCGATCATGTTCGTGTTCCTGTTCACGTACGTCCTGGGCGGGCAGATGGCCGGGTCGCCCGACGCCTACCTGAAGTACGCGCTGCCCGGGATCATCGTGCAGAACACCCTGTTCATGACGATGTACACGGCTATGGCACTCAACACCGATCTCACCAAGGGCGTCTTCGACCGGCTGCGCAGCCTGCCCATCGCCCGCTCCGCCCCGCTCATCGGCCGGATCACCGCGGACCTCGCGAAGCACCTGTGGGCGCTGCTGCTGATGATCGGCCTCGGCCTGGCGCTCGGGTTCCGGATCACCGGCGGATTCGGCGGCTTCCTGCTCGGGACCCTGCTGGTGGTGGTGTTCGCCGCGGCCGTGTCCTGGAGCGCGGTGCTGATCGGGATGCTGGCCGGCGACGCCGAGAAGGTGCAGGCGTTCGCTTTCACGCTGATCTTCCCGATCACCTTCACCAGCAGCGCGTTCGTCGTCGTCGACACGATGCCCGGTTGGCTCCAGGCGTGGAGCGACGTCAATCCGGTGACACACCTGTCGGACGCGTTCCGGGGGCTGTTGCTGGGCGGGGCGGTGGCGGAGCCGGTGTTGTGGTCGTTGGTGTGGGCGGCGGGTATAGCGCTGGTGTTCTATCCGCTGGCTATGCGGGCTTACCGGGCGAAGGTCTGATCAGCGTTTCATACGGGCTTCATACGGGCCTCACACCCCGGCGGGAATTTCCGATTTCGGGCACAGAACGGGCGGTTCGGCACTCGAATCGACCCTAAGCTGCCGCCCATGTGTGGAATCGTGGGATACGTGGGGCCGCAGCCGGCGCTCGATGTGGTGATGGCCGGGCTGAAGCGGCTGGAGTACCGGGGGTATGACTCGGCGGGCGTCGCCGTCCTGGCCGACGGCGGGCTGGCGGCGGCGAAGAAGGCCGGCAAGCTCCTCAACCTGGAGAAGGAGCTGGACGGCAGGCCGCTGCCGACCGGCGCCACGGGCATCGGGCACACCCGTTGGGCCACGCACGGCGGGCCGACGGACGCCAACGCCCACCCGCACATCGACAACGCGGGACGGGTCGCGGTGGTGCACAACGGCATCATCGAGAACTTCGCCCTGCTGCGGGCCGAGTTGGCGGAGCGCGGCCACGATCTGACCTCCGAGACGGACACCGAGGTCGTCGCGCATCTGCTCGCCGAGGAGTTCTCCTCCTGCGCGGATCTCGCCGAGGCGATGCGGCTGGTGTGCCGGCGGCTGGAGGGGGCGTTCACCCTGGTCGCGGTGCACGCCGACGAGCCGGACGTGGTGGTGGGCGCGCGGCGGAACTCACCGCTGGTGGTCGGCGTCGGTGAGGGCGAGGCCTTCCTCGCCTCGGACGTCGCCGCGTTCATCGCCCACACGCGTTCGGCCATCGAGCTCGGCCAGGACCAGGTGGTGGAGCTGCGCCGGGACGGCGTGACGGTGACCGGCTTCGACGGCCGACCGGCCGACGTCCGCTCGTACCACGTCGACTGGGACGCGTCGGCCGCCGAGAAGGGCGGCTACGACTACTTCATGCTCAAGGAGATCGCCGAGCAGCCCAAGGCGGTCGCCGACACGCTCCTGGGCCGGATCGACGGTTCCGGTTCGCTGACCCTGGACGAGGTGCGGATCCCTCCGGGAGTGTTGCGGGAGATCGACAAGGTCGTCATCGTCGCGTGCGGTACGGCCTTCCACGCCGGGATGATCGCCAAGTACGCCATCGAGCACTGGACGCGGCTCCCCTGCGAGGTGGAGCTGGCGAGCGAGTTCCGCTACCGGGACCCGATCCTGGACGCGCAGACGCTCGTCATCGCCATCTCGCAGTCCGGCGAGACCATGGACACGCTGATGGCGCTGCGGCACGCCCGCGAGCAGGGCTCCAAGGTGCTGGCGATCTGCAACACCAACGGCTCGACGATCCCTCGCGAGTCGGACGCGGTGCTGTACACGCACGCCGGGCCGGAGGTGGCCGTCGCCTCGACCAAGGCGTTCCTCACGCAGCTCGTGGCGTGCTATCTGGTCGCCCTGTACCTGGGCCAGGTGCGGGGCACCAAGTGGGCCGACGAGATCCGGGCGGTGATCCGCGACCTGTCCTCGATCGCCGGGGCGGTGGAGCGGGTGCTGGGCACGATGGAGCCGGTGCGGGAGCTGGCACGCACCCTGGCCTCGAAGAGGACGGTGCTGTTCCTCGGGCGGCACGTGGGGTATCCGGTGGCGCTCGAAGGCGCGCTGAAGCTCAAGGAACTCGCCTACATGCACGCGGAGGGGTTCGCCGCCGGGGAGCTGAAGCACGGGCCGATCGCCCTGATCGAGGAGGACCTGCCGGTGGTCGTGGTGGTGCCGTCGCCGCGTGGACGCTCGGTGCTGCACGACAAGATCGTGTCCAACATCCAGGAGATCCGGGCGCGGGGCGCCCGGACGATCGTGATCGCGGAGGAGGGCGACGAGGCGGTCGTGCCGTACGCGGACCATCTGGTCCGGATTCCCGCGACGCCGACCCTGCTGCAGCCGCTCGTCGCGACGGTGCCGCTTCAGGTGTTCGCGTGTGAGCTGGCGACGGCCCGCGGGAACGACGTGGACCAGCCGCGGAACCTGGCCAAGTCGGTGACGGTGGAGTGAGGGTGGGGGAGTGAGCGGGCCGCGTCTCCCGGACGCGTGAAGAAGGGGGCGAACGGCTGTGCTCCGTTCGCCCCCTCGGCCAGCCGGTCGGGCCGTCGGGTGCCCGGCTCAGATGGGCAGGCAGGTCGCCGGGACCCAGCCTTCCTTGCTGGTGCTGTTGGGGCCGCCGAAGTACCACTTGTTGCTCGTCTTGCCGCAGGCCGTGTAGCTGCCGCCCTTGGTGGGCTTGCGGTCGTCGAAGCAGACAGCGCCCGCCTTGCCCTTGCCCCAGGTGCCGAGTGCCGTGGAGCTCGTCTTGGGCGAGCTGCGGAGGTTGACGGTCTCCTTGGGCTTCACGTTGGTCAGCGCACTGCTGCAGTCCGGCTTCGTGGCCGCCGCGGCGGTGCCGGCGGTGGCGACGGCGCCGGTGAGAGCCGTGGCGAAGAGGGCTACGGCCGTGGCCGCGGTCCCCAGCGACTTGAACTTCATGATGTCCTCCCGTTGCGTGCGATGCCGTTTGCTCATCGCGGTCGGCGCGAACTCTACAGAAGGGAAAGGGAGTTGAAGATCGCAGGGTCGCTCGGGCGGTGCAGCGGGAGCCGTTCCCGCCGGACGTGGCCCGTCACCGTAGGGTGCTGCCCATGAGCATCATCGGGGTCGGCATCGACGTTGCCGAGATCGAACGGTTCGCGGCTTCACTGGAGCGTACGCCCGCGCTGGCCGGGCGGCTGTTCGTGGAGCGGGAGTTGCTGCTGCCCAGCGGGGAGCGGCGGGGGGTCGCCTCGCTCGCCGCGCGGTTCGCGGCCAAGGAGGCACTGGCCAAGGCGCTCGGTGCTCCGGCCGGGCTGCTCTGGACCGACGTCGAGGTATGTGTCGAGGACAGCGGGCAGCCCCGGCTGCGGGTGACCGGGACGGTGGCCGCGCGGGCCGCCGAACTCGGCGTGCGGACCTGGCACGTGTCGCTGAGTCACGACGCGGGCATCGCCTCGGCCGTGGTCATCGCCGAGGCGTGAGACTCCCGCTCAGGGGGTGCGGCAAGCTCTAGGCCAGGCCCCAGAGCAGCGTGACCGTGCCGATGAGGCCGGTCGCACCCAGGACCGTACCGGCCGCCGCTGGCCACAGCCGGCCGGTTCCCCCGCGGGCGTAGTGGAGGCCCATCGCCCCGAAGGTCACCGAGAGCGCTCCGGCCAGTACCGTCCACGGGAACAGGAACGCCCAGGTGCCCACGGCCGAGAAGATGCCGAGGACCAGGGCCGTGGGGCCCAGGGCGGTGGCGGGGCTGTCCCTTTCCCCGGATGCTGTCGAGCTGGTCATGTCTCGTCGATCCCCCTTTCTCGATTGACGTTTTGAACGAGTTCAAAACACGCCTCGATCATACGCCTGGGGACGGGACGGGACGGGACGGGGTGGAGGGCGGGGGTAAGGCCCCGGAGCCCTCGCCGAGTGGGGTGGCGAGGGCTCCGGGAGCAGGGTCAGCAGATCGACTGGCTGCTGTTCACCCGCGTGATGTTGCGGAAGGTCGTGTTCTCACCGCAGGGGCTCTCCCTGATGGCCGAGTTGGTGACCGTCAGGTTCTGGATGGTGATGTCCTTGTTGTTCGGGAACTGCGAGCGGGCGGCCAGGCGCAGCTCGCCGCCGCCCGTGATCGTGCCGCTCTGCGCCGCGAGGCTGACGTTGTAACAGTTCTCGATCAGGACCGAGTTGTTGCCGGTGGCGGAGAGCGTCACCTTGTCGATGACGGCCCCGCCGCTCTCCGAGACGCAGAACACACCACGTCCGCCGCCCCGGGCGACGACCTCGCCGACGCGGATGTTGGTGGGGTAGCCGCTGCCGACCCTGCCGTTGCGGTTGGCCATGCGGAAGGCGGCGTAACCGGTGCCCGTGCCGGCGTTCTCCGCGTCCACCTTGGTGACGCGGGCATTGATGGTCTGGTTCAGCAGCAGGCCCGACTCGCCGACGTTGCGGGCCGTCACCGTGCCGATGGTGATGCCGTCGACGCCGTAGGTCTCGACCGCGTGGCTGGACGCGCCGGAGACGTAGACGTTGTCGATGCGGACGTTGCGCGTCCACTGGCTGGTGTCGCCGCGGTTGTCGATGCGGACGCCCAGGCCGCGGGAGAGGCGCATGTCGATCTGCCCGAGCACCACGTTCTGGACGTTGCGCAGGAAGATGCCGTACAGCGGCGTGCCGGTGAGCTTGAGGTTCTGCACCTCGACGTCGCGGGTGCCGCGCGAGTAGACCGGCGCCTGGTCGCCCGAGCCGCTGCCGGTGACGTTGATCGTGCCGCAGACGTCGAGGACGGTGTAGCTCGGCAGGGAGATGCGGGAGCCCGCCGAGATCGAGCCCGAGCCGCGGACCACGACCCGTTCCTTCGCGGTGCGCCCGGAGGTGAGGCTGTTGACGGCAGCCTGGACGGCCGCGCGCATGTCGGTGCCGGTGTAGACCGTGCGGCCGCCGCGCCGGGCGGTCCAGTTGCCGCCGCTCTGCACGGCTTCGGCCTGGTAGGAGCCGTCGCCACAGGCCAGTGCTCGCGTGGGGGCGGCCGTGGTGGGGGCGGCCATGGCGGGGGCGGTCAGGGTGCCGGCGGCGGTGAGGAGGGCGGTGGCACCGGCGGCGGCCAGTAATGCGGCTCTGTGTCCCATGGGGGCCTCGGTTTCGTCGAACGAGGGGGTGTGTGCAAGCGCTTTCTGTGCGGCCGGGAGTCTGGCAAAGGGGCGGCAGAGCGTCAATGGATGCGACACGCTTCGCAGCGGGCCGGCCGGGCGGGGAGATGCGGGAGGTGCGTGTGAGGGGAGTGGCCGGCCGGGCGGGGATGCGGGAGGTGCTTGTGAGGCGGGGTGGCCTGGCCGGGCGGGGATGCGGGAGGTGCGTGTGAGGAGGAGTGGCCCGGCGGTCGTACGGGAAACTCGACGGCATGCGTACTGCGTACAGCGTGGAGACGGTCCGGACCGCCGAACGGGAGCTGATGGCGCGGCTGCCGGAGGGGGCGCTGATGCAACGCGCCGCCGCCGGACTCGCCGCGGCCTGCGCCGACCTGCTGGGGCGGGTGTACGGGAGCAGGGTGGTGCTGCTCGTCGGCAGCGGCGACAACGGGGGTGACGCCCTGTATGCCGGGGCCCGGCTGGCCCGTCGGGGAGCCGGGGTCTCGGCGGTGCTCCTCGCGCCGGAGCGGACGCACGCGGCGGGGCTCGCGGCGTTGCGGCGGGCCGGGGGGCGGGTCGCGGGGGCCGGTGCGGGCGAGGCGCTTGTGGAGTGCGAGGCGCTCGTGGAGGGCGCGGACCTCGTCCTCGACGGGATCGTCGGGATCGGCGGGAAGGGCGGGCTGCGGCCGGACGCCGTGCCGTTGGCGGCTGCCGCCGGGCGGTCGAGGGGGGCCGTCGTCGCCGTCGATCTGCCGAGCGGCGTCGACGCCGACACCGGCGAGGTGCACGGGGTCGCCGTACAGGCCGATCTGACCGTGACGTTCGGGACGCACAAGCCGGGACTCCTGATCGATCCCGCCCGGGAGTACGCGGGCTCGGTCCGGCTCGTCGACATCGGGCTGGAACTGCCCGCCGAGCCGGAGCTGGAGGCGTTGCAGCACCTGGATGTGGCCCGGCTGCTGCCGGTGCCGCGGGCGGAGAGCGACAAGTACCGGCGGGGCGTGGTCGGGATCGCCGCCGGGTCGGCGCGGTATCCGGGGGCCGCTGTGCTGGCCGTGTCGGGCGCGCTGCGGGGCGGGGCCGGGGCCGTGCGCTACGTCGGGCCGGCCGGGGACGCCGTCATCGCGCGGTTCCCCGAGACGCTCGTGTCGGACCAGGGGCCGAAGCAGGCAGGCCGGGTGCAGGCGTGGGTCGTCGGGCCGGGGGCCGGGGACGACGCGGCGACGGTCGCGGAGGTGCTGGCGGCGGACGTGCCGGTGCTGATCGACGCGGACGGGCTGCGGCTGGCGGACGCGGAGGTCGTGCGCGGGCGGCGGGCGCCGACGCTGATGACGCCCCATGCCGGGGAGGCCGCGGCCCTGCTGGGTGTGGAGCGGGGGGAGGTCGAAAGGGGGCGGCTGACCGCGGCGCGGGAGCTGGCGCGGCGGTACGGGGCGACCGTGCTGCTGAAGGGGTCCACGACGCTGGTGGCCGACTCGGGGGGCGGGGCGGTGCGGGTGAACCCGACCGGGACGGGGTGGCTGGCCACGGCCGGGAGCGGGGACGTGCTGTCCGGGCTGGGCGGGTCGTTGCTGGCGGCGGGGCTGTCCGCGATGGATGCGGGGAGTGTCGGGGCGTATCTGCACGGGTTGGCCGGGCGGTTGGCGGCGGAGGGGGCGCCGGTGGGGGCGCATGACGTGGCCGACGCGCTTCCGGGGGCTTGGCGGAATGTTCTGGGGTGAGGGGTGAGGGATGTTGCCCGGGGGTGAGGTTGAGGGTTGATTGCGGGTGCGGGTGCGGGTGCGGGTGCGGGTGCGGGTGCGGGTGCGGGTGCGGGTGCGGGGCGGTGGGGGTTGCTGTGGGAGTGGGTCGCCCCCTCCGCCCCTTCCCGTCCCGACTCCGGGGGCTGCCGCTCCCTGGCCCCCGCTTCGGCCTGGACGGCCTCGTCCTCAAGCGCCGGACGGGCTGGTGGTGGTTGAGCGGCATGGTCGGGTGCGGCGGACGGCTGGTGGTTGAGCGGCGTCGGAGCAGGGCGACCGGGTGTCCGCGCGCGGGCGGCGGCCCGGGACGTAGCGGACCTGCTGCCGGAGCCCTCTGAGACACTGGGCGCGATGAGCGAGAGAACAGCCCCGACCGCGCCCCTGCGGGCCCGTGCCGAGATCGACCTGGCCGCCCTGCGGGCCAATGTGCGGGCCCTGCGCGCCCATGCTCCGGGCGCGGCCGTGATGGCCGTGGTCAAGTCCGAGGCATACGGCCACGGGGCTGTTCCGTGCGCTCGCGCGGCCGTCGCCGCGGGGGCGAGCTGGCTGGGCACGGCCACGCCCGAGGAGGCCCTCGCCCTGCGGGCCGCCGGGCTGCCGGGCCGCATCATGTGCTGGCTGTGGACACCCGGCGGGCCCTGGCGCGAGGCGATCGAGGCCGAGCTGGACGTGTCCGTCAGCGGGATGTGGGCCCTGGCGGAGGTCGTCGAGGCGGCCAGAGGAGCCGACCGGTCCGCCCGCGTGCAGCTCAAGGCCGACACCGGCCTCGGGAGGGGCGGCTGCCAGCCCGGGCAGGACTGGGCCGAGCTGGTCCGGCAGGCGCTGCGGGCCGAGGCCGAGGGGCTGCTGCGTGTCACGGGGCTGTGGTCGCACTTCGCCTGCGCCGACGAGCCCGGGCATCCCTCCATCGCCGACCAGCTCGGCGTGTTCCGGGAGATGGTCGCGTACGCCGAGGGGCAGGGCGCGCGGCCCGAGGTCCGGCACATCGCCAACTCGCCTGCCACCCTCACGCTCCCCGAGAGCCACTTCGACCTGGTCCGCACCGGCATCGCCACCTACGGCATCGCGCCCAGCCCCGAGCTGGGCACCCCGGCCGACTTCGGACTGCGGCCGGTGATGACGCTGTCCGCCTCGCTGGCCCTGGTCAAGCAGGTCCCGGGCGGGCACGGAGTCAGCTACGGCCACCGGTACGTGACACCCGGCGCGACCACCCTCGGCCTGGTGCCGCTGGGCTACGCCGACGGCATCCCGCGACATGCCTCCTCGGCCGGGCCGGTCCTGGTCGAGGGCAAGTGGCGCACGATCGCCGGGCGGGTCGCCATGGACCAGTTCGTGGTGGATCTGGGCGGCGACAAGCCCGCGGCGGGGGCCGAGGCGGTCCTGTTCGGGCCCGGGGACCGCGGAGAGCCCACCGCGGAGGACTGGGCCCAGGCGGCCGGAACCATCGCCTACGAGATCGTGACCCGGATCGGAACGCGTGTTCCTCGCGTCTATGTGAACGAGGAACGGGACAGGTAACCCGCACGGGGAACCCGTCACGCGAGGAACACCAGGAACACCGGGAACACCGGGAACACCAGGCACCTGGCAGCACCACCATCGGCCCACCGGTTCACCCGACCGGGTGAGCCACCCGACCAGCACCCGGCGAAGAGGAGCGGTACGTGAGCGAGAGCAGTGCGGAGGTCGTCGCGGACGTCGCCTCCGCGGCCGTCGCGGTCTCCGCCGCGGGGGCCGCGGGGGGCTGGCGCCGGGCGACCGGCATCGCCGGCGTGGCGATAGGCGTGGTGGCCGCGGGTGCCGCCGCCGGCGTCGCCCTGGAGCGGATGACGGTCGGCCGCGGCATGCGGCAGAAGGCCCGGCTCGCCCTGGACTCCGCGGGGCCGTACGGGGCGCTGCGCGGCATGCCCGGCAAGGCGTTCGCCGACGACGGCACGGAGTTGTACTACGAGGTCGACGACCTCGACGCGGAGGCCGCTCCCGCCGCCATCGGCCCGCGCCGCCGACGGCTCTTCGGCCGCAAGTCCCCGGCCCCCGTCACCGTCGTCTTCAGCCACGGCTACTGCCTCAGCCAGGACTCCTGGCACTTCCAGCGGGCCGCCCTGCGGGGCGTCGTACGGACCGTGCACTGGGACCAGCGCAGCCACGGCCGGTCCGGGCGGGGCGTGGCCCAGACGCGGGACGACGAACCGGTCACCATCGAGCAGCTGGGCCGGGACCTGAAGGCCGTCATCGACGCGGCCGCCCCCGAGGGGCCGCTCGTGCTCGTCGGGCACTCCATGGGCGGCATGACGGTGATGGCGCTGGCCGACCAGTACCCCGAGCTGATCCGGGAGCGGGTCGTCGGGGTCGCCTTCGTGGGGACGTCGTCGGGGCGGCTCGGCGAGGTCAACTACGGTCTGCCCGTCGCCGGGGTCAACGCCGTGCGGCGGGTGCTGCCCGGGGTGCTGAAGGCGCTGGGGCAGCGGGCCGAGCTGGTGGAGAAGGGGCGCCGGGCGACCGCGGACCTGTTCGCCGGGGTCATCAAGCGGTACTCGTTCGCGTCCCGGGACGTCGACCCGGCCGTCGCCCGGTTCGCCGAGCGGATGATCGAGAGCACGCCGATCGACGTGGTCGCCGAGTACTACCCGGCGTTCAACGATCACGACAAGACCGAGGCGCTCGTTCACTTCGCGGACCTGCCGGTGCTCGTCCTGGCCGGGGTGCAGGACCTGGTCACGCCGAGTGAGCACAGCGAGGCCATCGCCGATCTGCTGCCGGACGCCGAGCTGGTGCTGGTGCCGGACGCCGGGCACCTGGTGATGCTGGAGCACCCGGAAGTGGTCACCGACCGGCTCGCCGACCTGCTCACCCGCACGGGTGCCGTGCCCGCAGGGGCTACCGTGAAGGGCTATGGAAGCAGCAGCACCGCACAGCCCGGCTGAGCCCGGATCCGTACAGATCGTCGTCACGTCCCCCGAGCAGATGCGGGAGCTGGGCCGCCGGCTCGCGAAGCTGCTGCGCGCGGGTGACCTGGTGATGCTCAGCGGAGAGCTCGGCGCGGGCAAGACGACGCTGACCCGCGGCCTGGGCGAGGGGCTCGGCGTGCGCGGGGCCGTCACCTCGCCGACGTTCGTGATCGCCCGGGTGCACCCCTCGCTGGGCGACGGTCCGCCCCTGGTCCACGTCGACGCCTACCGGCTCTCCGGCGGTCTCGACGAGATGGAGGACCTCGACCTCGACGTCTCGCTGCCCGACTCCGTGGTCGTCGTGGAGTGGGGTGAGGGCAAGGTCGAGGAGCTGACGGAGGACCGGCTCCAGGTCCTGATCCACCGGGCGGTGGGCGACACGACCGACGAGGTCCGGCAGATGACGGTCACCGGTGTGGGGGAACGCTGGGCCACGGCGGACCTGAGCGTCCTCGCCGCCTGAGCATCTGAGCGTCCTCGCCGCCTGAGCCTCCCGCGTGCGTCCTGGTGTGCGGTCATTCGATGAACGTTCCGACAAGACGTCGGCAAGATGTTGCGTTCGGTGTCTCATGCGTGGTCACATGGTATCCAGTTCGTAGTTAGGTGTACCTAACTTCGTCGGGCCCGATCCTTCGGGAGGCGTCCATGTCGGCTACAGAGAGCAAGGGGCAGCCGCAGCGGTTCGCGGTCGCCGGGGTGTCCATGCGCGACCTGCTGGCGGCCGGCGAGGCAGCGGCGCTGATCTCCACACCGCCGCGCGCTCCCGACCCGGAGCTCTCCGAGCGGGCCCCCGTGCACCGGGAAGCGGCCTAGTCGGGGTCGACGACTCTGTCGGTCACCAGACCTAGCGGACGACCACGACCCTGCGGCCGATCGTCGCGAACGTCCACATCGCGTCACCGTCCGCGCGGGACTCGCGGATGCCGCCCGTGCGGACCTTCGGGTCGGGGACGGGCGCGGGGGCGCTCGGGCCGCCCACGGCCGCGCTGAAGCCGATGACCACGCCGTCCACGTCGGCGAAGCGCACCACGTGCTCGACCGGGACGCCGTCGGAGCCGGTGACCGCGTTCGAGCGGGACGTCACCGAGTAGCTGCCCGGGGCCGGGTCCACCGTGCTCGGCTCGACCTCGAACGTGCGGCTGACCGCCTCGTCCCCGGCGACCAGCCAGACCCGGTCGCCGCGCAGCGAGTACACGACCCGGGCGCCCTTGCCGGAGTCGCCGGGCAGTGCGGTGGGGTCCCTCTTGACCTGGGGTGCCTTCGACGTACCGGCCGCCGGTGCGGCGCCCGTCCGCGCTGCCGTGCCGAGCCCGGCCGGAAGGGTCTCGGCCGCCTGGTGGGCGAGGTAGCCGACCGTCGCGAGGGCCGCGGCGGTGAGCCCGGCCACGATTCCCGAGCTGCTGGCTGACACCGGAGTCCACCTCACGTCGTATCGCTGTCGTGACGGTAGGTGACGGTAGCAGCAGGTGACGACCCGACAGGCGCGACCGACACGGCCCCCGGGGAGCCGTAGGCTGTTTGCGTGCTCTTGCTCGCTCTGGATACCGCCACGCCCGCCGTCACCGTCGCGCTGCACGACGGACGCGATGTCATCGCCTCGTCGAGTCAGGTGGACGCGCGGCGGCACGGGGAACTGCTGCTGCCGGCGATCGACCGGATGCTCGACGAGGCCGGTCTGCGGCTCGACGCCGTCACCGGGATCGTCGCCGGGATCGGTCCCGGACCGTACACCGGGCTGCGCGTCGGCCTGATGACCGCGGACACCTTCGGGCTCGCGCTCGGTGTCCCCGTGCACGGCGTGTGCACGCTGGACGGTCTCGCCTACGCAGCCGACCGGGAGGGCCCGTTCGTCGTAGCGACCGACGCCCGCCGCAAGGAGGTGTACTGGGCCCGCTACGCCGACTCCCGCACCCGGGTCACCGACCCCGCCGTGGACCGGCCCGCCGACATCGCCGAGCGGGTCGCGGGGCTGCCCGCGGTCGGCGCCGGCGCGCTGCTGTACCCGGACACCTTCCCCACGGCGTACGAGCCGGAGCACGTGTCCGCCGCCGCCCTCGCCCGGCTGGCCGCCGAGAAGCTGGCAGCGGGCGAGGAACTCCCCGCGCCCCGGCCGCTGTACCTGCGCCGCCCCGACGCCCAGGTCCCCAAGAACTACAAGGTGGTCACCCCCAAGTGACCGAAGCCGTGACGTGCGCGCTGCGCGAGATGCGCTGGTGGGACATCGACGCCGTGCTGGAGCTGGAGCGGAACCTGTTCCCCGAGGACGCCTGGTCCCGGGGCATGTTCTGGTCCGAGCTGGCCCACGCGCGGGGGCCCGAGGCCAACCGGCGGTACGTGGTCGCCGAGGCCGGCTCCCGGATCGTCGGGTACGCCGGTCTGGTCGCCACCGGTGAGCAGGCCGACGTCCAGACCATCGCCGTGTCCCGGAACCTGTGGGGCACCGGCCTCGGCGGACGGCTGCTGGCCGAACTGCTGCGGGCGGCCACCACCTTCGAGTGCGCCGAGGTGATGCTGGAGTGCCGGGTCGACAACGTCCGCGCACAGAAGCTGTACGAGCGCTTCGGCTTCGAGCCCATCGGTTTGCGGCGCGGCTACTACCAGCCCGGGAACGTGGACGCCCTGGTGATGCGCCTGACCGCCCCCGAGAACTCCGTACAAGGAACCGAGATCAATGGCTGACGAACCCCTCGTGCTGGGAATCGAGACGTCCTGCGACGAGACCGGCGTCGGCATCGTGCGGGGCACCACCCTGCTGGCCGACGCCGTCGCCTCCAGCGTCGACGAGCACGCCCGCTTCGGCGGCGTCGTCCCGGAGGTCGCGAGCCGCGCCCACCTGGAGGCGATGGTCCCCACCATCGACCGCGCGCTGAAGGAGGCGGGCGTCACCGCCCGCGACCTCGACGGCATCGCCGTCACCGCCGGTCCCGGTCTCGCCGGTGCCCTGCTGGTCGGCGTCTCCGCGGCCAAGGCCTACGCCTACGCGCTCGGCAAGCCCCTCTACGGCGTGAACCACCTCGCCTCGCACATCTGCGTGGACCAGCTGGAGCACGGGGCGCTGCCCGAGCCGACCATGGCCCTGCTGGTCTCCGGCGGCCACTCCTCGCTGCTGCTGTCCTCGGACATCACCTCCGACGTCCGCCCGATGGGCGCGACCATCGACGACGCGGCCGGTGAGGCCTTCGACAAGATCGCCCGCGTGCTGAACCTCGGCTTCCCGGGCGGCCCGGTCATCGACCGGTACGCGAAGGAGGGCGACCCGACGGCGATCGCCTTCCCCCGGGGCCTGACCGGCCCGCGCGATGCGGTCTACGACTTCTCCTTCTCGGGGCTGAAGACCGCGGTGGCCCGCTGGATCGAGGCCAGGCGGGCGGCGGGCGAGGAGGTGCCGGTGCGGGACGTGGCGGCCTCCTTCCAGGAGGCGGTCGTGGACGTGCTGACCCGAAAGGCCGTCCGGGCCTGCAAGGACGAGGGCGTCGACCACCTGATGATCGGCGGCGGCGTGGCGGCCAACTCGCGGCTGCGCGTCCTCGCCCAGGAGCGCTGTGAGGCCGCCGGGATCCGGCTGCGCGTGCCGCGGCCCAAGCTGTGCACGGACAACGGCGCGATGGTCGCCGCCCTCGGCGCCGAGATGGTCGCCCGGGGCCGGGCCGCGTCGAGCTGGGACCTGTCGGCCGACTCCTCGCTTCCGGTGACGGAGCCTCACGTCCCGGGCGGCCACGACCATGTGCACGAGGTCAGCAAGGAGAACCTCTACTCGTGACGGTCGCGTTGATGTGGGAGGCCCGGGCCGTGCCCGGGCGCGGGGAGGACCTGCTCGCCTGGGCCCGCGCCCAGGAGCTGCCGCATGAGCCGCTGCGCCGCGAAACCCTGCGCGCTCCCCAGGACCGGGTCCTCATCCTGACCTGGTGGGACGCCCCTCTCGACGCCGACCTGCCCGAACTGCCCGAGCCGGACGGAGAGCTGGTCACCCGGCCGGTGCATCGCTGGCGGTTCGAGTCGGTGGCGGTCGACTGACCGGGCCGGTCATCCGAGGGCCGGGGACACCTCCGTCTCACAGCGCAGCCGCCGGTCCGCTCCGGCCTCGCGGACCGGGCCGGTGAGCGTGAGGTGCGCCGTGTGGCGTACGTCCGTGCTGGATGACCGGGCCGGTCATCCGAGGGCCGGGGACACCTCCGTCTCACAGCGCAGCCGCCGGTCCGCTCCGGCCTCGCGGACCGGGCCGGTGAGCGTGAGGTGCGCCGTGTGGCGTACGTCCGTGCTGGACGCCGCCAGCCGCAGTTCCAGGGCGCCCGGTTCGACCACCCTGCGGCCCGAGCGGTCCGTGAAGGACGACAGGTCCGCGTGGAAGCGGAACGTGACCCGGGCCGCCTCGCCCGGGGCCAGTTCCACCCGCCGGTAGCCGATCAGCCGTACGTCGGGGCGGGTCACCGAGGCCACCGGGTCGTGCAGGTACAGCTGCACGACCTCCGCGCCCGCGCGCCCGCCCGTGTTCCGGACGGTCACCGACACGTCGTGGGAGCCGTCGGTGCCGAGCTCGGCCGGTTCCGTCGAGGTGCAGTCCTCCCAGGCGAACGCCGTGTACGAGCGGCCGTGGCCGAAGGCGTACAGCGGGGTCGGGTCGAGGTTGCTGACCTCGCCCGCCAGGCCCAGGGGCGGCTGGAGGTAGGTCCAGGGCTGCCCGCCGGGGACCTGCGGGACGCTGACGGGCAGGCGGCCCGAGGGGTTCACTCGGCCCGCGAGGACGCCCGCGACCGCCGGGCCGCCCTCCTCGCCCGGGAAGAACGCCTGGACGACCGCGCCGAGGCGGCCGTGCCAGCGGCCCAGGGCGTAGGGGCGACCCGTCAGCAGCACCAGCACCACGGGGACGCCGGTGGCGACCAGCGCGTCCAGCAGCTCGCCCTGGGCGCCAGGCAGGCCGAGGTCGCTCGCGTCGCAGCCCTCGCCCGAGGTGCCGCGGCCGAACAGGCCCGCCCGGTCGCCGAGGACCGCCACGCACACGTCCGCCTCGGCGGTGCGGGCGACGGCCTCCTCGAAGCCGGCGGTGTCCGGGTCCGTCACGTCGCAGCCCTGAGCGAACGTCACCTTGGCGTCGGGGAGTTCGCCGCGCAGGGCGTCCAGGAGGGTCGGAATCTCGATGCCGGCCGGCACCTCGGGGTGGTGGGTGAGGACGTGGGACGGGAAGGAGTAGCAGCCCAGCATGGCCAGGGCGTCGGCCGCCCGGGGACCGACCACCGCGATCCGGGTGTCCGGGGCCAGCGGGAGCAGGCCGTCGGGGTTGTCGAGCAGGACCACCGACTCCTCGGCCAGGCGGCGGGCCAGGATGCGGTTGCCCGTCGAGTCGAGGTTGACCTCGGCGGCCGGCTCGGGAGTCCAGTCCTCGTCCAGCAGGCCCAGTTCGCACTTCTGGAGCAGGACGTGGCGGGCCGCCCGGTCCACGAGCTCCTCGGGGACCTCGCCCGCCCGGACCGCCTCCAGCAGCGGCCGGCCGTAGCACTTGACGGTGGGCAGTTCGACGTCGATGCCGGCGGTGAGGGCCGCGTGGGCCGCCTCGGCCGGGGCGCCGGCGACGCGGTGGAGGGTCTGGAGGAACGCGATGCCGAAGTAGTCGGCGACGACCGTGCCGGTGAAGTCCCACTCCTCGCGCAGGAGACGGGTCAGCAGCCCCGGGTCCGCGGAGGCCGGTACGCCGTCCGTCTCGGTGTAGGCGGCCATCACCGAGCGGGCGCCGCCCTCGCGCAGGGCCATCTCGAAGGGCGGGAGGGTGACGTCGGCGAACTCGCGAACGCCGGCCCGCACCGGGGCGAGGTTGCGGGCACCCGCCGAGGAGGCGTACCCGGCGAAGTGCTTGAGCGTGGCGACGACCCCGGCCGACTCCAGGCCCCGCACATAGGCCGCACCGACCGTGCCGACCAGGTACGGGTCCTCGCCGATCGTCTCCTCCACGCGGCCCCAGCGCGGATCGCGTACGACGTCCAGCACGGGCGCGAGCCCCTGGTGCACGCCGACCGAGCGCAGGTCGTCGCCGATGCGGCGGGCCATCTCCTCGACCAGCGGCGGATCCCAGGTCGCGCCCCAGGCGAGCGGCACCGGATAGGCCGTGGCCTGCCAGGCGGTGAAGCCGGCCAGGCACTCCTCGTGCGCGATCGCCGGGATGCCGAAACGGCCGGCCTCGGCGATGCGGCGCTGGGCGCGGGCCAGTGCCTGCGCGCCCAGCGCCGGGTCCACGGGGGCGGTGCCGAAGGAGCGGGTGAGCTGGCCCAGGCCGTGGGTGATCAGCTCCTCCCAGTCGTACTCGACGGCCATGTCGTGCTGGTGCGGAGCGACCCCGTCGCCGTCCGTCGCGGCGCCCACCCACACGCCGTACAACTGGGCGGTCTTCTCCTCCAGGGTCATCCGGGAGAGCAGGTCGTCGACGCGGACGGCGGCGGGCAGCGCGGGGTCACGCCAGGGCGCGGTGGTCATGAAGCTCCTGTCGGGTGGACGGACGGCCCTCTCACGAACGTTTCAACGAATGTTTCGATGCCAACTTCGAATGTTCCGGGAACCTATGGCGGTGCGAGGACTTCGTCAAGGGGGCCGGCAGGGTTACGATCGCCGCCATGACATCCCCGGAGCCGGTTGAAAGCCGGACGCAGACCCGGACACAGGGGCGCAGCGCGCAGACGGCGACGCTCGCCGAGATCGCCCGTGAGGCGGGCGTCTCGGCCCCGACTGTTTCGAAGGTCCTCAACGGCCGGGCCGACGTCGCCCCGGCCACCCGGTCCCGCGTCGAGGACTTGCTGCGCGCCCACGGCTACCGGCGCCGCCGGGCCGAGGCGACCCGTTCGCCCCTGATCGACCTGGTCTTCCACGAGCTGGAGAGCGCCTGGGCGATGGAGGTCATCCGAGGCGTGGAGCACGTGGCCCGGGACGCCGGGCTCAGTGTCGTGCTGTCCGAGAGTGCGGGGCGGCTCACCCCGGGGCGGACCTGGGCCGACCAGGTCGCCGCGCGTCGGCCGCACGGCGTGATCCTGGTCCTGTCCGGGCTCGACGAGTCGCAGCGGGCCCTGCTCACCAGCCGCTCCATCCCGTTCGTGGTGATGGACCCGGCCGGCGACCCCGGCACCGACGTGCCGTCGATCGGCGCGACCAACTGGCAGGGCGGTCTGGCCGCCACCCGGCATCTGGTCGAGCTGGGGCACCGCAGGATCGGCGCGATCAGCGGGCCCGCGCAGATGATGTGCAGCCGGGCCCGGATCGACGGCTACCGGGCAGCGCTGGAGACGGCCGGGCTGCCGGTGGACCCCGCCCTGATCGCGACCGGCGACTTCCACCACGAGGCCGGCTACCGGCGGGGTCTGGAACTGCTGCGCCGCCCGGACCGGCCGACCGCCGTCTTCGCCGGGAACGACCTGCAGGCGCTCGGGCTGTACGAGGCGGCGCGCGAGCTGGGGCTGCGCATCCCCGAGGACCTGAGCGTGGTCGGCTTCGACGACCTGCCGGTGGCGCCCTGGGTCGGGCCGCCGCTGACGACCGTACGGCAGCCGCTGACGGAGATGGCCGAGGCGGCGGCCAAGCTGGTCCTCGACCTCGGACGGGACGAGGGGACCGAGGCGGCGACCCGGGTGGAGCTGGCGACGAGTCTGGTGGTGCGCAGCAGCACTGCGGGGCCGGCGCAGGCGTAGGTGCCGCACTGACGGGTGTTCCGGACGCCTCCACCCTGCACCGACGCCAATCGGTGGCACCACCGAAACTTTCGAGTGTGCCCGCGATGAGATCCCCGAGATCGGGCTCACTGCCTGACATCCCTGCCGGCCTCGGTCGTCACCACCTTCTCCGCACTGCTCGCGGCCCCCGCCTCGCACGCCGCCGACACTCCCCTGCGCGACCTGGCCGAAGCGAAGGTCAGGTCAGGTCGACGTCGTCTCTGCGATCTCGGAGTTGCGGCGAGAGGCAGCCGAGGCGAGCACGACCCGCGTTACAACGGCGGGCCGTACTGGGAGACCGACGACGCCCAGGACTACGGGCGTCGGTTCGCGAACAATCTGAACGAGGCAAGGAACGGACTGCGCTGATGACCAGCCCTTCCCACGTGGACGACGACCGCGGCTGCCTCCGTGTGGTCCTCGCTGTACCCCTCACCCTGCTCACCCTCATCGCCGCTTGTTTCTGCTGGACGGCACTGACCATCACGCCGTCCGGAACGTGGGACGACGGCGCGTACGCCGGAATCGTTCTGTCGTGTGTCGTCACCATCGCGGCAGCCGGGGCCGCGGCGGCGCTGTGGCTGGTGCCTTCGGTACGGAGGGTCATGCCGTGGTGGTGGATACTTCCAGCTCTGCTGTTGGGCATGGGTGCAGGAGCGCGCTGGGTGGTGGCCGGTTAGGCCCACCGCCACCGTCGCACTCGATTCGCCGCACATGCGCGAACCTCCGAAGCGAGCCGCGCCCCCCTGCCGGCGGGGCACGACCCGCGCGTCAGGCCTTCGCCCTTGGGGGAGGCAGCGCATGACGGCGTCGGACTCGGCGGCAGCGACCTCGAACTCGGAGCGGCTCACCCGGGCCTGGAACGCGGACTGCACCCGGTCGGGCGCGGCGGTCGGTTGCACCAACGTCCCGTACAACGGCTGCCTACCGGACGGCGGTTCGGTGACGTCCCCGTTCAACGGCTCCTGGAGCGGCAGCGATCCGGTGCCGGTGGTGACACCGGGGTGAGCCCGGGGCCTGAATTCTGAGAATTTCCCAAGAAAAGGAGCCGTGGGCTCCCTGCCCGTAATAATTCGGACTTATGTTCCTGCCCGTGACGGGACACCACGGGGACGAGGGCAAGGAAGCGGGCCGGCGGTCGAGAGCGCTGAAGATCGCCGGCCTCGCCCTGGCCGGGACGCTGGTGCTGGGCGCCGGAGCGGCGGGCTGGGCCTACTGGCATCTCAGCGACAACATCACCGGCGTCGACATCGACAACGCCCTGGGCGACGACCGGCCGCCGAAGCCGGTGACCACACCGGCGCCCTCGGCCCCTGCCCTGCCGAGCGAGGCCCTCAACATCCTGGTCCTCGGCTCGGACTCGCGCAGCGGCAAGGAGAACCGCAGGCTCGGCGGCGGCGACAGCTCCGGTGCCCGCTCCGACACGGCGATGGTCGTCCATCTCGACGCCGGGCGGACCAGCGCGACGGTGGTGAGCATCCCGCGCGACACCCTGGTCACCCGCCCGCCCTGCCCGCGTCCGTCCGGCGGCACGACGGCGGTCGCCCCCCACTCCATGTTCAACAGCGCGTACGAGGTGGGCGGTCCGGTCTGCGCGGTCAAGACGGTCGAGGAGATGACCCAGGTCCGCATGGACCACTACCTCGAAATCGACTTCACCGGTTTCGCCCGGCTGGTCGACGCGCTCGGCGGGGTCACCGTCACCACGGACGAGGACATCGCCGACGAGGACAGCCATCTGCGGCTGAAGGCGGGCACCCACCACCTGGACGGCACCCAGGCCCTCGGCCTCGCCCGCACCCGGCACGGCATAGGCGACGGCAGCGACCTGGGCCGCATAGGCCTCCAGCAGAAGCTGGTGAAGGCACTGCTGGAGCAGATCGCCTCCCAGGACCTGCTCACCGACCCGGCCAGGCTGTATCGCGTCGCGGACGCGGTGACGGCAGGCCTCACCACGGACACCGGCCTGGACTCCCTCGCCGAACTGACCCGGCTCGGACAGAGTCTGCAAGGCCTCTCGGCGAGCGGGGTGCGGACGGTGATGATGCCCGTGGTGCGGGCGCCGTCGGATCCCAACCGGGTGGTGGCGGAGGAGCCGGAGGCGGGGAAGCTGTGGGAGTCACTGCGCTGACCTGCGTAAACGACTCCCGGAGAAAATTCTCCGAAGAAATTCCGCGAGCGTGTCGATCCGGCGGCCTCCCGATCGACGCAGGGGTGAGAGCGGGGAGGAGCCCCGCTCCCGAGGACCCCGAGGAGTCACCATGCCGCGCTTTCTCACCCTGATCCGCATCGACGAGAAGAACAGCCCCGCCGAGGGCCCCAGCCCCGAGCTCATGGAGCGGATGGGCAAGCTGCTGGAGGAGATCACCAAGGCGGGCGTCATGCTCGACACGGCCGGGCTCACGCCGACCTCGGACGGCAGCCGGGTGACCTGGGAGGGCGGGCAGCTCTCCGTCACCGACGGGCCGTTCACCGAGTCCAAGGAGGTCATCGGCGGTTACTCGATCAGCCAGTGCAAGGACAAGGCCGAGGCGATCGAGTGGACCAAGCGGTTCCTCTCCCTGCACGAGGACTACTGGACGATCACCGCGGAGGTCCGGCAGATCACCGAGGACTGACCGGTCCCCACGCCGGTCCTGCTTGGCCGGGCGTCGCCGAGGGTGTCTGATGGTGGGCTGTGACCTCGCAGCCCACCCCGGCCTCTCGTCCGACCCCGACCCCGGCTTCGGAGCCGGCGTCGTTGGCCTCTCGTCCGACCTCGGTCTCGGCTTCGGAGCCGACCTGGGTGGCCTCTCGTCCGACCCCGGTCTCGGAGCCGACTCCGGCCTCGCAGCCCACCTCGGCCCCTCGTCCGACCCCGGCCCCGGCCCCGTCGCCGGCGCCCCGGGCCGACCGCGCCGTCGGGGCCATCGAGACCGTCTTCCGCATGGAGTCGCCCCGGATCATCGCCGGCGTCACCCGGATCGTCCGGGACGTCGGCATCGCCGAGGAACTCGCGCAGGACGCGCTGGTCGCGGCGCTGGAGCAGTGGCCGCGGGACGGGGTGCCCGACAACCCGGGCGCCTGGCTCATGACCACCGCCCGCCACCGCGCCGTCGACCTGGTCCGGCGCCGGGAGAACTACGCCCGCAAGCTGGCGGAGATCGGCCGGGACCTGTCGGCCACGACTCCCCCTCAGGAGCCGGCCGACCCCGACGACATCGACGACGACCTGCTCCGCCTGGTCTTCACCGCCTGCCACCCGGCCCTGTCCACCGAGGCGCGCACCGCCCTGACCCTGCGCCTGCTCGGCGGCCTCACCACGGCGGAGATCGCCCGCGCCTTCCTGGTCCCGGAGCCGACGATCGCGCAGCGCATCGTCCGCGCCAAACGCACCCTGGCGACGAGGAACGTCGCCTTCGAGGTGCCGCACGGCCCCGACCGCGAGGCCCGCCTCGGCTCGGTCCTCGACGTCATCTACCTGATCTTCAACGAGGGGTACGCCGCCACGGCCGGCGACGACTGGCTCCGCCCGTCCCTGTGCGAGGACGCCCTGCGGCTGGCCCGGGTGCTCACGGCCCTCATGCCGAAGGAACCGGAGGTGCACGGCCTCACCGCGCTCCTGGAGCTCCAGTCCTCCCGTACGGCGGCCCGCACCGGCCCCCGTGGCGAGCCGGTCCTCCTGAAGGACCAGAACCGCTCCCGCTGGAACCGCATGCTCATCGCCCGCGGCATCGCCGCACTGGGCCGGGCCGAGGCCACCTCCAGCGGTGCCCCGGGACCGTACCTCCTCCAGGCGGCCATCGCCGCCTGCCATGCGCACGCGTACACCTACGAGGAGACCGACTGGCCCCGCATCGCCACCCTCTACGGCCTCCTGGCCGCCCGCTCCCCGTCCCCGGTCGTGGAGCTGAACCGCGCGGTGGCCGTCTCGATGTCCGAGGGCCCGGCGGCAGCACTCGTCCTCGTCGACGCCCTGGCCGACGACCCCGCCCTGCGGGACTACCACCTGCTGCCCAGCGTCCGGGGCGACCTCCTCGCCCGCCTGGGCCGTTCGGCCCAGGCCCGCGCCGAGTTCGAACGGGCGGCGTCCCTGACCCGCAACGAACGGGAGCGGGAGCTGCTGCTGAGGCGGGCGGCGGAGCGGTCCTGACGCTTACGGACGGGCCGGGTGCCCGATGAGCATCGCCGGTGCCCCCGCGACCCGGGTCAGGAACACCGTGGCCGCGTGCGGGCCCTGCGGCTTGACCTTCCTGCGGAGCTCCTCCGGCTCGACCGCCGAGCCCCGCTTCTTCACGGTCAGCGTGCCGACCCGCCGCTCCCGCAGCAGCGCCTTCAGCTTCTTGACGTTGAAGGGCAGATGGTCGGTGATCTCGTAGGCCGTGGCGTACGGCGTCGGGTGCAGGGCGTCGGCCGTGACGTACGCGATGGTCGCGTCGAGCAGCCCGCCCTCGACCCGGTCGGCCACCTCGGCGACCAGGTGGGCCCGGATGACGGCGCCGTCGGGCTCGTAGAGGTAGCGGCCGGGCGGGCGGACCGCGGGATCGGGCAGGCCGCGGGAGAGCAGGGTGCGGGGCCCCGGCAGCAGGGTCGCCCGGACCGCCCCCGGCTCGGTGCCGAACCACAGCACCGCCTCCTTGACGTCCCCGCCGTCGGAGATCCACTCGGCCTCGGCGTCCTCGGGGACCGCCTCGTGCGGGACGCCGGGGGCGATCTTCAGCGCGGCGGCACGAGGAGCCCGGCGGGCGGCGGACACGGCCCAGGACAGGGGCGGTGAGTAGGCCTCGGGGTCGAAGATCCGGCCGCGGCCGCCGCGCCGGGCGGGGTCGACGAACACGGCGTCGAAACCGGCCGTGTCCACGTCCGTGACGTCCGCCTCGCGGACCTCGACGAGGCCGGCCAGGCCCAACGCGTCGACGTTCGCCCGGGCCGCGGCGGCCGTCCGCGGGTCCCGGTCCACGGCCAGCACCCGGATCCCGGCGCGGGCCAGCGCGATCGCGTCACCGCCGATGCCGCAGCACAGATCGGCGACCGAGGTGATGCCCAGGCCGGCCATACGGCGGGCCCGGTAGGCCGCCACGCTCGCCCGGGTCGACTGCTCGACCCCGTTCGGCGTGAAGAACATCCGGCCCGCGTCCTCGGCCCCGAACTTCACCACCGCCCGCTGCCGCAGCCGGGCCTGGCCCAGTGCCGCCGACACCAGCTCGGCGGGGTGCTCGCGGCGCAGCCGGGTCGCGACGGCCAACTCCTGCGCCGGGTCGGTGTCCCGCACCTCGTCGAGGAGGGCGCGGCCTTCGGGGGTGAGGAGGAGGGCGAGGTCGTTCACCGGATCATTGTCGGCCACGGCGGGGGTCGCGGGGCGTGTGGGCCAGTCGGTGGACGAGGCGGCACCGGCCACGGCGGCGGTCCGGAGGCGTGCGGGCCAGTCGGAGGATGGTGCGGCGGGGGGCGTGTGGATGGTGCGGCGGCGGTCCGGAGGCGTGTGGGCCGGGCGGTGGATGGTGCGGCACCGGCGACGGCGGCGGTCCGGAGGCGTGTGGGCCAGTCGGTGGATGGTGCGGCACCGGCCGCGGTGTCGGGCCGGGATCGGCGGGAGGGGCTGCGAGGATCCGGCACCATGCGAGCAGTCGTACAAAATGACAAAAGCCGGGCAGGGGGGCGCGCGCCCGCACGCGCACGGATCGGCCTCGCCGTGCTCGTGCTCGCCGCCATCGCCTCCGGCTGCGCGCAGGACGGCGGCAGCGACGTCACCCCGGCCGGCGGCCAGCAGCCCCTCGACGCGCCCCCGGCCCGCGCGCTCGACTCACACGCGGGCAAGCTGCGCGCCGCGCACGCCGCCCGGGCCGCCGCCGCGCACCGCTGGGACCTGCGCAGGGCCCCACTCGCCGCACCGCCGCCCCCGACGGAGAAGCCGAGGATCAGGACCCGCAAGGGCTTCGAGGTGAAGGGCCACCGGAAGTCGGGCCTCCCGCCCGTCTTCACCACGATCCCCACCCGGGACAAGGTCGTCTTCCTCACCATCGACGACGGCGCCGAGAAGGACCGGGCGTTCCTGCGGATGATGAGCGACCTGGACGTCCCGTACACCGCGTTCCTCAGCGGTTACCTGGTCAAGGACGACCCCCGCTACTTCCGGAAGATGCAGTCCGGGGGTGTGGTCCTGAACAACCACACCCTCCACCACCCCAACCTGCGGGGCCTGTCGTACCGGGCGCAGAAGCGCGAGATCTGCGGCATGCAGCGCTACATGGAGAAGCGGTTCGGCAAGCGTCCCGCCCTCTTCCGCCCGCCCTTCGGCAGCTACGACCGGGCGACCCTGCGCGCCGCCAGGGCCTGCGGCATCGCGTACGTGCCCCTGTGGAACCAGGAGGTCTTCGCCGACCACTGGGAGTACCGCGAAGGGGACCGCAAGCTGCGCCCGGGGGACATCGTCCTCACGCACTTCCGGGGCCGCGACGAGGGGAAGGGCACGATGGCCGACATGATCCGCCGCTTCCTGAACAAGGTGACGGCCGAGGGGTACGCGGTGGGGCGGCTGGAGGACTACCTGTGAGGCGGCCGGCCGCCGCCGTGCTGTGCGCGGCCCTGCTGGCCGGCTGCGCCGGGGCCGCGGGGGAGCGGTCGGGCCCCGCCGACGGCCGCGCGCAGGATCCGGCACGCGCGGTGAGCGACAGCCGCCATCTGCCGCCCGTCGTGGACCACGTCCCCACCCGCGACCCGGTGGTCTTCCTCACCTACGACGACGGCGCCGAACGCGACCCCCGCTTCGTCGGGCTCGTCCGCGAACGGCGGCTCCCGGTCAGCATGTTCCTCACGGACAGCGTCGTGGGCCCCGGCTACGGCCACTTCGCCCGGCTGCGCGCGGTCGGCGCGTCCATCCAGAACCACACCCTCGACCACCCCGCCCTGCGCGGTCTGCCCTACGCCGGGCAGCGCGCCGAGATCTGCGGCCAGCAGCACAAGCTCCGCTCCCGCTTCGGCATCCGCCCCCGCCTCTTCCGCCCGCCCTACGGCACCTACGACACGACGACCCTGCGCGCCGCCGCCGACTGCGGCATCACGGCGGTCGTCCTGTGGCGCGCGTCCCTGGACGCCGGTGGCGAACTGACCTACACCCGGGGCGAGCCCGGCCTGCGCGCCGGCGACATCGTCTCGGTGCCGTCCGGCGAGACCGGGTCCCTGACCCTCACGGAGCGGACCGAACGCCTGCTGCGGGAGATCGCGAAGCGCGGTCTGCGGGTGGGGCGGCTGGAGGACCACCTGGCGAGAGAATCCGGCCGACGCGCCGCGGGCAATTAGCAGTCCGCTTGACCGAGTGCTAATCGCAGTCATAGTCTCGGCTCTGGCACTCCCCATAGGAGAGTGCCAACACAGCGACGGGCAGGTCCGGCACCCGCGACGACGGATCCACCTGGTCGCCACCTCAGACAGTTAACCCCGTGAGATCTCCGAAGGGGGAGGTCGGATCGTGACGACCACCAGCTCCAAGGTTGCCATCAAGCCGCTCGAGGACCGCATTGTGGTCCAGCCGCTCGACGCCGAGCAGACCACCGCCTCTGGCCTGGTCATCCCGGACACCGCCAAGGAGAAGCCCCAGGAGGGCGTCGTCCTGGCCGTGGGCCCGGGCCGCTTCGAGGACGGCAACCGTCTTCCGCTCGACGTCTCCGTCGGCGACGTCGTGCTCTACAGCAAGTACGGCGGCACCGAGGTGAAGTACAACGGCGAGGAGTACCTCGTCCTCTCGGCCCGCGACGTGCTCGCGATCGTCGAGAAGTAATTCACCCCAAGCACATTGCTTTGAACTGCGCCCCTGGCCCCCCGCGATCGACAGAAGCCGGGCGCCCGGGGCGCAGTGCCGTAACCCCTGATTCCGGAAGAGGGCTCACGCTCCCATGGCGAAGATCCTGAAGTTCGACGAGGACGCCCGTCGCGCCCTCGAGCGCGGCGTCAACAAGCTTGCCGACACGGTCAAGGTGACGATCGGCCCCAAGGGCCGCAACGTCGTCATCGACAAGAAGTTCGGCGCTCCCACCATCACCAACGACGGTGTGACCATCGCCCGCGAGGTCGAGGTCGAGGACCCGTACGAGAACCTCGGTGCCCAGCTGGTGAAGGAGGTGGCGACCAAGACCAACGACATCGCGGGTGACGGTACGACCACCGCCACCGTGCTCGCCCAGGCGCTCGTGCGCGAGGGCCTGAAGAACGTCGCCGCCGGTGCCTCCCCGGCCGCCCTGAAGAAGGGCATCGACGCCGCCGTCGCCGCGGTCTCCGAGGAGCTCCTCGCGACCGCCCGGCCGATCGACGAGAAGTCCGACATCGCCGCCGTCGCCGGTCTGTCCGCCCAGGACACGCAGGTCGGCGAGCTCATCGCCGAGGCGATGGACAAGGTCGGCAAGGACGGTGTCATCACCGTCGAGGAGTCCAACACCTTCGGTCTGGAGCTGGACTTCACCGAGGGCATGGCCTTCGACAAGGGCTACCTGTCGCCGTACTTCGTGACGGACCAGGAGCGCATGGAAGCCGTCCTGGACGACCCCTACATCCTCATCACGCAGGGCAAGATCTCCGCCATCGCGGACATGCTGCCGCTGCTGGAGAAGGTCATCCAGGCCAACGCCTCCAAGCCGCTGCTGATCATCGCCGAGGACGTCGAGGGCGAGGCCCTCTCCACCCTCGTCGTCAACAAGATCCGCGGCACCTTCAACGCCGTCGCCGTGAAGGCCCCCGGCTTCGGCGACCGCCGCAAGGCGATGCTGCAGGACCTGGCCGTCCTCACCGGCGCCACGGTCGTCTCCGAGGAGGTCGGCCTCAAGCTCGACCAGGTCGGCCTGGACGTGCTCGGCTCCGCCCGCCGCGTCACCGTCACCAAGGACGACACCACGGTCGTCGACGGTGCCGGCAACAAGGACGACGTGCAGGGCCGCGTCGCCCAGATCAAGGCCGAGATCGAGACCACCGACTCCGACTGGGACCGCGAGAAGCTCCAGGAGCGCCTCGCGAAGCTGGCCGGCGGCGTGTGCGTCATCCGTGTGGGTGCCGCCACCGAGGTCGAGCTCAAGGAGCGCAAGCACCGTCTGGAGGACGCCATCTCCGCGACCCGCGCCGCGGTCGAGGAGGGCATCGTCTCCGGTGGTGGTTCCGCGCTGGTCCACGCCGTGAAGGTCCTCGAGGGCAACCTCGGCAAGACCGGCGACGAGGCCACGGGTGTCGCGGTCGTCCGCAAGGCCGCCGTCGAGCCGCTGCGCTGGATCGCCGAGAACGCCGGCCTGGAGGGTTACGTCATCACCTCCAAGGTCGCCGAGCTCGACAAGGGCCAGGGCTTCAACGCCGCCACCGGCGAGTACGGCGACCTGGTGAAGGCCGGCGTCATCGACCCGGTCAAGGTCACCCGCTCCGCCCTGGAGAACGCCGCCTCCATCGCCTCCCTCCTCCTCACGACCGAGACCCTGGTCGTCGAGAAGAAGGAAGAGGAGGAGCCGGCCGCCGGTGGCCACAGCCACGGCCACTCCCACTGAGGCATGACGGCTGAGGGCTGACGACGTCAGCCCGCCCGAGCCCGAGCGAAGGCCCGGCACCCCGGAGACGGGGTGCCGGGCCTTCGCCGTGCGCCTTTCTCCGCCGGTCGGGGAACCGTGCCGGGGCCGGCGACGGTCTACCCGCAGAGCAGTCGGATCATGAGGGGGTAGGGATGAACCAGGTGCTCTACGGGGAACGGTCCCGCAACCCGCTGGCGCGGACGGTGCGGCTCACCGAGGTGGGACTGGGCAGGGGCGGCAGGACGACCCCGCTGGACGAGCTGAACCTCGCCGCCATGGCAGAAGCGTTCCTGCGGGGCTGCTGGCTCGGCGGCGGAGGCGCCGAACGCCCCCTGGGGATGCTGCCCCAGGGCCCCGGCGTCGTCCCGGTCACCCGCGTGACCGGCACCACCACCCCCCTGAAGGCCCGTCAGGCTGCCGACTTCGCCCGCGCGCTGGGCGAACTGGCGGTACGCAGGTGCGGCGGGCCGGACCACGTGGCCGACCTCGCCGCACGGGCGCAGGCGGAGGGCGTACCGCTGTGGATCGCGCGCCGCCACGCGCACGGCCCCGCCGGACGGGTGACCGTCGCCGTGGACCGGCGCTCGGTACGCGTGGACGTCTGGGGCACGCACGCCCCCGCCGTGCGCCTGCGGGCACCGTACGGCTACCGCCCCGACGCCGCCGACCTGGCCAACGGCCTGATCATGACCGTCGGTGACATCACCGCACGGCTCGAACTGCGCAAGAGGATGCGCAAGTCCAAGAGCAGCGTCGAGATCCGCCTGCCCGACCGGCAGTGGACACTGCGCCGCGAGAACGGCGAGAGCTCGTGGCTGCTGCGCGACGACCGGCACGTCGCGCTGCTGACCCGCCCCTCACGGTGGCCCGGCCCTCCGCCCGGCTCGGTGCTGCTGCCGCTGGCCGACGTGCGCCACGAGAGCCCCGACGCCCTGGACGCAGTGATGGCCCACGCGGTAGCCGTGTCCTTCGGCCTCGGCGACACCACGGGCCTGGCCAGGTTCCGCGCCGTGGGCTCCCGCCGGAACACCGGCGACGACATCTGGGAGCGTCCCTGGTTCAGCAACCTCGGCAGGGACCGTGACGACAATGAACCCGGCGGCGGCGATGGCTGGGGCAGCGACGGCGGGGACGGCGGCGACGGGGGCGGCGGCGGCAGTGACGGCGGTGGTGGGGACGGAGGGGGCGGTGGCGGAGGCGACTAGGGCCCTTCCGCAGCCTGAGACCTTCGCCCGGCGGCTCACCAGGACTTCGTGTGGTCGAACTCCGTGATGTTGATCTTCAGGTTCGGAGTCTTGAGCGTGGTGGGGGACTCACCCGTGGCCGTCTGCCCCGGCTCGGCGACGGCGTCGAGCAGCGGCTCGATGTCGAGGTCGGACAGGTGCAGAGAGAACACCGGGTCGGCCTCGCCGTCCGCGCGCAACCTCGGACGGGAACGTCCTCCTTGATGTCGAGTACGTCCCTCAGTACGACCGTCTCGCCCGCGCCCCTGGCCATCAGCCGCTCCCACGCCCCACAGCACACGCCCGGCCACCCCCGCGGCCAGGCCTCGTTCCGGGCCCGCACGGTGAAACCAGGGCCCCTTACAGCTCTCCTTATCCTGCCAGCCGGGGAGGGAATCCCGGTCGGAGAAGCGCGAGGCCGGCGACTCGTACCGGGCCCCTGTACCATCCGACTGGTACGGCTTTTCCGTACCAGTTCCTGGAGGAGGGGCATGTCCATCACCGCCAGCGAGGCCCGGGCCAGGCTTTTCCCGCTGATCCAGCAGGTCAATGACGACCATGAACCGGTGGAGATCACCTCCCGGGCCGGCAACGCCATACTGATGTCGGCCGACGACTTCCGTTCCTGGCAGGAGACCGTCTACCTGCTGCGTTCGCCGGCCAATGCCGCCCATCTCATGGCGGCCGTCGCCGCGGACAAGGCCGCCGACACCCCGGTGATCACCCGGAGTATGGCGGAGCTGGAGGCCCTGGCGGAGGACGGCGAGTGAGGGACGTACGGTTCCGTCCCACCGGCTGGGAGGACCTGCTCTACTGGCAGGCCGCCGACAGGAAGCTCTTCCGTAAGCTCGTCCGCCTTATCGCCGAGATCCAGAGGGACCCCTTCACGGGCATCGGCAAACCGGAGCCGTTGAAGGGCGACCTGTCGGGCTACTGGTCACGCCGGATCGACGACGAGCACCGCCTCGTCTACCGGGCCACCGAAAAGGAAGTCGTGATCATCAAGGCCCGCTACGACTACTGACGGGATCGGGTCCTTCCCCCCGGCTCACCCGTGGACCGGCACGGCGGGGACCACCGCCCAGACGGTCTTGCCGGGGGCGCCCGGGCGTGGGGCCGTTCCCCACTCCTCGGCCAGGGCGGTACGAGGAGGAGTCCCCGCCCGCCGTTCCTCACCGCTTCCGATGTCCCGCGCCCCGGGCAGCCGTTCCCCCGCGCGTCGCTCACCTCGACGCGTACGTACCCGCCGTCCTCCCGGCTGAGCCGCAGCTCGGCATCCCGGCCGGGCACCCGGCCGTGGGTCACGGCGTTGGCTGCCAGTTCGGCCACGATCAGTTTCACGGAGTCGTGCGCCGGGGTGCCGTACCGCCGGCCCCAGGCGTCCATCCGGCAGGACGCGAGCCGGCGGGCGAGCCGGGCGCCGCGGGGCGAGGCGGTGAAGCGGAACGAGAACACCGTCTGATCGGCGAGCGGGAGCGGCAGCGGACCGCCGCGCCTGGCTGGGGGAAGTGGCCATGCCCCGAAGATCCCGTGGCAGCAGCCCTTCTCACCAGGTACGACGCCCCCACAGCGGTTGTCTGTCGGGGTGGCGGGGGGCGATGTCGGGCTTGTCGGGGGTGATCTCCGGGCAGCCCGGCGCGGCCCGTGCGAGGCGCTGACGCCTCCGGCCATCTCTTCGAGCGAGACCGACCCGTCGGTGCCCTCGGACTCGGCTTCGTCGGCCAGCCGGTTGAGCCATGCCTCTTCGGCGTCCTCGGCGAGTTGGCGGAGACGCTGGTACTCCTCGATGCCGATCACGACGGCTTCCTGCTTGCCACGTCGCGTGATGATCGTCGGCGTTTCCTCACGGCGGGCGCGGTCGATGACATCGGCGAGGTGGCTACGGACCTCGGCCATGGTTTCCACAACCGGCTCACTCATGTCACGAATGTAGGGGATGCACATCACAGGGTCGGTGTGTCCAGAGGGGGAGGTCCGTCGGCTCGCTGTGGATCAGGCAGGCAGCCGACGCACCTCGCTGTCGTCCGTGACCTCGTACACGTCGATCCGCAGCAGCTCGCGGACATGGGCCGGAACCCGCTCGACGGCCTTGACGGACGAGGACGGCACGACGAGTACGTACCGTATCCGGGGGTCCTGGCTCGTCATACGCCGCAGCAGCTGCCTGTAGGAGATGTCCGCGTCGATGCCCTTCTCCTCAGTGCGGCCCTTGGCCTCGCAGATCAGCCGCTCCTCGCCGCGCACGGCTTCGAGGTCGGTCCAGCGGTCCGTGGGCTCGACGGGTGTCCACCCCTCGCCGAGCAGCCAGGCGCGGAAGGCGTCGGTGACCCGGTCCTCGTCGCTGACCCGGGGCAGGATCTTCCGCAGCGCCGCCAGGTCGGCCTCCTCCTTGCGCCGGAGCCTGCTGCGTCCGTCCGCGTCGAGGTCGCCGGGCCGGACCACGATCAGCCGCAGCCCGTGGGCAGGAATCTCGGAGTCTCGGCGGGCGTCGTACAGGGCCTGCTGCTCGCCCCGGTGGACGGCACGATCGGTCAACTCGTGCTGGCCATAGTGCTGTTCGGGCCGAACCTCATCGTCCTGGTCAAGATGTTCACGCTCCGGCGCAGCGACCCGCAGGACATCTTCCGGGTCACCACCGCAATGCGCGCCGCTTCCTCGGCGCTGCCGCCACCCGACCCCGCGCCGGGAGCCTCGCCCGGCGCGGGTCCCGGCGCGGCCGCTCTCTGACGCGACGAGTTGTCGGCCGGAGTCACGGGCAGGGAAGGCGGTGCCGCGAGCAAGCACGGCACAGCGTCTCCTCCGCGACTGGCCGGAAGAGGGTCGCCTGTACGTGGTCGCCCTCGCACTCGCGGAGGGCGGCGAGACGGCTGGACAGACGGGTGGGGTCGGATGGTCGGGCGGCCGGGGGAGAGGTGGCGGCGCCCGGGGCCGGGGCCGGGGCGGCGGGCGCGGGCGGCACGTCGCGGAGCAGGTAGCGCAGGAGGCCGCCGGGGCGGTGGACTGGGGTGCCGTCGTCGGGGAGGCCGCGCAGGATGTGCGTGCGGATGTCGGGGGGAGTGTGACCGGCCGCGAGCCAGCGGGAGACGAGCCGGGCCAGTTCGTCGTGCATGCCTCGGGGGATGCGGCGGAGGTCGGGGGAGAGGTGGGGGAGGGCGGCGACGAGGGCGCGGGCGGTTTCGGGGACCTCGACTGTGTCCGGGGCGGGCTCCGGCCTCGCATCCGGATCCGGCCGGGCGGGACGGTGGGAGGTGTTTTCCCCAGGGTCTTTCTCTGGATGACCGTCGGCGGGCGGACGGGTCGGAGCACCGACGGCCGGAACGCGGGCACTCGGGGCGAGCTGGCGCGACGCGGGGGCGTCGGGCACGTGGACGGGCATCCGGGCGAGGATCTTGCCGGCCTCGGCCTCGCTCAACGGCACGTTGGAGACAAGCTGTTGGGTCACCCAGCGACCGCCGGGCCCCTGGAGCCGCCGCTCATGCACGAAGCCCTCCTCCTTGAGCTGTCGCTTGGCCCGCGTGAAGGCGCACGCCCCGATGCGGGCGCGCTCGGCGGTACGCGACAACGACTCGCGCGCCCCTTCAGGGAGCGAGAGCTGCCAGGTCAGCAGCCGCACGGCGTCGGAGGACAGCCGGGGGTGCCGGATGAGGTCGTGGGAGAACTGCGTGAAGGCGCGCGGGGGCGCGATATGGTGCCGGTAAATCACGGTGGAGTCCTTTTCCACTGGTGGTTCAGGCCCTCGCGGACGGCTGCAACCGTCGCGGGGGCCGTCTTCGTTGGTGCCCGGCGTGGCACGCGGAAGACGTGATGTCGAGGCGACGCTATCGCACGCTGCGTGCGTGGATGTACGCGTTGAGTGAAGAAGGCTTTCACGCGAGGGCGATCGCTCTGTCAGCGCGGCCCGTCACCCGCCGATGTCGATGCACGGCTCCCAGCGGCGAAGAGTGGGCCTCTGCGCATCGGGTCGTCGCATGCCGCTTGGTCCCCGTCTCACCGGGGGACATCCTTGATTTTCCCGATCAGAACGCCCGACGCTTGTGCCCGCTCCCTCAGTCCGGAGCTCAGGTCTACGGCATCCTCGAGCACCACTACCCGTTGGACCTGGCCGTGCCGGGCAACAGACCGGGCCGACCTGCTGACGTACTCGACGGCCTCGGAGAGGCGCTTCGTCTCTTTGTCGCCTGATTGCTCGGGAGCCGCGACCCACGCGCCGTACGCGGTCCGTTCGCTGATCCAGCCGAGGTCGAACTGCGGGCCCCGTCGCGCTGGAGCGCGAACGTCGAGCGTCGCTCGACCAGCGACCCGCTCGATGAGGCGTGACAGCAGCTTCTCGTGTCGCGGCGTGCCCCGCCCCAGCAGCCCGGCCTCCAACCGGTTGATGCCCCGAGTGCGCAGACGAAGCCTGTCGAACGGGCCGCCGAGGAACCCTTCCCCCACCTCAGGCATGACGGTTACGTGCTCGCCCTGCACCTTGAGGTCTCGGCACTGGGCCGGAGCTCCGAACAGAAGATCTGAGTAGCCGGCATTGTCGACCACGTGTATGTGTCGACCTGCTCGTCGTGACTCGATGACTGCCAGCAGTTTTCTGCTCAGCTCCCGGTCCGCGTCCTTGACGTTGCCTGTCAACTCTCCATGGACGACGAGGGTCACCTTCCTGGAGAAACTGTTCTGGTAGGCAGCTCCTAACGCCTGCGCACGAGAGAAGCACTTCTTACGGACAACCCAATCACCGTCCACCAGGGTTTTGCCGGTGAACATGAGTGTGTGACCTCGGAGCTCGTGTATCCAGCCAGTGCACGGTGCGGACACGCTCGTCAACCTCCCACCGGAGTCTCAACGTCCCTGTTGCGCAGAGTACTTCGAGTTGTGCGGAGAAGGAGGAATGTCGCGAAAGTCGAACTCCACCCCCACTTCCGAGTTCCCGGGTGAGGGGTGGCGTAGGCGACCTGTGCCGCCGCACGCCGACGTTCTTTTGGCCTGCTCGGCCATGGGCCATGGTTCACCTAGTGACTTGCTCGTTCACTCTTCAGGCGCAACTTGGACCGCTACTGGCGTGGTTGACACGGCGGCGTCCTACGGTGCGAGCACGGGTGACCGGTGGACGGATGTGCTGAGGGGGCGGGTGCGATGGAGTCGGGAGCGGACTCGGGTGCGGGCGTGGAGGGCGCGGGCGCTGATTCCAACGGGGAGTTCCTGCGCTGCTTCGGCCGCCAGATGAAGCTGCTGCGGGAGATCACGGGGCTGACGCAGGCGCAGTTGGGGGAGCGGG
This sequence comes from Streptomyces sp. NPDC012474, assembly GCF_042955185.1. Taxonomy (NCBI): domain Bacteria; kingdom Bacillati; phylum Actinomycetota; class Actinomycetes; order Kitasatosporales; family Streptomycetaceae; genus Streptomyces; species Streptomyces sp. NPDC012474. Next base: position 319,649 of record NZ_JBIBEP010000003.1, read on the forward strand.
TCGGGTACGGCGAGGCGCAGATCGCGGCGGTGGAGCAGGGGCGGCGGATTCCCCGGCCGGAGCTGGTGGACGCGGTGGATCGGGAGGTGGGAGGGCGGGGGCTGCTGGTGGCCATGAAGGGGGAGGTGGCGAAGGCTCGGTATCCGGGGTTCTTCCGGCGGTATGCGGAGCTGGAGGGACAGGCGGTCGAGCTGCACGCCTACTCCGACCATGTGGTCAAGGGGATCTTGCAGACGGAGGAATACGCACGTGCGGTCTTCCGCATGTGGCGTCCGTTGTTGGACGAGGAGACGATCGAGCAGGGCGTGACGGCACGGATGGAACGCCGGAAGCTCTTCGCTCGTCGGCCTGCTCCGTTGCTGAGCTTCGTCATTGAGGAACATGTTCTGCAGCGACCTCTTGGAGGTCCGGAGGTGCTGCGGGGCCAACTGGAACAACTACTGCTGTACGGGCATGAACGTAACGTCGAGTTGCAGGTCATGCCGACACGGCGCGACGAGCACGCAGGACTGGCAGGCCCCTTCACATTGATCCATCTCGCCGATCAGCGCAGGATGGCCTACATGGAGGTACAGGACACGAGTGCCCTGTACTCGGACCCGAAGAAGGTCAGCCCGTTGGAGGCGACGTACAGACTCCTCGCGGCGCAGGCGCTGACTCCCAGGGAGTCGCTGGCCTTCATCGAGAAGCTGTTGGGAGAGCTATGAAGACAGGCAGCCCCGCGCCTGCCGCTGGCGAACTGCGATGGATCAAGAGCAGCTACAGCGCGGGCAACGGCGGTGATTGCGTCGAGGTCGCGGACGCCGGTACGGCCGTACTGATCCGCGACTCCAAGCGCCCGGACCTGGCGATACTCAACGTGCCGTCTGCCCAGTGGACGGCGTTCGTGCGGATGGCCACAGGCGCCTGAGACGAACGAGGGGCGGTGGGAAGCCGTTTGCGCTCCCCACCGCCCCTCACTCATACCCGAAGGGCACTGCTCTGCTCACTCACTCTTCTTCTGCCGCCCGCGCGCCTTCTTCTCGGGACGCCAGTTGAGGAGATCCGCCTCGGACAGTTCGCGCTCCGTGCGGCCGGTGTCGAGGGCGGCCTGGAACTCTTCGGCGGGGTTGCCCTCCCACTCCTCGTCGCACTCGCCGTACCACTGGTGCACCCAGGGCAGCACCTCGCGCAGACCGGCGAGCAGCGGTACAAAACGGCGGTCCTCCTTGGTCCAGCCGCCGGTCTCGACGTGGCTGCGGATCAGTCCGACGAGGGCGTCGGCCTGGTCGCGGTGGTTCCAGCCGGCCCAGTCGAGCAGGAGGGAGCCGTCGGTCTCGGGGGTGGGCGCCGGAAACCTGCGACCGCCATCAGGGCCCGGAGCTCCTCCGCCTGTTGCGACGAGCTGAGCAGCTCACGCGATCCGTCGCCCCCACCGAACCCCAGACGGAGGAGTGATCCGCATGCGCGTCCGACTCGTCCAAGGCCTCGCCCTGCTGTCCACCGGTGCCCTCGCCGGCGCATTCGGCTACGGAGCGGCCAACCTCGTCCTGGAGCGCCGTGGGGTCAGAGTTCCGTAGGCTCCAGAGCCCCGAGCTGCTGCATCAGCCCCAGCCGGTCGTACTGCCACCAGCCCTCGGCGATCTTCCCGTCCGGTGTGCAGCGGTGCACGGTCGTCCCCGTCATGGTGACCTCCTGCCCGGTCGGCGGGATCCCGAGGAAGTCGCCCGTGTGGCGCCCGCGGAAGGTCCACCGGGTGCACACCCGGTCACCCTGTGCCATCTGGTCCTCGATCGTGAACGAGAAGTCGAACCCGCCCCGCCACACCTCCACCTCGCGCCGCATCGCGTCCAGCCCGATGACGTCCGACACATTGGCGGGATCGTGGTCGTGGTAGTCCTCGATGAACACGTCGTTCATCGGCGGCGCGTCCCCCTGGCCGGGCAGGAGCTCGAAGAACCTGCGCGCGGTGGCCGCGTACAGCTGCTCGTCCCGCACCACGTCCAGGTCCGTGAAGGTCGGCGTCTCGTCACAGAGCGCCACCATGTCCTGGAAGATCCGGTCGGTCTCCGGCAGCCCGGAGTTGCGCATCGCCTCCTCGTACGACGGGAACTCCACGATCTCCACGATGTGCGACGCGTCGGCCCGGTCCTTCGCCACCACACTGTGCGACGCGGTCCGCTTGCCCTTGGTCTGCTCGACCCACCGGTCCATCAGCCGGTTCATCTCGTCGAGCCGGCTGGTCCTGCATTCGATGAGCTGTACGAAGGTCATGGCCTCGCCTCCGGCCCCCCTGGGTCCGGCTGAACAGCTCCATTGTCCCAAGGGGCCGGCCCGTGTGCCTCCCGGCTCCGGGGGAGGGGGACGAGCGGCCGGGCCGGCCGCGTACGCCTACTGCGGCCCGTACTTCCGGCCCGTCCGGGAGGAAACCGCCCCGAGCATCCCCCGCGGCACCAGCTTCGCCGCCCCCATCAGCGCCTTGTAGCGCGGGTCCGGAATGGACAGCGTCTTGCCGCGCGCCAGATCGTGCAGCGCCGCCGCCACCAGCTTGTCCGGGTCGAGCCACATCCAACCCGGGATGTTGTCGGTGCCCATCCCGGCGCGGTCGTGGAACTCGGTGCGCACGAAGCCCGGGCAGAGCGCCATCAGCCGTACGCCGCTGCCGGCCAGATCACGCGCCGCGCCCTGCGTGAACTGCACGACCCACGCCTTGGAGGCGCCATAGGTGCCGCGGGGCACGAAGGCGGCCACCGACGCGACGTTGACGACGCCGCCGCGGCCGCGCTCGCGCATCGCCCCGGTCGCCGCCGACGTCAGCCGCAGCACCGCCTCGCAGTGCACCTTCAGCATCCGCAGCTCGTCGGCCATGGAGACGTCGAGATAGCGGCCCTTGTTGCCGAACCCGGCGTTGTTGATCAGCAGGTCGACGGAGTTCATGCGGTCGCCGAGGCGCTCGGCCACCGCCTCGATGCCCTGGTCCTCGGCCAGGTCGGCCGTCAGCACCTCCGCCTCGATGCCGTGCCGGTCGTGCAGTTCGGTCGCCTGTTCCCGGAGCCGCTTGGTGTCGCGGGCCACCAGCACCAGGTTGTGCCCGTCGGCCGCCAGTCGCCGCGCGAACGCGGCCCCGATGCCTGCCGTCGATCCCGTAATCAGAGCCGTTGTCATGGCAGAAGGTTAGTGACCTGGACTGAGTGCATCCGCTTCCGCGTGCGGCCGTCCGTGGTGAAGGGTCGGTGGAGACAGGCGTGGTGAGCGGCCATCAGGCCCCGTACCTCTCCTCGTACTCCCGAGCCGTCCTCAGCAACTCCGGATGCAGGGCCTCGCCCGCGGCCAGCAGGCGCGGCAGCAGCGTCCGCTCCAACGTCACCGCCCGGAACTGCAGGGCCACCGTCACGTCGTGGCCGGGCCGATGCACGATCTCGACGGCATCGCCCGCGCGGATCTCCCCGGGCACGATCACCCGCAGATACGCCCCCGGCGCACCCCGCTGCGTGAACCGCTTGACCCAGCCCTTCTCGCCCATGTGGCCCTGGAACGTACGGCACGGGATCCGCCCGGAGGTGACCTCCAGCACCGCCTCGGGCCCCACCCGCCAGCGCTCGCCGATCAGGGCACCGGACACGTCCAGGCCGCGGGTCGTGAGGTTCTCGCCGAACGCGCCGTGGGCCAGCGTCCGGCCCAGCTCGCGCTCCCAGTCGTCCATATCCTCACGGGCCATGGCGTACACCGCCTGGTCGTCGCCGCCGTGGTGCTCCAGCTTGCACACCGCGTCCCCGGCCAGCCCGCTCCCGCCGACGCCCTTGGGCCCGGGCGCGGACACCCGCACCGGCCCGTCCACCGGCCGCTTGTCGATCCCGGTCACGCCCTCGGCGTTGTCCGTGTACGGCACGGCCTCGGCGCGGCCCAGATTCACTGACAGAAGCCTCATGCCAGAACGGTAGGCGACCGTCACCCAAAGCGTCGACGCATTATCGGGACCGACATCAAAGGGCCGCTTATCCTGGAAGAGTGATCGAAGCTCGTCATCTCCGCGTCCTGCGCGCCGTCGCCACCACCGGCTCCTTCTCCGCCGCCGGCCGCGAGCTGGGCTGCACCCAGCCTGCCGTCAGCCAGCAGATGAAGGCACTGGAAACCTCCGTCGGCACACCGCTGCTGATCCGCACCGGACGGGAGATGCGACTGACCCAGGCGGGCGAGGCCCTGGTGCGGCACGCCGCCGGCATCCTCGCCGGGCTCACGGCGGCCGAGGAGGAGGTCGCCGCCATCGCCGGGCTGCGCGCGGGCCGGGTCCGGCTCGTCTCCTTCCCCAGCGGCAGCTCCACCCTCGTCCCCACGGCCCTCGCCGCGCTGCGCGAGGCGCACCCGGGCACCCGGGTCTCCCTGGAGGAAGCCGAGCCGCCCGCCTCCGTAGGGCTGCTGCGCGAGGGCGACTGCGACGTGGCGCTCGCGTTCCGTTACGAGGGGGCGGCGGGCGCGGAGGAGTGGGACGACCTCGTCGTACGGCCGTTGCTGTCGGACCGGCTCGTCGCGCTCGTGCCGGAGCGGCACCGGCTCGCCGGCTCGGAGTCCGTCGCCATCGGCGAGCTCACCGAGGAGCCGTGGATCGCGGGCTGCCCGCGCTGCCGCGGACAGCTGGTCGAGGTGTGCGCGGCGGCCGGCTTCACCCCGCGCATCGACTTCGCGACCGACGACTACCCGGCCGTCGTCGGCCTCGTCGGCGCCGGTCTGGGCGTGGCCGTGCTGCCCCAGCTGGCCGTCGAGTCGGTACGGCCCCGGGGTGTGCGCACCGTGCGCCTCGAACCGGCGGTGCGGCGGGAGATCGTCGCGCTCACCCTGCCCGACCTCGCACAGGTACCGGCCGTGGCGGCGACACTCGAACAGCTGGCCCGGGCCGCCCGCCGCTAGCAGCCGCCCGTGCGCGTCCCGAAAACCAACGGCACGCGTGCGCGTGCCCGTCCGCAGAAACGTTCCTTCAGTTGTTCGAGGCGGTGTGTCCGCCCGATGCCGACGCCGACACCAGCCGGTTGCGCGCCCGCCCCATCAGCTCTTCGCGCTCGTCCTCGGTCAGCCCGCCCCACACGCCGTACGGCTCGCGTACCGCCAGGGCGTGGGCGGCGCACTCGGCGCGTACCGGGCACCTCATGCAGACCTCTTTGGCCGAGTTCTCACGAGCGCTCCTCGCCGCACCGCGCTCACCCTCCGGATGGAAGAAGAGCGAGCTGTCCACGCCGCGACAGGCAGCCAGCAGCTGCCAGTCCCACAGGTCCGCGTTCGGTCCGGGAAGGCGGGAGAAATCTGCCATTACGTGACCCCTTGTAGCCGTTCTGGGCGGATCCGGTGCCTACGACCGTACAACTACGATCTAAGGAGATGAAAATATGACTCATTGCGAATCTAGCTCCAGACACTGGCAAAGCGGAAGAAATGGGTCTGAATGGGGCATGGGTTGTGATGAAAGTTCGAGGGTCTGCTGCGCATATCTGCACCGTGTCCGGCCCCTCACGTAGAGTGCCGAAGATGGCAGCCGCCCCCGTAACTCTTTCGGGTGACCGTCGTTGAGAGTGCGAGGCGGTTGAAGGAACAAGCGCTCGGACGGGCGTCCGAGACGGTCGACCGCACAGGTGACGATTTCGTACCAGCCTGGAGGCTCAAGGTGACGCGCATCAGCTGCGGAGGGCGGTCATGACATCCGTCCTCGTCTGCGACGACTCCCCGCTTGCCCGAGAGGCGCTCCGTCGTGCGGTCGCGACCGTGCCCGGCGTAGAGCGCGTGACGACGGCGGCCAACGGCGAGGAAGTCCTCCGCCGCTGGGGGGCCGACCGCTCGGACCTGATTCTGATGGACGTACGCATGCCCGGACTGGGCGGCGTCGAGACGGTCCGGCGGCTGCTGTCCGCCGACCCCGGTGCGCGCATCATCATGCTCACCGTCGCCGAGGACCTGGACGGCGTGGCCCTCGCGGTCGCCGCCGGCGCCCGCGGCTATCTGCACAAGGACGCCTCCCGCGCGGAACTGCGCGCGACGGTGACCCAGGCCCTGGCCGACCCGACCTGGCGGCTCGCCCCGCGCCGGCTGCGCTCGGCCGAGATGGGCGCCGCGCCCACGCTCACGGCGCGTGAGATCCAGGTCCTCGAAGGCATGAGCCACGGCCGCTCGAACGCGGAGATCGGCCGTGAGCTGTTCCTCTCCGAGGACACCGTCAAGACGCACGCCCGGCGCCTGTTCAAGAAGCTCGGCGCCTCGGACCGGGCCCACGCCGTGGCGCTCGGTTTCCGGTGGGGTCTGGTGCGCTAGGGCCTGTCGTTCGGATCACGCCCGTCCTGCGGACCGGGCCGGTTTCGACGCGCGGCCTCCGGTCGGCACCGGAGGGCGGGGGCACCCGGATGCCCCCGCGCGAGCCGCACCCGCGAGGGCCGAGGCCGGTGGCCGGCGACAGCGTCGTCAGGGCTCTGCCCCGGCCGAGGCGAGGTCCAGAGCCCGGGAGGGTGCAGGCGAGGCCTCACCTCCCCGGGAGGATTCGAACAGCAGGCCCCAGCGGTCCTCGTGAGAGCACGGAATGCCAGGTGGGCGTGGGTGGACCGGAGGTTCGCCGGGTGCCCGCTGCTCGTTTCGCCGCGGATGCCGCATCCTTGAGGGTGTGGAGTTCCTCGGGGACGAGTCGGTCGAGCGGAAGGGGAGGGCGCAGGGGATGAGTGCCGGCGCACCTGCTCATAACGCTTCGGTGCACAACAACGGGAGCGGTGCCGCGGAGTCGGCGGCCGCAAGGCACCATGGACCGATGCGCGACGACGAGGCGGCCCATGCCCAGGGCGCGATCGGTGCGCTCGTCCACCGCGCCGTCGACGGGGACGAGCAGGCGACACACGACCTGCTCGCCCATGTCCACCCCTTGGCCCTGCGCTACTGCCGCACCCGTCTGTCCCGTCTCCCGGGCGACGCGCGGCACTTCGTGGAGGACCTCGCGCAGGAGGTCTGCGTGGCGGTGCTGCTCGCACTGCCCCGCTACCGGGACACCGGGCGCCCCTTCGAGGCGTTCGTCTTCGCCATCGCCGCGCACAAGGTCGCCGACCTCCAGCGCGCGGCGATGCGCCACCCCGGCTCGACGGCCGTCCCCTCCGACGAGATGCCCGAGCGCCCGGACGACTCCCTCGGCCCGGAGGAGCGCGCCCTGCTCAGCAGCGACGCGGAATGGGCCAAGAAGCTCCTGGCCAACCTCCCCGAGAACCAGCGGGAGCTGCTGCTGCTGCGGATCGCGGTGGGGCTGACGGCAGAGGAGACCGGCCAGATGTTGGGAATGTCACCCGGGGCGGTCCGGGTGGCGCAGCACAGGGCGCTGAGCCGGCTGCGGGCGCTGGCCGAGCAGTAGCCCTGCTTGAAGAACCCCTCAGTTGAACAGGCGGTGCGCCGCTTCCGTACGAACATACGAAGCCCGGAGCCAGGCGAAACCGTGGAATGAGACAGCCCCGCTTCCCGTTAGCATGGACATCCGCACCGATCAAGGCCATTTGGGGAAGGTGTCATGACTGCCAACGTCGACGGAGTGCCCGGTAAATTCGCGACACTCGGGCTGACCTACGACGACGTGCTGCTGCTGCCGGGTGCATCCGAAGTGCTCCCCAACGCGGTCGACACCTCGTCCCGCATCTCCCGCAACGTCCGGGTCAACATCCCGCTGCTCTCCGCGGCGATGGACAAGGTGACCGAGTCCCGCATGGCGATCGCGATGGCCCGCCAGGGCGGCGTCGGCGTCCTGCACCGCAACCTCTCCATCGAGGACCAGGTCAACCAGGTCGACCTGGTGAAGCGCTCCGAGTCCGGCATGGTCACCGACCCGATCACGGTGCACCCCGACGCGACGCTGGGCGAGGCCGACGCCCTGTGCGCCAAGTTCCGCATCAGCGGCGTCCCGGTCACCGACGGCAACAAGAAGCTGCTCGGCATCGTCACCAACCGCGACATGGCCTTCGAGACCGACCGCACGCGTCAGGTGCGCGAGGTCATGACCCCGATGCCACTGGTCACCGGCAAGGTCGGCATCTCCGGCGCCGACGCCATGGAGCTGCTGCGCCGCCACAAGATCGAGAAGCTTCCGCTGGTCGACGACGCGGGTGTCCTCAAGGGCCTCATCACGGTCAAGGACTTCGTCAAGGCCGAGCAGTACCCCAACGCGGCGAAGGACTCCGAGGGCCGACTGCTCGTCGGTGCGGCCGTGGGAGCCAGCCCCGAGGCCCTGGAGCGCGCCCAGGCGCTCGCCGGTGCGGGCGTGGACTTCCTGGTCGTCGACACCTCGCACGGCCACAACAGCAACGCCCTCAGCTGGATGGCGAAGATCAAGTCGAGCGTCGGCGTCGACGTGATCGGCGGCAACGTCGCCACGCGTGACGGCGCCCAGGCGCTGATCGACGCCGGCGTCGACGGCATCAAGGTGGGCGTGGGCCCGGGCTCCATCTGCACGACCCGCGTGGTCGCCGGCATCGGTGTCCCGCAGGTCACCGCCATCTACGAGGCGTCCCTCGCGGCCCGTCCGGCGGGCATCCCGCTGATCGGCGACGGCGGCCTGCAGTACTCCGGCGACATCGGCAAGGCCCTGGCCGCCGGCGCCGACACCGTGATGCTGGGCAGCCTCCTCGCCGGCTGTGAGGAATCCCCGGGCGAGCTGCAGTTCATCAACGGCAAGCAGTTCAAGTCGTACCGCGGCATGGGCTCGCTCGGCGCGATGCAGTCCCGCGGCCAGGGCAAGTCGTACTCCAAGGACCGCTACTTCCAGGCCGAGGTCGGCTCCGACGACAAGCTCGTGCCCGAGGGCATCGAGGGCCAGGTGCCCTACCGCGGTCCGCTGGCCAACGTCCTGCACCAGCTCGTCGGCGGTCTGCGGCAGACGATGGGCTACGTGGGCGCCGCCTCCATCGACGAGATGGAGACCAAGGGCCGCTTCGTCCGCATCACGTCGGCCGGTCTCAAGGAGAGCCACCCGCACGACATCCAGATGACGGTCGAGGCACCGAACTACAGCCGCAGCAAGTAGCGGCCCGGCCTTCCAGGGCGGCCCCGGGCATCCGGGGCCGCCCTCGCCGTGCCCGTCGGCGATACTGGAAGACGCTGCAACGCATCAGGGAAAGGCCACAGACGTGACTGAGATCGAGATCGGGCGCGGCAAGCGCGGCCGCCGGGCGTACGCCTTCGACGACATCGCCGTCGTCCCCAGCCGCCGTACGCGGGACCCGAAGGAGGTCTCCATCGCCTGGCAGATCGACGCCTACCGCTTCGAGCTGCCCTTCCTGGCCGCCCCCATGGACTCGGTCGTCTCCCCGGCCACCGCGATCCGCATCGGCGAGCTCGGCGGCCTCGGCGTGCTGAACCTCGAGGGCCTGTGGACGCGCTACGAGGACCCGCAGCCGCTGCTCGACGAGATCGCCGGTCTCGACTCGGAGACCGCGACCCGCCGTCTGCAGGAGATCTACGCGGCTCCCATCAAGGAGGAGCTGATCGGGCAGCGGATCAAGGAGGTGCGCGACTCCGGCGTCGTCACCGCCGCCGCGCTCTCCCCGCAGCGCACCGCCCAGTTCTCCAAGGCCGTCGTGGACGCGGGCGTGGACATCTTCGTCATCCGCGGTACGACCGTCTCGGCGGAGCACGTCTCCGGCGCGCACGAGCCGCTGAACCTCAAGCAGTTCATCTACGAGCTGGACGTCCCGGTGATCGTCGGCGGCTGCGCCACGTACACGGCGGCCCTGCACCTGATGCGCACCGGCGCGGCCGGTGTGCTCGTCGGCTTCGGCGGCGGCGCCGCACACACCACGCGCAACGTGCTCGGCATCCAGGTCCCCATGGCGACGGCGGTCGCCGACGTGGCCGCGGCGCGCCGTGACTACATGGACGAGTCCGGCGGCCGGTACGTGCACGTGATCGCGGACGGCGGTGTCGGCTGGTCCGGCGACCTGCCCAAGGCGATCGCCTGCGGCGCGGACTCGGTGATGATGGGCTCCCCGCTGGCCCGTGCGACCGACGGCCCGGGCAAGGGCCACCACTGGGGCATGGAAGCCGTGAACGAGGAACTGCCGCGCGGCAAGAAGGTCGCCCTCGGCACGGTCGGCACCCTGGAGGAGATCCTCACGGGCCCGTCCCACACCCCCGACGGATCGATGAACCTCTTCGGCGCCCTGCGCCGGGCCATGTCCACGACGGGCTACAGCGAGCTGAAGGAGTTCCAGCGCGTCGAGGTGACGGTGGCGGACTCGCAGCACCGGCGGTAGCCCGCTCAGCTTGAGAAGGGCCTGGTCACTCGGGGGAGTGGCTGGGCCCTTTCGCATGCCCAAGTGGGCGTGAAGGGGCGCGTGTTGCCGTTGGAGGGCGCACGAGTGCTTTCGGGCCGTTCGGCCCCGTTGAGGGTGGTTTTGAGGCGCTAGTGTCCTTGATCGGCGCCCAGGTTCTTCTGGGTGCCCCCTTCCAAGGACATGGTCCGGACCCCGCCCTCGGGGCCCGGCCCGATTCCGAAGTGCCGTCCACCGGGTCAATGGGCGGCGTCGTGGAAGGGGGCGCCCATGGGACGTCACGCAAGCCCACCCGCTGGGACCGACTCCGTCTTCGGACGGTGCAGTGCCGGAGGAGGTGGATCTTGCGGATTTTCGGATGGTGAGCGGCCGCCCCCAAGAAGGCTAGGGGCGGACACTCCGTGATCCATCCAGGAGCCTGCCGCAGTGACCCCTGCGGCGGGCTCCGCCTGTGTCCGTAAGGTACCCGCGCCGCGTGCCGCATGCCACCAGTCCCACGGCTCACGCACCCCGCGCGCCCCCCTTCACAACCGATGCGCCGCCCCCGTAGGGGCTGCTCCCCGTGTGTCCAGCAGCAGCTGGGCCTTCACCGACAGGCCCTGGAGGTCGTACGTGCGGTGCTGCTGGAGCAGGATGGTCAGGTCCGCGTCGGCTGCCGCCTCGTAGAGGGAGTCCGCGCGCGGGACGGGGTGGTCGAGGACGCTCCAGGAGGGGACGTACGGGTCGTGGTAGCTGACCGAGGCGCCCAGTTCCCTCAGACGCAGGGCGATCTCCTGGGCGGGGGTGCCCTGGAGGTCGGCGAGGTCGGGCTTGTACGTGACGCCGAGGAGGAGCACGCGGGCGCCCCGGGCCGACTTGCCGTGCTCGTTGAGGAGCGTGGCGGCGCGCTGGACGACGTAGCCCGGCATGCGGTGGTTGACCTCCTGGGCCAGTTCCACCATGCGCAGGCCGCGGCCGCCGCCGGCGGTCATGTCCTGGGGGACGGAATGGCCGCCCACGCCGGGGCCCGGGCGGAAGGCCTGGAAGCCGAACGGCTTGGTCTCCGCGCAGCGGATGACGTCCCAGAGGTCGACGCCCAGGTCGTTGCAGAGGACGGCCATCTCGTTCACGAGGGCGATGTTCACGTGCCGGTAGTTGGTCTCCAGCAGTTGCACGGTCTCCGCTTCGCGGAGTCCACGCGCGCGTACCGCCTTGTCGGTCAGCCGGGCGTAGAACGCGGCGGCCGACTCGGTGCACGCCGGGGTGAGACCGCCGATGACCTTGGGGGTGGTGGCGGGCGTGACGTCGCGGTTGCCGGGATCGACGCGGCTGGGGGAGTACGCGAGGTGGAAGTCGCGGCCGGCGCGCAGACCGGAGCCCTCCTCCAGAAGCGGACGCAGGAATTCCTCCGTCGTCCCCGGGTACACGGGTGACTCCAGGATCACTGTGGTGTGCGGGCGCAGATGGGCGGCCAGAGTGCTGGCGGCCGTCTCCAGCTGGCTCAGGTCGAGCCCGCCGTCCGCGCTCCGCGGGGTCGGCGCGCAGATGACCGCGGTGCGCACCCGGCCGAGCTCGGCCGGGTCGGTGGTCGGCCGGAAGCCCCCCGAGAGCATCCGGCGCAGTTCGGCGGGGCTGAGCGAGCCCGCCTCGGGTCCGGTCCGGTAGCCGATGGTGGGGACGCCGGCGGCGACGGCGGCCTGGGCCAGTGGCAGGCCGTACGGGCCGAGTCCGATGACGGCGAGATCTGCGGGCATGGCGGCCGTCCTTCCCGATAGCCGAAGTGGGACAGGTGCGCAAGCCCTGTGGACAGGACGGGCGAGCGCAATGTCAGACTAGGAGTAAATATGACCGATATGCGGGATTGCCCGGCCGAGTTTCGGTGAGTGTTCCGTGAGCGTTGTCCACAGGCTGCGGGCCCGTGGTGGCTGAAGTCGGGCAACCCGGTCAGAATCTGGGCAGGGGGATACGGACGGGGCCTCACCCGACGGGTGCGGCCGGCACGACCGATGAGCGGGAGGCAGCGGTGAGGACAGCGACACTCGGACCGGCGCAGCGAGCCGAGTCACTCGCATCTATGGCCGAGCGCGAGCTGGACGTGCTGGTCGTGGGTGCAGGCGTGGTCGGTGCGGGCACCGCGCTCGACGCCGTGACGCGGGGATTGTCCACCGGTCTGGTCGAGGCGCGTGACTGGGCGTCCGGCACCTCCAGCCGGTCCAGCAAGCTCATCCACGGCGGCCTGCGCTATCTGGAGATGCTCGACTTCACACTCGTCCGCGAGGCCCTGAAGGAACGCGGCCTGCTGCTCGAGCGGCTCGCCCCGCACCTGGTGAAGCCCGTGCCGTTCCTGTACCCGTTGCAGCACAAGGGCTGGGAGCGGCTGTACGCCGGGTCGGGCGTGGCCATGTACGACGCGATGTCCATGGCGCGCGGGCACGGCCGGGGCCTGCCGATGCACCGTCACCTGACGCGCTCTCACGCCCTGCGCGTGGCGCCCTGCCTGAAGAAGGACGCCCTGGTGGGGGCGTTGCAGTACTACGACGCCCAGATGGACGACGCCCGGTACGTGGCGACCCTGGTGCGCACGGCGGTGGCGTACGGCGCGCAGGCGGCCAACCGTGCCCGCGTGACGGGATTCCTGCGCGAGGGCGAGCGGGTCGTCGGCGCGATGGTGCAGGACGTGGAAGGGGGCGGCGAGTACGAGATCCGCGCCAAGCAGGTCGTCAACGCCACCGGCGTGTGGACGGACGACACCCAGGCCATGGTCGGGGAGCGCGGCCAGTTCCACGTCCGGGCGTCCAAGGGCATCCACCTGGTCGTGCCGCGCGACCGGATCCACTCCACGACCGGCCTGATCCTGCGCACGGAGAAGTCGGTGCTGTTCGTCATCCCCTGGGGCCGGCACTGGATCGTCGGCACCACGGACACCGACTGGGACCTCGACAAGGCTCACCCCGCCGCGTCCAGCGCGGACATCGACTACCTGCTGGAACACGTGAACTCGGTCCTCTCGGTGCCGCTCACGAGGGACGACGTCCAGGGCGTGTACGCGGGCCTGCGGCCGCTGCTCGCCGGCGAGTCGGACGCCACCAGCAAGCTGTCGCGCGAGCACACGGTGGCGCATCCCGTGCCCGGGCTGGTCGTCGTGGCGGGCGGCAAGTACACGACGTACCGGGTCATGGCCAAGGACGCGGTGGACGCGGCGGTGCACGGGCTGGACATGCGCGTCGCCGAGTGTGTCACCGAGGACGTGCCACTGCTGGGCGCCGAGGGATACCGGGCGCTGTGGAACGCGCGGGCGCGGATCGCCGCCCGGACCGGACTCCACGTGGTGCGGGTCGAGCACCTGCTGAACCGCTACGGGACGATGACCGAGGAGCTGCTCGCGCTCATCGCGGAGGACCCGTCGCTGGGCGAGCCCCTGGTGGCGGCCGACGACTATCTGCGCGCCGAGATCGTGTACGCGGCCTCCCACGAGGGGGCGCGGCACCTGGACGACGTGCTGACGCGGCGGACGCGCATCTCGATCGAGACCTTTGACCGGGGCGCCCGCAGCGCACGCGACGCCGCCCAGCTGATGGCGCCCGTGCTCGGCTGGGACAAGGACCAGATCGAGCGCGAGGTCGAGCACTACCAGAAGAGGGTGGAGGCCGAGCGGGAGTCGCAGCGGCAGCCCGACGACCTGACGGCGGACGCGGCGCGGCTGGGGGCGCCGGACATCGTGCCGTTGTGATTCTGCCGGGTGGTTGGTCTGCGGGGCCGTTGTCGTGCGGGTTCGATGTCCAGCGGGGCCGTTGTCCTGCGGGGTCGATGTCCTGAGGGGTGACGGTCTTGCAGGGCTGATTCTGCGCTTGCCGTTGTCCTGCGGGGGTTCTCCGGGCCGCGTTCCTGCGAGGCCGTTCCTGCGCGGCCGTTGCCCTGTCAGGCCGCTCTTACCGGGCCGTTCCGGACATCACTCGAACGAGTGTCAGGAGACGGGATCTCCGTTCGGAACCGGGTCGTTCTACGGGGTGCGGGGGCAGAACTCGGCAGCGAGTAAGGCGGGTTCGAGGCCGGGATCTGCGATCGCGTCCGTGTTCACGCGGAGGGTGAGGACATGCCGGCCGTCGACAGTGGCTGCGGTGCGCACGTAGCTGCCGGATATGTGCCCGTCGTGCCCCCACACCGTCGTGCCGCACGGAAGTTTCTCGGGAAACAGCCCCATGCCGTACGCGCCGCGTGCGGCGCGGGTGTCGAGCATCTCGCGCAGCCAGTGCGGGGGCAGCAGCCGGCCGCCGAGCAGGGCCGCGTAGAAGCGGTCCAGGTCGGCGAGCGTGGTCACCAACTCGCCCGCGGCTCCGGCCACCCGCGGGTCGAGTTCGGTGACGTCGGTTCCGTCGGCGGCGTAGGCGCGGCCGTGCGGAGAGGGCAGCGAAGAGCGGGATCCAGGGAAGGAGGTGCCCGTCAGACGCAGGGGAATGATGATGCGGCGCTCGGCTTCGGTGGCGTACGAGTGGCCGGTGGTCTGCCGGATGACCATGCCCAGCAGGACGTAGTTGGTGTTCGAGTAGGCGAAGCGGCCGCGTTCGGCCGGGGGGTGGGTGAGAGCGATGTCCAGGGCCTGACGGGGTGTGACGGGCGCGGTCCCGCCGGTGTCCGTGGTGAAGTCGTGCAGTCCGCTGGTGTGGGTGAGCAGGCTGCGCAGGGTCAGTGCGCGGCCGTCGTTGCCTGATCCTCGCACCAGACCCGGCAGGTGCCGCTCCACCGTGTCGGACAGCGACAGCCGGTGCTCGGCGGCCAGTTGCAGCACGACCGTCGCTATGAACGTCTTCGTGATGCTTCCGGCGCGGAAATGGTCCGGCCGGGCGATTCCCGGCCCGGTGCCGGCATAGCGGGTCGTGGTGCCCTCCCGGGCGAGCAGGGCCGCGGCCGGCGCCCTGCCCTGGGTCACCAGGAGCGGCAGCACTGCGTCGGTGGGCGGCATCGACAGGGCGGACGAGTCGGCCGGCGGCAGACCCAACAGGGCCGCGGCCACGGGTAGTGCCAGCAATGTCCGAAACGGCGGCATGCGGGTTCCTCCCTGGTCAGGGCCCATCATGCAAGGCCGCGTGAGGCAGACCGCACCCGGGTTGCCGGGGGGCGGGCCCGCGGGTGCTCGCCAGAGGGCCCCTGGGCGCCGGGCACTTGTCGGGTGAGAGACAATGGAGGTTCGGTCAGGGCGGGTTGTATGAGGGGACGCATGTCGGAGGCGGAGCGGGCGGGCACATCTCGTCAGGACACTCGTCAGGACAACAGGGAGCGTCTCCTCGCGGAGCGTTACCGACTGGGCGAAGTGCTCGGCCGGGGAGGCATGGGCACGGTGTGGCGGGCCCAGGACGAGACCCTCGGGCGGACGGTCGCCGTCAAGGAGCTGCGGTTCCCGTCGAACATCGACGAGGAGGAGAAGCGGCGGCTGATCACGCGGACGCTGCGCGAGGCCAAGGCGATCGCGCGGATCCGCAACAAAAGCGCCGTGACGGTCTTCGACGTCGTCCAGGAGGACGACCGGCCCTGGATCGTGATGGAACTCGTCGAGGGCAAGTCGCTCGCCGAGGTCATCCGGGAGGACGGCCTCCTCGAACCGAAGCGCGCAGCCGAGGTCGGACTCGCCGTCCTCGACGTGCTGCGGTCCGCTCACCGCGAGGGCATCCTGCACCGCGACGTGAAGCCGTCGAACGTGCTGATCGCCGAGGACGGACGGGTCGTGCTCACCGACTTCGGCATCGCCCAGGTCGAGGGCGACCCGTCCATCACCTCGACCGGCATGCTCGTCGGCGCGCCCTCCTACATCTCGCCGGAGCGGGCGCGCGGGCACAAACCGGGCCCGGCGGCCGACCTGTGGTCGCTCGGCGGGCTGCTGTACGCGGCGGTGGAGGGCGCGCCGCCGTACGACAAGGGGTCGGCCATAGCGACCCTCACGGCCGTGATGACCGAGCCGCTGGAGGAGCCGAAGAACGCGGGTCCGCTGAAGGACGTCATCTATGGGCTGCTCACCAAGGACCCCGCGCAGCGACTGGACGACGTGGGCGCCCGGGCGATGCTGAACTCGGTCCTGCGCGCACCCGAGACGGCCGAGCCGGAGCCGTTGGACGCGACGAAGGTCGTGCCGCTGCCGGCGCAGCCGGACAGGTCCTCGGGCAAGGGCGGTTCGCCGGGGTCCGGGAGCAAGCGGGGCGAGGAGGCCGGGGAGCGGTTGCGCGGGGCGCTGCGTTCCGTGCGCAAGGCCACCGTGGGGACGGCTGCCGCGGGCTCGGCCGCCAGCGCCACTCCAGGAGGCAAGTCCGGAACCGCCAAGGGCGCCTCCCCGGCGGCGGGCACGGCCTCCGCCGAGCCGGACAGTGGTACGGGCCGGGGCGGGGCCGCGGGTGTGTCCGGGGCGCAGTCGGGCTCGGCGGCCGCCGGTGCCGGTGAGCGGAAGGGGACGGAAGCGAAGTCGGCGTCCGGGGGGCGGAGTTCTGGGTGGCCCGTCGTGCCGCCGCCGGACCTGCCGCCGCGGCCCGTGCCGCGGGCGCCGCTCACCGACGTGGTGCCGCGGCGGACCCTGGTGATCATCGCGGTGGTCGTGGTGCTCGCCGTGATCGGCACCGTGCTCGCGATCGTGCTCAGCGGTGACGGCAAGGACTCGAAGGGCGCCTCGGGAGAGGGCGGCGGGAAGACCGTCGCGACGGCGTCGAGCAGCGGCGACACCAAGGGCGACGATGCCGACGGTACGCGGACGGACGGGCAGACCCAGCCCGCGCCGTCCCGGCCCTCGAACAGCACACCGAGCGGCGGCGCGAGCGGTTCCTCGGGCGAGGGCGGCACCGGCGGCGGGAAGGGCACCGCGGCGGAGTCGACCCACCGGGGCGGCCAGGGGTACTCGATCGGTCTGCCGAAGGGGTGGAAGTACCGGTCCACAGGTGCGGCGGGCGACCGCTTCACCGGGCCCGACGGGCAGAAGCTGCTCATCGCCTGGACGTCCACGCCCAAGGGCGACCCGGTGGCGGACTGGAGGAGTCAGGAGCGCTACATGGTGCGCGCGCAGTACCAGAAGATCCGCATAGCGAAGGTGGACTACCGCGGCTGGAACACGGCCGACTGGGAGTTCACCTACACGGACGGCGGCACCAAGTACCGGACGATCGACCGGGGTTTCGTGGTCGACGACCGGCAGGGATACGCGCTGATGTACACGGCGAAGGCGGCCGGCTGGGACAGCGCGTCGCGCAAGGAGACCTGGCGGACGCTGACGAAAACCTTCGAACCCAAGTCCTGAGCATGGGGCGCCCCGGGTTTGGGGAGTGAGATCTGGCATCCCCCCGTTGCGGGTTGCCTGCGGCACGTATCGTGAATATTTGCGGACCGTGCGCAGCCGAAACGGACCGCGGGGCGAACGGATGTGACCGAACGGGCTGCCGGGGGAGGCAACGTGGACGACTACGCGGGCCGGGTACTCGCCGACCGCTACCGCCTGCCGCTGCCGCCCTCCGACGAGTACGAACTCACCGAGACCCGGGCCTTCGACACCTACAGCGGACAGGAAGTCCTGGTCCGTCAGGTGCCGTTGCCGGAAGTGGTCGAGGCCGAGGTCCTCGACGCGGAGGGGCTTCCCGACGGTTTCACGGCGCGTGACGGCGGTGGGCGGCGCTCCGGCGCCCGCGCGGGCACCCGGCGGCCCACGGACCCGGTGGTGCGGCGCGCGGTCGAGGCCGCGCAGGCCGCGGCGGCCATTCCCGACCACCCCCGACTCGACCAGGTCTTCGACGTGTTCGCCGAGGGCGGTTCGCTGTGGATCGTCAGCGAGCTGGTGGCCGCGCGCCCGTTGGCGGCGCTGCTCGCCGAGAAGCCGCTGACGCCCTACCGGGCCGCCGAGGTGGCCTCGGACGTCCTGATGGCCCTTCGGGTGCTGCACGCGCACGGCTGGGTGCACCGGAACATCACCGCGCGGACGGTGCTCGTCTGCGACGACGGCCGCGTGATGCTGACCGGGCTGGCCGTGGGCGCGGCGGAGGAGGCCCTGTGCGGGTACGACCCGGTTCCGGAACCGCCCTTCGAGGAGTCCGGGCAGCGGCCGGGGCAGGAGGGCGGCGCGGGGCCGGCCGGTGGCCTCCGTGGCGCGGGTGATCCCGAGGCCGCGCGGCGCGC
This sequence comes from Streptomyces sp. NPDC012474, assembly GCF_042955185.1. Lineage (NCBI taxonomy): Bacteria > Bacillati > Actinomycetota > Actinomycetes > Kitasatosporales > Streptomycetaceae > Streptomyces > Streptomyces sp. NPDC012474. The sequence continues at coordinate 338,017 of NZ_JBIBEP010000003.1, forward strand.
TGCCATAGAGGCCCGGGAAGCCAGGGGACTGCCCTCCGCAGGGGGCGAGACCACGGGTGAGGCCCCGGTCGTACCGGTGCGCGGGCCGGTGCGGGAGAGCGGGGACCCCAGGGCGGCGCGGGCCGGGGCGATCGCGGCCTACCGGGCCGGTGCCCGGGCTGCCGCCCGGGTGCAGGAGGCGCAGCAGGGCGGGCCGGCGGCCCTGCCCGGAGCCCGCCCCGCACCGGACGGCGGGACCGCGCCCCACGGCGACGGGCCGGCACAGTCGCCGTACATCCCCGGGCAGGGCACCGCCCCCGGGGCCGTACCGCCCGGGCGGATCGCAGACCCCTACGGCGTGGGCGGCAGCCCACGGACCACGGCATGGCATGGCGCCACGCCCCGCGGCACGACCGGCGGGGCGTCGGTGCCGCAGGGCCGGGAGCAGGCGGCGCTCCCCCCGGCCACGGACACCGCGGTCCACGGCGAACCCACCCGCTGGGACGACCTGGTCGCCGACACCCCGGCTCCCCGGCGCGGTCCGGCCACGGCGCTGGCCGCGGAGCGGGCGCGGCAGGCGCGGATGGCCGTGGTCGGGCCCGTCACGGAACGCTGGGCGCCGGAGCAGGCCTATCCGGTGCACGAAAACTGGCAGTTGGCCGCCCCGATCGGTCCCGCGACCGACCTGTGGGCGCTCGGCGCCCTGCTCTTCAGGGCCGTGCAGGGGCACGCGCCCTACCCGGAGGAGTCCACGGCCGAGCTGGTGCAGATGGTGTGCGCGGAACCGCCCGCGTACGCCGAGGAGTGCGGGCCGGTGCGGCCGGTCGTGGAGTCGCTGCTGCGGCAGGACCCCACGGAACGCCTCGACTTCGAGGAGGTACGCGGCTGGCTGCGCTCGCTGGTGCGCTCCGCCCCCGAACCGGAGGCCGGGGTGCACGTAGTCCCGGCGCCGCCCGTGGACGCCCGCCGGCTGCCCGTCGTACGGCGCCGGGGCGAGCTCGTGCGCAGGCGGAAGGCCGGGCTGCCCGCACATCACGGGCGGCACAAACGGGCCCGGAAGGAGTCCGGTTCACCGCACCGCCTCGGCCGCACCCTGCTCCTGCTGGTCCTGCTCGCGATGGCAGCGGCGGTCGCCTACGCCATGCTCTTCATGCCCAAGTCGGGGACCGGCGGCGCGGACGGCGCGGACCGTACCGGTGCCGCCGGTGAGGTCAGCCAGGCCCCCGAGCCGGACGCCAGCAGTGAGCCCCGGCCCGACCAGACGTCTCCCGAGCCGGAGAAGAGCCCCTCTTCGTCGGCCGGCACCACCGAGACGCAGACCACCGGCCCGGACGTCGGCGACGGCTTCACCCTGCGCAAGGACTCGGCGGGCTTCCAGGTCGCCGTCGCCAAGGGCTGGGACCGCGCCGCGCGGAGCGGCAGCGGACAGGTCGTCTACTCCAAGGGTGACTTCGAGCTCATCGTCGTGGCGGGACGGGACAGCGCGTCGGAGTACGGCAACGACCCGATGGCCTACCAGCGGGAGAGGGAGCGCGAGCTGCAGCCGTACCGCGACTCCAGCTGGGCCACCTCCACCGGTCTGAAGACGATCGAGGTGGGCGGACGGACCATGGCCGAGGGCCAGTTCACCTGGACCGGCGGCGACGGGGGCGAACTGTACGTCCGCAACCTCGCGATGCTGGTCGACGGCCGCTACCACGTGGTCCAGGTGCGCGGCCCGGAGTCCGAACGCGACGAGGTGACGCGTCTGTACGAGCAGGCGGCTGCCACGTACAAGGCGACGGGGTGATCGACCGGCGCGCCGCCTGTACCCCGCGGTTCACGCTCTGGTTGCCTCCCGTCCCGGCAGTCGACAACCGTCACAGTGCGGTCACCGTGGTACCCCGCTTGTTCCCAGGGTGAGGGCGGGTCCTTACGCTGACCCTGTCAAGACCATTGCGGGGCAACGTGAATCAGATGCAGGGCCAGCTCGTCGCGGGCCGCTACCGGCTGGCCGAATCCATCGGCAGTGGCGGCATGGGCCGGGTCTGGCGCGCACATGACGAGGTGCTGCACCGGTCGGTCGCCATCAAGGAGTTGACGGCCGCCCTCTACGTCTCCGAGAGCGAGCAGGCGATCCTGCTGGCACGCACCCGGGCCGAGGCCAGGGCCGCCGCACGGATCAACCACTCCGCGGTCGTCACGGTGCACGACGTACTGGAGCACGACGGCCGCCCGTGGATCGTGATGGAGCTGGTCGAGGGCCGCTCCCTGGCCGACGCGGTCAAGGAGGAGGGGCGTGTCGAGCCGCGCGAGGCCGCCCGCATCGGTCTCTGGGTGCTGCGGGCCCTGCGCGCCGCGCACACCGCCGGGGTCCTGCACCGCGACATCAAGCCGGGCAACGTCCTCCTCGCCCGGGACGGACGCGTGCTGCTCACGGACTTCGGCATCGCGCAGATCGAGGGGGACACGACCATCACGCGCACCGGAGAGGTCGTCGGCTCGGTCGACTACCTGGCGCCCGAGCGGGTGCGCGGCCACGACCCGGGCCCGTCCTCGGACCTGTGGGCGCTCGGCGCGACGCTCTACACGGCGGTGGAGGGCCGGTCGCCGTTCCGCCGCACCACACCCCTGACCACCATGCAGGCCGTGGTCGAGGAGGAGGCCGCCGAGCTCCGGCACGCCGGCCCGCTCGTGCCCGTCATCACCGCCCTGCTGCGCAAGGACCCCGGCACCCGGCCCGGCATGCCCGAGGCCGAGCACATGCTCGCCGAGGCCGCGGAGGGGCGGCGACCGAACGGGGCGCAGGCCTATGTGCCGACGCAGTACGGGGGGCCGTCGCCGTACCGGGACGCACACAGCGGTACCGCCCCGGGGACGGCCACCCCGGGCACCGGCTACAGCACCGGTTCGGGTTCGCACACAGGCACACCCCTCCCGCCACTGGCCGGCAACCCGGCCCCCGGGACGTCCACGGCCGGTACCCCGCCCTACGGCCCGACCGGTCCGACCGTGCTGGGACCGGTGACGGGTTCGCAGCCGTCCGGTTCGGGTAAGCGCCGTCGGCTGCGCACCCTCGCCCTGGTCGTCGCGCTCGCGGCCATCATCGGCGGGGGCACGGCCGTGGTGCTCCAGCAGTGGAACGAGAGCCGGGCGTCGCAGGCCGGCGGATCCGGCTCGTCGACGTCCACCGGCACGAAGCGGCCCGGAGGATCGGTTCCGGCCAGCTGGATCCGCTACGACGATCCCGCGGGGTTCAGCCTCTACCTGCCGAAGGGGTGGAAGCGCAAGCCCTACGGCCCCCAGGGCGAGCTCAAGCAGATCGACTACTCACCGGACGGCGGCCGGCACTTCGTCCGCATCGCCGTCGACAGGTCACCGGACTTCGCCGACCCCTACGAGCACCAGCTCGACCTGGAGCAGCAGCTTCAGCGGCTGGTCGCCTACCAGCGGCAAGTGCTGAAGCGCAACGTCTACCGTGACCGGGACGGCGCCCTGTGGGAGTACACGTGGACCGCCCAGCCCAAGCAAACCCAGTTCCCCGGCCCGCGCCGGGCCATCGAGGAGACGTACGTCGCCCGCGACGGCACCGAGTACGCGCTCTACATGTCGGCCCCGGCCGCGGACTGGGCGACGGCGCGCAAGCAGTTCACCTCGCTGCTCCAGGGCTGGCGGGAGAAGACTTCCTGAGGTAGGGGCCACTTCTGACGGGGGGTTGCCTGTTTCGGCCACCCGCGCCTCGCCGTCCCGGAGTGGTTCCGTCCGTTGGGGCATGATGGCCGCATGGGGACCGAGGGGCACAACAGGCGTGTCATCGCGGGCCGTTACCGGCTCGAGGAGAAACTCGGTCGCGGCGGCATGGGCGTGGTCTGGCGGGCCACCGACCAGCTGCTCGGCCGGAGCGTGGCCGTCAAGGAGCTCCCCTACGACCCGACGCTCTCCGCGGCGCAGGCGCGCCGGCAGCGAGACCGTACGCTGCGCGAGGCCCGGGCCGTCGCCCAGTTGAGCCACCCGCACATCGTCGTCGTCCACGATGTCGTCGAGGACGACGAACGCCCCTACATCGTCATGGAGCTGATCGAGGGGGGTTCGCTCGCCGACCGGCTCGCCCAGCGGGGTCCCGTCGACGCCGCCGAAGCGGCTCGCATCGGAATCGCCCTGCTCGGCGCGCTGGGCGCCGCACACGCGGCCGGGGTACTGCACCGTGACCTCAAGCCGGACAATGTCCTGCTGGAGACCGGCACCGACCGGATCGTCCTCACCGACTTCGGCATCGCCCAGGTCGCGGGCGCCCCGACGCTCACCGAGAACGGGGCCTTCGTCGGCTCGCCCGAATACACCGCGCCCGAGCGGATGTCCGGGGTGCGGACCGGACCCGAGTCCGACCTGTGGTCACTGGGGGCGCTGCTGTGCGCTGCCCTCAGCGGGGAGTCGCCGTTCCACCGCGACTCGCTGGGCGGCATCCTGCACGCCGTCGTCGTGGGCGACATCCAGCCGCCCGCGCAGGCCGGGCCGCTTCTGCCCGTCGTACGCGGGCTGCTGGAACGCGATCCGGACCGGCGGCTGGACGCGGACCAGGCCGAGCGGATGCTCCAGGCCTTCCGCGACACGGGCCGTACACCGCTGTCGCCGCCCGGCTACGGACCGTCGCCCGGGTACGCGTCGGCGGCCGGGGACGTACCGCGCCGTCGGCCGCAGGATCCCGCCGGCCGGCAGCAGCCCGGGGCGTCGGCGGACCTGCACGGCCCGGACCGGCCGGAGGAGCCCTTCCTGCGCCAGCCCACGCGGCGCGTGCTCATCGCGGCGCTGCTGGTCGCCGCGATGGCGGGGGCGGGGGTGTCCGCGGCGGCGCTGCTGAGGGAGGAGGGCACCGGGGACGGCGGCCCCACGCCGACGAGTTCCGCGACGACGAAGCCGAGGACCACGCCGACGAAGCCGACGAAGCCGACGACGACGCCGACGAAGCCGACGACGACGCCGACACCCCGGTCGGCCGCCCCGAGCACGCCCGCGCCCGCCCCGTGACCGTCGAAACGCCCTAATCGCTCTAAGCTCCCTAAAAGGGGAGAACAACTCCCTTGTGAAGTCACGGGTCTGTGACCGGCTCGCGTCCTTTGTGGATCCGCGGGCGGTTGGCGCGATATGGATGAACCCATGAGCAGCAACGGGGGAGCCCGATCCGGGGCCGATGAGCCGACGAGTTTTGTACTGCAACCACCGCACCAGCAGGCGCCGGTGCCGGGCAATCCCTACGCGGCGCCGGCCGCGTCACCCACCCAGGTCGTGCCGTCCCAGTCATCCCAGGCGCCCGAGGACCCCGGCGCCGGGCGGCTCATCGCCGGGCGCTACCGGCTGCTGGCCAAGCTCGGGCACGGCGGCATGGGCACGGTGTGGCGGGCCAAGGACGAGACGGTGGACCGGGAGGTCGCCGTCAAGGAACCCCGCGTCCCGGAGCATCTTCCCGAACGGGAACGTGCCAACGCCTTCGAGCGGATGCGTCGCGAGGCCCGTGCGGCGGCCCGGCTCGACCACCCGGCGGTGGTCGACGTGTACGACGTCGCGGTCGTGGAGGACCAGCCCTGGATCGTGATGGAGCTGGTGCGGGGCCGCTCGCTGGGGGACGCCCTCCAGGAGGGCACCCTGTCCGCGCGCGAGGCCGCCCGGATCGGCCTGGAGGTGCTCGGCGCGCTGGAGGCCGCGCACGCTGCGGGCATCCTGCACCGGGACGTGAAACCGGACAACGTGCTGCTCGGCCGCTACGACCGGGTCGTCCTCACCGACTTCGGGATCGCCCAGATCGAGGGCGAGACCAATCTGACCGACACGGGCGGCTTCGTGGGCTCGCCCGAGTACATCGCGCCCGAGCGCGTGCTGGGACAGCGCCCGGGCCCGGCCAGCGACCTGTGGTCCCTCGGCGTGGTGCTGTACGCGGCGACGGAGGGCGTCTCGCCGTTCCGCCGCAGCAACACCCCGGCCACGCTCCAGTCCGTCCTCAACGCCACGCCCGCACCCTCGGCCTCCGCCCAGGGCCCCGTCGCCGAGACCATCAACGGCCTGCTGAACAAGGACCCGGCCCGCCGCCCGAACGCCGCGCAGGTGCGGGCATTGCTTGAGGCGGCCGCGAACCCGCCCACCGCCCAGACCACACAGGCCGTGCCGGCCACGGGCCAGGGCGGTGGCGGCCCGGGCGTCCGGCTCGGCCGCAAGGCCTGGACCGGACTGGGCGCCGCGGTCGTCGCGGCGGCGGTGACGGCGTACCTGGTGCTCGCGGACCCCTTCGCCGGGCCGCTGCCCGAGGGCTGGGAGATCAAGCAGGAGAAGGATCTCGCCGCGTCGCTCGCCGTCCCCGCCGGGTACCAGCGGACGGTGCCCGACCGGAAGTCCGACCAGAACCACTGGGTCGCGTACAGCGACTGGAGCGGCAGCATCTGGCTCCGCCTGATCCTGGAGAAGAAGGCCGAGGACACCGGCGGCAACATCGCCGGCTCGGCGGCCGCCGAGATGTACGACGACGACACCCGGTTCAAGGAGAGCGGCAGCTACGAACTGGACATGGACGAGGGTTCCAAGAAGACGGACCCCCGGACGACCACGTACAGGGACAGGAAGGCCGCCCAGAACACCGTCCCCTTCACGACCGACGACAGCGAGAACCCACGCCCCCGGGAGTGCCAGATCTTCTACTACCGGACCCCCGGCGGCGACATGTACAAACTCATCGTCAGCTACCCGGACGACAGCGACTTCACCGCCCGTGGACGCGAGGTGGCGAGCACGGCGATCGCGAACCTGGACATCGACAAGACCTGATTCCGCCCCTTCGCCGCGGTTGCGGACGACCCGCGTCGACAAGGACACGCCCCGCGGGGTACTGATGGGGCATGAGCAACGACGGGGGCGGGACGGACGACGCCCGGGGCCGGCTGGTCGGTGGGCGCTACCGGCTGGTCGAGCGCATCGGCTCCGGCCGGACGGGCACCGTCTGGCGGGCCCTCGACGAACTCGCGCAGCGCGAAGTCGCCGTCAGACAACCGCGGTTGCCGGGCACCCCGGAGGACGAGAGTCACCGGCGGGCGGCCCACCGGCTGCACCGCGAGGCCCGGGCCGCCGCCCGCGTCGACCATCCCGCCGCCGTCACCATCCACGACGTGGTCGTCGAGGCGGAGCAGCGCGGCGAACACCCGGGACCCGTGGGCCCCGACGAACTCGACGCGGCCGAGGCGCTCGACGGACTGCCGTGGATCGTCATGGAGATGGTGTCCGGCGAGTCCCTCCGCGACAGAATCCGGCGGGGCCCGGTCGACGTGCCCGAAGCCGCCCGGATCGGCCTCGCCGTGCTCGGTGCCCTGCGCGCCGCGCACTCGGTCGGCATCGTGCACCGGGACGTGAAGCCCGCCCATGTGCTGATCGGCCCGCACCGGCGCGTCGTCGTCACCGACTTCGGCCTCGCCCATGTGCAGGGCGAGGACCCGCTCACCGCGAGCGGGGAGGCCACCGCCGGTTCGCCGGAGTTCGTCGCCCCCGAGCGGATGTCCGGCCGCATCGCCGGACCCGCCTCCGACCTGTGGTCCCTGGGCGCCCTGCTGTACGCGGCCGTCGAGGGCTCGTCCCCGTTCCTGCGGGCCACACCGGAGGCCACGCTCGCCGCGATCCGCGCCGCCGAGCCACCCGAACCGACACGGGCCGGACCCCTCGGGCCACTGATCGCACGGCTGCTGGTGCCGGACCCGGAACAGCGGCCGGATGTCGAGGAGGTCGCGAAGGAACTGGAGGCGGTTGCGGGACCCGCACCGGCCGCGGCGACCCCGCGGACGACCGGCCCCGAACCGAAGCCGGACGACCGGACCGCATCCCGGCCCGACCTGATGCCTGCCGCCGTGCCCTGCGCCGCGCCGACTGCCGTGCCTGCCGCCGTGTCACCTGCCGCGCCTGCCGTCCAGCCCGCCCCCACGGTCCAGCCCGCCTCCGCCCCCGGGCCCGGGGCCGCCCCCACGGTCCAGCCCGCCTCCGCCTCCGCCTCCGCCCCCGCCTCCGCCCCTGGCCCCGCGTCCGCCTCCCCACCCAGCCCCCACACGCGGCAGGACCTCATACCCCCCAAACGCCAGAGCCTTCTCCGCCCCGGCCCCCTTGCCCTCCTCTCCGCGCTGCTCGCCGGTGGGATAGGGGCCGTCACGCAACTCGCCGAGACCAGCAGCGCAGAGAGCGCGGGGCAGGCCGCCGGCGCCACCGACGTCTGGAGCCCGCACCCCGAGCCGGACATGGCGGCCGTTGTCCATCTGCCGCGTCACTACCGCGCACTCGACCGGACCGGCAGCGCGACCGACCAGCCCCGCACGGTGCTCTACGGCGACGAGCGGACCGGCGCGATCCAGGTCCGTCTCCTGTTCTGGGACAGGGCTCCGGCCGCCCCGGCGGACCAGGCCGGGAAGGCACAGGGCACCGGGGGAGAAACCCGGTACGCGCGCACCAGCGTCCAGGGTCACGAAGCCGCCCTCGCCGACACCGCGTACCGCCGGGGCGAGACCCCCAGGCGGCTCATGCGGCTGGTCATCCGCACCGATGACGACCGCATGTACGAACTGCGCGTCGACATGCCCAGGGGCACGCCGGAAGAGGACGAGGGCATCTCGGTGTTCGAGGGGGCCCGGGAGCGGCTCGGGATCGTAAAAGGCTGAATCACACCCGCCGGTCACCCACAACGTCCTGATCAGCGCGTTTGTTGCCAGCAGTCACTGGCGTCGTGTGTGCACTCGGTGAAGCCGTATTACCGACGGGTACCCAAAGCCTCCGTCCCGGCATACCCTGCGCCTCATGACGGACGCGCAGGCCGCCGAGAAGACGGCAGAGACCGGCACGGCACAGACCGGCACGAACCCCCTCGCCCCCGCCCCGGAGGGCGCCCGCACCGCCGCGGACGTGGTCACGCCGGAGCTGGTCGCCCAGCTCACCAAGGGGGTGGCCGGCTCAGGCCGGACCGCCAACCACACGCCGTTCACCGGCGAGAAACTGGCGGACCTCCCCGAGTCGACGCCCGAGGACGTGGCACGGGCCTACGAACTGGCCCGCGCCGCCCAGGCCGTGTGGGCGCAGACCCCCGTACGGCAGCGCGCCGCCGTCCTGCTCCGCTTCCACGACCTGGTGCTGGAGCGTCAGGCCGAGGTGCTCGACCTCATACAGCTGGAGACCGGCAAGGCCCGGCTGCACGCCCACGAGGAGGTCCAGGCCGTCGCGGTCGCCGCCCGGCACTACGGCCGCAGGGCGTCCGCCTACCTCCGGCCCAAGCGGCACGCCGGCGCCATGCCGACCCTCACGAAGGTCACCGAACTGCGCCACCCGCGCGGTGTCGTGGGCCAGATCGCCCCCTGGAACTACCCCCTGGAGCTGTCGGTCGGCGACGCGCTCCCGGCCTTCGTCGCCGGCAACGCCGTCGTCATGAAGCCGGACACGGAAACCTGCCTGACCGCCCTGTGGGCCCGTGACCTGCTGATCGAGGCCGGGCTGCCCGCCGACGTCTTCCAGGTCGTCCTCGGCGACGGCCCGGTCGTCGGCCCCGAGGTCGTCCGGCACGCCGACTACGTCTCCTTCACCGGCTCCACCCGCACCGGCCGCGAGGTCGCCCAGGGCGCCGCCGCGCGGCTGGTCGGCGTCTCCCTCGAACTCGGCGGCAAGAACGCCATGCTGGTGCTGGAGGACGCCGACATCGACAAGGCCGCGGCCGGAGCGGTCCGCGCCTGCTTCTCCTCCGCGGGGCAGCTCTGCATCTCCATCGAGCGGCTCTACGTCCACGAGTCGATCGCGGACGCCTTCCTGGAGCGCTTCGCCGCCCGGACGAAGGCCATGCGCCTCGGCACGTCCCTGGCGTACGGCGCCGACATGGGCTCCCTCGTCGGGGAACGCCAGCTCGAAACGGTCACACGGCACGTGGAGGAGGCCGTCGCCAAGGGCGCGAAGGTCGTCGCCGGCGGTGTGGCACGCCCGGACATCGGCCCGTACTTCTTCGAGCCCACGATCCTCGACGGGGTCGCCACGGACATGTCCGTCTGCGGGGAGGAGACCTTCGGCCCGGTCGTGTCGGTCTACCGCTTCACCGACGAGGACGAGGTCATCGAACGCGCCAACGCCACGGCGTACGGCCTCAACTCCTCGGTGTGGACGAGGAACGGCCGCCGCGGCCAGGAGGTCGCCGCCCGCCTGCGCACCGGCACGGTCAACATCAACGAGGGCTACGCTCCCGCCTACGGCAGCGTCCAGTCCCCGATGGGCGGCATGAAGGACTCGGGCCTCGGCCGCCGCCACGGCTCCGAGGGCATCCTCAAGTACACCGAGGCCCAGACGGTCGCCCACCAGCGCGTGCTCCCCATGGCCCCCTCGCTGGGCATGGACGACGAGAAGTACGCCCAGTTCATGAGCAGGAGCCTGCGCCTGATGAAGGCGTTCAGGTTCCGGTAGACGATCCGCACCGCACACTCGAAGGGGAGACGGCACGTGCCTCAGGACGACTACGACTACGACGTCATCGTCGTGGGTTCCGGATTCGGCGGCTCGGTGACCGCCCTGCGCCTCACCGAGAAGGGCTACCGCGTAGGCGTCCTGGAGGCCGGCCGGCGCTTCACCCGCGAGACGCTCCCCAAGAACTCCTGGGACCTCAAGAATTACCTCTGGGCGCCGAAGCTCGGCATGTACGGCATCCAGCGCATCCACCTCCTCGGCAACGTCATGGTCCTGGCGGGCGCGGCCGTCGGCGGCGGTTCCCTCAACTACGCCAACACCCTCTACGTCCCGCCGAAGCCGTTCTTCGAGGACCCGCAGTGGCGTGACATCACCGACTGGCAGGAGGAGCTGAAGCCGTACTACGACCAGGCCCGCCGCATGCTGGGCGTACGGCTCAACCCCACCATGACGCCCTCGGACGTCCATCTGAAGGCCGCCGCGGAGCGGATGGGCTGCGCCGACTCCTTCCACATGGCTCCGGTCGGTGTCTTCTTCGGCGACGGCGAGGACGCCGACGGCACGGTGAAGGCCAAGCCCGGCCAGGAGGTGCCCGACCCGTACTTCGGCGGCGCGGGCCCGTCCCGCAGGGCGTGCGCGGAGTGCGGCGAGTGCATGACCGGCTGCCGCCACGGAGCGAAGAACACCCTCAACGAGAACTACCTGCACCTCGCCGAGAAGGCCGGTGCGGTCGTCCACCCGATGACGACGGTCGTGTCGCTCACCGACGACTCGCGCGGCGGCTACGCCGTCGCCACCCTGCCCACCGACGACCGGGGCAGGAAGAAGGGCCGCACCTTCACGGCCCGCCGGGTCGTCCTCGCCGCGGGCACCTACGGCACCCAGACCCTGCTGCACCGCATGAAGGCGGGCGGCCAGTTGCCGCACCTCTCCGACAAGCTGGGGGAGCTGACCCGCACCAACTCCGAGGCCCTGGTCGGCGCCCAGACCGACGACCGGCGCTACCGCAAGGCGCACGGCGCCCCGAAGGCCGACTTCACGCGGGGCGTGGCCATCACGTCCTCGATCCACCCCGACGCCAGCACCCACATCGAGCCGGTCCGCTACGGCAAGGGCTCCAACTCGATGGGCGGCCTGTCCATCCTCCAAGTGCCCTACGCCGGGACGAACTCGGGCGCCTCGCGGGTCCTGGGCTTCCTCGCCAACGCCGTGAAGCACCCGCTGCTGGTGCTGCGGTCGCTGTCGAACCGCCGCTGGTCGGAGCGGACCATCATCGGCCTGGTGATGCAGTCGCTGGACAACTCCCTGACGACGTACGTGAAACCGTCGGGCGTGGGCCGCGGCCTGCTCACCGCGAGGCAGGGCCACGGCGCTCCCAACCCCAAGCAGATCAAGGCCGCCACGGAGAGCGCTTCGGCACTCGCCGCCGAGATCAACGGCTTCGCGGGCTCCAACGTCGGCGAACTCATGGGCACCCCGCTCACGGCCCACTTCCTCGGCGGCTGCCCCATCGGCGACTCCCGCGAGTCCGGCGTGATCGACCCGTACCACCGCCTCTACGGCCACCCCGGCATCTCCGTCGTGGACGGCGCCGCGGTCTCCGCCAACCTGGGCGTCAATCCGTCCCTCACCATCACCGCCCAGGCCGAGCGGGCGATGTCGTACTGGCCCAACAAGGGGGAGCCCGACCCCCGCCCCCAGCAGGGCACGGCCTACGAGCGGCTCCAGCCGGTCGAGCCGAAGTCCCCGGCGGTCCCGGCGGAGGCGTTCGGCGCGCTGCGGCTGCCGTTCCTCGGCATGCCGGCCGTACCGCCGAAGAACTGAGCGACACCGGAACACAGAAGAAGGACCTGCGCCCCCCTCCGAGCGCAGGTCCCTCTTCTGCTTTGCTGCCGCGGCCTGTGCCGGCCGCCGCGGCTTACGCCTGCACGCCGGCCTTGCGGCGACGCACGACGAAGATCGCACCGGCACCGGCGACGACGGCGGCACCGCCGACGAGGCTGATCATCGGCAGGGCGGAGCTGGAGCCGGTCTCGGCGAGGCTGCCGGTGACCTCCGGCGTGTTGCCGCTCGGCTTCTCGTCGGTGACGGGCGCCTTGCCGCCTTCCTGCGGCTTGGTGCCGCCGGTGTCCGTACCGGAGGAGACGATCTGGAACTTGTACGACACGTCACCGAAGCCGGTGCACTCGGCGTCGTTGTCGCCGTAGATCGTCGCGCCGAGCGAGAAGCCGGCGCCGACCGGGGCGGACTTGCTGACGTTGAGACGCAGCGGGATGTTGACCTCGTACTCGGGCTTCAGCTCGTCGGTGTAGCCGACGTAACCGACCGCGTAGCCGCCCTCGTTGAGGCCGACCCAGATCTTGTCCTGGGGGTTCCAGGCCTGGAGCTGGACCTTCTTGCTGGAGAACAGCTCCTCCCAGTTCTTGTCGGCGGCGGCTCCGGCGAAGAAGTCGAGGTCGTTGAGCGTGGAGTCGGAGTTGTTGGCCACGTTCAGCGAGAACTTGTGCCAGCCGCTGCCCGCGGCGATCTTGCCGGGCAGGCCGGACATGCCCACGTCGACCTTGGTGTCCTCACAGATCGAGGGCTCGGGGTCCGGGGACTCCGACTCCTCGGGCTCGGACGCGCTGGGCGCCGGGGAGGACTCGCTCGCGGACGCGCTCGGCGAGCTGGACGTCTCGGGAGCCGACTCGCTCACGGAGGCGCTCGGGGTGGGAGTCGACTCGGGCGTGGACTCGCTCACGGACGCGCTCGGGGTGGGAGTCGACTCGGGCGTGGACTCGCTCACGGACGCGCTCGGCGTGGGCGTCGTCTCGTCGGTCGCGTACGCGGCCGGTGCCGCGAGCAGTGCCACCGGGGCTATGACCGCCGTAGCGGCCGCTGCTGCCATGGCGCGGCGAAGCTTCATGAAGACCTCGGAAAGTCCGGCGTACCGCGGGATGCGGCACGAACGTCGGGGGAGGCCTCCGCGTGTGGGGCGCGGGAGTGGCCCTTGTTCGCCTGTTTGATCAGTGAGAACTGTGAATGGTTGTGCAGGCATTCACAGAAACTTTATGTGGGCTGGGTCACATCGAAGACCTTCTGGTGAAGGCTTGTGAAGGCGCTTCCCGTCCGCTTAGATCTTGGCTTCGTGTCTGAAAAGCCGTCCGACGACCAGCCGTCGGGCTCGGAGATCCCCGACGACGTCTGGGAGCAGTTCACCCGTGACACCGAGCGGGACATCCGTACCTCCGCCCCGAAAGAGCCGTCCGCGCGAGCCCGTCTGGTGACCGAGCGGCTGCGTGAGCAGGACGCCCGGGGCGAGTCGCCTCCCGGGTGGCGCACCGGCCCGGCCTGGCAAGAGATGAACGGCCAGGCCGCCCGGCGCCGCAAGCTGTGGGGCTTCATCGGCGTTCCCCTCGCGGCCGCCGTCGCGCTGGTGGCACTGAAGCCCTCGCTGCTGCCCGGTGACCCCTTCGGTACCGGGGAGTCCCAGGCCGCCGAGGCCTCACCGCTGCCCGCCGAGTCGACGGCGCCCACCGCAGCGCCCGGCGCGTCCGACCCCGAGACCCCCACGCTGGACCGGCCGTTCGCCGGTTCCCCGGCCCTGCGCTGGGCCGACGGCGAGGCCGGCATCGTCCTGCCCGAGGCGAAGTCCGTCGGCGCGGTCTCCGCGGACCGGGTGGAACAGGCGCTGAAACTGACGAAGAAGCTGCTGGTCGGGGCCAACCTCGACCCGAAGACCGTACGCGGGGCCCGCCCCGAGGCCGCGCTTTCCGTGCTCGACCCCAAGCAGCCCGGGCTCCTCGACGATCTCGGCACCGGGCTGCGCTCCCCGAGCAGGAAGCACGACCCGGTGACGCTGTTCAGCCGCTTCGACCCCGACGAGGTGCGGCCGGTCGGCGACGTGATCAAGACCCGCGGGCGCATGACGTTCGAGAAGGGCACGCAAGGAGGCGTGGCGGTGCGCGCCGACTACACCTTCGTCTACCCCGTGGTCCGGGCGGGCGGTTCCACCGAGGTCACCCGCACCATCGTGCGACGGGTCCTCGACGTCGAACTCGCCGACGCCACCCGGTACCAGGTCACCCCCGGCCGCCTGCTCCTGATGAACTACGACCAGGAGATAGGCAACTCCTCCTGCTTCGTCAACGACGGCTACCTGCACCCGGAGTTCTCGTCCGACGCGTCCGCGGGGCCGTCCCCGAGCGGCCCGGCGACGGACCCGTACGACCGGAGCAGGGAGCTCGAACGCGGCGACGGTGGCGACTGCGGGACGGTGACCCGCACCTGAGCGGAGCGAAGAGGCCCGCAGGAAGGTGCTCGCGGAAGCAGAGCGAAGGGCCCCGCGGGGTGGAGCCGCGGGGCCCTTCTTCTCGTCAGCACCGACGGCAGGGCAGCGCCGGTGCCTGGAAGCGGCGCCGGGGGGTTGCGCCGCTTGGTCTGTACCTCTGGCAGTGGGGTAATGCGGATGCCCCCGGGGGGACTTGGGCCGTGTACGCATCGTGCTGGATGAACGCGGCGCCCGCAACCGTTTGACCCAGACTTGTGCATTTATGCAAGGTCCGCCGGTCGGCCCCGGGCGTCCCCGGAGCCGACCGTTCTCTTGGGTGACCGGGCTGCTGTCCCCTGCCGTCCGGTCACCTGCCTGGAGCGAGGTCCCACGACGCACGGCACGATCCGTGCGTCTCATCGCCCCAGTGAGCCACGCGTGGTTCTTTCGGGCCCGCGCCTGGCCGGCACGGACACCGGGACCAACGAGGCGGCTCCGGGACGGTCACGCGCCGTACGGGTGAGGAGGGGGCGTACGTCTGTCCCGCGCATGCGGTTTCAGATCTTGCCGCGGCACAGCTCCAGCAGGGTCATCGCGAGCGCGGTGCCCGGCTTGCCCAGCGCCTCCCTGTAGTGGCCGAGGACGTCCATCTCGCGGGACAGGTTCACGCGCCGGCCGCCGGACGCGATCCGCGCCTCCTGGATGACGGCCGAGACGGCCACCCGTTCCTGGATCAGGCCGATGATCCGGTCGTCGAGCGCGTCGATCCGCTCGCGCGCTCCGGTGATCACGCCGGCGGCCTCGGGGGTACGGGCGCCGGTCACGTCGATGGCGGTCATAGGGGGCTCCTCGTCGTCAGGGGCTGCCCCGGGGCGGCACGGCCCGGACGAACGCAGACGCCCCGGGCCTTGTCGGCCCGGGGCGCCTGGGAAGTCGCTCGTCAGTAGCTCAAGCAGCACGACCATGGCGTCCGGCGGGCCGGATGCCATAGGTAAAGACGAACGTCTGGTGCTTGAACATGGGGCAAGTATGCACCGCGCCCCGGGGGCGTCCAAGCCGGTTCGCATCCTGAGACGGGGCAGGTGCCCGGCACCCGGAAACAGTCGCACGGCCCCCCGGTAGAATCGGGTGGCACAAGACCCCCGCCCCACCGCCGGAAGGCACCCCGTGTCATCAGCGACTCCCGCTGCCAACGCCGCCGACACCGTCCTGGTCGTCGACTTCGGCGCGCAGTACGCCCAGCTCATCGCCCGTCGTGTCCGCGAGGCGCGGGTCTACAGCGAGATCGTGCCGAGCACCATGCCGGTCCAGGAGATGCTCGCCAAGAACCCCGCGGCGATCATCCTCTCCGGCGGCCCCTCGTCGGTCTACGAGGAGGGCGCGCCCACCCTGGACCGCGAGATCTTCGAGGCCGGCGTCCCCCTCTTCGGTATGTGCTACGGCTTCCAGCTGATGGCGCGCACCCTCGGCGGCACCGTCGACAACACCGGTGCCCGCGAGTACGGCCGCACCGACCTGCACGTCTCCAAGGTGTCCTCCACCCTGTTCGAGGGCACTCCCGCCGAGCAGCCCGTCTGGATGTCGCACGGCGACGCCTGCTCCGCCGCCCCCGAGGGCTTCTCCGTCACGGCCTCCACGGACGTCGTACCGGTCGCCGCCTTCGAGAACGACGAGAAGAAGCTCTACGGCGTCCAGTACCACCCCGAGGTGATGCACTCCACGCACGGGCAGCAGGTGCTGGAGCACTTCCTGTACCGGGGCGCGGGCCTGACCCCGTCCTGGACCACGGGCAGCGTCATCGAGGAGCAGGTCGCCGCCATCCGCGAGCAGGTCGGTGACCGGCGCGCCATCTGCGGCCTGTCCGGCGGCGTGGACTCCGCGGTCGCCGCGGCCCTCGTCCAGAAGGCCATCGGCTCCCAGCTGACCTGCGTGTACGTCGACCACGGCCTGATGCGCAAGGGCGAGACCGAGCAGGTCGAGAAGGACTTCGTGGCCGCGACCGGCGTGCAGCTGAAGGTCGTCGACGCCGAGGAGCGGTTCCTCAAGGCGCTCGCCGGGGTCTCCGACCCCGAGGAGAAGCGGAAGATCATCGGCCGGGAGTTCATCCGGGTCTTCGAGCAGGCCCAGGCCGAGATCATCGCCGACGAGGGCCCCGCCGTGGAGTTCCTCGTGCAGGGCACCCTCTACCCGGACGTCGTCGAGTCCGGCGGCGGCACGGGCACAGCGAACATCAAGTCCCACCACAACGTGGGCGGTCTGCCCGAGGACCTCGAGTTCCAGCTGATCGAGCCGCTGCGCAAGCTCTTCAAGGACGAGGTCCGCATGGTCGGCCAGGAGCTCGGCCTGCCGGAGGAGATCGTCCAGCGCCAGCCCTTCCCCGGCCCCGGCCTCGGCATCCGCATCGTCGGCGAGGTCACCAGGGAGCGCCTGGACCTGCTGCGCGAGGCCGACGCCATCGCCCGCGAGGAGCTGACGGCGGCCGCTCTCGACCGGGACATCTGGCAGTGCCCGGTGGTCCTGCTCGCGGACGTCCGCAGCGTCGGCGTCCAGGGCGACGGGCGGACGTACGGCCACCCCATCGTCCTGCGCCCCGTCTCGTCCGAGGACGCCATGACGGCCGACTGGTCGCGCCTGCCGTACGAGGTCCTCGCCCGGATCTCCACCCGGATCACCAACGAGGTCAAGGACGTCAACCGCGTCGTCCTCGACGTGACCTCGAAGCCGCCGGGCACCATCGAGTGGGAGTGACCTCCCTGCCTAGCTGCGCCTGATCGTGCGCAGGGGCTCGCCGGGCGTCCAGACCTGGACGACGAGGTACGCGTCGTCCTCGATGTAGGTCCGCACGACCTCCGTCAGCTCGGTGCGGAAGAGGTGGAACGGCTCCGGCGGCTCCACCTCTTCGACGTATCCGGCCTTGGTCTGGATGTCGTCGACCTCGATCGCCCGGCCGCTGATCCGGACGTCGCCGCCGCCCATGCCCGTGCCCTCCCCGGGGTTCGCCTGGAGTGCGAAGCGCGGGTCGCGGCGCAGATCGAGGGCCTTGAGCGAGTCCGGCATCATGCCGAGCCACAGTTCGCCGTTCAGGAACCGCACCTCCAGACCGCTGGTGCGGGGTGAACCGTCCTTACGGAGGGTGGCGAGAATGTGGTGGGTGTAGGCGCCGAAGCGCTTCTCGACGGTGCCGGCCAGATCCGGTTCGGCGGTGGCGAAAGCCGCCCAGTTCGCTGTCATGGGAAGAGTGTCGCGCCGAAATCCGACATCTTCTGTCGGCTATTCGTGGGGTTGGGGAGCCTGGGGGCACACGGAAGGGCACAGGGTGCTCACAGGGGCGCTCGTGTCATCTTCACGAATCGCTTCTGTTCTTCCCGGCCTCACGGACGGTAACTTCCGCCCGTACGCAGAACCAGTGCTGGAGGACCTATGCACGGGCCCACCCCGCCCCTGCCGCTGCCCACCGACCGGCTGCGGTTCGCCATGCCGCCGATGCACGAGTCGGTCGAGGACGAGCGCCGGCACCGCAAGGAACGGCTCGCGGGCGCCCTGAGGATCTTCGGCCGGCTCGGCTTCGAGGACGGCGTGTCCGGGCACATCACCGCCCGCGACCCGGAGTTCACCGACTGCTTCTGGGTCAACCCGTTCGGGATGCCCTTCCGGCACGTCACCGTGAGCGACCTCGTGCTCGCCAACCAGGACGGCCAGGTCGTCGAGGGCGGCTACCACGTCAACCAGGCGGCCTTCACCGTGCACGCCCAGGTCCACGCGGCCCGGCCGGACGTGGTCGCCGTCGCCCACTGCCACTCGGTGCACGGCCGGGCGCTCGCGGCCCTCGGCGAGCTGCTGGAGCCGATCACCCAGGAGAGCTGCGCCTTCTACGAGGACCAAGCCCTCTACGACACGTACACCGGCGTCTCCGTGGACGCCGAGGAGGGGCGGCGCATCGCCGCTGTGCTCGGCTCCCGCAAGGCGCTCGTGCTGCGCAACCACGGGCTGCTGACCGTCGGGGACTCGGTGGACGCGGCGGCCTGGTGGTTCGTGTCGATGGAGCGCTCCTGCCAGGTGCAGCTGACGGCCCAGGCGGCCGGGCGGCCGGTCCGGATCGACCACCGGATGGCGGTGGCGACGCGGGAGCAGCTGGGCGGCGACCTGGTGGCGTGGATCAACTACCAGCCCATGTGGGAGGACGTCAGCCGGAGCGAGCCGGGCCTGCTGGGCTAGGGGCTTCGGAAGCCCCGGAGCAGCACCGCCTGCGTCCTCACGAACTCTGATCCCGGCCGGGGGAAATCTCCCAGCCGGGTCAACACGGCACGCCGGACTTCACCCGTGCTGACCAGTCAGGGCGGACGCGAGCCGGATGGGGTAGGGCACAATTCGCTGTCGTCGCACGGGAGTTGCACAGCGGTGTTTCCGGGGTCCGGAAGGCCGACGGTGGTTGGGTCGCGGGAAGGCGGGCGTCGGGCGTGGCGGTGCGGGAGGCGGGACAGGGCGGCGCGGAGGCGGGCGGGTACGCAGGTGCGCGTGCGGGTGCTCATGCCGAGGGGTACGCCGCTGGTTACCCCGGTGGTCAAGCGGGTGGATCCGGCGGGGCCCACGGGGGCGGGTGCGCCTGCGGGGACTGTCCGCACGGTGCGCGCGAGGGGCATCGTCGGGCCGTCGCCGCGTTCCTGCGCCGACGAGACGAGTTCGCGGCCGGGCAGGGTCTGCCGGCCGCGGTGGCCCACTCCGCGTCGGCCTCCCGCCAGTGGGTCTCCGAGGAGCTGGCGCAGTCCGCCGAGCATGTCGCCGAGCGGGGGCGGGCCGAGGGGCAGGCCTGGCTGACGGGCGTGTGGCGGCGCACGGCGGGTGTCGTGTGGGCCGCCGTGGTGCTGTTGCTGCTCGGGCAGGCGCTCACGGCCGTCGGTGCGGGCTGGACGGCTGCGCGTACGGCCGGACTGGCCGCGGCGCTGGTGCTGGCCTCGTCGCTGACCGCCGCGTCGTGGTTCCACCGGGCGAAGGGCGGGGCGCTGGCGCCCGTGATCGGTGAGGACAACCGGCTGTCCACGTCCCGTACGGTCGCCGCTGCGTGGGTGCTCTTCGTGGCCTACTCGGTGCTCGTCCTCGCGGGGCGGCTGGCCGCCGCCTCCCGGCACCGGGAGCGGGACGCGCTGATCTCCGGGCTGGACCTCGCCCGGGGCGCCGGGATCGTGACCGTGCTCGCCGTGCTGTGCGGGATCGCCGTGCTCGTGCGGCGGGTGGTCGGGCTGCGGGTACTGGGGCAACGGCTGCAGAAGGTGCGTGCCGTCCGGCCCCGGGCCGCCGACCTGCTGACCGACGACGCCGGGCGGGGCACCTTCGCCGACATCCAGTACGTCGTGATCAGCGGGGTGGCCCTGGTCTACACGGCGGTACGGCTGGCCAGGCGGCCGGAGCAGCTGCCGGATCTGCCGTGGGGGCTGGCGGTGGTGGTGCTGGTCTCGGCGGCGACGTACCTGGCCGGCAAGTACGCGGAGGGCGGCCGGCCGGTCATCCTCTCCGTCGTCCGGGCCCGGGAGGCGGGGGACCTGGACGGGCCGATCCGCACGGGGGACGACATCGAGATCCGGGGTGCGGGATTCGTGCCGCCGGGGGCGCAGGGGGCCGACCGGCTGGCCCGGATGGTCGTGCGCGTGGGCGCGGTGCACGTCCATGTGCCGTTGATCCCGGTTCCCGGAGGGTTCCGCAACCCCACGGACGCCGTGCTGACGGTGCCGGTGCCGGCGGATGTCGAACCGGGGAGGGTGGAGGTGCAGGTCGTCACGGCGGCCGGGGTGGAGACGAACCGGTACGCGGTCGACGTGACGGAGTGAGCGATGGCGCTTCCCAGGCACCCCGCACCACCGGCATGACGAAATCAGCCCGGTGACACAGGATTGAGCACGGTCCGTTTGTCGTACGTATTGTCTGTTGAGGGGGTCTCGGCACCGGCGAGAGGCGGCTAGCAGCGATGACTCACAGTATGCGAACGGACACACACTCCCCCCATTTCGGCAACGGGGGAGGCTGGCGGGACAACGCCACCCGCTACGCCCTGCTGCCCCTCCGCATCTTCCTCGGCGTCACCTTCATCTACGCCGGTCTGGACAAACTCACCGACAGCGCCTTCATGAAGGACTCCGGTGCCGGGTCGGTCGGCGACATGATGCGTGCCGTACGCGACTCCTCCGCCATTCCCGCCCTGGTCGACCTCTCCCTCAAGAGCCCTGCCGGTTTCGGCTATGCCATCGCCTTCGGTGAACTGGCCGTCGGCATCGGAACGCTGCTCGGCCTCCTCGCCCGTCTGGCCGCACTCGGCGGCGCGCTGATCTCCCTCAGCCTGTGGCTGACCGTGAGCTGGGCCTCCGACCCGTACTACTACGGCAACGACCTCGCCTACCTCATGGCCTGGATCCCTCTGATCCTTGCGGGCGCCCCCCTGCTGTCCCTCGACGCCGCGCTACGGTCACGGCGACGGCAGCGCAGCGGCGGCTACCAGTAGCAGGCCGGTCACCGTCACGCCAGGTCCGCACCCGTACGGCCCCGCCGTCGGTGGCGCCGTACGCGGCCCGTCAGGAACGCCACCGCACCCGCCAGGCACAGCCCGCCCGTGACCAGGGGGATCACCACGAACCACGGGATCTCCCAGGCGCCGCCCGCGTCACCGGCGTAGAGGACGCCCGCCAGTACGAGGACGATGCCGGCGATCAGCTTGCCGGGCTGGAGTTCATGACGTAGCACGGGTCACCTCCGCCTGCCCCATGCCGACCTGGAGGTCCAGGTTGATGGTGCCGGCCTTCTCGACGCCTTCGGCGGGGGAGAGGGTGATCTCCTTGTACTGGTCCGGCTGCACGTCCACGTCCTTCGGGTCGTCGCCGGGCAGCTGGAGGTCGCCCACGCCCACCTCGACGTTCAGCCGCACGGTCACGTCCTCGGGCACGAGCACCTTGATCCGGCCCATGCCGACCTCCGCCCGGGTCGTGACCGTCTGCTTCCCGGACACGTCCAGCTTGCTCAGATCCAGGGTGCCGACGCCGGTGCCCAGGTCGTACCCGGGCCGTACGTCCGCCACCGTGGCGGGTTGCCAGGTGGTGCGCGCCCAGTGGGTGCCGATGTCCTTGGGCAGGGCCGCCGCGCCGGCGAGCAGGCCGGCCGTGATGATCGCCAGGAATACCGAGCCGGCGCCGGTCCGGCCCAGGAAGGCGCTGACGGCTATACCCAGGCCGAGGACGGCGAGCGCACAGGCAAGGCCCGTCTGCAGGCTGGTGCCGAGCGGGTGGCCGTCCCATGTGCGGCTCGTGCCCAGGGCTCCCGCGAGCAGGGCCAGCAGGAAGACCGAGCCGCCGATCGATCGCGGCCCGCGTGGCTGTGGCGGCCGGGGGTGCGGGGCGGGTATGTCCTCGCGGGCACCCGGCTGCGTACCGAGGCTGATGTTGAGGGCTGCGGCGATGTCCAGGTCATGCGGGTCTCGGGGACCCCACAGGTAGCCCGTGCCGCCGATGTGGGTGCCGTCCTTGACGATCGGGTCCCGCCACCAGGAGGGGGTGGTGAGGAACACCGGCGGCGCCTGGGGCTCCGGCGGGGCGTCGGCGACGGCCTGCGCTGCGATGGGGACTCCCCTGCTCGAGCGCAGCCGAGAGCTCGGGGAAGGATCGGGGCCGGGGGCGCCGCGCTGGCGCGACCAGTAGCCGGCGCCCGCGAGGAGGAGGGAGAGGACGACGGCGAAGGTCAGCACCCCGCCGTTGTTCAACATGGTCAGGAACACCCCGCAGCCGACCAGCGCGAACAGCACGGCCGTCAGGGCCTGGCCGTCGACGCGGCCGGTGAGCAGCTTGCGGACCTCGTTCTCCTCGTCGTCGTACGGGACGAACAGCCAGGCGAAGCCGTAGAAGAGCAGGCCGATGCCGCCGGTGGCGGAGAGCACCGCGAGGGTGATGCGGAAGATGACCGGGTCCATGTCGCACTGCCGCCCGAGTCCCGCGCAGACGCCGGCCAGGGTCTTGTGGCGGCGGTCGCGGCGGAACGCGTGGGGCGGCCCCGGCGGGACACCCTCTTCGGCGGGGGCGGCCGAGCCGGGAGCTCCTCCCCCCTGCTCTCCCGCGTCCGCGCGCCCGGGGGCGGGACCCGCGGCGGGCGCGGCATCCTGCTGCCCGGCGCCCGGGGCGGGGCGCGGGCCGGAGCCGGGTCCCGGACCCGCCGCGGCGTGCTCGTGATCGGTCATGGGTCCATGGTGACGGGCGCGACGCCCCGGCGGGAGTCGGAACGACCCTGGCCGGACCCTGATATCGGCCCTGAGAGTCGGCTCGGGAAGCGTTCGAGGACCGGCCCGGGGAGATCAGGGGAGCCTCAGGGGCCGACCCTGATGCTCCGGCCTCCCGCACGTGTGACCATCAATGGCATGTCGGAAGCCGCAGCAGCGCCACTCGCCGAACCGCGGCCGCCGCGCAAGCTCTACCGCAGCAGTGACGGACGCTGGCTCGGGGGCGCGGCGCGGGGCCTCGCCGGGCACCTCGGGCTGCCCGTGATCTGGGTGCGGCTCGTCTTCGTCGGCCTGTTCATGGCCGACGGTCTCGGTGCGCTGCTGTACGCCGCGTTCTGGTTCTTCGTCCCGCTCGGTGTCGGCGGTGTCGGGGAGCAGAAGCCGCCGTCGCCGCCGGCCGCGGAGACCTCGCCCGACGGCCGCCGCAGACGCGTCGCGCGCAGGCCCGACAAGGGCCAGATCGTGGCCCTGCTCCTCATGGTCGTGGTGGCCCTGGTCTTCGTGGGCAACGTGAACCTCAGCGGGGGAGCGAGGGCGTACCTCTGGCCGACGGTGCTCGTCGGCGCGGGCGTCGCCCTGGTCTGGCGGCAGGCCGACAACGCCCGCCGGGCCCGCTGGGTCGAGGTCGGCCGCCGCCGGCGCACTCTCACGCTGCTGCGCTCGGTGGGCGGGGTGCTGCTGGTGACGGCCGGCGTCTCCGGCATCTTCGTCCTGCAGGGCTCCGCCGCCCACCTCGGCTCCGTCCTCCAGGCGGCCCTCGCGGTCCTCGTCGGCATAACGCTCCTCGCCGGGCCGTATCTGGTGCGCATGACGCAGGACCTCTCCGAGGAGCGCCTGATGCGCATCCGCGCCCAGGAGCGCGCGGAGGTCGCCGCCCATGTGCATGACTCGGTGCTGCACACTCTCACCCTGATCCAGCGCAACGCGGAGAACGCGAGCGAGGTGCGCCGCCTGGCCCGCGCCCAGGAGCGCGACCTGCGCACCTGGCTGTACAAGCCGGAGGGCACCGGCAAGGACGAGGCCGACGAGCCCACCACCCTGGCCGACGCCGTGCGGCGCAACGCGGCAGAGGTGGAGGACAAGCACGGCGTGCCCATCGAGGTCGTGGTCGTGGGCGACTGCCCGCTCGACGAGAGAATCAGCGCGCAGATGCAGGCCGCGCGCGAAGCAGTGGTGAACGCCGCCAAGTACGGTGGCGAGGGCGGAGCCGTACAGGTCTTCGCCGAGGTCGAGGGGAAGACGGTCTTCGTGTCCGTCCGGGACCGCGGCCCCGGCTTCGACCTCGACTCGATACCCGCCGACCGGATGGGTGTCCGAGAATCGATCATCGGCCGCATGGAGCGCAACGGCGGTACGGCGCGGCTGCGCGCGGTGCCGGACGGCGGCACGGAGGTCGAGCTGGAGATGGAGAGGGCGGAGAAGACGTCATGAGCGACCCGACCGAGGCGAACGGTACGGCGGGACCGGCGGAGGCGGCAGGGCCCGCGGAGTCGGGCGGCGGCCCCGGGCGTCATGTGCGCGTGGTCCTCGTCGACGACCACCGCATGTTCCGTACGGGGGTCCAGGCCGAGATCGGGCAGACCGAGCAGACCGGCGTCGAGGTCGTCGGCGAGGCCGCGGACGTCGACCAGGCGGTCACGGTGATCACCGCGACCCGGCCCGAGGTGGTCCTCCTCGACGTGCACCTGCCGGGCGGCGGCGGTGTCGAAGTGCTGCGCCGCTGCGCCCCTTTGATGGGCGACGCCGAGCAGCCGGTCCGCTTCCTGGCGCTGTCCGTGTCGGACGCCGCGGAGGACGTGATCGGCGTGATCCGCGGCGGTGCCCGCGGGTACGTCACCAAGACGATCACCGGCACGGACCTCGTGAACTCCATCTTCCGTGTCCAGGAAGGTGACGCGGTCTTCTCGCCCCGGCTGGCCGGGTTCGTCCTGGACGCCTTCGCGTCCACGGACGCACCGCCGGTCGACGAGGACCTGGACCGCCTGACCCAGCGCGAACGCGAGGTGCTGCGGCTCATCGCCCGGGGCTACGCCTACAAGGAGATCGCCAAGCAGCTGTACATCTCCGTGAAGACCGTCGAGTCGCACGTCTCGGCGGTCCTGCGCAAGCTCCAGCTCTCCAACCGGCACGAGTTGACGCGCTGGGCGACGGCTCGCCGGCTCGTGTGACACCGGCGCTCACACCACCCGCGTCGCCCCCGCGTACGGCATCTCGTCGAGCGGGGCGACGCGTACCGGCGCCGACGGGTTCGGGGCGTGGATCATGCGGCCGTTGCCCACGTAGATGCCGACATGACTGATGCCCGCATAGAAGAAGACCAGGTCGCCGGGGAGGAGTTCGGAGCGGGAGACGCGGCGGCCCGCGGCGATCTGGGAGTAGGTCGTGCGGGGCAGGGAGACGCCCGCGGCGCGGTACGCGGCCTGCACGAGGCCCGAGCAGTCGAAGGCGTTCGGGCCGGTGGCGCCCCAGACGTAAGGGCTGCCGAGCTTCTGGTAGGCGTAGGAGACGGCGGCGGCCGCGCGGGAGCCGGTCGCCTGGGACGAGGCGGAGCCGGGGGCCCCGAGGGTGTCCCGTGCGCCCGTCGAGCGCGAGGCGCGGTCCCGCGACGCGTCCTGCAGGGAACGTTCCTGCGGGCCGAGCCCGGAGAGCAACTGCCGTGCCGAGCCCAGCTTGCCGGTGATCGTCTTCTTGTGCTGCTTCAGCTCCGCCCGGCGTGACTTCAGGGACGTCAGCTCGATGTGGGCGGCCCCGCGCAGTTGCTCGATCTCCCGCAACTGCTTGCGTACACCCGCGACGGCGGCGTTCTGCCGGCTGCCGGCCCGCTCGACGAACTCGGCGTTGTCGAGGTACCGGTCGGGATCGTCGGAGAGGGCGAGCTGCACCGCGGGGTCGAGGCCGCCGGCGCGGTACTGCGCGGCGGCGACCGAACCCAGGGCGTCACGGGCGGAGTTGAGCCGCTCCTCCTTGCGCGCCGCCTGGTCCTGGAGGTTCTTCAGCCGCTGCCCGGCCGCTTCGGCCTTCTCCTTCGCGCCGTTGTACTTCTCGGTGGCGACCTCCGCCTCCTGGTACAGCTTGTCCACCTTGGCCTTGACCTGGCCGGGGGTGAGCTGTGGTTCGGCGTGCCCGGTTCCGTCGAAGCCCGTCGCCGTCGCCGCGCTCGCGAGGGCGATCGTGGCGGCCGTACGGGCCGTGCCGGCACCCGTCGAGCGCTGTCGGGGCTTGCGGTGCGCTGCCACCTGGAGGCCACGTCCTTTCCTCGACCGCCGAGGGGTGCATGCGGGCGCCCGGGGGGAGCGGACGGGCGGCCTGCGCGGTCCGGCGACGGCCCGCACAGGGGGAGCGGATCGCCGCCGGACCTCTTCGGCGGTGGTGTCCGACTGCCGCCCCTGGCCCGGGCGGCGGTGGGGAGCCGGGCACCTGGTGGAGGACGCTAGGCGTCGCCGTGACGGGCCGGTGGCAGGTGTGCGGAAGTGTCTTGAGAGGACCGGCGGTGACCGTATGCGACCGTGGTCCGGCCTGGACGCCGTCGACTTAACTCAGCGTGATGATCGATGCGCCGAATCGTGAGCGAGTGACCGTGATCGGGTGCTATGGGGTGCATATGTGCATCACTGGGCCGGTGTCGGGCGGTCTCGGGACCCTGATTAGGCTCCGGCCTCATGGACGTACTCATCCACCTCTTCGTCGGCCTCCACATCATCGGCATCGCCTCGCTCCTGGGCGGCTTCCTCACCCAGATGAAGGCGATGGGCGAGGGCAGCGCCCGCTACACCCCCGCGATGCTGCACGGCGCGCTCACGATGCTGGTCACCGGTGTGATCCTGGTCGGCCTCAACCAGGCCGACGACCAGTCCGTGAACAACATCAAGATCGGCGTGAAGCTGGCCCTGCTGATCGTGATCCTCGGCCTGGTGTACGTGAAGCGGGACGACGAGAAGGTGGACAAGGGCCTCTTCGGCCTGGTCGGTCTGCTGACCACGGCGAACATCTTCATCGCCGTGCTCTGGACCTGACCCCGGAGCGCCGGGCGCCGGTCCGGGCCGAGGTGATCGCCCAGGCGGTGCACCCGAGCCACGCCGCCACCGCCATCCACAGCAGCACCTCCCCGGCGGCGTCGAGCCAGGGGACGTCCAGGGCGGCGGCGACCGCCAGGGCGGCCGCGGCCGTCACGACCGCGGCGAACACGGTCGCCCAGCGCCGCGCGTCGTAGTGGTGGCGGGGCCAGAAGAGCTCGGCGAGGAGCAGGGCGACGCAGGCGATCAGCGCGAGCACGAGCAGCGTGACGGCCGTCGTGCGCAGCGCGTCGGCGTTCTCCTCGTTCCACAGATACAGGCGCGCGCTGTCGGCGCTGAGGAGTTTCGCCCCCGCCAGTGCGGAGACGGCGAGGGCGCCGGCCGCGAGCCAGTGGTCGCCGCGCCCCTCCTCCACCTGCCGGGGCTGGAAGCGGAAGAGGGCGAAGCCGTAGAGCGCGAGGCCCAGCCAGAACAGCACCAGGGCCGCGTGGGCGAGCCAGGGCGACGTGTCGGCCGCGGCGAGCGTGGCGCCGAGCACCGCGAGCCCCTGGGTGGCCACACAGCGCAGGAACACCGTGCCGCGCCGCCCCCCGGCCTCCGCGGTGAGCAGTACCGCCCAGAGCAGCATCGCGAGAGCCAGCAGTGCCTCGGCGAGGGACTGCCGGCCCGCCGCGGAGAAGCCGGTACCCAGGACGGCGGTCGCCGCCACGGCCGTGAGCGCGGCCGGCGTCTCCGCCCGCCATCCGCCGTGTGCCCGCTGGACGAGACCCGTGGCCGCCGCCAGCCAGGCCGCGCAGGCCAGGGCGAGGGCGATGCGGGAAAGGGTTTCGTACCCCGCTGAGTCGAGACCGACCGACACGATGCCGGTCGCCAGCGCATACGTCGACCACCAGGTGGCAAACGGGGAGGGACCGGACATAGCGCCGATGCTAGAGAGCGCCGCACTCGTTCAGAGAGGGGCACGCGCGCGTGCCCCTCAAAGGTGTTGCCTCTCAAGAAGTGTGACGAGGCCTCTCAGGCCGGCCGCACCACGCTGTGGATGGCCGACTCGCCGTCGTAGTAGACCGACTCCTCGCGCACGTACGTGCCGGGCTTCGGGGCGTGGATCATCATGCCGTTGCCGATGTAGATCCCGACGTGGGTGACGTCGTCGTAGAAGAAGACCAGGTCACCGGGACGGGCCTGGGAGAGCGGGACCGTGGTGCCGGCGTTCACCTGGTCGTAGGTGGTGCGCGGCAGGGTGACGCCCGCGGCCTTCCACGCGGCCTGGGTGAGGCCGGAGCAGTCGTAGGAGCCGGGGCCGACGGCGCCCCACACGTACGGCTTGCCGATCTGGGCACGGGCGAAGGCGAGCGCCTTGTCGGCCTTGGTGGCGTAAGAGGAGTCGGCCGGGGCCGTCGCAGAGGACGAGCCGGAGCCCGCCGAACCCGACGACGAGGATCCGCTGTCCTGCTGCCGAGCGGCCTCGTCCTGCGCCTGCTGCTGGGCGGCGGCCTGCTGCCGGGCGAGCTCGTCGGCCTTGCGGGCGGCCTCCTCGCGCTTCTCCTTCTCGATCGCCGCGAGCCGGGCCTTCTCCTCGGCGGTCAGCTTCGACATCAGCTCGCGCGCGTCGGCGAGCTTGCGCTGGACGGTCGCCTTGGCGGTCTTCAGGGCGCCCTGCGACTCGGTGAGCGTCTCGAGGCTCTCGGTGGCCTCCTGGCGCTTCTTCATCGTCTCGGACTGCTGCGTGACGTAGTCGTCGACCGCGACCTTCTGACGACCGGTCATCCGGTCCATCAGCTGGGTCTGGTCGAAGTAGTCCTGCGGGGTGTCCGCGAGCAGGAACGTCGCCGTGTCCGGGGCGGCGGCACCGGTGCGGTACTGGGCGGAGGCGAAGGACCCCAGCTGCTCGCGCGCCTCGTTGAGCTTCTGGGTGCGCTTCGCGACGTCGTCGATGAGGGCGTCGGCGCGCTTGCGCTCCTTCGCCGTCTTCTCCTTGGCCGCGTTGTACTTCTCGGTCGCCGACCCCGCCTGGCGGTACAGGTCGTCGACCTTCTTCTCGACTTCCTCCAGGCTGGGCTTGTCGTCGGCCTCGGGGGCGGCGTTGGCCGACTGGGACAGCAGGGCCACGGAGGTGAGGGCCGCCGTTGCGAGGGCGGGGGTCCGTATGCCTGCCACGCGCGTACCCGTAGGACGCGACTTGCGGTGCGACGCCAAGGGAGGCGACTCCTTCCATGTTCCGCCTACCGGGTTAGCTGTCGGGTTCGGGCGGGTGGTTCGGAAGGTTTGCCCTACGGCCGTCTCCGCACAGGGAGTCGGGCCGATTCACCCCAGGTTCACGGTTGGGTCCCCGGCTCCGGCTGCCGCTGCGGCACACCGGACTCGGCGGAGGCCGCGCGGCCCGGCGACGTTCGCCGGTGGGGGTCATGCGGCCTGGTCGCACGGTAGCCAACTCGTGTGGCCCCTGTGAAGGTTGATGGGTGATATGCCCGATACATTTTCGTGACCTTGGTCATGAGTGTTGCCGAGAGTGAACGATCGGGGCGGCCTGGTCACGCTTTGTCCGCAATTACGAAGTGTGTAGCGGGGCGTGATCAAGCCGTCATGGAGGGCGACAACGCGCCGTCGGCCGGTCGGTGGGGCCCGGGCGCCCGGCGATGTTCTCAGGGCGGCGGCGGGCTGTCAGTGGGGCGCCCTAGACTCGGAGAGCGATGAGCAGCCTCTTTGACGACAGCTTCCTGGCGAACCTCCAGGCCCAGCGGGGCCCCGCGGACGAGCCCCCGCCGCCACCCGAGGACGATCACGTACCGGAGCCGATTCCGGACGATCTGTTCGGCGGGAAGTTCGACGCACCCCCGGACCGGGACGCCTACTACCGGGACGGCGCCCCGCGCCCCCCGGTGGACACCGCCGCGCTCCTGGAGGGTCTGAACGACAACCAGCGCGCCGCCGTCGTCCACTCCGGCTCCCCCCTGCTCATCGTGGCCGGTGCCGGTTCCGGCAAGACCCGGGTGCTCACGCACCGCATCGCCCACCTGCTCGCCGAGCGCGGCGTGCACCCGGGCCAGATCCTCGCGATCACCTTCACCAACAAGGCCGCCGGCGAGATGAAGGAACGCGTCGAGCAGCTCGTCGGCCCGCGCGCGAACGCCATGTGGGTCATGACGTTCCACAGCGCGTGCGTGCGCATCCTCCGCCGCGAGAGCAAGAAGCTCGGCTTCACGTCGAGCTTCTCGATCTACGACGCCGCCGATTCCAAGCGCCTGATGGCCCTGGTCTGCCGCGACCTGGACCTCGACCCCAAGCGCTTCCCGCCGAAGTCCTTCAGCGCCAAGATCAGCAACCTGAAGAACGAGCTGATCGACGAGGAGGACTTCGCCGCCCAGGCCGGCGACGGCTTCGAGAAGACCCTCGCCCAGGCCTACGCCATGTACCAGTCGCGGCTGCGCGAGGCGAACGCCCTCGACTTCGACGACCTGATCATGACGACGGTCAATCTCCTGCGCGCCTTCCCGGACGTGGCCGAGCACTACCGCCGCCGCTTCCGGCACGTGCTGGTCGACGAGTACCAGGACACCAACCACGCCCAGTACGCCCTGGTCCGCGAGCTGGTCGGCACGTCCGAGCACCCCGTCGACGTGCCGCCCGAGGCCGAGGTCCCGCCCGCCGAGCTGTGTGTCGTGGGCGACGCCGACCAGTCGATCTACGCCTTCCGCGGCGCGACGATCCGCAACATCCTCCAGTTCGAGGAGGACTACCCGGACGCGACGACCATCCTGCTCGAACAGAACTACCGCTCCACGCAGACGATCCTCAGCGCCGCCAACGCGGTCATCGAGCGCAACGAGTCCCGCCGTCCCAAGAACCTGTGGACCAAGGCCGGCTCCGGTGCCCGGATCACCGGCTACGTCGCCGACACCGAGCACGACGAGGCGCAGTTCGTCGCCGACGAGATAGACCGCCTCACGGACGCCGGCGAGGCCAAGGCCGGCGACGTCGCCGTCTTCTACCGGACCAACGCCCAGTCCCGTGTCTTCGAAGAGGTCTTCATCCGCGTCGGCCTGCCCTACAAGGTCGTCGGTGGCGTCCGCTTCTACGAGCGCAAGGAGGTCCGGGACGTCCTGGCCTACCTGCGCGTCCTGGCCAACCCGGAGGACTCCGTGCCGCTGCGCCGGATCCTCAACGTCCCCAAGCGGGGCATCGGCGACCGGGCCGAGGCGATGATCGACGCCCTGTCCCAGCGGGAGAAGATCAGCTTCCCGCAGGCGCTCAAGCGCGTCGACGAGGCGTACGGCATGGCCGCGCGCTCCACCAACGCCGTCAAGCGGTTCAACACGCTGATGGAGGACCTCCGCACGGTCGTCGAGTCCGGCGCCGGACCGGCCACGGTTCTGGAAGCAGTGCTGGAGCGCACCGGATACCTCGCCGAGCTGCAGGCCTCCACCGACCCGCAGGACGAGACCCGGATCGAGAACCTCCAGGAACTCGCCGCCGTCGCCATGGAATTCGAGCAGGAGCGCGGCGAGGACGAGCAGACCACCCTCTCGGACTTCCTGGAGCAGGTCGCGCTGGTCGCCGACTCCGACCAGATCCCCGACGAGGAGGACGGCGACGGCGTCATCACCCTGATGACCCTGCACACCGCCAAGGGCCTGGAGTTCCCGGTCGTCTTCCTGACCGGTATGGAGGACGGCGTCTTCCCGCACATGCGCGCCCTCGGGCAGGCCAAGGAGCTGGAGGAGGAACGGCGCCTGGCCTACGTCGGCATCACCCGCGCGCGGGAGCGGCTGTATCTGACGCGGTCAACCCTGCGCAGCGCCTGGGGCCAGCCGTCGTACAACCCGCCCTCCCGGTTCCTGGAGGAGATCCCGCCGGCTCACGTGGAGTGGAAGCGGACCGGGGCGACCGCGCCCGCGTCCTCCGGGCCGGTCTCGGCGGTGGCGGCCTCGCTGTCCTCGTCGCGTTCGCGCTCGTCGGCCTCGGGCGCCTCCGGTTTCGCCACGCGCCGCAGCGCCGAGAAGCCGGTCGTGGCACTGGCGGTCGGCGACCGCGTCACACACGACCAGTTCGGGCTCGGAACCGTCGTCGCGGTCAAGGGCACGGGCGGGAACGCCGAGGCGACGATCGACTTCGGCGAGGCCAAGCCGAAGCGGCTGCTGCTGCGGTACGCGCCGGTGGAGAAGCTGTAGTGCCGTGAGATGAGCCCCCGGGACGGCCCGGGAAGTCGTCACCGCCCTGCGCGACCACGACGTCGAACAGCTGAGTCCGGATCCTGCTTCGCGAAGTCGGCGTGCGCGGATTCCGTCACCGCCCTTCGTCTGCCGGCTCGTGGAGGACGTTCACGGGGTTCCCTGCGGATGGCTAGGATCGTCGGATGCCCAGGCCGACCGCAGAAAGAGCCCTGCCCGTGGGCAGAGCCCGCACACTCGCTCAGGTGTACCGACACTTCGGTGAGGTCGAGGCCGCCGAAAGGTCGCCGCTGTACGAGCGTGTCGCCGTCGCCCTGAGTGAATCCGACGAGGCCCTGCGTGCCATCGAGGCGGCGCCCGCGCGCAAGCGGCACCCCGCCTTGATCCTTGCCGCGCTGCACGACCTCGCCCTCGCCGGACGCGCCCCGGCACTCGCCGCGGCCTATGCCGCCGCGGACGGCGACGCTGCCGCCGCCGCGGCGATCGACACGCTGCTGCGCATGACCGACTCCGTCGTGGCCACCGCCGCGCACCGGCAGACGCGGACCAACGAGACCGGACGCTGCGCCGTGCTGTATCCGGCCATCGCCGAGGCTGCGCGCCGGGTGGGCGCGCATGCGGTGGGGCTGATCGACGTGGGCTGCTCGGCTGGACTCAACCTCAATGTCGATCGCGTCGGCATCACGTACAGCAACGGACAATCGCTGGGAGACCCGTCATCTCCCGTGCAGATGACGTCTTCGACCGTGGGAGACCGGCCCGTCCCGACCCGGGCCCTGCCCGAGGTCGTCGCCCGGGTCGGCATCGACCTCGATCCGGTCGACGTGACCGACGCTGACCACGCCCGATGGTTGCGCGCCTGCCTGTGGCCGGACGCGTCCGGTCATCCGGAGCAGGCCGCAAGGCTCGACGCGGAGATGGCGTTGTCGGCGACAGTCCCTCCGCTGCTGCTGCGAGGTGACGCCGTCGAGGTGCTGCCCGAGGCTTTCGCCCGTGTGCCCGCCGACGCTCTGCCTGTCGTCACCACGACGTGGGCGCTGTCGCGCTTCCCGCTCGAGCGCCGCCTGCGCTTCCTGCACCGCCTCGACGAGGCGGCGGCCGGCCGGACCGTGGCGTGGGTGTCAGCGGAGGGGGTCGGAGTCGCGCCGGCGATACCGACACTCGGCGACCGCCGCGCCTCCGGCCACAGCATCATCGGCCTGGCGGTGTTCGGCCAGTCGGCTCTGCGCGCCGAGGCCGTCGGCCGCTGCTGGTCGCAGGGCCGCCTACTGGCGTGGCTCGCAGACTCCTAGGCCCTTCTTGGCCGTGTCCGCGCCTGGGGTTCTGTTACGCACAGTTCGTGAGGGATCCGACGTCTCGCCTCGGGCAGCGGCCACCTGCCGGCTGACCGGTATCAACGCCCAGGGTGCGAAGGGCCTGCCGGACTTGGTTCGGAGCCCTGTCGTCGGACCGGCGGGGGCTGCCGGGACGTTACGCCGGGTCGATGCCGTGGCTGCGCAGCCACGGCAGCGGGTCGATCGCCGAGCCGCCGGCCGGGCGCACCTCGAAGTGCAGGTGAGGACCGGTGGAGTTGCCGGAGTTGCCCGAGCGGGCGATCGGATCGCCCGCCTTCACGGTCGTACCCGAGGGGACCGTGTAGGTGGAGAGGTGGCAGTACCACGTCTCCGTGCCGTCCTTGGCGGTCACGATCATCATGTTGCCGTACGCGCTGTTCCACTGGGTGCGCACGGTGCCGTCGGTCGCGGCCATCACGGTCGTGCCGTACGAGACGGGGAAATCGATGCCGGTGTGGAGGGACATCCAGTTGATGCCGGACTGGCCGTAGTAGGCGCTGAGTCCGTGCCGGGCGACCGGCAGCGCGAACTTGGGGCGCAGCCGCTCCTTGCGGGCCGCTTCCTCCGCCGCGCGCTTCTTCTCGGCCGCCTGCTGGGCCTTGAGGTCGATGCGCTCCTGTGTACGGCTGGCCCGGTCGGCGAAGTCGTCTGCACCGGCGGAAAGGCTCTGCAGCTGAGTGTCGAGCTTGTTGTTGGCGGCAGCCGGCTTGACCGGTTGTGCGTCCGCCGCGGTCGTCTGCGCCTCGGCGGCACTGTCGTCGGCGAAACTGCCCACGGAGGCGGCGGCGATCCCGGCGACACCCATCACGCAGGCCGAGGGCACCGCGATGGTCATCAGCGCCGAGCGCTTGGGCGGTGTGCGGCGGCGGGAACGGGAACCGGCGCGCGAGGCCGCCCGCGACGACGGGGCGACGGGGACGACGTCCTCCTGGCCGTCCAGGAGCGGGGTGACGACGGGCAGTTCACCGGTGGCGGCCGGCTCGTCTCCGTCCGCGGCGGGGTCGTGGAAACCGGCCCCGGCGGATTCGTCGTAGGCGACCTGCTCGAACGTCGCGGTCTCGTGCTGCCCGAAGGTTTCGGCGGGGTGCTCGTACGCGTCGGGATCCGGTGCGGCGGTGCCGTCGGAGTTCCACTGCGTGGCGTCGTAGGCGCCTGTGTCGAAGGCCTGCGTGCCCCACTCCCACTGCTGGGTGTGGTCGGCGGGGTTGCCTGACTGATCCGGCTGGAGCCAGGCGCCGGACTCCCACTGCCCTGTGGCGTCGGGGGAGGGGGCCTGGGACGGGATGGCCGGCATCGGCTGCTGCTCGGCCGTCCAGGAGGTCGTGTCGTAGACGCCGGTGTCGTAGGCGCCGTGGTGCTGGGCCGCGTATCCGTCGTAGTGCACGTTCTCGTGCGTGCCGGTGGGCCAGTGGCCGGTGTCGTAGCTGCCCGTGTCCTGGCCACTGCCCGGCATGTCGCCGAAGAGGGGGTCGGTCGCGAAGCTCGCGGTGGTGTGCCCGGTGGCGTCGAAACCGACGCCGTCGGTACCGGCCGTGGTGGCCCCGGTGGCGTCGAATCCGGTGGCGGCGTAGTCGCCGTACGTGGTGAAGTCGCCGTACTGGGCTTCCTGGGTGCCGTACGACGCGTAGTGCGCGGAGGCGGCGTCGGAAGCCGGAGCCGGGGTCATGGTCCCCGACGGGTGACGGTCGTTCACCAACTTCTCTTTCGCCTCGACAACAGGGGCTGCCAGAGCAGTGCGGCGACTGTACCCGGCGGTACGCGGGCACGACAATCTTCTGCAGGTTTCGCGCGCGCAGGAAACGGGCATTCGGCCGTGTTTTGGCGGACGGCGGGCACGGGTTTGGTTCTGTGTTCGAAGTTTG
Organism: Streptomyces sp. NPDC012474; assembly: GCF_042955185.1. Classification (NCBI taxonomy): domain Bacteria; kingdom Bacillati; phylum Actinomycetota; class Actinomycetes; order Kitasatosporales; family Streptomycetaceae; genus Streptomyces; species Streptomyces sp. NPDC012474. The sequence continues at coordinate 373,298 of NZ_JBIBEP010000003.1, forward strand.
TTCGAGGTTGATCGGTGCTTCGGCGCTGAGTGATCGCTGTATGACGATTCTCAGGCGACCGTCAGACCGCCGGTTTGTTCGGCCGAGGGTTCACCCGCGTGTGCCGTGTCCAGGACCTGCCGTATGCCGTTGGCGACGGCGGGGTGAACGGGCAGGGCGAGATGGCCGATGCCGGTCACGCGCACGTTCTGCGCCGTCAGATCGGGATGGTCGACGCAGGCCGTCTCCAGCGGGTCCATCACATGGTCCAGGTCGCTCCAGAAGCTGACGAAGTGCGTACGGCAGTCAGGGGCGGGCAGAGCGAGCTCCTTGAGCACCGGTGAGCCGGGGCGCATCTGGCGCACGATGGGGTGCGCGTCGGCGAAGGGCGCCACTCGGGTTCCCGAGTGCGGCGTGCCGAGCGTGACCAATGTCCGTACGCGCGTGTCGCCGCCGAGCCGCTGCACGTAATAGCGCGCTATCAGTCCGCCGAGGCTGTGTCCGACGACATCGACCCGGTCGGCCCCCGTGCGCTCACAGATCTCCTCGATGTGCCGGCCGAGCAGTTCGGCGGCGGCCCGTATGTCACAGGTCAGCGGCGAGTAGTTGAGCGACTCGATCTGCTGCCTGCCGTGCTGGGCGAGGCTGCGGCGCAGCAGGACGAAGACCGAGCGGTTGTCGATGAATCCGTGCAGGAGCAGGACCGGCGGCTTGGCCTCCGTGGGCAGTTGGGCGGCACCGTCCGAGGGCAGCGCCGGGACGGGAGCCCGGCGCTCCTGGGTGATGCCGGACGGGTAGAGGAGGAGATGCCCGGCCAGGATCGCGATCTCCAGGGCGGTGGCTTTCAGGAGAGCCAGGGAGAGTCCCGCCAGTCTGCCCGGCAGCAGGCGCTCGCAGAACGGAAGAAAGGGCAGAGCCGCCCTGGTGACCTTCATGGCCGACCTCCTGTCGGCACGCGGGAGGACGCCTCCGACCCCCGTGTGCCCTCGTGGAAAGCAGCCGCGAAGACGGCCGGCGATGACCGCGAGAGCCGCGTGAGCCGTGAGGGTAGAGCGCGGCGTGTGGCGCATGTGACGCCGGTGGTGCGGCGGAGGTCCCCGATCGGTGGGGTGACGAGGCTCCCCGCCGGTGCGCCGTGTCTGCCCTGCGTGCGGTGCGTGCTGTGCGTGCTGTGCTTGCCCTGCGTGCCTTCGCCGAAGTGCCGTGCTGTCGCGGTCCGTCGTGGACGGTGCGGCGGTACGGCTACCTCGATGCAACTCCCCTTGCGCTTGTCTCATCGTGTGATTTCCCCCTCGGCATCCACCGTGAAACTGCCGGTTGCGGGATGCTGGAGATAACGTCCGTTCACTTGCCCGGAAGGTTCGGGGCGGGGCGTCCGTGCGGTGCGGCGTGTACGGCTTGCCCGATGTGTGCGGTACTTGTCGGTACGGATGGATGTAGTCGCTTCATGGAGGCAGTGATGGGTGTGGCAGCCGGTCCGATCCGCGTGGTGGTGGCCAAGCCGGGGCTCGACGGCCACGACCGCGGGGCCAAGGTGATCGCGCGTGCCCTGCGCGACGCCGGTATGGAAGTCATCTACACCGGGCTTCACCAGACCCCCGAGCAAATCGTCGACACGGCGCTCCAGGAGGACGCCGACGCGATCGGGCTGTCCATCCTCTCCGGAGCGCACAACACGCTCTTCACGGCCGTGATCGAGCTGCTCAGGGAGCGAGACGCGGAGGACATCCTGGTCTTCGGCGGAGGGATCATCCCCGAGGCGGACATCCCCCTGCTGAAGGAGAAGGGCGTCGCGGAGATCTTCACGCCGGGCGCGACGACGGCCTCGATCGTGAACTGGGTCCGGACGAACGCCCGTCAGCCCGCGGAGGCCTGAGCCTCCGGCGGACCGGCCCGGGTGCCTCGGTCCGGGCGGAACCGGTGGGGCCTCGGTCGGGTGGGGCCGCTTCGCCGGGCGGCCGGACGCCCGCGCCGTCGTCGGCACCCCCGGCAGCGGGCCGGCCGTGCGGGGCCCCGGCTCCACCAGAGGATGGTTCAGGGCCCCCCGTCGACTCTGGCCCTACCCAACCGGCCAGGTCGCAAGGGAACTGGCCTCCCGGGCTTGGACCACGCACAGGATGCGTGTCGCCACCCGGGGTCGAGTGCGCCGGGGACCGGCTCGCCCAAGACCGTCCGGGGCGCGCGGCTGAACGGACCCACTCCGCTCAGTCCACAGGAACGGTCAGGCCACTCCCAGCTCCTCGGCCATCGCAGCACGCAGACGCAGGGTCGTCACCAGGCGCTGGAAGGCCTCCGCCCAGTAGCCCCCGGCTCCCGGCGACGCATTCTCCGGTTCGTCGGGTACGGCCAGCAGCGCGTCGAGCCGGGAGGCCTCGGACGGGTCGAGGCAGCGCTCGGCCAGGCCCATGACCCCGCTGAAACTCCATGGATAACTCCCTGCGTCCCGAGCGATGTTGAGTGCGTCCACCACCGCCCGCCCGAGCGGCGCCGCCCAGGGCACCGCGCACACACCGAGCAGCTGGAAGGCCTCCGACAGGCCGTGCGCGGAGATGAAGCCGGCCACCCACTCGGCCCGCTCGCCGGAGCTCAGCGTGCCGAGCAGCTTGGCGCGTTCGGCCAGGGACACCGCACCCGGACCGCCCGCATCCGGCGCCGACGGCTCCCCGAGCAGCGCGCGTGACCACGCGGCGTCCCGCTGGCGCACCGCCGCCCGGCACCACGCCGCGTGCAACTCGCCCTGCCAGCCGTCCGCCACCGGCAGCGCCACGATTTCCCGGGGAGTGCGCCCGCCGAGCCGCCGCGACCACGTCCCGAGCGGTGCCGCCTCCACCAGCTGACCGAGCCACCAGGACCGCTCTCCGCGCCCTGCGGGGGCCTTCGCCAGGACGCCGTCGCGTTCCATGCCCGGATCACACTCGTGCGGTGCTTCGACGGCGATCGTCGGAGCGGTCTGCGTGATCCCTCGGGCCGCTTCACCCGGGGCTCCGGTCCCTAGGGGCCGGGCGGACTGTGTGTGGTCGATGGCGACGCACGCCTCCGCCCTGACCGCCATCCGCGCGGCGAGCCCCGAACCGGGCAGGGCCGACAGCAATTCCGCGGCCGTCGCCCGGACATTGCGACTGCGATCGGCCAGGGCTTGTTCCAGGAACGGCTCGTCGTCCGGGCCGAGGCCGTCGCGCAGCGAGTCGAGGAACATCAGACGGTCCTCGGCCCGTTCCGTCACCCACGTCGTCGCGAGCAGGTCGCGTGCGGCGGCAGGGTCGCGAGAACGCAGCGCGGACAGCAGGGCGACGCGCTCGGCGAACAGTCCCTCCTCCCACAACTGCCGGATCCTGTCGTCGTCCTCCAGGTGCGGCAGGGCCGCTCCGCCGCCCGGGGTCGCGCGCAGGGCGAACCGCCAGTCCGGGTTCAGCCGGGCCAGCCACAGGGCTCGCGGCCCCGCGAACTCCAGCGCCGCCGGACGCAGGTCCGTACGCCCCCGGGCCGCGTCCAGCAACGCCGGGAGCACCTGCGGAGGCGGTGCAAATCCACCGGCGTTCGCCACCGCGAGCCACTGCGGCAGCAGCTCCGTCAGGTCGGGTGCGGTGCCCCGCCGGCCGCCGCCGGACGGGCCGGGGCGGTCGGCCAGCAGCATGGCGAGCCTGCGGGCCGCCGCCGGCGGCAGCGCGGGACGCGTGTCCTCCGGAGCCGCCTGCGGACGCTCGGCCGCCCGCGCCGGGCGCAGACCGGCCCGTCGTCGTACGGTCTCCACGGCCGCCGCGTCCAGCAGGGCCAGGGGTGCGTCCGGGCCCGGGGCGGTGCCCGGCGGGGTGCGCCGGTCGGTGCCCAGCAGCGCGGTGGTGACGAGCCTCTCCCAGGTGTCCGCGCCGGGCGCGCCCACAGGGGTGGAGGTCCTGGTCATGAGCTTCCTTTCCGCGGGGCGCCCGGTAGTTGAAGGCTCGCCCTTACCTGTTGTCCCGTGCTGCCTGAACAATGTGTGGATCCGTGTGGTGGGAAAGGCCGGTCCACGTACCGTGGGCGGGGCCGCTGCCGCCGGGTCAGCACAGCGCGACCGCGTCGCCCGGGCCCTCGGGCCAGGCCGTCAGCGGAGTGAAGCCCTGGTGGCCGCACTCGCCGAAGACCCTGACCGGTGCCCCGCCCGACAGGGCCACGAGCCGCCACAGGCCCGGCCGGGAGCGGGCGGCCGGAGTGAGCGGCAACGCCGCGTCCTCGTCGGCGTCCGCCAGTTGCCAGGAGTCGCCGTCCGGCGTCGGAACGACCCGGTCCAGCGTCACCGGGACGGACTCCAGCCACGGGTCGTCGCGCAGGGCGTCGCCGTAACGGGCGGCCGCCTGGGTCGTGGTCAGCCCCGGCGGACGTATCGCCGCGGGCGCGGGCGGGGCGAACTGCTCGCCCAGGGCCACTCGTGGTTGCCCGGTGCCCGGGTACGCGGATACCTCCGCCTCCAGAGTCAGGCCCACCGGCAGCGCCGGCTCCGGGGCGCGGCCGGCCGCACCGTAGGAGAGGAGCAGCACGGTGCGGCGGGAGTCGGCGCCGTGCAGCCAGATCCGGCGGGTCGTCAGGCGCGGGTCCGTCGTGTCGTACTGGGCGAGGACCAGCCAGCGGTCGCGCAGCGGCGGGCCGTCCGCGGAGGCCGGGAGGCCCATGCGGGAGCGGACCGTGGCGGCGAGGCCGGCCGGTAGCCGCTCGCGGCGCAGCCAGCCCCGCCCCAGCAGGTGCAGCAGCGCGCACTCCTCCAGCAGCCGCACCGGCCAGCCCGGGCCGGTCGACGGGATCGCCCCCAACTCCCGCACCCGGCCCGCCAGACCCTGCGCCTGGGCGTCGACCATGCGGGCCGCCGTCTCCTCCCAGAGGCCGTACCCCGACTGCTCCGCGGTCGCCAGGCCTGTGCGCAGCAGGTCGACCAGGCGCTGCTCCAGCTCCACCGCGCCCGCCGAGACCCGCTCGGCCCGGCGCTCCGCCCGCCGTCGCGCCGCCTCGGGGTCAGCGGCCCCGGACGGCGCACCGGAGCCGGCGTCCGTCTTCTTCGCCTCCGCTCGCTCGCGCCGCCCAGCTGTCCACTGCGCGGCCCACTCCGGCGCCTGCCCCGGCGGCACCGCCGCGTCGTCGGCGGCCCAGAGCAGCAACAGCCCCAGCGCGTGCTTGCACGGGAACTTGCGGCTCGGGCAACTGCACTTGTACGCGGGCCCGGCGGCGTCCGCCATGTCCACGACTGTTTGATACGGCTTGCTTCCGCTGCCCTTGCACAGCCCCCACACCGTCCCCTCGCCGGAACTCCCCGCCTCGGACCACGGCCCCGCCGCCCCGAGTTTGCTTCCCGCTTTGCGTGATGCCGCGTCAGGCGCCAGTGCCAGCACCTGGTCCGCGGTCCAGCGCGCCCCCTGCTGAGTCATGTCACCGAAGGTAGATCCCGCCACTGACAATCGGGTCCGCCAGCGGCTCCGGCAGGGCATTTCCGCAGGTCGGAACGCATTGTCAGTGGTGTGGTGCAACGTTGGCGACAGATCCGAACCGGCCGAGCTGGAGGGGGACTTTGCCATGACCGTGTCCGTGGAGCCGACGTCCGTCGAAGCGGGGGAGACGGCACCGACCCAGGCGTTGCGACCGCACGCCGAGGTCGCCTTCGCCCGTGAACTCGCCGCGCTGGCAGCTCAGGACGACCGGCCGCGCCCGGCCCGCTGGAGGATGTCGCCCTGGGCCGTCGCCACGTACCTGCTCGGCGGCACCCTGCCGGACGGCACGGTGATCAGTCCCAAGTACGTCGGCCCGCGTCGCCTCGTCGAGGTCGCGGTCACCACGCTCGCCACCGACCGCGCCCTGCTCCTGCTCGGCGTCCCGGGCACGGCGAAGACCTGGGTGTCCGAGCACCTGGCCGCCGCGGTCAGCGGCGACTCCACGCTGCTGGTGCAGGGCACCGCCGGCACCCCGGAGGAGGCCATCCGCTACGGCTGGAACTACGCGCAGCTGCTCGCCCACGGCCCGAGCCGCGACGCCCTCGTGCCCAGCCCCGTCATGCGGGCCATGGCCGACGGCATGACGGCCCGCGTCGAGGAACTGACGCGTATCCCGGCCGACGTGCAGGACACGCTCATCACGATCCTGTCGGAGAAGACGCTGCCGATACCGGAGCTGGGCCAGGAGGTGCAGGCGGTCCGCGGATTCAACCTGATCGCCACGGCCAACGATCGCGACCGCGGGGTCAACGACCTGTCCAGCGCCCTGCGCCGCCGTTTCAACACGGTGGTGCTGCCGCTGCCGGAGAGCCCCGAGGCCGAGGTCGACATCGTCTCGCGGCGCGTCGACCAGATCGGCCGCTCCCTCGACCTGCCGGCCGCCCCCGACGGGCTCCACGAGATCCGCCGGGTCGTCACGGTCTTCCGCGAGCTGCGCGACGGGGTCACCTCCGACGGGCGGACGAAGCTGAAGTCCCCCAGCGGCACGCTGTCCACGGCCGAGGCGATCTCCGTCGTCACCAACGGGTTGGCCCTGGCGGCCCACTTCGGCGACGGCGTGCTGCGGCCGGCCGACGTCGCCGCGGGCATCCTCGGCGCGGTGGTCCGCGACCCGGCGGCGGACCGCGTCATCTGGCAGGAGTACCTGGAGACGGTGGTCCGCGAGCGTGACGGCTGGAAGGACTTCTACCGGGCCTGCCGCGAGGTGAGCGTGTGAGGAACACGGGGCGGTGGCCCCGGGCGACGGGACGGTGGTCGCCCGCGGGATCGGGCGGGGACGTGCGGGACGGGAGGGGGACGAGATGACCGGTGTGGAACAGGCCGCGGGCCGGGGGGCCGGGGCGGGGCCGGTGCTGCTCGGGGTGCGGCATCACGGACCGGGGTCGGCGCGGGCGGTGCGGACGGCGCTGGAGGAGGTCCGGCCGCGGGTCGTGCTGATCGAGGGGCCACCCGAGGCCGACGCCCTGATCCCGCTCGCCGCCGACGAGGAGATGCGGCCACCCGTCGCCCTGCTCGCCCACGCCGTGGACGAGCCCGGCCGCTCGGCGTTCTGGCCGCTGGCCGGGTTCTCCCCGGAGTGGGTCGCCCTCCGCTGGGCCCTGGAACACGACGTCCCGGCCCGCTTCATCGACCTGCCGGCCACGCACACGCTGGCCTGGGGGTTGCAGGAGGACGCGGCGGGAACAGAGGGCGAACGACCGCCGCCGGACGGGACGACGGCGGACGGGGACACCGGTCCCGGCCCCGCCGAGCTCCGGATCGACCCGCTCGGAGTGCTCGCCGACGCCGCCGGCTACGACGACCCGGAGCGGTGGTGGGAGGACGTCGTCGAGCACCGGGGCGCGGAGGAGGGCGACGCGCTCGCGCCGTTCACCGCGCTGGAGGAGGCCATGGCCGCGCTGCGGGAGACCTACGGCAGCGGGGGCCACGACCGGGACCTGGTACGGGAGGCGTACATGCGGCTCCAGGTGCGGGCCGCGCAGCGGGAGTTCGAGGACGGTGTGGCGGTGGTCTGCGGGGCGTGGCACGTGCCCGCGCTGCGGCAGAAGACCACCGTCGCCGCCGACAAGGCGCTGCTGAAGGGGTTGCCCAAGGTCAAGACGGACATGACCTGGGTGCCGTGGACCCACCGCCGACTCGCCCGGACCAGCGGATACGGGGCCGGCATCGACTCACCGGGCTGGTACGGGCACCTGTTCAGCGCCCCGGACCGGCCGGTGGAGCGATGGCTGACCAAGGTGGCGGGGCTGCTGCGCGCCGAGGACCGGATCGTCTCCTCCGCACACGTCATCGAGGCGGTGCGGCTGGCCGAGACGCTCGCCGCGATGCGCGGCCGTCCGCTGCCCGGCCTGAGCGAGACGACCGACGCCGTGCGAGCGGTGATGTGCGAGGGCTCGGACGTGCCGCTGGCGCTGGTGCGGGACCGGCTGGTCGTGGGGGACGTGCTGGGGGAGGTGCCGCCCTCGGCGCCGGCCGTGCCGTTGCAGCGGGACCTCACCCGGCTGCATCGCCGGCTGCGGCTGAAGCCGGAGGCGCTGGAGAGGGAGCTGGAGCTCGACCTGCGCAAGGAGAACGACGCCGCCCGCAGCAGGCTGCTGCACCGGCTGCGACTGCTCGGTATCGCGTGGGGCGAACCGGCCGCATCGCGGGGCAGCACGGGCACGTTCCGGGAGACATGGCGGCTGCGCTGGGAGCCCGAGCTGTCCGTACGGGTCGCCGAGGCCGGCGTGTGGGGGACGACCGTCCTGTCCGCCGCGACCGCCAAGGCCGAGGCGGACGCCGTCGGCGCGGAGGGCCTCGCCGGCGTCACCGGGCTCGCCGAGCGCTGCCTGCTGGCCGAACTGCCCGACGCGCTCCCCACGGTGATGCGGATCCTCGCCGACCGCGCGGCCCTCGACACCGACGTCGGCCATCTCGCCCAGGCGCTCCCGGCCCTGGTCCGCTCCCTGCGCTACGGAGACGTGCGCGGCACGGACACCGGAGCCCTGGCGGAGGTCGCCGCCGGACTGGCCGAACGGGTCTTCGTCGGTCTTCCCCCGGCTTGCGCCGCGCTCGACGCCGACGCCGCCGAGGAGATGCGGGGCCACGTGGACGCGGTGCACGGGGCAGTGGCCCTGCTGGGCGACTCCCCCGCCGCGGGGCACGGCCGTCTGAGGGGCCGTTGGCAGTCGGTGCTGCGGGTGCTGTCCGGGCGGGACACCGTGCCCGGGGTCGTCCGGGGGCGGGCCGTCCGGCTGCTGCTCGACGACGGGGAGCTGGCCCAGGACGAGGCGGCACTGCTGATGGGACTCGTCCTGTCACCGGGCACACCGCCGGCGGACGCGGCCGCGTGGATCGAGGGCTTCGTGGGAGGGACCTCCGGGGGCGGGATGCTCCTGGTGCACGACGAGCGGCTGCTCGGACTGGTCGACGCGTGGCTGACCGGGGTGCCGGCCGAGGCGTTCACGGACGTACTGCCCCTGCTGCGGCGGACGTTCTCGGCGTACGAGCCCGGAGTGCGCCGGACTCTCGGCGAACTGGTCCGGCGCGGGCCGGGAACCGGGGGCGGCGCGACAGCCGCCGGCACCGGAACGCCCGGCTTCGCGGCCGACCTCGACACGCTGCGCGCGGACGCGGTCCTGCCGGTCGTGCGGCTGCTGCTCGGACTGGACGAAGTGGACGAGAACACCGACAACGACCTGGCGGGGGTGACGGGATGACGACCGAGGCACTGAGAGAGCGGACGACGGCACCGGAAACGGGAGCCACCGTGGCGGGCGGGTTCCGGGCGGAAGGGCGGCCGTCGACGACCGTACCGGTGATCCCGCTGTGGGAACGGCCTCGTGAGGAAGGGCGGGCATGACGTCCGAGACGACGGACCCGGCGCAGGAGCGGCTGCGGCGCTGGCGGCTCGTCCTCGGGGGCGACGCGGCGGACGGCACCGGCTGCGCGCTGTCGGGACGGGACGCGGCGATGGACGGGGCGCTCACCGCGCTCTACGGCAGGAAGGACGGCAGGTCACAGGGAGGCCGGGACCGTTCCGCGGGACTCGGGGCGTCGGCGCCGTCCGTGACGCGCTGGCTCGGGGACATCCGGACGTACTTCCCCTCCTCCGTCGTGCAGGTCATGCAGCGCGACGCCATCGACCGGCTCGGTCTCGCCACGCTGCTGCTGGAGCCGGAGATGCTGGAGGCGGTCGAGGCCGACGTGCACCTCGTCGGCACGCTGCTGTCGCTCAACAAGGCGATGCCGGAGACGACGAAGGAGACGGCCCGGGCCGTTGTGCGCAAGGTCGTCGAGGACCTGGAGAAGCGGCTCGCCACCCGCACCCGGGCCACCCTCACCGGCGCCCTCGACCGAAGCGCCCGGATCAACCGGCCCCGCCACCACGACATCGACTGGAACCGCACCATCGCGGCCAACCTCAAGCACTACCTGCCCGAGTACCGAACGATCGTGCCGGAGCGGCTCATCGGGTTCGGGCGGGCCGCCCAGTCCACGAAGAAGGAGGTCATCCTCTGTATCGACCAGTCGGGATCCATGGCGGCATCCGTTGTCTACGCATCGGTGTTCGGGGCGGTGCTCGCCTCGATGCGGACGATCTCCACGCGACTCGTCGTCTTCGACACGGCGGTAGTCGATCTCACGGACCAGCTGGACGACCCGGTCGACGTGCTGTTCGGTACCCAGCTCGGCGGTGGCACGGACATCAACCGGGCGCTCGCGTACTGCCAGTCGCAGATCACCCGCCCCGCGGAGACGGTGGTCGTGCTGATCAGCGACCTCTACGAAGGCGGCATACGCAACGAGATGCTCAAGCGGGTGTCCGCGATGAAGGCGTCGGGCGTGCAGTTCGTGACGCTGCTCGCCCTCTCGGACGAAGGGGCACCGGCGTACGACCGGGAGCACGCGGCCGCCCTCGCGGCGTTGGGGGCACCGGCGTTCGCCTGCACGCCCGACCTGTTCCCGGAGGTGATGGCGGCGGCGATCGAGAAGCGGCCGTTGCCGATACCGGATGCGGCGTGACGGGTGCTGTGAAGTGGCCCTGCCTGAGGGGGCGGATGCCGATGTGTCGATGGGTCATCGTCCGACTTGGAGCAGCAAAAAGGACATGACGGACCATCGGTAAGCAAGGGCTTGCGCAACCTCCGCACTCCCGTGCGAGGATCGGCGCCTGCTCGGCCGTGCGGGGTGTCGGCCGGGCGGTACCGCTTCCGTCGCACGGGAGGAAGCTCCCCCTCTTGAGCTGCTCAACAGCCCTGCCCGAAGCCGCGTTGCGCACGCTGCGCCCAGCGGCCGGGCGGCGTGCGCTCCAAGTGACGCTGTTGGTCGGCGGGTTGCTGGTCATCGGACTGCTGTGGGGGGAGCAGGCTCATGCGGAGAACGGTGCAAACGGCGTGAGGGTGCGGCCGGAGGCCCGGGCCGGGGAGGTCATCAGCGGCCAGAGGCTCGTTCGGGTCGTCGGTGAGGTGGGGGGACCCGAGAGCGAGAGATCGGCCTCACCCGCACATCCGGGCCTTTCAAACCTGCCGGGCCTGGCGGACTTGCCGAAGGTGGCGGGTCTGCCGGACCTGCCGGACCTGCCGGACCTGCAGGGCCTGGCGGACCTGCCGAACGTGGCGGACCTGCCCGCACCACCCGACGCCCACGCCGTGGAGGTCCCGGGCGCGCCCGCTCCACCCACTCCTCCCACCCTGCCCGCTACTCCCACCTTGCCCAGTCCTGCCACCCTGCCCGCTAGTCCCGCCTTCCCCGCTCCTCCTGCCCTCCCCGCCTCCATCACGGCCGACCCGCAGCCGGGCGGGGCGTCGGCATGGGCCCCGGCCCCGGCGTCGGCGTGGGCCCCGGCGTCGGTGCCCGCGAACGAAGGCGACCCCTCACGACAAGCCGGTAAGCCGGACGCCGCGGCCTCCGGCCCCGAACCCCACGTCGCCCGGCCAGGCCCAGGAACCCCCGACGTTCACGCCCACCACCTGAGACCCGCCGCGCCCATCAGCCACGCGGATCGCCTAGGCCACGTGGATCGCCTCAGTAGCTCCCCTCACTCAGGTCACCACCGCCACTCCAGCCACTCCGGACCCTCCCCGCACGCCGGCCGTACCCCGGCTGCCGCCCACTCGTCCGGCGGTCGTCCTGACGGCGTGCTCGGCAACCGGTCCATGGCCGACAGCGGCACGTCGCGTCACGGCGATGCCCACGCCGTCACCCTGAGCCCCGCGGCGCCGCTCGCGCTCGTGTCCGCTGACTGGGCCCCCGCATCCGGGGCCGGTACCCGGTGCGGTCACCGGGACATCCCCCTCTCGCCCGGCTAGCACGGACGTCCGCCGAGGTCTCCCCGCCGCAGGCCCGCCCCCGGGGCGGGGGGCTCCTCGGCCGGCCGACCCCGCCACCCGGGGTGCCCCGCGGCACCCCTCCCGCATCCCCGTGCTTCACGAGGCGTCACGCCCGGACGGCCGAAAGCCGTCGGTGGTCCGAGGCCGCAACCTCGTGGATGGGCCGGGTGGCCCCCATTGGGGTGGGGGCCACCCGGCCAGGCGCCCCGGGAGAGCCGGGCCCTGAACAGGGCCTCGTGCTCCTTCCGGGGTGTCCGGCGGGCCTCACCGGGTCAACCCCATCCCGGTGAGGCCCCTCACCCGCTCCTCACACCCGGCACGCCGTGCCAGAGAGCGCGGCATCATGTGACAGGTATCACCGCTCAGGTGTGACCCTCGATTTAGAGGCCTCCCGGAAGCAGCGATAACCTGCGAGACGGACATGCCGCGCGCTCGGACACCGTGTGCGCCTCCCTTGTGACAGACAGCGGACGTCACGTTGCCCTCGCGGCACGCCCACGCAGACAACGAACCGCGAGATCACTGATAGGGACGGAAGCGCGTGGACCTGTTCGAGTACCAGGCGAGGGACCTCTTCGCCAAGCACGATGTACCGGTGCTGGCCGGTGAAGTCATCGACACGCCTGAGGCGGCCCGCGCAGCCACCGAGCGCCTCGGTGGCAAGTCCGTCGTCAAGGCCCAGGTGAAGGTCGGCGGCCGTGGCAAGGCCGGCGGCGTGAAGCTTGCCGCCACCCCCGACGAGGCGGTCGAGCACGCGACCAACATCCTCGGCATGGACATCAAGGGCCACACGGTCCACAAGGTGATGATCGCCGAGACGGCCCCGGAGATCGTGGAGGAGTACTACGTCTCCTTCCTCCTGGACCGTGCCAACCGCACCTTCCTCTCCATCGCGTCCGTCGAGGGCGGCATGGAGATCGAGGAAGTGGCGGCCACCCGCCCCGACGCCGTCGCCAAGACGCCGATCGACGCCAACGAGGGTGTCACCGAGGCGAAGGCCCGCGAGATCGTCGCGGCCGCCAAGTTCCCGGCCGAGGTCGCCGACAAGGTCGTGAACGTCCTCGTCAAGCTGTGGGACACCTTCCTCAAGGAGGACGCCCTCCTGGTCGAGGTCAACCCGCTGGCCAAGGTGGCCTCCGGTGAGGTCATCGCCCTGGACGGCAAGGTCTCCCTGGACGAGAACGCCGAGTTCCGTCAGCCGGAGCACGAGGCCCTCCAGGACAAGGAGGCGGCCAACCCGCTCGAGGCCGCCGCCAAGGAGAAGAACCTCAACTACGTCAAGCTCGACGGCGAGGTCGGCATCATCGGCAACGGCGCGGGTCTCGTCATGAGCACCCTGGACGTCGTCGCGTACGCCGGTGAGGCGCACGGCGGCGTGAAGCCGGCCAACTTCCTCGACATCGGTGGTGGCGCCTCCGCCGCCGTCATGGCGAACGGCCTGGAGATCATCCTCGGCGACCCGGACGTCAAGTCCGTCTTCGTCAACGTCTTCGGTGGCATCACCGCCTGTGACGAGGTCGCCAACGGCATCGTCCAGGCGCTGCAGCTGCTCAAGGACAAGGGCGAGGACGTCACCAAGCCCCTCGTCGTCCGTCTGGACGGCAACAACGCGGAGCTCGGGCGCAAGATCCTCTCCGACGCCAACCACCCGCTGGTGCAGCGTGTGGACACCATGGACGGAGCGGCCGACAAGGCCGCCGAGCTCGCGGCTGCGAAGTAAGGGACGAGGGACTAAACAGCCATGGCTATCTTCCTCAACAAGGACTCCAAGGTCATCGTCCAGGGCATGACCGGTGCCACGGGCATGAAGCACACCAAGCTCATGCTGGCCGACGGCACGAACATCGTCGGTGGCGTGAACCCCCGCAAGGCGGGCACGTCCGTCGACATCGACGGCAACGACATCCCGGTCTTCGGCACGGTCGCCGAGGCGATCGAGAAGACGGGCGCGAACGTATCCGTCCTCTTCGTCCCGCCGGCCTTCGCCAAGGCCGCCGTCGTCGAGGCCATCGACGCCGAGATCCCGCTCGCGGTCGTCATCACCGAGGGCATCGCGGTCCACGACTCGGCCGCGTTCTACGCGTACGCCGGGTCCAAGGGCAACAAGACCCGCATCATCGGCCCGAACTGCCCCGGCCTCATCACGCCGGGCCAGTCGAACGCCGGCATCATCCCGGGCGACATCACCAAGCCGGGCCGCATCGGCCTGGTGTCGAAGTCCGGCACGCTGACGTACCAGATGATGTACGAGCTGCGGGACATCGGCTTCTCCTCCGCCGTCGGCATCGGTGGCGACCCGGTCATCGGGACGACCCACATCGACGCCCTCGCCGCGTTCGAGGCCGACCCCGACACCGATCTGATCGTCATGATCGGTGAGATCGGCGGCGACGCCGAGGAGCGGGCGGCGGCCTTCATCAAGGAGAACGTGAAGAAGCCGGTCGTCGGCTACGTCGCGGGCTTCACCGCGCCCGAGGGCAAGACCATGGGCCACGCCGGTGCCATCGTCTCCGGCTCCTCCGGTACGGCCGCCGCGAAGAAGGAGGCCCTCGAGGCCGCCGGCGTCAAGGTCGGCAAGACGCCGACCGAGACGGCCAAGCTGGCGCGCGCCATCCTCGCCGGCTGAGCAGCGCCTCACGGCTCACAGACGGGCCCGCTCCCTGCACGGGGGCGGGCCCGTCGCCGTTTCAGGGGGCCCCGGACTCCGTTTCCACCCCCGGCTTCCACCCTCCGTTTCCACCCCCGCCTTCCACCGTCCGTTTCCACCCCCGCCTTCCACCGTCCGTTTCCACCCCCGCCTTCCACCTCCTGCTTCCACGGCCCGTCTCCCGCAGGCCGGCGTCACCACGGCTGCGGCCGCAGCCGGTCCGGCCCCTTCTGCTCCTCCTTGCGCAGCTTCGCCCGCAGCTCCCGCTCCGACTCCGACAGCGGCCCGGGCGCCATCCGCGGCGGTACGCCCTGGACCGTCTCCCCCTCGGGCACCGGCGGCTCGTAGTGCGTCGGCGCCGTGCGCACGGTGAGGGCCGTCGTGCCGATCAGGGCGATCGTGAAGGCGATGGCGGCCCGGGTCCAGAAGCGGGCCCGGCGTTCCCCGACCTTGCGCACGACCGACGGTTTGGCGGCGCGCAGCCGCTCGACGGAGGCCAGTTCGACCAGCCTCCAGTGCAGGGTCTCCGGATCCGCCAGCTCCGGCAGCCGCTCGGCGACCGCCTCGCGCGCGTGCGCCAGCCGGTTCACTGCCGCGCGGGTGCTCGCCTCCGTCTCCGCCGCCGTCTCGGGCAGGCCCAGCCCGACCCCGTCGTAGAGCACCAGTGTGCGGCGGTAGGGCGGCGGGAGCTCCAGCAGGGAATCCATCAGCGTGCGGTCGAACGCGTCGGGCGGCGGCGGCTCGGGGTGCCGGTGGCGCGGCCGGAACCGGTGCCACGGGGAGAGCGCGCACTCGTACGCCATCGCGCGCACCCAACCCGCCGGGTCGCGGTCCCGGGCCACCTCGGGCCAGCGCTGCCAGGCGATCTGGAAGGCCCGCTCCACCGACTCCCGGGCCAGTTCACGGCGGCCGGTCAGCAGATAGGTCTGCCGGACGAGGGCGGGGGCGCAGAAGGCGTACAGCGCGTCGAAGGCCTGATCGGGGGTCAGGGCGGCGATGGCGTCGTCCGGCCGGCGCGGTGGCGTCGTCCGCGGGCGCTCGGTGAGGATGACGCGGTGCCCGTGCGGGGCGGGGGCGCGGCTCCGGTCGGGGACGGTGACGGGGCCGTGGCCCCGGTCTTTCGCGGCGGGGCGTTTCCGGTCGGGGGTGGCGGTCTTGCGCCGGGCCCGGGCGGATCTGCGCGAGAGGACCGCCCCGGGCGCCGGTTCCGGGTCGTCGGAGTCGGCGGCGCCGTCCTGAGGCGGCGTCATTCCCGCCTCGTCGCCGAGGGGGTCGGCTCCCTCGACTCCCTCGTCGCCGAGGGAGTCGAGCAGCTTCGCGTACTTCTCTCCCTTGCGGCCGCGCGGCGTGGAGCGGCCGGTCTCCCACCCGCGCACCGTCTCGCTGGTGACGCCCACCCGGGAGGCCAGCTGAGCCCGCGTCAGCGAGGCGGCCTCGCGCAGGCGTCGGCGCTCCTTGGGTGGGGGGAGCGGGATGGCAGGGCTCTGTGTCACAGGGCACGCCTCCGTCCGGAAAAGAACATAAGCGTATTTTTAGCGACACAGCGAGGGTTCGCCTGTTACGCCGGTGAAGCGCGTGTCGTTGGGAGCATGTCGGTCGTGATCGAGATGACCGCTCGCCGACGTTCGCCGGAGCCCCTGCTCGCCCGGATGCGCGATCGTTCGCCCGGGCTGCTCGGCGGCCTCATGGGGGGTGCGCTCGCGGCGGGCCTCGGACTGGCGTCGTTCGCCGTGCTCGTGATGCTGCTGTGGATCAGCTCGCCCTACCCGGACAGCGGGCCCGGCGGCGCCATGCACGTGGCGGCGGCGCTGTGGCTGCTGGCGCACGGCGCCGAGCTGGTCCGCACCGACACGCTCTCCGGCGTCCCTGCCCCCCTCGGCCTGCCGCCCCTGCTGCTGCTCGCGCTGCCGGGGTGGCTGCTGCACCGGGCGGCGCGGGACGCCACGGACGGCGGGGCAGGAGACGAGGACGACGCCTTCGAGGAGGACACCGAGGCGGTCGTCGGTCCGCCCTTGGTCGCACCCGGCATCGCGTGGACGGGCGTCGTCCTCGGCTACCTCGCCGTCGCCGTGCCCGCCGCCCTGTACGCCGCGGGCGGTGTGCTGCGGCCGTCGTGGGTGTGGACGGGCCTGTGCGTCCCGCTGTTCGCCGTCGTGGCGGCGGGGGCGGGCGTGTGGTCGGCGTACGGCCGTCCTGGCCGGCCGTTGCGGCGACTCCTGGGCCTGCTGCCGACGGGAGTACGCCCGCTGCTGCTCGACCCGGACGGGCGCCCTGGTGTCGCGGCCCGGGCCGCGGCGGCCGGGGCGGTGGTGCTCCTCGGGGGCGGTGCGCTGCTGGTGCTGGTGTCGATGGTGTGCCATGGAGCGGCAACGCAGGCGTCGTTGCTCCGGCTGACCGAGGGATGGTCGGGGCGGTTCGCCGTCCTCCTGCTGTGCGCGGCCCTGGTGCCGAACGCGGCGGTGTGGGGCGCCGCCTATGCCCTCGGCCCGGGCTTCGCCCTCGGCGCCGGTCATTCGGTCGGCCCGCTGGCCTCGGCGCCGGCCCCGTTCCTGCCACCGTTTCCGCTGCTGGCGGCGGTGCCGGAGGCGGGGGAGGGGGCGCCGGCGCACTGGGCGGCCGGGGTGGTCCCGCTGGCTGCCGCGCTGGTCGTGGGCTGGACGGTGGCCAAGGGCGAGGCAGCCGCGGAGCGCGGTGGGACGAAACGGGTCACGGCAGCCGCGGAGCGCGGTGGGACGAAACCGGTCACGGCGGCCGCGGAGCGCGGTGGGGCGAAACCGGGCGACGCGCGGGCCGCGGCCTGGTCGGCCGGCGCCACCACCCGTGCCGCCGCGTTGGCGTCGCTGCTCTGCGCGACTCTGCTCGCGGGGTTGGCCGCGATGTCGGGCGGCCCCATCGGTTCCGCCGTGCTGTCCCGCTTCGGACCGGTGTGGTGGCAGGTCGCCGCCGCGACGCTGGCCTGGCTGGGGCTGCTGGCGATCCCGACGGCGGTGGCGGTACGGGCCTGGCTGCGCCGCTCGTCCCGGGCGCGGGAGCCGAAGATCGGCAGACAGCGGGAGACGGCGGCCGAAGGCGCCCGCGGGCAGCGGCGACTGCCGAATCACGGCCGCGGTTGGTTCACGCGCACCGGCGTCGCCGGCATGGCCGGGGTGACCGGAGTCGCCGAGGACGCCCGGGGCGCCGGACGGGCGGGGCGGGACGAGGTCACCGGAGGCGTCTGGGGCCTCGGAGATCCCGGCGACGCCTGGGGGGCGGCGAGCGGCGGACGCACCGCGCGCGACGCCTCACCGGCCGACGGGACGCCCTCGCCCCAGCACCCCACAAACCCCGCGCCGGACGCGCCCGGCCTCGCCCGGGCGCCGGGCCTGCGCGACCGGCCCGACGAGACGGACTTCGGCGTCTACGACTTCCTGCCGCCCGACTCCGCCCCCGAGCCCTACGACGCCCCGGCCCCTCCCGGCCGGTTCTTCCCGCCGGAAACCCCCTGAAGTGTCAGCCGTCCGTCTCCAGCAGCCCGCGGAGCTGCTCCGGGAGAAGCTCGGAGCAGGACTGCTTCGCCTCGTTCGTGAGGGCGTCGGTGGTGCACGTGTAGTAGTCGCGGTAGACCAGCTGTGCCGTGAAGGACGCGGCGACCAGGGCGATGGCCAGCGACGCCGTGACCAGGCCGCTCACAGCCGCCGTCGTCTGGGGACGGCCGCCCTGCTGTTCCGGTGCCGGGGTGTCCGGGTCGGCGGTCCTGCGGGGCTTGGCACGCAGGGCGCTGATGGCCCAGTAGAGGGCGAGCGCGCCGAGCAGCAGGGCCACGTACGGCCAGCTGAAGAGGGCGAAGAAGAAGGCCCACATGCCCGACAACAGGGCGTAGCGCGCCCGGCGCTGCGCAGGGTCCGTCGGGTCCCAGCGCCCGTTCTGACCGCCGCCCTGGGGGCCGCCCTGGCCGTCGGGCCCGCTGCGGGGACGATCACCGAAGCCGCCGGAGGAGCGGCCGGGCTGCCGGTCGCTCCACCGGCTGCCCCAGGGGGAGCGACCGGGCCCGCCGCCCCGGGAATCCTGGGAGTCCTGGGCGTCGTCGCCCGACGGGCGCCGCGGCTGCCAGGGCCGGTCCGGTGTGCCCTCGGGCGGCGGGGCGAAGGGGTTGTCCTCCTGGGACCCACGGCCCCGCTCCTCCCCGCCGTCGCCGCCCGAAGGCGCGTCGGGCGGTGAGCTGGGGCGCTCCCGCAGCAGCACGGCGCCGCGCTCCCCTCCCTGCGGCGACAGCTGGGGGAACGTGAGGAGTCGCAGGCTGCGGTCCGGCATCAGGTGAGCGTCTTCCCGTTGGTGAGGAGGAATGAGTGGACAGAACGGAGCGGCGTCGGACCCGGGTCCGTCATCTCCTGAACGCACCACGTCCGGACGTCGTTCCCGAACCGGCTCCGTCCAGACGCTACCTTCCGGCCCCGCCCCCGTCCCGTGGGGGCCGCCCGGTGTGCCGGTATCGTTGCTGACGGTCGACCGGTTCGTAGGCTTCCCCGTATCCGGGGACGCAAAGCATTCGTATGAATGTACAAAACGCTGAGTGCCGGCCGCCTTGGACAGACGCTCCCCCGAGAAAGGCCCCCACCGTGGCCGCCAAGCCCGTGGCCCCGCGCGCCAAGCGCCTCGTCGTGCTGGTCTCCGGATCCGGCACCAACCTGCAGGCGCTCCTCGACGAGATCGCCGCCGTCGGTGCGCAGGCGTACGGGGCCGAGGTCGTGGCCGTCGGGGCGGACCGCGAGGGCATCGAGGGGCTGGCGCGTGCCGAGCGCGCGGGCCTGCCGACCTTCGTGTGCCGGGTCAAGGACCACGGCAGCCGCGAGGAGTGGGACGCCGCCCTCGCCGAGGCCGTCGCCGCCCACGAGCCCGACCTCGTCGTCTCCGCCGGGTTCATGAAGATCGTCGGCAAGGAGTTCCTCGCGCGGTTCGGGGGGCGGTTCGTCAACACGCACCCCGCCCTGCTGCCCAGTTTCCCGGGAGCCCACGGCGTGCGGGACGCGCTCGCGTACGGCGCCAAGGTCACCGGCTGCACCGTCCACTTCGTCGACGACGGCGTCGACACCGGGCCGATCATCGCGCAGGGCGTGGTGGAGATCCGGGACGAGGACGACGAAGGCGCTCTCCACGAGCGCATCAAGGAAGTCGAGCGAAGGCTGCTCGTCGAGGTCGTGGGGCGCCTCGCCCGCAACGGCCATCGCATTGAGGGACGAAAGGTAGTTATCCAGTGACCGCCGACAGCAATAAGCGGCCCCTTCGCCGGGCGCTCGTCAGCGTCTACGACAAGACCGGGCTCGAGGACCTCGCGCGCGGGCTCCACGAGGCCGGGGTCGAGCTCGTCTCCACCGGCTCCACCGCCGCGAAGATCGCCGCTGCCGGCGTCCCCGTCACCAAGGTCGAGGAGCTCACCGGCTTTCCCGAGTGCCTGGACGGCCGGGTGAAGACCCTGCACCCGCGCGTGCACGCCGGCATCCTCGCCGACCTGCGCCTGGAGGACCACCGGCGGCAGCTCGCCGAGCTGGGTGTCGAGCCGTTCGACCTCGTCGTCGTCAACCTCTACCCGTTCCGCGAGACCGTCGCCTCCGGTGCCTCGCCCGACGAGTGCGTGGAGCAGATCGACATCGGTGGTCCCTCGATGGTCCGCGCCGCCGCCAAGAACCACCCCTCGGTAGCGGTCGTCACCAGCCCCGCCCGCTACGCCGACGTGCTCAAGGCCGTCCAGGGCGGCGGTTTCGACCTCACCACCCGCAAGCGGCTCGCCGCCGAGGCCTTCCAGCACACGGCCGCCTACGACGTCGCCGTCGCCTCCTGGTTCGCCTCCTCCTACGCGCCCGTCGACGAGTCGCGGTTCCCCGACTTCCTCGGCGCCACCTGGGAGCGCGAGCACACCCTGCGCTACGGCGAGAACCCGCACCAGCCCGCCGCGCTCTACGTCTCCCCGGAGGGCGGCGGCCTCGCCCAGGCCGAGCAGCTGCACGGCAAGGAGATGTCGTACAACAACTACACGGACACGGACGCCGCCCGCCGTGCCGCGTACGACCACGCCGAGCCGTGTGTCGCGATCATCAAGCACGCCAACCCCTGCGGCATCGCCGTCGGCGCGGACGTCGCCGAGGCGCACCGCAAGGCGCACGCCTGTGACCCGCTGTCGGCGTTCGGCGGTGTGATCGCGGTCAACCGCCCGGTCAGCAAGGAGATGGCCGAGCAGGTCGCGGAGATCTTCACCGAGGTCATCGTCGCGCCCGGCTACGAGGACGGGGCCCTTGAGGCCCTCACCAAGAAGAAGAACATCCGCGTGCTGCGCTGCCCCGACGGCCCCTCGGCCCCGGTCGAGGTCAAGCCGATCGACGGCGGCGCGCTGCTCCAGGTCACCGACCGCCTCCAGGCCGACGGTGACGACCCGGCCGACTGGACGCTGGCGACCGGCGATGCGCTGAGCGCCGACGAGCTGGCCGAGCTGGCCTTCGCGTGGAAGGCCTGCCGCGCGGTGAAGTCCAACGCGATCCTGCTCGCCAAGGACGGTGCCTCGGTCGGCGTCGGCATGGGGCAGGTCAACCGGGTGGACTCCGCGAAGCTGGCCGTCGAGCGGGCGGGTGCCGAGCGCGCCGCGGGCGCGTACGCCGCGTCCGACGCGTTCTTCCCCTTCCCTGACGGCCTGGAGATCCTCACCGAGGCCGGGGTGAAGGCCGTGGTCCAGCCCGGCGGTTCCGTCCGCGACGAGCTGGTCGTCGAGGCCGCGCAGAAGGCCGGCGTCACGATGTACTTCACCGGCACGCGGCACTTCTTCCACTGAGAGCGGTGACCGGAGCGGGCCGGCGGTACAGTCGGCCCGCTCCTGTCGTCTCAGCCGTCCACCTCGAAGCGCCCGACCTCCAGGAAGTACCGCAGCTCCTCCGGCGTGCCGTCGATGACCTCCTCGGCGGCGGCCCGGAGCGCGTCGCTGATGGTCGGGTCGGCCAGGATGCGGGCGACGGCGACGCGGTCGTCCTCGGCCTGGGCGAGGCGGTGGCCGGTCTCCAGGAACGCGCGCAGTGCTTCCGGGGTGTTCACGTCGAGGGCCTTGCCGGCTTCCCGCTTGACGCCTCGGCCGGATTTCGGGTCGCTCAGGATGCGGACGACGGCGACGCGGTCGTCCTCGGCCTGGGCGAGGCGGTGGCCGGTCTCCAGGAACGCGCGCAGTGCTTCCGGGGTGTTCACGTCGAGGGCCTTGCCGGCTTCCCGCTTGACGCCTCGGCCGGATTTCGGGTCGCTCAGGATGCGGACGATGGCGACGCGGTCGTCCTCGGCCTGGGCGAGACGGTAGCCGGTCTTCAGGAACTCCCGCATGTCCTCCACGGTGCCGTCGAGCGCCTCGTTGGCCTCGCGGGTGACTCCGCGGCCGGTGTCCTCGTCGGCCAGGATGCGCAGGATCGCGATCCGCAGCTCCTCCTCCGACATCTGGTCCACGGGGGTGTCGTCCGCCGGTGCGGCCGACACCCCCGACCCGGGAGCCGTGCCGGTGGCGAAGGCCGGGGTGCTGAACAGGAGGGCGGGGGCCAGGGCGCCGGCGGCGACCAGCAGGGCACCACGGGTGAGTCTCATGTGCGAACCTCTCTCTCCAACTGACGGGAATCGAGAGCATGTTCGCATGCCCCGCTCGGCTGGACCGGCCATTTACGACGGCGCCTCGGCCACCCTGGCGTGGAGTTCACTTCCGGCCCTCGGGTGCGTACTCCGCCAGGAAGTGGGCGACGCGGTCGGCGTATGCGCGGACGTCCGGGGGCACGCCGCCCGCCGCGTTCACCGTGCGGTACGACCTGCGGTACGCGGCGGCTACGAGGACCCGCCGGTCGCCCGGCAGGTCACCGTGCAGGCGCGGGGCGATCCAGCACAGGTAGCGGCCCATCGCCGGGATGGATTCGGCGGGCGGGAAGGGAGGCTGGGGGACCGTCTCTCCCGGAGTGCCGTCCTCGTTCATCCACCAGCGCAGGACGCGCGGGGTCCAGCGGGCGATGCCGTACTCGTCGTTCGCGGGGTCGGAGAGGTCCGGTTCGAAGTCGCTCTCCACCTTCAGCATGGCGGCGATCAGGACCGGGCTGACCTCTTCCTGGTCGCAGTCGTGCGCCGTCTCGACGATCAGCAGGCGGTAGGCGGGCGGCACGCCCCGGTCGGTGCGGAGCTCCGCGGCGCCGTACGCGGCGGCCGAGACGTTCGCGGTCGCGCCGGCGCCGCCACCGGCTCCGCGGCCTCCGGCCCAGACGCCGGTGCCGTAGGCCAGGGCGGCCAGGGCCGCGACGGCTCCGGTCGCGACGGCCACGACGGCCGCGACGGACCTGCGACGGAAGCGGTGGCGGGCGGGACGCAGAGGGGGCAGGCGGAAGGCGCTCCGGCCCTGGCCCGCGACCGCCGTCACGCGGCGCAGCAGCGCCGTGCCGCCGATGCGCTGCTGGTGCGTCCGCGTCAGACAGGCGCGCACGATCTCCCGCCAGCCGTCGGGAAGTTCCGGCGACAGGCGCAGCTGGTCGACGCCGCGGGCGTAGGCCGCCGCCGCGTCGCGACGAGCTGCCGGGGTGGCGCCGGGCAGCGGGAAGGCGTCGGTGAGCACGAGGTGGGCGAGGACGCCGAAGGCCCAGATGTCGGCGGAGGGGCGGATGCGGCGGCCGCGTTCACCGATCTCGGTCCACAGGAGTTCCGGCGGGGTGTAGTCGGGGGTGGAGAAGGCCGACGTGTAGGCGTGGGTTCCCTCCAGCTCGGCGGCCAGGTTGAAGTCGGCGAGACGGACCGAACCGTCCGCCATCAGCAGCACGTTGGCCGGCTTCAGGTCGCCGTGCACCCAGCCGGCGTCGTGCAACTGGGCGAGGCCCTCGGCGATCTGCGCGAGCAGTGCCGGGCCGGCCACGGGGCGGGGTGTGGTGGCGAGCACGGCCGACAGGGAGCCCTCGGCCTTCTCCAGGACGAGGACGGTGGCGCCGTCCAGCTCCGGGCGGCCCGGGTCGTCGACGGTCAGCGTCTGGTACATCCGCACCAGCCGCGGACGTCTCAGCCGCCGGTACAACTCGACCTCACGCTCGATCAGCTCGCGCAGGTGGGACAGCCGGCGCGGCGTGGCCGTCCCGGTGGGCAGGAACTTCAGCGCGGCCGTGGACGGCAGTCCGGTGCCGTCACCGACGCGCCGGGCCGCGTACACACTGCCGAAGGCGCCCGTCGCGATGGGCTCGTACACCTCCCAGTCGCCGACCCGGTAGCCCTTGGGCACGGGTACGGCGTAGGCCTCGCTCACCGGGTCGCCCCGGGCCCGTGTGGACGGCCGGGGATCCGGAAGGGGCCGTGCGCGGACGCGCTGGACGTGCCGGACGCGCCGGATCCGCGGCGTTCGCCGGGCGCGCGGGTGATGGGGGTGCGGGTGATGGGGGTGCGGTTTCGCTCGTCCTCCGTGGTCGGCGGAGGTACCACGATGATGCTGTACAAGGTGCTCTCCCCGTGCCTGAACAGCTACCACTGTCAGGTTAGGGCGACGCACCAGGGCCGTGCCCCCCTCGTACGGGTGAGACACGGCCCTTGGAAGTGAATGGCGTGAACCGGTCCGGTCGACCGGGTCCGGTTCAGTGCTTGGGGCGGTTGAACCAGGCCTTGCCGTTGGCGTTGCCGACGAACACCGCGACCAGGACGGCCAGGACGGTGTGCACCAGGCCGACGATGACGAACGGGTAGATGCCGAGCACCGCCGTGATGATGGCGAACACCATGATGGTGACCCGGGCGCCGTTGCCGCCGCTCTTGAACTTCGTCGCCAGGACGGCCGCGAACACCAACCAGGCCAGGCCGAACACGACGTAGCCCCAGATCAGGCCGGTCGAGTCGCCGACCAGGTCCTGAAGGGCGGCGTTCTCCTGCACGGTCGCGTCGTTCTTCGCGGCGTTGATCGCTGCGGCGCCGATCCCGAGGATCACCACGGCGACGACCTGCAGACCGACGATGACCCACATCATCACGCGGGCCGCGCTCACCGAGCCGGGCATCGTGGTCGGCGCGGCGGGGCCGCCGTAGGGGGAGACCGGAGGGGCCTGCGGGTAGCCGTAGCCGGGAGCCTGACCCTGGTTCTGCGGGTAGCCGTAGCCCGGCTGCTGCGGCTGCTGCTGCGGCTGCCCCTGGGGAGCGCCGTAGGGGTTGTTCGGGTCGCCGTAGCTCATGGGGGACTTTCCTCCGTTGGTCCGAGTGCGGGGACGACGCGTGACATCCGCACGGAGGAAAATCTTCAGTATTGCGACCGTCCCCCCGTTGAGCTGCCCGCGGCACTTGTCGGGTCATCGTTCTTCACCACTGACCGGCTTGTCCAGCCGCATTCCCGATGTGTTGTGCAAGTGCAACATCGCTGATCATGGGCGGATAGGGGAGGACGGGCCCCGCGGTGCCCGGATTGCGGCCGGATTGGAACCGTGGCGGGTTCATCCGCGAGGATGGGGCCATGACCGCCCAGATTCTCGATGGCAAGGCCACCGCAGCCGCGATCAAGTCCGACCTGACCGCCCGCGTGGCGGCGCTGAAGGAGAAGGGCGTCACGCCCGGCCTCGGCACGATCCTGGTCGGGGACGACCCCGGCAGCCAGAAGTACGTCGCCGGCAAGCACCGCGACTGCGCGCAGGTGGGCATCGCCTCCATCCAGCGCGAACTGCCCGCCACGGCGACCCAGGAGGAGATCGAGCGGGCCGTCCGCGAGCTGAACGACGACCCGGCCTGCACCGGGTACATCGTGCAACTGCCGCTGCCCAAGGGCATCGACGAGAACCGCATCCTGGAGCTGATGGACCCGGACAAGGACGCGGACGGACTGCACCCGATGAACCTGGGGCGCCTCGTCCTCAACGAGCCCGCCCCGCTGCCCTGCACCCCGAACGGCGTGCTGACGCTGCTCCGCCGCTACGGCGTGGAGATCAAGGGCGCGGAGGTCGTGGTCGTCGGACGCGGTGTGACCATCGGCCGGCCGATGCCGCTGCTGCTCACCCGCCGCAGCGAGAACGCGACCGTGACCCAGTGCCACACCGGCACCCGTGACCTGTCGGCCCACCTCAAGCGCGCGGACATCATCGTGGCAGCCGCCGGCTCCGCCCATCTGATCCGCGCCGAGGACGTGAAGCCCGGCGCGGCCGTCCTCGACGTCGGCGTCTCCCGCAGCGCCGAGGGCAAGATCGTGGGCGACGTCCACCCCGACGTGGCCGAGGTCGCCGGCTTCATCTCCCCGAACCCGGGCGGCATCGGCCCGATGACCCGCGCCCAGCTGCTCATGAACGTGGTCGAGGCGGCGGAGCGCAGTGTCGGCTGAGCCCCGGACCCCGAGCGGGCACGAGACGCCCACCAGGCACGAGGCGCCGGGCGGGCACGAGACCCGGGACGGGCACGAGACATCGGGCGGGCACGAGACGCAAAACGGTCCTGACGCGCCGGGCGGGCACGAGGCGCCGGAGGACATCACCGTCCGGGACCCCATCAGCGCGCCCGACGCCGAAGGGCGGCCGCGGCGGGTCACCCGGCGTTTCCCGCTGTTCACCAAGGACACCGCGCGGCCCGAGGGCGGCGGCCGGGCCGCGTCCGAGGACGCTCCCGCGCCTGCGCGGCAGTGGCCCGTGCTCGCCGTGCTGGGACTGGCCGGGCTCGGACTGCTGGTGACCGCTTTCGGCCTGTTCCGGCTCGGAACGCTGCTGATCGGTGTCGCCCTGCTGGGCGGCGGAGCGATGCGCTGGCTGCTGCCGGATGTCGGCATGCTCGCCGTCCGCTCCCGGTTCACGGACATCGTCACCTACGGCCTGCTGGGCCTGGTGATCGTCATGCTGGCGCTGATGGTCCAGCCGAATCCGTGGCTGCAGATCCCGTTCCTGAAGGACACGCTGCACTTCACGGTCACCAACGAGTGACGGACGGCGGCCCGTCCTCTCCCCCGAGGAAGGACGGGCCGCCGTCACGCACCACCCTCCGGCACGGCGAACGGCCTGTTCAACGGCTGTCAGTGCGCTGTGGCACGGAAGTGACAGTTCCGGTACGTCTCGCTTCCGATACTGCACAAAGTGGTGCGACGCGGGGATTGGCAGGGACAATCAGGACGGTCCAGGGTGTACCGCGCGCGGTGACCATGCTCCTGTGCGCCCCCCGTCAGGGAACTGAGATCCTGACTGGGCGCATCCCTGTGGGTATCCAGAACGGGGACTCGGCCAAGGCCGCCACGCGCGGGGCGAACAGCGCGAGAAATATCAGCACGTACGGGGGGAAGAGGGGGAGCAATGCCTCGTTGGAAGGCCTTGCCGGATGAGCTCGATCCGCAGATCAGGGAGTTCACCAGTCAGCTGCGCAGGCTCGTGGACCGCAGCGGTCTGAGCATCGCGTCGGTGGCGGACCGCACGGGCTACAGCAAGACGTCGTGGGAGCGTTACCTGAACGGCCGGCTGCTCGCGCCGAAGGGCGCGATCGTGGCTCTGGCCGAGGTCACGGGCACCAATCCGGTGCACCTGACCACCATGTGGGAGCTCGCCGAGCGCGCCTGGAGCCGCTCGGAGATGCGGCACGACATGACGATGGAGGCCATACGGATCTCCCAGGCGCGCGCCGCGCTCGGGGAGTTCGGCGGGCAGGACTTCACCGACCCCTCGGCCGGTGGCAAGGCGGCCTCGGCGGGCGAGGGCAGAGCGGCCTCCGCGGGCGGCGGCAAGCCCGCCCGCCGGAGCGGCGGCACCACGATCACGCCGGGCGTCGCGGGACCGGCCGGTGTGGCCCCGACCGTGCCGCCGCAGCCGACGGCCCCCGAGGTCCAGGACTCCAGCGGCGCGGGTGTGCGGGAGGAGAGCGGCCGGGCCGCGGCGCCCGAGGTCAACTCGTGGGGACTGGCCGGGTACCAGGGCCCGTCGTCGACGGCAGGCCGTTCCGCCGGACCCGGTGCGGACCGGGGATCCCGGCCCGGCTCCGGTTCCGGAACCCCCACCGGGTCGCCCGGCGGGGGTCGCGCGGCCGGAGCCGGGCCCGGCTCGTACGGCGAACCGCAGGACGCCGTCCCGGCGCGGGCCGGTGGCGCGGGCGGCAGGGGTGCCGGCGGGACCCGCCGTGCCCCCTCGGCCCCCGCGGGCAAGAAGCGGACCGCGACCTTCGTCGCGGGTGTCGTGGGCGTGCTGGTGGTGATCGCCGGCGCGTTCTACCTCACCGGCGGCGGTGGCGACGACGAAGCCGGGGGCGGCGCCAAGTCGCCCTCGCCGACCGTCAGCACCGACCCGAAGCTGCCGCCCGGCGTCAAGTGCAGCGGCGCCGACTGCACCGGCAAGGACGCGGAGGCCATGGGGTGCAGCGGTGACCTGGTGACCACGGCCCGGACCGCGACCGTCGGCACGACCGTCGTCGAGGTCCGTTACAGCGAGACCTGCAAGGCGGCCTGGGGGCGTATCACCCAGGCCGCACAGGGCGACGAGGTCGAGATCAGCTCGGGCAAGGCGAAGCAGACCGGCAGCATCACCGCCGCCGGGGACGCCATCGCCTACACCCCGATGGTCGCCGTGAAGGGCGCCGCCGACGCCAAGGCCTGCGCGACCCTGGCGGCCGGTGGCCAGGGGTGCACCGACTAGGCGCGAAGGAGGTGCCGCCCGCCCGGGTGAGGAATTTCCGAGGGGGAGGAATGTCCGCACGGATCGGGGGCACGCGAACCGTACCCCCACGGGAGTCCGGCATGGTCGGTATCCCCCAGGCGGCCGCCTTCGTCCTCCTCTCCCGGACGGGGCGGCCGCCTTTTGCCCGGGGTGGGTGCGTGTGCGAGGGCGGGGCGGAGTTGTGGGCCGGGCCACATCGACCCGGACGTCCGGGATCCCGGATGCGCGGTAGCCTGACGGCTGAATGGATCTCTTGACGCCAAGAGATCGATCAAACGTCCGGGGCAGGGACCGCCCCACCGCCAGCTGTCATACGGAGAACGCCATGACCCGCACTCCCGTGAACGTCACCGTCACCGGCGCGGCCGGCCAGATCGGTTACGCCCTGCTCTTCCGCATCGCCTCCGGTCAGCTGCTCGGCGCGGACGTGCCGGTGAAGCTGCGCCTGCTGGAGATCACGCCCGCCCTGAAGGCGGCCGAGGGCACGGCCATGGAGCTGGACGACTGCGCGTTCCCGCTCCTGCAGGGCATCGACATCACCGACGACCCGAACGTCGCCTTCGACGGCACCAACGTCGGCCTGCTCGTCGGTGCCCGCCCCCGCACCAAGGGCATGGAGCGCGGCGACCTGCTGGAGGCCAACGGCGGCATCTTCAAGCCGCAGGGCAAGGCCATCAACGACCACGCCGCGGACGACGTCAAGATCCTGGTGGTGGGCAACCCGGCCAACACCAACGCCCTGATCGCCCAGGCCGCCGCGCCGGACGTACCGGCCGAGCGGTTCACCGCGATGACCCGCCTGGACCACAACCGCGCGCTGACCCAGCTCGCGAAGAAGACGGGCTCGACGGTCGCCGACATCAAGCGCCTGACCATCTGGGGCAACCACTCCGCCACCCAGTACCCCGACATCTTCCACGCCACGATCGCCGGCAAGAACGCCGCCGAGGTCGTGAACGACGAGAAGTGGCTGGCCGAGGACTTCATCCCGACCGTCGCCAAGCGCGGCGCCGCCATCATCGAGGCCCGTGGCGCCTCGTCGGCCGCCTCCGCCGCCAACGCCGCCATCGACCACGTCCACTCGTGGGTCAACGGCACCGCCGACGGCGACTGGGTCTCCATGGGCATCCCGTCCGACGGTTCCTACGGCGTGCCGGAGGGGCTCATCTCCTCCTTCCCCGTCACCACCAAGGACGGCGCGTACGAGATCGTCCAGGGCCTGGAGATCAACGAGTTCTCCCGCGCCCGGATCGACGCCTCCGTCAAGGAGCTGGAGGAGGAGCGCGAGGCGGTCCGCGGCCTCGGCCTCATCTGAGCGAGCCTCTCGCCGTTGTCGTTCGCAGGCCCCGCCCCGGTTCCCCGGTGCGGGGCCTGCGGGCTTTCCGACGGCCCGACCAAGCGCACACCTTTTGTTCCCGTTTGCCCGCATCTCCCGTGACACAGCGCACTTTCGGCCATCGACGCGCATGCATCCGGGGGAGTCGGGCAGGCGACCTCGGTCTCTTAGTGACACGCATGTGACACAGGGGCGCTGATCAGGAACGGAAGGCGAACAGCGATCATGGCGGAAAGTACCGAACTTCAGGCGCGTCAAACCATCCATGCGGGAGGAGAGTGGCGGGCGGCCACCTCCGGGGCCACCCGCGAGATCCTCGACCCCGCGGACGCCCTGCCCTTCGCCGTGGTCTCGGAGGGTGACGAGAAGGACACCGACCTGGCGATAGCCGCCGCCCGGCGCGCCTTCGACGAAGGTCCGTGGCCGCACACCCCCGCCACCGAGCGGGCCGCGCTGCTGAGGCGTGTCGCCGACCTGCTCGTGCGGGACCGTGAGGGGCTGGGCCGGCTGGAGGCCCGCGACGCGGGCAAGACCGTCGAGGAGGGCCGCGTCGACATCGACTGTGTCGCCGACGCCTTCCGCTACTTCGCCGACCTGGTCGCCGGCGAGGCTCCCGGCAGGGTCGTGGACGCGGGCTCGACCGACATCCACAGCGTCGTCGTGCACGAGCCCGTCGGCGTCTGCGCGATGATCACGCCCTGGAACTACCCGCTGCTCCAGGCCAGCTGGAAGATCGCCCCCGCCCTCGCCGCCGGCAACACCTTCGTCATCAAGCCGAGCGAGATCACGCCGATGACGACGATCGCGGTCATCGAGCTGCTCGTCGAGGCCGGGCTCCCCGCGGGCGTCGCCAACATCGTCACCGGCCCGGGTCACTCCGTCGGCGCACGCCTGTCCGAGCACCCCGACGTGGACCTGGTCTCCTTCACCGGCGGCACGGTCAGCGGCGTCAAGGTCGCCGAGGCCGCCGCCCCGACCGTCAAGAAGGTCGCCCTCGAACTCGGCGGCAAGAACCCCAACGTCGTCTTCGCGGACGCCTGCGCCACCGAGGAGGGCTTCGACACCGCCGTCGACCAGGCCCTCAACGCCGCATTCATCCACAGCGGCCAGGTCTGCTCGGCCGGTGCCCGCCTCATCATCGAGGAGTCCGTCCGGGACCGCTTCGTCACCGAACTCGCCCGGCGCGCCGAGAAGATCCGCCTCGGCCGCGGCACCGAGGACGGCGTCGAGTGCGGCCCGCTCGTCTCCGAGCAGCAGCGCGCCAAGGTCGAGATGTACGTCGAGTCCGCCCTCAAGGAGGGCGCCGTGCTGCGCTCCGGCGGCAAGCGCCCCGAGCCGTCCCCGCAGCGTCCGGAGAGCGGCTACTTCTACGAGCCGACCGTCCTCGACCACTGCCACCGCGAGATGCGCGTCGTACGGGAGGAGGTCTTCGGGCCGGTCGTCACCGTCGAGACCTTCCGGACCGAGGACGAGGCCGTCGCCCTCGCCAACGACACCGAGTACGGACTGGCGGGCGGCGTCTGGACCTCCGACGCGGGCCGCGCCCGCCGCGTGGCCGGGCGGCTGCGCCACGGCACGATCTGGATCAACGACTTCCACCCCTACCTGCCGCAGGCGGAGTGGGGCGGTTTCGGCAAGAGCGGAGTGGGCCGCGAACTCGGCCACGCCGGACTCGCCGAGTACCGGGAGACCAAGCACGTCTACCAGAACCTCGCTCCCAAGCCGGTGCGCTGGTTCGCGGGCTGATCCCCGCCGGGCCGCCGACTCTCATCCCGGGCCGACCCCCCCACACCCCGGGCTGAGCGTCCCCGCCCCCCAGCTCGTTCACTTCATCCCCACTGGAGCAAGTACCCCATGTCCCACACCAGCCATGAGTACGACTATGTCGTGATAGGCGGCGGAACCGCGGGTTCCGTCATCGCCTCACGCCTGACCGAGAACCCGGACGTCACCGTCGCCGTCATCGAGGGCGGTCCCAGTGACGTCGGCCGTGACGACGTACTGACCCTGCGCCGCTGGATGGGCCTGCTCGGCGGCGAGCTCGACTACGACTACCCCACCACCGAACAGCCACGCGGAAACTCGCACATCCGGCACAGCCGGGCCCGCGTCCTGGGCGGCTGCTCCTCGCACAACACCCTCATCGCCTTCAAGCCGCTGCCCGCCGACTGGGACGAGTGGGAGGACGCCGGTGCCAAGGGCTGGGGCGCGGTGCAGATGGAGGCGTACTTCGCCCGGCTGCTCAACAACATCGTCCCGGTCGACGAGAAGGACCGGAACGCCATCGCCTGCGACTTCGTCGACGCGGCCCAGGAAGCCCTGGGCGTGCCGCGCGTCGAGGGCTTCAACAAGAAGCCCTTCACCGAGGGCGTCGGCTTCTTCGACCTCGCCTACCACCCCGAGAACAACAAGCGCTCCTCGGCGTCGGTCGCGTACCTCCACCCGGTGATGGAGGAGCGGCCCAACCTGACGATCCTGCTGGAGACCTGGGCGTACAGGCTGGAACTCGACGGCAACCGTGCCGAGGGCGTGCACGTACGCACCAAGGACGGCGAGGAGATCCTCGTCAAGGCCCGGGGCGAGGTCCTGCTGTGCGCCGGCGCCGTCGACTCGCCCCGGCTGCTGATGCACTCCGGCATCGGCCCGAAGACGGACCTGGAGAAGCTCGGCATCCCCGTCGCACACGACCTGCCGGGCGTCGGCGAGAACCTGCTCGACCACCCCGAGTCGGTCATCGTGTGGGAGACCGACGGCCCCATCCCGGAGAACTCCGCGATGGACTCGGACGCGGGCCTGTTCGTGCGCCGCGACCCCGAACTGGCGCACCCCGACCTGATGTTCCACTTCTACCAGATCCCGTTCACGGACAATCCTGAGCGACTGGGCTACCGGCGGCCGGAGTTCGGCGTCTCCATGACCCCGAACATCCCCAAGCCGAAGAGCCGCGGCCGGCTGTACCTGACCAGCGCCGACCCCGAGGTCAAGCCCGCCCTGGACTTCCGCTACTTCACCGACGAGGACGACTACGACGGCAAGACCCTCGTCGACGGCATCAGGATCGCCCGCGAGATCGCCAAGACAGAGCCGCTGGCCGGCTGGCTCAAGCGCGAGGTGGCCCCGGGCCCGGACGTCAGCGGTGACGAGGAGCTCGGCGAGTACGCCCGCAAGGTCGCGCACACCGTCTACCACCCGGCCGGCACCTGCAAGATGGGCGCCGCCGACGACCGGCTGGCCGTCGTCGACCCCGAGCTGCGCATCCGCGGCCTGGAGGGCATCCGCATCGCCGACGCCTCCGTGTTCCCCACGATGACCACCGTCAACCCGATGATCGGTGTGCTCATGGTCGGGGAGAAGGCCGCCGAGCTGATCGGTGGTGGTGACCGGTGACCGAGATCCCGACCCTCGAACCCCCCACGGAGCAGACCATGGACAGCAGCACCCCCGTCTTCTCGGTGGAGGGCCTGTGGAAGGTGTTCGGCCCCAAGGCCGAGCGCGTTCCCGCCGACCCCGAGCTCACCGCCCTCGACCCCGCCGAGCTGCGCGCCCGCACCGGCTGCACCGCCGCCGTCCGGGACGTCGGTTTCGACGTGCGCAAGGGCGAGGTCTTCGTCGTCATGGGCCTGTCCGGCTCCGGCAAGTCCACGCTGGTGCGCTGTCTGACCCGGCTGATCGAGCCGACCGCCGGCACCATCGCCATCGACGGCGAGGACGTCCGCGCCATGGACCGCTCCCGGCTGCGCGAACTGCGCCGCCACCGCGCCGCGATGGTCTTCCAGCACTTCGGCCTGCTGCCGCACCGCACGGTCATCGACAACGTCGCCTACGGCCTGGAGATCCAGGGCATGGGCAAGGCCGAGCGGCGCGAGCGGGCCGCCGAGGTCGTCGCCAAGGTCGGCCTCGACGGCATGGAGCACCGCCGCCCCGGCCAGCTCTCCGGCGGCCAGCAGCAGCGCGTGGGCCTCGCCCGCGCGCTCGCCGTCGACCCCGAGGTCCTGCTGTTCGACGAGCCGTTCAGCGCGCTCGACCCGATGATCCGGCGCGACATGCAGGAGGAGGTCGTCCGGCTGCACCGCGAGGAGGGCCGCACGATGGTCTTCATCACCCACGACCTCCAGGAGGCCCTCAAGCTGGGCGACCGCATCGCCCTCATGCGCGGCGGCCGGATCGTGCAACTCGGCACGCCCGAGGAGATCGTCGGCTCGCCCGCCGACGACTACGTCCGCGAGTTCGTCCGGGACGTCCCGCGCGAGCAGGTCCTCACCGTCCGCACGGCCATGCGCCGCCCCTCGGCGGACCAGGACGGCAGCGGACCGGCGGTACGCCCCGACGCGACGGTGTCCGAGGCGATCGAGGCGGTCGCCCGCGCCGGCGCTCCGGCCCGGGTCATGGACGAGGGCCGGTGCGTGGGCGTGGTCGACTCCGACACGCTCCTCGGCGTCGTCGCAGGAACGGAGCAGACCGCTCCACCGGGGACGGTGCGGCCCGAGGAGGCGGTGTGATGGCGACCATCACCGCCTCCCCGCCGCGCGTCGGCCTGCCCGCCCTCCTCAAGCACCGGGCCGTCCACAAGCTGCTCCTGCTCGCCGTCGCCGCCGCGATCCTGGTGCCCCTGGCCAACGCCCGCTGGGCGAGCGGCACCTGGCCGAGCGCGCTGACCGTCGACTTCTCCGAGCCGCTCGCCAAGGCCAGCGACTGGATCATCGACAACCGCGACAGCCACCCGCTGTTCCTCTACTTCTTCGGCCACGTCAGCAACGTCGTCGTCATCGCCGTACGGGCCGTCTACCTCAGCCTCCTGGCCCTCGGCTGGGCGGGCGTCACGGCGCTGGGCGCCCTGGTCGCCTGGCGCGTGGCGGGGGTGAGGCTGGCACTCGGCACGGCCGCCGCGTTCCTCGCCTGCGGACTGCTCGGCATGTGGGTGCCGACCATGCAGACGCTCGCCCTGATGGTCGCCGCGGTCCTCGCGTCGGTCGCGGTGGGCGCGCTGCTCGGGCTCGCCGCCGGGTTGTCCGACCGGATGGACCGCCTGCTGCGGCCGGTCCTGGACACCATGCAGGTGCTGCCCGCCTTCGCCTATCTGCTGCCGGTCGTGCTGGTCTTCGGCATCGGCGTCCCGGCGGCCGTCCTGGCCACCGTCATCTACGCCGCCCCGCCCATGGCACGCCTGACCTCCCTCGGGCTGCGCGGCGCCGACAAGGAGGTGCTGGAGGCCGTCGAGTCGCTCGGCTCCACGGCACGCCAGCGCCTGCTGACCGCCCGCATCCCGCTGGCACGCAAGGAACTCCTCCTCGGCCTCAACCAGACGATCATGATGGCGCTGTCCATGGCCGTCATCGCGGCCGTCATCGGAGCGGGCGGCCTCGGTGACCGCGTCTACCAGGCCCTGGCCTCGGTCGACGTCGGTGCCGCGCTCGCCGCCGGTATCCCGATCGTGCTGCTGGCCGTCGTCCTGGACCGCGTCACCTGTGCGGCGGGGGAGAAGCTCGGCGCCGAACCCGAGCCCCACGGCGGGCGCGGCTGGCTCGTCGCCCTCGCGGGTGTCGTGGCCGTGGCGGTCGCCGGGCGGCTCGCGGGACGCCTCGACTGGCCCGACTCCTGGGTCGTCGCCATCGCCGAGCCCGTCAACCGCGCCGTCGACTGGATGACCGCGCACCTGTACTCGGGCGTCCCCGTCATCGGCGGCACCGCCGACTGGGCGGGCCACTTCACCACCTGGGTCCTCGACCCGATGCGCGACGGCCTGCAGGCGCTGCCCTGGTGGTCGGTGCTGCTGATCGTCGCCGCGCTGGCCTGGGTCATCGGCACCTGGCGCACCGCGCTCACCGCCGTCCTCGCCATGGCCGCGATCGGCGTCCTCGGCGTCTGGAAGCCGTCCCTGGACACGCTCTCCCAGGTCCTCGCGGCCGTCGCCGTCACCCTGGTCGTCGGCTTCGCCGCCGGTGTCGCGGCGGCCCGCAGCGACCGCCTGGAACGGGCGCTGCGCCCGGTCCTCGACGTGTTCCAGACGATGCCGCAGTTCGTGTACCTGATCCCGGTCGTCGCCCTGTTCGGCGTCGGCCGCGCCCCGGCCGTCGCCGCGGCGATCGTCTACGCGCTGCCGGCCGTCGTCCGGATCACCACCCAGGGCCTGCGCCAGGTCGACCCGGCCGCCATGGAGGCCTCCGGTTCGCTCGGCGCGACCAGCTGGCAGCAGCTGAGGCAGGTGCAGCTCCCGCTGGCCCGCCGGGCGCTGCTGCTCGCCGTCAACCAGGGCCTCGTCCTGGTCCTCGCCGTCGTCGTCATCGGCGGCCTGGTCGGCGGTGGCGCCCTCGGCTACGACGTCGTCTTCGGTCTCGCCCAGGGCGACCTGGCGACCGGTCTGGTGGCCGGCGCCGCGATCGTCTGCCTCGGCCTGATGCTCGACCGGGTGACCCAGCCCACCGAACGCCGCGCGAAGAAGGGAGCCTGACATGCGGATCCGTACGACCGCGGCGGTCGCCGCGATGAGTTCCCTGGCGCTGCTCACCGGCTGCGGCGCCGCCGACATGACCAAGCAGGCCTCACCCTTCGCCAACGCGCAGGGTTCCAAGACCGTGACCCTGTCCGTGCAGTCCTGGGTGGGCGCCCAGTCCAACGTGGCCGTCGCCCAGTACATCCTGGAGCACGAGCTGGGCTACCGCGTCGACACCGTCCAGGTCGACGAGGTGCCCGCCTGGGACGCCCTCAGCCAAGGCCGCGTCGACGCGCTCCTGGAGGACTGGGGCCACCCCGAGCAGGAGCAGCGGTACGTCAAGGACAAGAAGACGATCGCGCCCGGCGGCGAACTCGGCGTCACCGGCCACATCGGCTGGTTCGTCCCGACGTACTTCGCCAAGAAGCACCCCGACGTCACGAACTGGAAGAACCTCAACAAGTACGCCGATCAGTTCCGCACCCCGGAGAGCGGCAGCAAGGGCCAGCTGATGGACGGTTCGCCGTCCTACGTCACCAACGACAAGGCCCTGGTGAAGAACCTGAAGCTGGACTACCAGGTGGTGTTCGCCGGCTCCGAGGCGGCGCAGATCACGCAGATGAAGCAGTTCGCCAAGGAGAAGAAGCCCTTCCTCACCTACTGGTACTCCCCGCAGTGGCTCTTCGAGAAGGTCCCGATGACCGAGGTGAAGCTGCCGCCGTACAAGGAGGGCTGCGACGTCGACCCGGAGAAGGTCGCCTGCGCCTACCCGCACACCCCGCTGCAGAAGTACCTGAACGCGGACTTCGCCGAGAAGGGCGGCAAGGCGGCGGCCTTCCTGAAGAAGTTCAAGTGGACGACCGAGGACCAGAACGAGGTCTCCCTGATGATCGCCGACAAGAAGATGACGCCCGAGGACGCGGCGAAGAAGTGGGTGGACAGCCACAAGTCCACGTGGAAGAAGTGGCTGTCCTGACGTCCCCTACACCAACAGGCCGGCGATCTCCCGCAGGGCCCGGGCGGCCCGCCGCTGGAGCCCTGGCCCGAAGGTGATCCGGGTGGCCCCTCGCGCGCCGAGTTCGGCGGGCGTGGGGCCACCCTCGGTCGGGGCCCCCACGTTGACCGGCCCCTGGATCCCGGCCCGCAGCAGCGGCAGGATCTCCGGCGGGGCCCCGATCGGGTACACGCAGTCGGCCCCGGCGGCGACGTACAACCCGGCCCGCTCGATGGCCCGCCCGGGATCGTCGACCCCGCAGGCGAAGGTGTCCACGCGCGCGTTGACGAACAGCCGGTCACCGGCCGCCTCCCGCACCTCGGCCAGCCAGTCGGCGTGCGCGTGGGGGTCCTTCAGCACCCGGTCCTCGGAGTCCTCCAGGTTGCAGCCGACCGCCCCCACCTCCAGCAGCCGCTCCACGAGATCCTTCGGCGCGAGCCCGTACCCGCCCTCCACGTCCGCCGACACGGGCACGTCGACGGCCCGGACGATCCGGGCGACCGCCGCGAACATCTCGTCGGCCGGGACCTGCCCGTCCTCGTAGCCGAGCGAGGCGGCGACCCCGGCGCTGGGCGTGGCGAGCGCCGGGAACCCGGCCTCCGCGAACACCCGCGCGCTGGCCGCGTCCCACGGCCCGGGCAGCACCAGCGGATCGCCGGGCGCCCGGTGGTGGTGCAGGGCACGGAACTCAGCGGCCTTGCTCATGGTGTGTAGCCCCCTGGCGGAATCCGGCGACCGACCATCACCCGGTTCCAGTTGTTGATGGCGACGACCAGGCCGATCAGATGGGCGAGCCGGACCTCGTCGAAGTGCTTCGCGGCCCGCTCGTACACCTCGTCCGGCACGAAACCTCCCCCAGAGCCGAAAGCCTGGGAGGCGCCCCCAGTCAGCAAGGTCACGGCCTCCGTCAGCGCCAGCGCGGCCCGCTCCCGCTCGTCGAAGACGTCTTCGGCCTCCTCCCACGCGGCCAGCAGATCGAGCTGCTTCTCGCTCATCCCGTACTCACGGGCGATCGCGAGGTGCATGTCGAGACAGAACGCGCAGTGGTTGAGCTGCGAGGCGCGGATGACGACGAGTTCGGCGAGGGCCGGGTCGCCCAGGCCCTTCTTCGCGGCGGCGCTGAGAGCCGACATGGCCCGGCCGACCGCGGGATCCAGCAGCCGGGTACGGACCGTCACTTGTACTGCCCCGGCTGGTAGTGGCCCGGCGCCATCCGGCAGGTCACCCCGAACCGGTTCCAGGCGTTGATCACCGCGATCGCGGCGATGACCTGCGCCAGCTCCGCCTCCTCGAAGTGCTTCGCGGCGTTGTCGTAGACCTCGTCCGGCACGAAGCCATCGGTCAGCACGGTCACCGCCTCCGTCAGCTCCAGTGCGGCGATCTCCTTCGCGGTGTAGAAATGCCGCGACTCGTCCCAGGCGCTGAGCTGCACGATCCGCTCGACGCTCTCGCCCGCCGCCAGGGCGTCCTTGGTGTGCATGTCGATGCAGAACGCGCAGTGGTTGATCTGGGAGGCGCGGATCTTCACCAGCTCGTACAGCTTGTGGTCGAGGCCCTGCCGGGCGGCGATCTCCAGCCGGACCATCGCCTTGTAGACCTCGGGCGCGTGCTTGGCCCAGTCCAGGCGGGCGGGCCGCTCGGCGGCGTACTCCACGGTCGTCGGGGTGTCGGTGTGCGTCGTCATGCCCTCGACCCTAGGAGGGAAGCAGCCCAGGAGTATGGTCCATTTCCATGGCGGAACCCTGGGCCACTCTGGGCATCGACCTGCATGTGGAGCCGACCGGGCCGGGCCTGCGACGGGGGCTGACCGACGCCCTGCGCGACGCGGTGCGCTCCGGTCGGCTGGCCCCGGGCACCCGGCTGCCCTCATCCCGCGCGCTCGCCGCCGACCTGGGCATCGCCCGCAACACCGTCGCCGACGCCTACGCCGACCTGGTCGCCGAAGGCTGGCTCACCGCCCGGCAGGGCTCCGGCACCCGGGTCGCCGCACGCGAGGTCGTCCCGCCGCCCGGCACGGCGCCCCACCCCCACCCCCGCGCACCCGCCCGCCCGGCCTACGACCTGCGCCCCGGCAGCCCCGACCTCGCGTCCTTCCCACGCGCGGCATGGCTCAAGGCCGCCCGCCGCGCCCTCACCACCGCCCCGCACCACGCCCTCGACTACGGCGACCCGCGGGGCCGCCCCGAGCTGCGGGCCGCGCTCGCCGGATACCTCTCCCGGGCCCGGGGCGTGCGCACCGACCCCGAACGGATCGTGGTGTGCGCCGGGTTCGCGCACGGCCTGAAGCTGCTCGGCACGGTCCTGCGGGCACGCGGAGCACGGACGGTCGCGGTCGAGTCGTACGGTCTCGACGTCCACGGCAGGATCCTGGCCGCCTCCGGCCTGGACACCGCCCCGCTGCCCTTCGACCGGCTGGGCACCGACCCGGGCGCCGCGTCCGGAGCCGACGCGCTGCTGCTCACCCCCGCCCACCAGTTCCCCATGGGCGTGCCCCTGCACCGCGACCGCCGTACGGCCCTCGTGGACTGGGCGCGGCGCACCGGCGGGCTGGTGCTGGAGGACGACTACGACGGTGAGTTCCGCTACGACAGGCAGCCCGTCGGGGCGCTCCAGGGGCTGGACCCCGACCGGGTCGTCCACCTCGGCACCGCGAGCAAGTCCCTCGCGCCCGGGCTGCGGCTGGCCTGGATGGTGCTGCCGCCGCGCCTCGCCGAGGAGGTCGCCGCGGCGAAGGGGGGTGTCGACACCTGCGGGGTGCTGGACCAGCTGACCCTGGCCGAGTTCCTCACCTCCGGCGCCTACGACCGGCACGTGCGCGCGGCCCGCCTGCGCTACCGGCGCCGCCGGGACGCCCTGGTCGCCGCCGTCATGGCCCGGGCCCCTCAGGCCCGCGTCACCGGCATCGCCGCCGGTCTGCACGTCCTGCTGCGCCTGCCCGCGGGCACCGAGCAGTCGGTGGTGCAGGCGGCGCACTGGCGGGGCCTCGCTTTGCACGGACTGGCCCGCTACACCCACCCGGCCGCGCGGGCCGAGCCCGTCGACGCCCTGGTCGTCGGGTACGGCACGCCGCCGGACCACGCCTGGTCGGGGGCACTGGACGCGCTGTGCGCGGTACTGCCCGGATAATCCCGCGCATTCCCCCTCCTGAATGTCGCGCGACGGATATGGTCACCTTATGAGCGAAAGCACTTCCCCCTCTCGTGTGGCCCTGAAGAAAGTCACCCCCGACGTCTCCGCGGCCATGGGCTCCCTGCATGCCGCCGCCGTTTCCGCGGCTCAGGGAGCACAGCTCGAACCGGAACTGCTGGAATTGGTCAGGATCCGCGCCTCACAGATCAACGGCTGCGCGTTCTGCCTCGACATGCACACCGCGGACGCCCGCGAACGGGGCGAGAGCGAGCGGCGCCTCTACACCCTGAACGCCTGGCGGGAGACGCCCTTCTTCACCGAACGGGAGCGCGCTGCCCTGGCGTTGACGGAGGCGGTGACGCTCGTCCACGACAGCCGTGTCCCGGACGCCGTCTACGCCGAGGCGGCCGCGGTCTTCGACGAGAACCAGATCGCGGCCCTCATCTGGGCGGCCACCGTCATCAACGCCTACAACCGGATCGCGGTAGCGACGCGCATGGCCCCGAAAAACTGAAAAAGGCATCCCTGATAGGCACGGAAAAGGCGCCGGGTCGAATTTCGACCCGGCGTCGCTCTTTCCTCCGCATCAGTCGGCCGGCAGCGGCTCCATGACGCTGTCCAGCCAGGTGCGCCATTCCCCCGCCCGTTCCGCCGGCGGCACCCGCATCGGCCGCCCGGCCCAGCCCGTGACGGGCCGGATCCCGTGCAGCGCGTTCACCAGCCACACCTCACGGCCGTCCAGTTCCGCCACGGTCCGCTCGCGGTGCGCGATCCGCAGCCCGGAGCGCAGCGCCCGCTCCTGCACCAGCCCGGCCGTCACACTCGGCAGGACGGGCAGCCGCGGCGGGGGCAGGCACAGGGTGTCGTCCTCCCACCACAGGACACCGGCGGTGGCCGACTCCAGGACCGTGCCCGAGGGGGTGATCAGCACCGCCTCCTCCGCGCCCTCGCCGGTGGCGCGGCGGCGCACCCGGGCCAGGGTGTCCAGGTCCGGGCCCTTGCGGCGGGGTACCGTCCGCGGGTCGGACTGGCCCGCCGCCCACAGGTGCACCCCCGCACCCAGCGGCGGAGCGGGCCGCAGCAGCAGCCGCAGCTCCAGGGATCCCGCCGCGAGTTCCACCCGGGGGAACCACTCCCCGGTTCTCGGCAGCGCGGCGGTCACGTCCTGCCAGAACGCCGTGAGCAGACGCGGCTCCGGCCCGCCGCAGTCACCGCAGGCCCGCGAGAACCGCTCCCGGTGCCTGGCGTAGGCCCGTACCCGGCCCTCGCGCAGCAGCCAGGAGTCCGCGACGAGCAGCCGCCCCCCGGCCGTCCGCTCCGGGGCCGGGGCCAGGCCACGGCCGGGCGTCCAGGTCCACAGGCCTTCCGCCGCCGCCGTGGCCGGGGCCAGGCCACGGCCGGGCGTCCAGGTCCACAGACCCTCCGCCACCGCCGGTCTCGTCACCATGAGCCCCTCCTCAGTACCTGCGGCCCGCGACGGCGGGCGCCCCGTGCCGGGGCCCGTACGGCGCGTGCTCCAGCCAGGATCCACACCACGGCAGCACCGGCGCCAGGGCCGCCGCTGCCCGCTGCCCGACCCGGACCATCCTGCCCGGCCGTAGATGGTCCAGGGCCGTACCCGCGGCGGCCAGGTTGAACAGACCCGCCGCGCGCCGCACCTCGGCGAAGCGCGCGACCGCCTCGGCGCTCCCGGCGGCGATCGCCCCGGCGGCGGCAGCCGCGTCGGCGATCCCGCTGTTCATGCCGCGCGCCCCGAACGGCGGGAAGAGATGCGCCGCCTCACCGGCCAGCAGCACCCGCCCGTGCGGATCGGTGAAGGAGGCGGCCACCTTGCGCAGGAAGCGGTACGTCGACACCCACAGGATCCGGTCGCCGTAGCCGTCCCCGACGATCGCCGGCAGCCAGCGGCGTACGGCCTCCTCGGTGCCGAACTCCTCCGGCCGGTCGTCGTCGCGGCACTGGAGGTCGATCTGGAAGCCCCCGGTGAACGGCACCCGCATCACACTGCGCCCGCCCGCCCCGGGATGCTCGTAGTGGAAGACCCGCTCCAGCGGCAGCTCGCCGCCCGGCACGTCGGCGACGTCCACGACGACGTGGAAGCCCTCACCGCGGGTGCCCGCCAGCTCGATGCCCAGCTCGCGCCGGACCGCGGAGCGGGCCCCGTCGGCGGCGACCACGTGGGAAGCGCTCCACTCCCGCCCGTCCGCGCCCGTCAGCCGGACCCCGCTTTCCGTGCTGCGCACGCCCGTCACGCGGGCGCCCCACTCGAAGCCGGCCCCGGCCCGCTCACAGGCCGCACGCAGAAAGCGCTCGGTGTCCGCCTGGCGCAGGCTGGTGAAGGGCGGCGGGCCCGACGGGGGCGGGAACGTCCGGGCGTAGACCTCGCGCCCCCGGTAGAGAGTGCGCCTGGTGTGCCAGGTCCGCCCGTACGCGGTGATCTCGGCGGCGAGGCCGGGCAGCATCGCGTCCAGCAGGCCGAGGGTCTCCCGGTGCACGAACAGCGCCCGGCTGCCGGGCCGTTCACGGTCCTGCGAGTCGGCCTCCAGCACGGTGACGGGCAGGCCGTGGGCGCGCAGCGCGAGGGCCGCGGACAGGCCCACGGGGCCGGCCCCCACGACCACGACCGGGGTCACGCCCTGACGCCTTCGCCGAGCATCCGGGCGATCTCCACCCGCTTCACCTTCCACGTCGCCGTCATCGGCAGCTCCTCGAACCGCCACTGCCGCGGCTCGGCCATCGCCGGCAGCCCGGCCGTGGCCCGCCGCCAGCGCTCCGGGTCCAGAGGCCGCTCGCCGCGCACGCACACCACCGGCACCGGCTCACGGCCCGCCCCCGGCACGATCACGACCTCGCGCAGCTCCTCCAGCCGGGACATCAGCGTGTCCTCCACCTCCAGGTTGCTGTGCACGGCGTCGATCCGGTCGATCTCCCGATCGATCAGGTACAGCGCGCCGAGACGGCCGCGGTAGCCCAGGTCGCCCATCTCCCACCAGCCGTCGGTGAGCTGACGGTCGTAGCGCTCCGGCATGCCGAGGTAGGTGAGGATGCGGCCACGGGTGCGCGCCTCGATACGGCCCGGTGTGCCGGGCGCGACCCGCCGCCCCTCGGCGTCGGTGACCCGGACCCGGGTGAAGCCGGGTATCCCGAAGCCGACCCGGCGGCCGTCCGCCCGGGCCGCACCGCGCCGGGTCACCACCTGGAACGCCACCGGGCCCGTCTCGCTCTGCCCGTACAGCTGGATCAGCCAGGGCGTACGGCGCCGCGACGCGTCCAGCAGCCGCCGCACGGTGCGCGGATGGATCGCGTCGAACGTCGAGCCGTACGACCGGACCCGCGACAGCGGCGCCCCGGGCAAACCGGCCAGTTCCTCCCACAGCACGAACGTGTTGGGGTGCGTCTCCACGATGCCGGGCCGGTGACGGACCAGCAGCGGGCCGACCGAGGCCGGGTCCGGGTCGGTGATCAGCACCAGCGGGCTGCCGAAGTGCAGCAGCACGCCGAGCAGGTGGTAGAAGCGCGAGTGCACGAACGACATGTGCAGTGCGGCCGTCTCGCCCCGGGTGGGCCAGCCCATCGCCTGCTGTGGCACGAGCCGGTTCCACATGGTCCGCGCGCAGTGCACGGCCAGTTTGGGGACGCCGGTGGTGCCCGAGCTGTGGGTGATCAGGGCGGGTTCGCGAGGGTGGAGCCGGACCGGCGGCGGCGGTTCGGCGCCGGTGTACCGCGCCAGGGGCTCGGCACCGGGCGCGTCGTCCACGGACAGCGTCCGTCGCACGAGCCCGGACAGGGCGACGTCCTCCAGGCCGTCCAGCGTCGGGCCGTCGGTGACCAGCCAG
This sequence comes from Streptomyces sp. NPDC012474, assembly GCF_042955185.1. NCBI lineage: Bacteria > Bacillati > Actinomycetota > Actinomycetes > Kitasatosporales > Streptomycetaceae > Streptomyces > Streptomyces sp. NPDC012474. The sequence goes on from NZ_JBIBEP010000003.1 coordinate 417,014, forward strand.
GGCTGCCGCAGCCGTCCGAGGAGCTGCCCGGCCACGGTCGGGGCCAGCGCGGGCGACAGCAGCACGGGCACGGCCCCGATACGGGAGACGGCGCAGGTCAGCAGCATGATGTCGACGTTGTCCGCCTTGTGCACGACGACCTGCTCCGAGGGCCGCACCCCGGCCTCCCACAGCCGTCCGGACAACTCCTCGACCACCTCGGCCAGCACGGTGTAGCTCAGGTCGGTCCCGAGGGAGGGGGCGACGTCGAGCGGCCGGTCGAGGGTGACGAAGACCGCCCCGTGCCGGTCGGCCGCACGCCGGAAGAGCGGCCCCAGGTAGAAGCCGCGGTCCGCGAGCAGGGGCTGTCGCATGGGGTCGTTCCTCTCCGTGGTGTTCACCAGGCGCCCTTCCGGACCAGATGGCGGCGCAGCTTCCCGGTCGGTGTGCGGGGCAGCGAGGGGACGAAGCTGACGCTGCGGGGGACCTTGAACGCGGCCAGGCTCTCGCGCGCCAGGCCGGTCAACTCGTCGGCCAGACCGTCCCGGACGGGCGGGACGGGAACCACGAAGGCCCGCAGCCGGCTCGCGCCGTGCCCGTCGGGAACGGCGGCGACCGCCACCTCCCGCACCGCCGGATGGCCACGCAGCACCGCCTCCACCTCCAGCGGGGAGACGGTGATGCCGCCGACCATCTCCATGTCGTCGGCGCGGCCCAGGTGCCGGTAGGTGCCGTCCGGTTCGCGGCGGGCCCGGTCCCTCGTGGCCAGCCAGCCGCCCACGAGGGTGTGGGCGGTCTCCTCGGGCCGGTTGAGGTAGCCGGGCGTCACCGTCGGCCCGCGCACCCACATCTCGCCCTCGTCGCCGTCCGGCACCGGGTGGCCGTCACGGTCGCGCAGCTCCACCTCGAAGCCGGGGACGGGCGGGCCGACGGTGCCCGGGTGGTTGTGGGCGAAGCCGTTGGCGCAGAACGCGTGACCGGCCTCGGTGGAGCCGATCTGCTCCAGCACCGGCGCGCCGAGCAGCGCGGCCACTTGCGTGGCCAGTCCATCCGGCAGTCCCTCACCGGCCGACACCGCGGCCCGCACCGACGCGAAGCAGCCCTCGTGCCCGTGGCCCCGTTCGGCGACCAGCGCCGCGTACGCGGACGGCACCGAGTACAGCAGCGTCACCCGGTGCCGGACGACCAGCTCGTCGACGGTGGCCGGGCCGGGACGCCGGTCCACCAGGACGGCGGAGGAGCCGGAGAACAGCGGGAAGACGAATGCGTTGCCGAACCCGTAGGCGAAGAACAGCTTCGACACCGACAGGGTGACGTCCTCCGCGGTGATCCGCAGCACCCGCCGCCCGACCAGGTCGTGGTACGTCCGTGGATCGCCGTGCGTGTGCACGACGCCCTTGGGGCGGCCCGTGGTGCCGGAGGTGTACTGCACGTACAGCGGGGTGTGCGCGTCGGCCTGGTGGGCGGCGGCGGGCCCGGCGGTGGAGGCGAGGGCCATCAGCTGGTCGGCGCCCAGCGCGGCCCGGCCGGTGAACCGCTCCTCCAGGCCCGGCCCGGTCACACACAGCACGGCGCCGGTGTCCTCGGCCAGGAACGCGTGGTCGGCCGCGGGGAGTTCCGGGTTGACCGGCACCGCGACGGCACCGAGGCGGGCGGTGGCGAGGAACGCCGTCACCCAGGCCAGGGAGTCCGGCAGCGCGAGCAGCACCCGGTCGCCGGGGCGCACCCCGTGGCCGGCCAGCACGGTGGCCGCGCGGGCGGCGAGGTCGTGCACCTCGCCGTGGGTCCAGGACCGGTGCCCCTGGTGGAAGGCGGTTCTGCCGGTCCATTCGCGCCGCTCGGCGAGTTCCGCCAGGTGGGCCGCGAGATTCCCGGGCGCCTCGGCCTCCACCGGGCTCGACATGACCTGCGCACTGGTCATCGCCTGACCTCCTCCTCCGCCCCGGCCCGCTGCCCCGGCGGACCCTCCTGCCGTATCCGGTCGGCCGTGTGCCGGTGGAGGGCGCGCATCGGGGCCGCGGTCTTCAGCAGCATCTCCTCGTACTCGGCGTCCGGATCGGAGCCGAGCACGATCGCGCCGCCCGCCCCCAGGTGCATCGCGCCGTCCGCGAAGACGGCGGTCCGGATCACGATGCTCAGGTCCGCCCCGCCACCGCAGCCGAAGTAGCCGAGGGCGCCGGAGTAGACGCCACGGGCCTCGGTCTCCAGCGCGTCGATGATCTCCAGCGTGCGCAGCTTCGGCGCGCCGGTCATCGACCCGCCCGGGAAGCAGGCCCGCACGCAGTCCACCGCGTCCGTGCCCTCCCGCAGCTTGCCCCGCACGGTGGACACCAGCTGGTGCACGGTGGCGTAGGTCTCCGTGGCCATCAGCTTGGCAACCTGCACGGTGCCGGTCCGGCAGACCTGCCCCAGGTCGTTGCGCAGCAGGTCCACGATCATCAGGTTCTCGGCCCGGGTCTTGGCGTCCGAGGCGAGCGCGTCCCGCAGCCGGGCGTCCTCCTCCGGCCCGTCGCCCCGGGGCGCGGTGCCCTTGATGGGGCGGGCCTCCACGGTGCCGTCCCGGTCGATCTGCAGGAACCGCTCGGGCGAGGAACCGGCCACCTCCAGCTCCCCGAACCTCAGGAACGCCGCGTACGGGGCCGGGTTGTCGCGGCGCAGCGTCCGGTAGAACTCCAGCGGGTCGGGCGGAGCGGGCAGCCGGGCGGCGTTCGTCAGGCAGACCTCGTAGCTGGTGCCGGACCGCAGCGCCCGCCGGCACGCCTCGATGTCCGCGAGGTACGTCGCCCGGTCGCGCACCAGCCAGGGCTCGGCGGCGCCGGGGTCGGCCGGGGCCGGCGGTCCGGGCAGCGGCGGGCGTTCCGTCGCCACGCAGGAGAGGCCGGCCAGCACGCCCTCGAGCCAGTCGGCGGCCTCCCGCGCGGCCTGCGGGGTGTCCTCCGCCAGGCACACGGCGTAGGTGAAGCCCTCCTCGTGATCCACCGCGATCACCCGGTCGGCGAACAGCCACGCGGCGTCCGGGGTGGGGGAGCGGTGCCGGTTGGCCGACCCGCAGTCGGCCTTCATCTCGTAGCCGAAGTAGCCGACATAGCCGCCGGTGAAGTCGAACGGCAGCCCGGTCGCGTCCACCCGGCGGTTGGTCAGCTGCCGCTTGAGGTAGTCGAAGACACTCGCCCGGATCCGCCGCACCGGCCGGCCCGCGCGCTCGATCTCACACCGCCCGGCACCGACGTCGTACCGCACGAACTCGGCGAGCGGCCCCTGGTCGTCCCCGAGGAACGAGAACCGCGACCGCCCCGGCTCGACCAGCGAACTGTCCAGCCAGAAGCTCCGCGGCGACCCCGCGAACATCCGACTGAAGACCGCTTCGGCGTCAACGGCACCGCTGACCCTCCGGGTGTGCAGCCGATACCCGACCCGATCGGGCCGGCGGGGCCGGGGGATGGCGACGGGGGCCGGTGCGGCCTCGGCGAGCGTCTTCCGCGGCTCCCGGCCGACCGGTAAGGCCGACGCGTCCGCGGGCCCGACACGGGAAGCCGCGCAGTCGGCCGCGGCGACACCGCCGGCTGCCCCCTGCCCGGTGTCCGGCAGGGCCTCGCCGGGTGCCGGGCTCTTGCCGGGCGTCGGCAGGCTCCCGCCGGGCGTCGGGCTCTCGCCGGGCGTTCCCCGCTCTGCGGTAGAGGTGGCCCTGGCGGGTGCTTGAGGATTCGGGCCGGGTGGGGTGGCGTCGGTGGATGTCTCTTGCCGGGAGGCGGGGATGCCCTCGCCGGGTGTCGCCGCGGCCGGGGTGGAGGGGGCAGCCTCGGGTTGTGGGCCTGGGTCCGTAGCGGGGATGCCCTCGCCGGGTGTCGCCGCGGCCGGGGTGGAGGGGGCAGCCTCGGGGCGTGGCCCCGGCCCCGCAGGCGGGGCCGTCCTGCTCGACGGGTTGGTTTCGCCGGCCGCCCTCCCCCCGGCGCCGCCGGGCGGGTTCGCTGCCGCCTGCGTGACCGCGGCGACCTGGAAGACGGCCGCGGCCACCGGACGGCGCAGGCCGCCGAGGCCGAGGAGACCCCCCGAGAGCCGACGGGCTCCCGCGTCGCACTCAGGGACGACGGCCCGCCGCCGGATCTCCTGGTGCGAGGGCACGGCCGTGTTCTTCGCGCGCAGTTTGCCCGCCCGCTCGGCGGTGAGGTTGCGGAAGTTCACGAGCATGCGGTGCCCGTACTCCGTGAGGACCGACTCGGGATGGAACTGCACCCCCCACAGCGGCCGGCTGCGGTGCCGGATCCCCATCAGGACGCCGTCCTCCGCCCAGGCCGTGGCCTCCAGCGTCTCCGGCAACGGCTCACGCACGGCCAGCGAGTGGTAGCGGACGGCGGTGAAGTGCTGCGGCAGACCGTGGAACAGGTCCCGGCCGTCATGCCGGATCGTGGACAGATGCCCGTGCCGCGGCTCAGGAGCGGGCCCCACCAGCCCGGCCTCGCCGAGCGCGATGCCCTGATGCCCCAGACACACACCGAGCACGGGAACCGGGGAGGTCGCGAGCAGCCTGTCCCCGATACCGAAATCACGTGCCTCGCCCGGATGCCCGGGCCCGGGGGACACCACGAGGTTGTCGAACGCCCGGAGATCGGGAAGACCGTCGACGGGAGCGTCGTTCCGGATGACAACCGGCTCCTCGCCATTGACCTCGGCGATCAGCTGGAACAGGTTGTACGTGTACGAGTCGTAATTGTCGATGAGCAGGGTCTTCACCCGCCCACCTCCCTCTGTTCGTTCGCGGGCCTATACGGCCCGGCGCTTGTGCCGCCCGCGCAATGCCTGGAGCGACGGGTACAGCCATTTCCGGAAGAAACGCTGGAGCCGTGGCATGAGAATCCAGGTGACAAGGGCCGTTACACACAGACACAGCAACAGCGTGCGAAACAGTGCATTGAGGTCACCGAGATAGGGAAGCACCGTCAGATTGAACAGGAGCACCGGCGGGAAAACCGCGCTCATATTCACGAACCACAGTTTCCATTTCGACGGCGGTGCCGGTGGCGGGGGCGTCAGTGTCTGGGCGTCGAACCAGGCCCGGGCGCCCGGCATCTGCCTGCGCCCCGTCTCCCGTGCGACGCCCGCCAGCCGGGCGTCCCATTGTTCCCGGGAGGCCGATTTCTCCCAGGCCAGGGCCAGACCCTCACTGGCGAAGCGATAAACGACATGCCACTCCGCCCCTCCGTCGACAAGTACCCCACCCCCCATGAATCCCGGCTGCCGCGCGGTCGCGCCCAGCATCGCCCACCCCCAGGAGTGAAAGTCGGCAGCCCGGCCCGGCGTCACGTGATAGGCCACGGTGACCGTGACGGGATTACTGGTCACGCCGTCTCATACGGAAAGCGCTCACCGCGCGTTCACGATTCAACTAAAAACTTTCCGGGTGGCCCGGAAGGTCACCCCGAACGTGAAGACTCTCCGCAGGTGGGAAAGCGCGTCCGCTCAGCTCGGCGTGGCGGCGCTCTCCTTCGCCTCCACCGGCGCCTCCCCGAACCGCGACAACGCCAGCGCCCCCGCCACCGCCACCGCGAAACCGAGGATCGCCAGCCACCCCAGCCCCGGCCGCGTACGGTCCCCGAGCCACACCACGCCGATCAGCGCCGGCGCGACGGTCTCCCCGAGCACCAGACCGGCCGTCGCCGTGGTCACCGACCCGCGCTGCAGGGCCGAGGTCAGCAGCAGGAACGCCGCCCCGCCGCCGAGCAGCAGCGCGTACGTCGCCGGATTGGGGAACAGCTCACCGGATGAGAACCCGTCGATGAGCCGCACCGACACCTCCACCACCCCGAACCCGAGCCCCGCCCCCACGCCGAGCGTCAGCGCCCGCCCCCGCTCCGGCAGCCGCCCGGCCACCGCCCCGAGCAGCAGCACCCCGGCCGCCGCCCCGAGCATCGCCCACTTCAGCCAGCCCGGCCCCTCCTCGTCACCCTCCGCCCCGGAGGCCAGCCCCAGCAGTGCGAGCCCGGCACACACCACCGCCACCGCCGCCCACTCGACGCGGCTCAGCCGCACCTTGAGCAGCCGTGCCGCGACCACGGCCGTCACGGCGAGGCTCGCCGCAAGCGCCGCCCCCACGGCGTAGATCGGCACCGACCGCAGCGCGAGGATCTGCAGCACGAACCCGAGCCCGTCCAGCGCGAGCCCGGCCAGGTACCGCCACTGGTGCAGCGCCCGCCACAGCAGCGCCACGTCCCCGCCCGGCCCGGTCGCCGCCGCCGACCGCGCGGCGATCGCCTGCAACACGGTCGCCGTACCGAAGCACACCGCCGCACCGAGGGCACACACCATTCCAAAGATCACAAATCGACAGTAGGGCAGCGCTCGGGGACGGGGGGCCATGCGCGGCCGTTCACACCGATCTCTAGGCTGACCGTCTGTCAGTGCACACGGGGAGATGCGGGGAGACACGCACATGGCTGAAACACGGCGGCGGTTGCGCTCGAGCACGGTGGTGCTGGGTGGCATGGGCGTCCTCGCGGCGGCCCTGTCCGCCTGCGGCTCCGACCCCGATCGCCGCTGTGTGGACCGGGACAGCCACGACTACATCAACGGCTACCGGATCGTCGCCGACGACAACTGCTCGTCCGGCACGTCCTCCGCCGGCAAGGCCCGGAAGAAGACCGGCACGTCCAGGGCCGCCGACGCCGACTGGTACTACGACGCCGACGTCAGCGGCGGCTACGCCGACCACGGCACCTTCAGCCGCAGCGAGGCCGTCGACCGGGGCGGCTTCGGCTGCTCCGGCAGCGGCGGCGGCTGACCGGGCGGAGACAGCAGATGGAACGCCGGACCATGGAGCCCCGCCCCGGCTGGCAGCAGACCGTCGAGGAACAGGGCCTGATCTACCCCCTGACCCGCTACCCCGACGACTCCCTGCGCCCCTACTGGGACGAGAGCGCGTACTACGTCTTCTCCCTGGAGGAGATCGAGGCCCTCGAAGAGGTGGTCGAGGACCTGCACCGCATGTGCCTGGCCGCCGCCGGCCACATCGTCGCCGAGGACCGCTTCGCCGACCTGGGCATCACCGACCCCCGCGTCGCCCGAGCGGTCGCCGAGGCCTGGCACCGCCGAGCCGAACTCCCCTCCGTCTACGGCCGCTTCGACCTCCGCTACGACGGCACCGGCCCGGCCCGGCTCCTGGAGTACAACGCCGACACCCCCACCTCACTGGTCGAGGCCGCGTCCCCCCAGTGGTTCTGGATGGAAGACCGTTTCCCCGGCGCCGACCAGTGGAACTCCCTGCACGAGCGCCTCATCGACGCCTGGAAGAAGCAGGCCGCCCTCCTCCCGCCGGGCAGCCCCCTGTACTTCGCGTACTCCTCCGCCGACGAGCTCGGCGAGGACATGATGACGGTCGCCTACCTGAAGGAGACCGCCGAGCAGGCCGGCCTCGCCACCGACTGGATCGCCATGGAGGAGATCGGCTGGGACCGCCTCTCCCGCCGCTTCGTCGACAACCGCCTCCGCTTCATCCGCAGCGTCTTCAAGCTCTACCCCTGGGAATGGCTCACCACCGACCGCTTCGCCGACCACGTCCTGGACACCCTCGACAACGGCGGCGGCACCGGCTCCACCCTGTGGATCGAGCCGGCCTGGAAGATGCTCCTCAGCAACAAGGCACTCCTCGCGATCCTCTGGGAGCTGTATCCGGACCACCCGAACCTCCTCCCCGCGTACCTGGACGGTCCCCGGGACCTGCCCGCGAAGGGATGGGTCGCCAAGCCCCTCCTGGGCCGCGAGGGCGCGGGCGTCACGATCCACGAACCCGGATCCCTTCCCACCCTCCGCGACGAACCGTGCGTCTACCAGCAGCTGGCGCCGCTCCCCGACTTCGACGGCAACCGGGTGGTCCTGGGCGCGTGGGTGGTGGAGGACGAGTCGGCGGGCCTGGGCATCCGCGAGTCATCGGGCCTGATCACGGACGAGTACGCCCGCTTCCTGCCTCACGTGATCCTTTAGCGTCCCTGAGGGGGACGCCCCTCTCAGGGACGCGGGGCGGTGACCTGTGCGGCTCCGCCGCGTGGGCGCGACCAGCCACGACCCACCCGCACCCGGCAACGTAGAGCGACCCGGCAGACGACCCCCGCCCACCCCACCCGGTAGGCTGATCGCCGGGCCGTGACTGGCGCGCTGGGATGGGACGAACCATCGGGGAGCGGTCCGAGCAGAGAGAGCCGTGCGCCTGGGCCGTACCGTGAACGCTGAACGCAACGTCCGGAGGTCCACCATGTCAGCCGAGCCCCTCTCCACCGCTTCCACCGCCTACCGCGCCGCCCTCGACGTGATCCGCGCCGTCGAACCCCGCGTAGCGGACGCCATCGGCCAGGAGGTCGCCGACCAGCGCGAGATGCTCAAGCTGATCGCCTCGGAGAACTACGCCTCCCCGGCCACGCTCCTGGCGATGGGCAACTGGTTCAGCGACAAGTACGCCGAGGGCACCATCGGCCGCCGCTTCTACGCCGGCTGCCGCAACGTCGACACCGTCGAGTCCCTCGCCGCCGAGCACGCCAAGGAGCTCTTCGGCGCCCGCCACGCCTACGTCCAGCCGCACTCCGGCATCGACGCCAACCTCGTCGCCTTCTGGTCGGTCCTCGCCCAGCGCGTCGAGGTCCCGGCCCTGGAGAAGGCCGGCGCCCGCCAGGTCAACGACCTCTCCGAGGCCGACTGGGCCGAGCTGCGCCGCGCCTTCGGCAACCAGCGCATGCTCGGCATGTCCCTGGACGCCGGCGGCCACCTCACCCACGGCTTCCGCCCGAACATCTCCGGCAAGATGTTCGACCAGCGCTCCTACGGCACCGACCCGGCCACCGGCCTCATCGACTACGAGGCGCTGCGCGCGAGCGCCCGTGAGTTCAAGCCGCTGATCATCGTGGCGGGCTACTCGGCGTACCCGCGCCTGGTGAACTTCCGGATCATGCGCGAGATCGCCGACGAGGTCGGTGCCACGCTCATGGTCGACATGGCGCACTTCGCCGGCCTGGTCGCGGGCAAGGTCCTCACCGGCGACTTCGACCCGGTGCCGCACGCCCAGATCGTGACGACGACCACCCACAAGTCGCTGCGCGGCCCCCGGGGCGGCATGGTCCTGTGCGACGACTCCCTCAAGGACCAGGTCGACCGCGGTTGCCCGATGGTCCTCGGCGGCCCGCTCCCGCACGTCATGGCCGCCAAGGCGGTCGCCCTCGCGGAGGCCCGCCAGGAGTCCTTCCGCGGCTACGCCCAGCGCATCGTCGACAACTCCCGCGCGCTGGCCGAAGGCCTGATGCGCCGCGGCGCCACCCTCGTGACCGGCGGCACGGACAACCACCTGAACCTGATCGACGTCGCCTCCTCCTACGGCCTCACCGGCCGCCAGGCCGAGGCCGCCCTGCTGGAGTCGGGCATCGTCACCAACCGCAACGCCATCCCCGCCGACCCCAACGGCGCCTGGTACACGTCGGGCATCCGCATCGGCACGCCGGCGCTGACCACGCGCGGACTGGGCACGGCGGAGATGGACGAGGCGGCGGGCCTGATCGACCGCGTCCTCACCACCACGGAGCCGGGCACGACCAAGTCGGGCGCCCCCTCCAAGGCGGCCCACGTGCTCGACGCCAAGATCGCCGACGAGATCTCCCGCCGCGCCACCGACCTCGTGGCCGGTTTCCCGCTCTACCCGGAGATCGACCTGGGCTGACGCCCCGGGCTCGTCACTCCTCGTCCAGGTCGATCAGCACCTGACGCGGCTCCTCCCGCGGTGGTCCGGCTTCCCCGCCGGGCCGCCGCGCGGCATATCAGCAGCGTGCCGCCGACGCCGGCCGCGAGCCCCAGCGCCCCGGCCGTCACCGCCCACCGGACGTCACCCCGCACGGAACCGGGCGGGTCCGCGGCGGCCGTGCCCCCGACGGACCCGCCCGCCGCGTCACCGAGCAGCCGCGCCATGTCCAGCCGCTCGAAGACCGACCGCGGCGCCCGGTGCCAGCGGATGTCGTCGTCCTCCACGGTGGGCGCCGGATCCGAGCGCACCCAGGGCGTGCCGTCCCCGGCCACCACCAGCTGGTCCTGCCGCTCGACGGCCACGTCCCCGCCCGGCGGCCGGTTCGTGCTCGGCCAGCCGCCGACTCCGGACAACCCCCAGACCACCGTGAGCCGCACCGGCGGGAAGTTCCCCTCCAGCCAGTCCTCGGGCACCCGCTCCGTCTGCGTGTGTGTGGGCTGCAGCAACTGCCACAGGCGGGCGAAGGACCGTTGGCCCGAGCGCACCGCCGTCGTCCGCCCCGTGCCGCCCGCGACGACCATCGCCACGTCGGGGACGTCCCGCTCCCGCGCCGGGAGGGCCTCGGCGGCCGTCACCGTCGCACCTGCGGCCAGAGCGGCCACCACCGCCACCACCAGCGCGCGCCGTGCCGCCCCGCTCCGGCGCGGCGCCCGCCCCGCCGCGTCCCCGCCCCGCGCTCTCCCCGTCCCGCCCCGTGCCCGCATCGTTCCCCCTCCGGGTCCGCACCGCCCCGAGCACGGCGGGGACAGTGCCCCTGGCGTGCCTCACCCTCTTGTTACACCGCCGGGGCCGAACGGGATCCCGTCTGTTCCCGGCCCGTTCCGGATCGGCCCCCGGGACCTGAGAGAATGGTGAGCATGGCCTCTGACCGACCTCGCGTGCTCTCCGGGATCCAGCCCACCGCCGGCTCGTTCCACCTCGGCAACTACCTCGGCGCCGTCCGCCAGTGGGTGGCCCTGCAGGAGACTCACGACGCGTTCTACATGGTCGTCGACCTGCACGCGATCACCATCCCGCAGGACCCGAAGGACCTGCGCGCGAACACGCGCCTGGCCGTCGCCCAGCTCCTCGCCTCGGGTCTCGACCCGGACCGCTGCACGCTCTTCGTGCAGAGCCACGTCCCCGAGCACGCCCAGCTCGCCTGGATCATGAACTGCCTCACCGGCTTCGGCGAGGCCGGCCGGATGACCCAGTTCAAGGACAAGTCCGCCAAGCAGGGCGCCGAGCGCGCCTCGGTCGGCCTGTTCACGTACCCGATCCTCCAGGTCGCGGACATCCTGCTCTACCAGGCCCACGAGGTCCCGGTCGGCGAGGACCAGCGCCAGCACATCGAGCTCACCCGCGACCTCGCCGAGCGCTTCAACGGCCGTTTCGGCCCAACCTTCACCGTCCCGAAGCCGTACATCCTCAAGGAGACGGCGAAGATCTACGACCTTCAGGACCCGTCGATCAAGATGAGCAAGTCGGCGTCCACGCCGAAGGGCCTCATCAACCTCCTCGACGAGCCGAAGGCCACGGCCAAGAAGGTCAAGAGCGCCGTCACCGACACCGACACGGTGATCCGCTACGACGCCGAGAACAAGCCGGGCGTCAGCAACCTGCTCACGATCTACTCGACCCTCACCGGCGAGAGCATCGGCGAGCTGGAGGAGAAGTACACCGGCAAGATGTACGGCGCGCTCAAGACGGATCTCGCCGAGGTCATGGTCGAGTTCGTGACGCCGTTCCGGGAGCGCACCCAGCAGTACCTGGACGACCCCGAGACGCTCGACTCGATCCTGGCCAAGGGCGCCGAGAAGGCCCGCGCGGTCGCCGCGGAGACCCTCGCGCAGACGTACGAGCAGGTCGGCTTCCTGCCCGCCAAGCACTGAACCCACCCCCCGCGCACAGCCGTACCGCCGAACAGCGCTGTACATCACTCCGGTTGCGCCTGCCCGTAACCCGGTCGTGGCCGTACAGTCGATATCCGGGTGGTCGTATCAGCGGCCACACTGACACGACAGGAGACGACGTGGGGACCGTAACGATCGGTGTCTCGATCGCGGTCCCGGAGCCTCACGGCAGCGAGCTCCAGCAGCTGCGCGCGGGCTTCGGCGACGCCGCCGCTCACGGCATCCCCACGCACGTCACCCTGCTGCCGCCGACAGAGGTCGACGAGGCCTCCCTGCCGGCCGTCGAGGCGCATCTGGCCGAGGTCGCCGCCGCCGGGCGCGCGTTCCCCATGAGGCTGTCCGGCACCGGCACCTTCCGCCCCCTGTCGCCGGTGGTGTTCGTCCAGGTCGTCGCGGGCGCGGAGGCCTGCACGGTGCTCCAGCAGCAGGTCCGCGACCCCGCAGGGCCGGCCGCACGGGAACTGCAGTTCCCGTACCACCCGCACGTCACCGTGGCCCACGGCATCGACGAGGCGGCCATGGACCGCGCCTTCGAGGAACTCGCCGGTTACGAGGCCGAGTGGCCCTGCACCGGCTTCGCCCTCTACGAGCAGGGCGCCGACGGCGTCTGGCGCAAGCTCCGCGAGTTCCCCTTCGGCGGCTCGGTGGTCCCCCCGCAGGCCGGGCGTGTGGAGCGCGGCTCGGTCCCCACCCGCTGACCCGCCCGCGAGTCAGACCGGCAGCCGCCGGAAGACCCCGCGCGGCAGGTGCCGCAGCGCCGCCATCACCACGCGCAGCGTCCCGGGCACCCACACCGTCTCCGAGCGGCGCCGCAGCCCCAGTTCCACGGCCGACGCGACCGCCTCGGGCGTGGTCGCGAGCGGCGCCTCGGGCAGACCGGCGGTCATCCGCGTCCGGACGAAGCCGGGGCGTACGACCATGACGTGCACGCCCGTGCCGTACAGCGCGTCGCCCAGGCCCTGCGCGAAGGCGTCGAGACCGGCCTTGCTGGAGCCGTAGATGAAGTTCGCGCGGCGGGCCCGCTCGCCCGCGACGGAGGACATCACGACCAGCGAGCCGTGCCCCTGGGACTGGAGGGAGCGGGCGCACACCAGACCGGCCGAGACCGCGCCGGTGTAGTTGGTCTGCGCCACCCGCACCGCCGCCTCCGGCTCCCGCTCGTCACGGGCCTGGTCGCCGAGCAGCCCGAAGGCGAGCAGCACCAGGTCGACGTCGCCCTCGGCGAAGACCTTGCCGAGGACGGCCTCGTGCGAGGCGGGGTCGAGCGCGTCGAAGGCGACGGTGTGCACGTCGGCCCCGAGCCCGCGCAGCTGCCCGGCGGCCTCCTCCAGGGCGGGGGAGGGGCGGCCGGCCAGCCAGACCGTGCGGGTGCGGCGGGCGATCAGCCGGCGGGCGGTCGCCAGCGCGATCTCCGACGTACCGCCGAGGACGAGCAGGGACTGGGGGAGGCCGAAGGCGTCCTTCATGACAGCTCCTAGAGGTTGCTCAGAGACTGAGGCGGCGGGCCAGGTCGGACACGAACACCCCGCGCGGGTCCAGCCGGGCGCGCAGTTCGCGGAAGTCGTCGAGGCGCGGGTACATGGCCGCGAGCAGCTCCGGGCGCAGCCGGGCGTCCTTGGCGAGGTAGACGCGCCCGCCCGCGGCGGCGACCTCCTCGTCGAGTTCGTCGAGGAACGCGCCGAGGCCGGGCAGGCCCGCCGGGATGTCCAGGGCCAGCGTCCAGCCCGGCACGGGGAACGACAGCCAGCCCGGGTCGGACTCCCCGAAGCGCTTCAGGACGGCCAGGAAGGACGGGCAGCGGCGTTCGGAGATGCGGCGCACGATGCGGCGCAGCGCGTCCTCGCGGCCGTAGCCGACGACGAACTGGTACTGCACGAAGCCGCCCCGGCCGTAGACGCGGTTCCAGTGGGGCACGCCGTCCAGGGGGTGGAAGAAGCCGGAGATCCGCTGGAGCCGGCCGGTCCGCACGCGGGGGGACTTGCGGTACCAGAGCTCGTTGAAGAGGCCAACGCTCGTCCGGCTGAGCAGGCCCTCGGGGAGGATCGCGGGGGTGGCCGGGAGGCGGGAGGTGCGGAAGGCCAGCGGGTCCCGGCGCAGGCGGGCGGGGAGCGCGTCCAGCGGCGCGTGGTCGCCGCGGGTGAGGACCGCGCGGCCGGTGGCGGCGCCCCGGGCCAGCAGGTCGATCCAGGCGACCGAGTAGCGGTAGCGGTGGTCGGTGGCCGCCAGCCGGGCCATCAGGTCGTCGAGGTCCGTCGCCCGCTCGGTGTCGACCGACATCAGCGAGGTCTCCACCGGCTGGAGCCGGATCGTCGCGGTGAGGATCACGCCGGTCAGGCCCATGCCGCCGGCCGTGGCGTCGAAGAGCGGCGTGCCGGGGATCACCGTGCGGATCTCGCCGTCGGCGGTGAGCAGTTCGAGGGCGAGCACGTGTCGCGCGAAGGAGCCCGAGACGTGGTGGTTCTTGCCGTGGATGTCGGCGCCGATGGCCCCGCCGACGGTGACGTAGCGGGTGCCGGGCGTGACCGGCACGAACCAGCCGAGCGGCAGCAGCACCTCCATCAGCCGGTGCAGGGAGACGCCCGCGTCGCACAGCACGGTGCCGCCGTCGGCGTCGATCGCGTGCACCCGGTCCAGCGCCGTCATGTCGAGCACGGACCCGCCCGCGTTCTGCGCCGCGTCCCCGTACGCCCGCCCCAGGCCCCGGGGGATCCCGCCGCGGGCGCCGCACTCCCGGACGGCCGTCGCGGCCTCCTCGTACGTGCGCGGGCGGATCAGCCAAGCGGCGGTGGGGGCGGTGCGGCCCCAGCCCGTGACGGTGGTGTGGTCCAGGCCCATGACGTCGGGGTCGGAATCGGTGTCGGCAGACATGCCTGTGACCGTATCGCCCTACTGTGAGCGATTAGTTAGTGAACATGGCATCCCTCCCCGAAATGGGTGATTAATGGGATGTCGCTCAATATTGCCGGAGTTCAGGCCTGATGGGCGTGGACAGTGAGTCCACATGGACGACCTCGACGACCTGCACGACATGGACCACCGGATCGTTTCGGCGCTCAGGGAGTGCGGCAGCGACCCGCGCGTGGCCGGCGCCGCCCGCGCCCTGTCCTGGGCGGGGGAGCACGCGGCGCTGTGGCTGGCGGCGGGCCTCGCCGGAGCCGCCGTCGACGGCAGGCGGCGCGGCGCCTGGCTGCGCGGCACGGCCCTCACCGCCGGGGCGCACCTCGTCAGCATGGGAGTGAAACGGGTCGTGCGCCGCCCGCGCCCCGCACACGTCGAGCCCCTGGTTCCCACCGCCGGCCGGCACTCCTTCCCCAGCTCGCACGCCACCTCCGCGGCGGCCGCCGCCGTCGCCTTCGGCGCCCTGGGAGCACACGCCGTCCCGCCGCTCGCCGGCCTGGTGTGCGTCTCACGGCTGGTGGCCGGCGTCCACTTCCCCACGGACGTCGCCGCCGGCGCGGCCCTGGGCGCCCTCACGGCCCGGCTGGGCGCCCGCTGGATGCGGGGAGGCGCCGACCATGACTGAGACGGCCGTCCTGCGGCAGCGCACCCACCAGGAGCGGCCCGCGCCACCCCGCAAGGGCGGTCTCCTGGCCGGTCTCCTCAGGACCGCGCGCCCCAGGCAGTGGGTCAAGAACGTCCTCGTGGTCGCCGCCCCGGCCGCCGCCGGCGAGCTCTTCTCCCGGCACGCCCTGAGCCGACTCGCCCTGCTCTTCGTCCTCTTCACCGCCTGCGCCGCCGCCGTCTACCTCGTCAACGACGCCCGCGACGCCGACGCCGACCGCGCCCACCCCGTCAAACGGCACCGCCCGGTCGCCGCCGGGCAGGTCCCCGTGCCCCTCGCCTACGCCGTCGGCGGCTGCCTCGCCCTCACCGCGCCCGCCGCCGCTGCCTGGCTGTGCGGCCCGGCCGTCGCCGCGCTGCTGACCGCCTACCTCGCCATGCAACTGGCCTACTGCGTCAGCCTCAAGCACGTCCTCGTCGTCGACCTCGCCGTCGTCACCACCGGCTTCCTGATGCGGGCCATGATCGGCGGACTCGCCCTCGGCATCCCGCTGTCGCGCTGGTTCCTCATCACCACCGGATTCGGCGCCCTGTTCATGGTGTCGGCCAAGCGCTACTCGGAGGCCGTCCAGATGGCCGGAAAGGCGGGCGCCACCCGGGCGTTGCTCACCGAGTACACCACCGGCTACCTCCGCTTCGTCTGGCAGCTCGCGGCCGGCGTCGCCGTCCTCGGCTACTGCCTGTGGGCCATGGAGGAGGGCGGCGTCCCGCACACCAGCGTGCTGCCCTGGCGCCAACTGTCCATGGTGGCCTTCATCCTGGCGATCCTCAGGTACGCCGTCTTCGCCGACCGCGGCACGGCCGGCGAACCCGAGGACGTCGTCCTGCGCGACCGCGCGCTCGCGCTCATCGGCGTGGCCTGGGTGGCGATGTACGGCCTGGCCGTGGCGAACTGGTGACCACGCGCGCGTGGCGGGGCCCCGCGCTCCCCGACCGCCGGGAGCTCATCGGGTTCGCCACCGTCGGCCTCCTCGCCTACGCCGTCGACCTCGCCCTGTTCACCTACCTGCGCGGGCCCGCCGGACTCGACCCGCTCACCGCCAAGTCCCTGTCCTTCCTGGCCGCCTGCACGGTCGCCTACGCGGGCAACGCCCTCGGCACCTACCGCACCACGCGCGCCCCGGGCCTGCGCCCGTACGCGGTGTTCTTCGCCGTGAACCTCGCGGGCGCCGCCGTGCAACTGCTCTGCCTGGCCGTCAGCCACTACGGCCTCGGGCTCACCTCGCAGCGCGCGGACACCGTCTCCGGCGCGGTCATCGGTATGGCGCTGGCCACAGTCCTGCGGTTCTGGGGTACCCGTACATGGGTGTTCCGGGCGGAGGGCAGAGTCGGATCATGGACTGGCTGAAAAAGCTACCGCTGATCGGGCCGTGGGCGGAACGGCTGATGATCACGCACGCCTGGCGGTCGTACGAGCGGCTGGACCGCGTGAAGTGGACGCGGCTGGCCGCCGCGATGACCTTCACGAGTTTCGTCGCGCTGTTCCCGCTGCTGACGGTGTCCGCCACCATCGCCGCCGCCACGCTCAGCACGGGCCAGGAGGAGAAGCTGCAGGACAAGCTCGCCGAGCAGGTCCCCGGCATCTCCGACCAGCTGGACCTCGCCGGCCTCGTGGACAACGCCGGCACGATCGGCCTCATCGCGGGCGCGCTGCTGTTCTTCACCGGCGTCAGCTGGGCCGGCTCGATGCGCGAGTGCCTGCGGGCGGTGTGGGACCTCGACGACGAGGAGGAGAACCCCGCCGTGCGCTACGGCAAGGACGCGGGGGTCCTGCTCGGCCTCGGCGGCGCGCTGCTCGTCACCATCGCCGCCTCCGCCGTCGCCTCCGCGATGATCGGCTGGATCACCCGGGAACTCGGCATCGACGAGGGCGGCTGGGGCGGGGTCCTGCTGCACATCGCCGCGTTCGTGATCGCCGTCCTCGCGAACTTCCTGCTGCTGCTCTACGTCCTGACGCTGCTGCCCGGCGTCGAGCCGACGCGCCACCGCCTGTTCGTGGCGGCGCTGACCGGCGCGATCGGCTTCGAGCTGCTGAAACTGCTGCTCAGTGGCTATCTGCAGGGCGTGGCCGCGAAGAGCATGTACGGCGCGTTCGGGGTGCCCGTCGCGCTGCTGCTGTGGATCAACTTCACCTCGAAGCTGGTGCTGTTCTGCGCCTCCTGGACGGCGACGCAGAGCAAGGAGGACGAAGTCCCGGGCCTCACGGGCGAGTCCGGCGGCGCACCAGATCCGGCAGCGGCCAGCGGCGGTTGACCAGGAACGCGCCGCCCGCGAGCAGCACCAGCACCCCGCCCGTGATGCCGAGCGCGGTCCCGATGCCGCTGGAGCCGTCCGCGGTCGGGGCGCCGGCCACCGGCTTCGAGCCGGTCCCCGCCGTGCCGCTGCCGCCGTCCCCGGAGCCGCCGGCCTCGCCGGAGGGGTTCGCGCCGGGCTGGGCACTGGCCTGCGCGGCACCCCTGGGCGGCACCAGCTCGCCCACCGGCTGCACCTTCCCGGCCGCCTTGAAGCCCCAGTCGAACAGCCGGGCCGTCTCCTTGTAGACCTCGTTGGACTCAGGCTTCTCCGGGTTCATCACCGTCACCAGCAGCACCTTGCCGCCGCGCTCGGCGACGCCGGTGAACGTGGCGCCCGCGTTGGTGGTGTTGCCGTTCTTGACGCCCGCGATGCCCTCGTAGACGGGCACGTCCGAGTCGCCGGACAGCAGCCGGTTGGTGTTCTGGATCTCGAAGGACTCGCGGACGGTCTTGCCCTTCTTGCCCTTTTTCGTCTTCCCCGGGAACTTGGCCCTGACCGTCGACGCGTACTCGCGGAAGTCCTTCTTCTGCATTCCCGAGCGGGCGATCAGCGTCAGGTCGTACGCCGACGAGACCTGCCCCTCGGCGTCGTAGCCGTCCGGGCTGACGACGTGCGTGTCGAGGGCCTGGAGCTCCTCGGCGTGCTCGTTCATGTCCTCGACGGTGTTCTCGACGCCCTCGTTCATGGCGGACAGCACGCGCACGGCGTCGTTGCCGGAGCGCAGGAAGACGCCCAGCCACAGGTCGTGAACCGTGTACGTCTCGTCCTCCTTTATCCCGACCATGCTGGAGCCCGAGCCGATCCCGGCCAGGTCGGAGGGGGTGACCTTGTGTTTGGTGTCCCTCGGAAACCTCGGCAGCAGCGTGTCCGCGAACAGCATCTTCAGCGTGCTCGCCGGGGCGAGGCGCCAGTGCGCGTTGTGCGCGGCCAGCACGTCACCGGACTCGGCGTCCGCGACGATCCAGGAGCGGGCGCTCAGGTCCTTCGGCAGCACCGGCACACCGCTCGCCAGGTTCACCTGTGTCCCCGGCCTGCCGAGCCGGGCGCCGCCCACGGTCGACATCGACGCCGGGGGAGTGGCCGAGGGGCTCGCCGACGGGCTCGCCGAGGGGCTGCCCGAGGGGTTCGGGGCGGCGACGGCGGCGGGCGCGGCCAGGGCGAGGGACGACAGGACGGCGGAGGTGACCAGCAGGGATCGCCTGACGGTCTTCTTCGGAGCGGGCACGGTCGGAAACGTACATGCCGTACGGGGTGAAGTCCCGCTTCCGCCCCTACCCCGCGAACGGAACCGGACAGGCTCTGGCGATACTGGTCTCATGCTGTGCTCATCCGGGGGACAACCCCCGGACCCCCGGCCGGCCCCGGGAGCCCGGCGCTGTGACGAAAGGTCTGTTTCTGTGAAGCTCAGCCGCCCCGTCTCCTGGTTCCTGCTCGCCTTCGGGGTGTGGAGCTGGGTCATCTGGATCACTTTCGTCAAGAACCTGGTCGCGGACGGCAGCGGGCTCGCCTTCGACGACGGTCGTCCCACGGCCTACTTCTGGGTGCACCTGCTGCTCGCCGTCGTTTCCTTCGTATTGGGGACGGTCGTCGGGGCCATCGGGTTGCGTGGTCTGCGCGCACTGAGCCGGACGTCATAGGGCGATCGGGAGACAGGGACACCGTGGTCATCGTTTTCGTACTAGTCGCAGTGCTGGTCCTGGCCGTCGTGGTGACGGGCAACTGGTACGTGTGGCGCCGCCTGTTCCGCGACACGACCCAAGGCCCGGGCCTCACGCGCCGCGCGGGAGCGGTCCTGATCGCCGGCGGCTGGACCTTGACGGTCACGGCCCTGGTCGCCGAGCGCTCGGGCGCCCCGTTCTGGCTCCAGCAGGTCCTCGCCTGGCCGGGCTTCCTGTGGCTGGCCCTGTCGATGTACCTGCTGCTGGCGGTGGTGGCGGGAGAGCTCGTCCGGCCACTCCTGCGCCGCTTCCTGGAACACCGCGCGAGACGCGCGAACCACCACCCACGACCGGCACCGCCCTCGGGGGAGCCGGCCCCGGCCGGTGACGCGCCCGCCCCGCAGCCCGGCCACGGCGGTGGCCCGGCTCCCGTACAGGGCAGCGCCGAGGGAGCGACCGCCTCCGCGGCGTCGGCAGGCGCGCAGCCGGGCGGCGGCGCGACCCGCGCGCCCGTGCCCACGGCGGCACTCGCGGCCGGCTCCGGGCCGGACCACGGCTCCGGCGTGCCCACGGCCGCGACGCAGGCGAACGGCAGCGGTACGGCCCCCGAGCCCACGGCGGCCCCTGTGCCCGCGGCGGCCCCCGAGCCCACGGCGGCCCCCGCGGCCGGCTCCCGGCCGGACCACGGCGCCGAGGCGCCCGCGCCTCACCCGTCGGCCGACCCCGCGCCCCAGCCGCTCCCCGCGGCGGACGCCGTCCCCACCGGGCCCTCCCGGCGCCTCTTCGTGTCCCGCGTCGTCGCCGGGGCCGCCGCGGCCGCGGCCGTCGGGACCGTGGGGTACGGGACGTACGGCGTGCTGCGCGGGCCGAAGGTCAAGCGGGTCACGGTCCCGCTGGCCAGGCTGCCGCGCGCCGCGCACGGGTACCGGATCGCCGTGGTCAGTGATGTGCACCTCGGCCCGGTCCTGGGACGCGGCTTCGCGCAGAAGGTCGTCGACACGATCAACGCGACCCAGCCCGACCTGATCGCCGTCGTCGGCGACCTGGTCGACGGCAGCGTGAAGGACCTGGGCCCGGCGGCCGCCCCGCTCGCGCAGCTGAGGGCCCGTCACGGCTCCTACTTCGTCACCGGCAACCACGAGTACTTCTCCGGTGCCGGACAGTGGGTCGAGGAGGTCCGCCGACTGGGTCTGGACCCCCTGGAGAACGCCCGCAGGGAGATGCCGCACTTCGACCTCGCCGGAGTCAACGACGTCGCGGGCGAGGACGAGGGTCAGGGCCCCGACTTCGCCAAGGCGCTCGGCGACCGGGACACAGCGCGCGCGTGCGTCCTGCTCGCCCACCAGCCCGTCCAGATCCACGACGCCGTCGAGCACGGCGTCGACCTCCAGCTCTCCGGCCACACCCACGGCGGCCAGCTCTGGCCCGGCAACCTCGTCGCCGCGGGCGCCAACCCCACCGTCGCGGGCCTGGAGCGCTACGGCGACACCCAGCTGTACGTCTCACGCGGCGCCGGTGCCTGGGGCCCGCCCACCCGCGTGGGCGCGCCGTCGGACATCACCCTGATCGAGCTCGCCTCGAAGCAGGCCTGACGGCACGCGCACGCCCCCTGTGAGAACGCTGTGAAACCAGCCCGAATCACCCATCGGTAAGTTCTTTCCCAACTCGTCAGATCTCCCTTCCCCCTGCTCAAAATCCTGTGATTGGGTGAGCCCGCCACAAAAGGGTGTGGCACACGCACAAGTGCCTCAATTGGTCCTCAAGGGGGCTCATTGGGCCGCTGAGGGGCTGGGGAGGGCGAAGCCGATGCGATCGGTTCGCATACGGATACTCGCGGCACTGCTCGTCCTGGCCGCCGCGGGTGTGGGCGCCTGGCAGCTCCTGCCGTCGAAGGGCGACGCGAGGACCATCACCGTCGGCACCACGGACGGCGTCACCTCGCTCGACCCCGCCGGCGCCTACGACGCGGGCTCCTGGGCGCTGTTCAGCAACGTCTTCCAGTCGCTGCTGACCTTCGCGCCGGGCGGCACCGCCCCCGTGCCGGACGCGGCGAAGAGCTGCGCGTTCGTCCGCGGTGACCTCACCACCTACCGCTGCGAGCTGCGCGCGGGCCTCACCTTCCCGAGCGGCCGGACGATGAACGCCGAGGACGTGAAGTACTCCTTCGACCGGATCCTGAAGATCAAGGCCCCGGTCGGGCCGGCGTCCCTGCTCGGCACGCTCGGCTCCGTGGACGCCGACGGCATGACCGTCACCTTCCACCTGGACTCGCCGGACGCGACGTTCCCCTTCAAGGTCGCCACCGGCGCCGGCTCGATCGTCGACCACACCGCGTACCCGGCCGGCAAGCTGCGCACCGGCGACCGCGTCGACGGCACGGGCCCGTACACCCTCACCTCGTACACGAAGGAACGTGACGCCGTCCTCGCGCCCAACCGGCACTACCGGGGCGCCGTCGGCGGCACCGGCCGGCCCGTCGAACTGCGCTACTACGCGAACCCCGAGGCCCTGAACACCGCCTGGAAGGACAAGCAGGTGGAGGTGGCGACCGACCAGCTGCCGCCCGGCGTCCTCGCCGGCCTCAACCCGAGCGACCCCACCCAGCGCGTCTACGAGTCCGACGGTTCCGAGACGCGCAACCTGTACTTCAACACCCGGGCGGGCAAGCCGCTGCACGAGCCGGAGGTCCGCCGGGCCATCGCCTGGCTGGTCGACCGCGAGCGGCTGGCCGCCACCGTCTACGACGGCACCGTCGACCCGCTGTACTCCCTGATCCCGGCCGGTCTCACCGGGCACACCGCCTCGTTCTTCGACGACTACCCGAAGCCCGACCCGCAGAAGGCCAGGCAACTGCTCACCCGGGCGGGCGTGAGCCTGCCGGTGCACTTCACCTACGGCTACGCCGAGGGCCGCGGTGCCGGCGAGCAGGAGGGCGCCGAGATCAAGAAGGAACTGGAGGCGAGCGGCCTGTTCAAGGTCACCCTCAAGGGCTATGAGTGGACCGCCTTCCAGAAGCAGTGGGCGAGCGGCGGGCTCGACGCGTACGCCGTCGGCTGGATCGCCGACTTCCCCGACCCGGACACCTTCGGCGCCGCGCTCGTCGGTACCGGCAGCGCCATGAACACCGGCTACAGCAGCAAGACCGTCGACCGGCTCATCAAGGACAGCCGGCGCTACGCGGAGCGGACCGAGGCCGACCAGGACTTCCGCTCGGTGCAGCAGACCGTCGCCCGGGACGTCCCGGTGCTGCCGCTGTGGCAGGCCGAGGAGTACGTCGTCGCCACGGAGGACGTCGGTGGCGGCCAGTACCTGTCGGACGGCACGGGCGTGTTCCGCCTGTGGAGCCTCACCACGCTCTGACGGTCCGCCCGCCGGCGGCTCAGGGGTCGGTGCGCCGCCGGGCCGCCGGATCGGGGATGGCGTTCGTCATGCCCGGCAGGAACTCCGTGAACAGCTCGTGCACCTCGCGCACGAGCGGCCGCAGCACCCGGAAGCGGGCCAGGGCGACCCCCCGCGCGGTGAGCCGGGCTCCGCGCTCGGCGAGCCGGTAACTGCGCTCGCGCCCCTCGGTACGGTCGAAGATCCAGTACAGGACGAGCCCCATCTGGGACAGCCACATCAACTCGGGCAGGACGTCGCGCAGTTCCTCGGGCACCTTGGTCTTGGTGGCCCCGGCGAGCACCTCCCGGTGAACGCTGATGGCCTCCTCGCGCGCGTGCTCCGACTCGGGCGAGAAGGGGCTGAGCGGGCTGTCCGGGTCGGCGGCGTTCTTGAAGAACTGCACCGCGAACTCGTGGTAGGGCGCCGCGATGTCCAGCCAGGCCCGCAGCACGCCCGCCAGCCGGGCCTCCAGGTCGCGCTCCCGGTCCAGGATCTCCCGGACCGCCACCTGGTGTTCGGCGGCGATCCGGTCGTAGAAGCCCTGGATCAGATGTTCCTTGCCGGCGAAGTAGTAGTACGCGTTGCCGACGGAGACCCCTGCCTCCTGGGCGATGGCCCGCATCGTCGTCTTGTCGTAGCCGCGCTCCTGGAACAGCCGCATGGCCGTCTCCAGGATCAGGGCGCGGGTCTGCTCGGACTTGGTCGGGGTGGCGCCGTCGCCGGGGCCGTCGTTCATCGCGGGCACGGGAAGAGAGCCTAACGTCAGCACCGGTGCGGCTACCGGTGCGGCTACCGAGGCGGCTACCGGGGGGCGCAGGTGCCGTCGGCGCAGCCCGGCGCGGTGTAGCTCCATCCGCTGCCGGGGGCGTACGACCAGCCGTCCGCCCGCCGGTACACCCGGCCGCCCCACTGGGCCCCGTCGCGCTGCCCCCGGTGCCCCTGCGCCCCGCGCCACTTGGCGGCGGCGAGCACCGCGCCCTTGGCCAGCCGGGCACCGGACGGGGTGCTCAGCCGGTGGGCGAGCGGCCGGTGCTCACGCAGCGCCCACAGGGTGACCACCCAGGCGGCGGGGCCCCGGTAGACCTGCCCGGCGTCGCCGACGACCGTGATCTCGTCGAGGGTGGCGCCGTGGTCGAGGCCGGGGAAGCGCCGCCGGGCCTCCTCGGAGGCGGCCGGGACCAGCTCCAGCGGCACCAGGTGGGCCTGCCGCAGGAGCCAGTCGCGCAGGAACGCGCACAGGGAGCACTCGGCGTCGTACAGGACGGTGAGCCGGCGGACCGGGGCGGGTGCGTTCGTGCCGGTCGCGTTCGTGCCGGTGGCGTTCACGTGGGCCTCCTCCGTTCAGGCCCGCGCCTGCGGGGCGACCCAGCCCTGCGGCGGCACCGGCGGGACCTGCTCCCGCTCCATGGCGCCCCGGCGCCGGATCCGGTTGAGCACGTAGACGTTGGCCAGGTGCATCACACCGAGCATCAGCAGCACCACGCCGAGCTTGGTCGACAGGGCCTCGAAGATGCCGCGCGCGTCCATGATCGTCTCGTCGTCGCTCAGATACAGCGCGACGAACCCGAGGTTGACGAGGTAGAAGCCGACCACCAGGAGGTGGTTGACGGCATCGGCGAGCTTCTCGTTGCCGTGCAGCACGTCGGCGAGGAAGACCTTCCCGTTGCGGCTGAGCGTGCGGGCCACCCAGACGGTCAGACCGATGCTGACCAGCAGATAGATGACGTAGGCGATGACCGTGCGGTCCATAGCCCCACCCTTCTTGAACACGTTCAAAATGCTGTCGGAGATGACTCTAGACCCATTTTTGAACGTGTTCAACACGCGGGGGCCGGGTGATTGTCGTCCGCCGCGCGCCGGGCCGAGCGGGCCACCGGCGGCTACTCCGACCGCTTCGCGGCCCACGTCCTGCGCCGGCACCGGTTCCACTCGTCCAGCGTCGGCATCGCCGAGGAGTCCAACCGGCTGGTGACCTTGTGTGATCGCCGGTGGCGTACGGCTCCAGGTCCCTCTGGGCGCCTTCATCGACCACGGCCGGGGCCTTTGAGCCCGCTGATAGATTCCTGCGGTGAGCGAGCAACTGCCCAGCGGTGGCATCGAGTTGTCACCCGACGAGATCGAAACCCTCAACGCCAGGTGGTCTTCCTGCTGGACCCCGAGTGAGGTCGCGCAGCAGTTGGCCGGGATCGGCACGCCCTGGTGCGTGGCCGCGGGCTGGGCGCTGGACCTGTTCCGCGGCAGGCAGACGCGCGCTCATGGGGACATGGAGATCGCGATTCCGGCCGCGAGCTTTCCCGAGGTCCGCTACCGCTTCCCCGGATACGTCTTCGATGCGGCAGGCAGTGGCCGGATCTGGGAGGACGCCACACCGGAGGTGCTGGTCGCCGTACATCAGACTTGGCTCCGCGATCCGGCCACCGGCAACTACCTGCTGGACGTGTTCCGCGAACCGCACGACGGCGACACCTGGATCTGCCGACGCGATGAGAGGATCCGGCTTCCCTACAGCGACATCATCCACCACACCCAGGACGGCATCCCGCATCTGGCGCCCGAACTGGTCCTGCTGTTCAAGGCCAAGCATGCCCGCCGAAAAGATCAATCCGACTTCGACGAGACCGTCCCACACATGTCCCCGGCCCAGCGCTCGACCCTGGCCGAGCTACTCGACCGCGTACACCCAGGGCATCCCTGGATTGCGGATCTGTAGCCCACGGTGAGCGGAACAGCACGCTTCGGCGGCGCAGCAACGGGACTCGTCACGGCCCGCATCGATGCCGCGCGCAATCCGTTCTCACGCCACAGTCGGACGGCACTGCCACCCCGTGACCCGACCGGTGGAGCACCGTACTCTGTTCAGCCCTTACAGCCCCCCACCCGCCGCGAACTCACCGCGATGTCGTCCATCCGCACGTCGTACGACGACGGGCTCGGGTCGGCCTGATACAGCTGCCAGCCCAGCTTCAGCTTGTCGAAAGCCGGGAAGACGAACGCGTCCGACGTGCCGCCGTGCTGGTCGGTGGAGACGGTCAGGTCGGGCTGCGGCACGCCGTCGAAGTAGACGGTGACGCGGTTGTCGCCGGCGTCCAGGTGGAACTCGACGCACTGCCACGTGCCGGCCGTCGCCGGGGCCGAGGTCTTCCAGGACGTCCAGTCCCCGGTCGGCCCGAGGTCGGAGCCGACGCCCCAGAAGTTGCCCCGGTCGGTGGGGGCGTACTGTCCGCCGAGCGGCCGGACGAGCGTGGGGGAGCCGGTGCCGGACGCCTCCGCGAGGGTCCAGTGCGCCCAGTCGGGGGCGGTGGGGAAGGCGTCCACGCGCAGCCGCAGCCGGGCCCAGAAGCTGTTGCCGGGCGGCTTGAGGCTGGGGAAGACGAGGAAGGCGTGGCCGTTGCCCTCGGTGCGGATACGGAGTTCGCGGCCGTGGCCGGCCGACGAACGGGCGATCGTCAGCGCGCCGTCGGACGTGTCGGTGGTCCACCCGCGGCCTTCGGTAGCCGGGCCGAGGGGAAGGCGGTCGAAGGTCTCGCGTGCGAGGACCGGGGAGGGACTTGCCGAGGCGGTGGGGGATACCGGCAGCAGCGCGGCGGCCGTGGCCACGAGCGCGACGGCGGCTTTCCTCAGGGGCGTCATGGCCGTCAGTCTGGTGTCACCCGGCCCCATCAGTCGCAGGAGCCCTACGACAAGCGGCCGGAACCAGCCTGAATCCGGCCGGTTCCGGACCCCGCGACTCAGTCGCTCGTTCTGGGCTGACCGGCCCTGAGGACCTCGGCCACGTCGAGGGTCACCTTCGCGCCGATGGAGTCGGGGAGGGTGACCAGTTCGCCGGAGGCATGCGGACGGTGGTTCTCGTAGGTGCTTCCGACCGGGCCGGTCAGGACGTGCAGGCGCTGGTGCTTGCGGTCGACGACGACGTAGACCGGGACCTTCGCCTCGGCGTAGGCGGCGACCTTGGTCTTGAGGTCGTCCTTCCAGTTGGCGGAAGTGACCTCCAGAACGAGGCGGAAACAGACCGGGTCGTACGCGTTGTTCTCGACGAAGTGGTCGTCGATGTCGGCGTCCACCACCACGAGGTCGGGGATGGCGTAGTCCTCGGCGCCGGTGGGAAGCCAGAGCCCGACGTTCTGGAGGACCTCGGTTTCGCCGCCGTGCATGCCGGCTGCGATGAACGGGATCATGAGGCCGGTCAAGGCACGGGCGTGGGGAACATCCGGGGACGGGGTCACGAGGAGATGGCCTCCGATGATCTCGACGCGGTAGCCCGGATGGCGCTCCATGATCTCGTCGGCGATGGTCGTGAGGGTGACCGGCTCTTCGTCGTGGAAGGGCTGCCCGACGGAAGCTGCGGACATCAGGTGCCTCCTGGGGGGCTGGTGTTGAGAGCATCATCGTAGGTCGGACACCGCCTCTGCGTCCGTCCCTGGACTCGTTCACCCGATGGTGTGGCATATGCCAGAAGGCCCCGTCTCCAGTGGAAACAGGGCCCTCATCAGCAAGCGGTCGATCTCAGTAGCGGCGCGTGATCAGCGCACGCTTCACCTCGGCGATCGCCTTCGTGACCTCGATGCCGCGCGGGCAGGCGTCCGTGCAGTTGAAGGTCGTGCGGCAGCGCCAGACGCCGTCGCGGTCGTTCAGGATCTCCAGACGCTGCTCGCCCGCCTCGTCACGCGAGTCGAAGATGAAGCGGTGCGCGTTGACGATGGCGGCCGGGCCGAAGTACTGGCCGTCGTTCCAGAAGACCGGGCACGACGTGGTGCAGGCCGCGCAGAGGATGCACTTCGTCGTGTCGTCGAAGCGCTCGCGGTCCTCGGCCGTCTGGAACCGCTCACGCGTCGGCTCGTTCGTGTCCTTCGTGATGAGGAAGGGCATGACGTCGCGGTACGCCTGGAAGAACGGATCCATGTCGACCACGAGGTCCTTCAGGACCGTCAGGCCCTTTATGGCCTCGACCGTGATCGGCTTCTCGGGGTTGATGTCCTTGATCAGCGTCTTGCAGGCCAGACGGTTCTTGCCGTTGATCCGCATGGCGTCCGAGCCGCAGATGCCGTGGGCGCAGGAGCGGCGGAACGTCAGCGTGCCGTCCAGTTCCCACTTGATCTTGTGGAGGGCGTCGAGGACGCGTTCCTTCGGGTCGATCTCGACCTGGAAGTCCTCCCAGGTCGCGTCCGCCGCGACCTCCGGGTTGAAGCGGCGGACCCGGAAGGTGACCGTGATGTAGGGGGAGTCGGCGAAACCGGGCTCGGGCTTGCCGGCCGCGTCTTCCTTGTCCAGAACAGGGGTAGCCATCAGTACTTACGCTCCATCGGCTGGTAGCGGGTCTGGACGACCGGCTTGTAGTCGAGACGGACGGTTTCGGAACCGTCGGCGCCGACCTCGCGGTACGCCATGGTGTGCCGCATGAAGTTGACGTCGTCGCGGTTCGGGTAGTCCTCGCGGTAGTGACCGCCGCGGGACTCCTTGCGGGCGAGCGCGGAGACGGCCATGACCTCGGCCAGGTCGAGCAGGTTGCCCAGCTCGATGGCCTCCAGCAGATCCGTGTTGAACCGCTTGCCCTTGTCCTGGATCGAGACGTTCAGGTAACGCTCGCGCAGCTCCGCGATCTTCTCGACCGCCGTCTTGATCGTCTGCTCGGTGCGGAACACCATGACGTTGGCGTCCATGGTCTCCTGCAGCTCGCGGCGCAGGATCGAGACCCGCTCGGTGCCCGTCGCGTCCCGCAGCCGCTCCACCTGAGCGACGACCAGCTCCGCCGGGTTCTCCGGCAGCTCCACGAAGTCCGCCTTCTGCGCGTACTCCGCGGCGGCGATGCCCGCCCGCTTGCCGAAGACGTTGATGTCCAGCAGCGAGTTGGTGCCGAGGCGGTTGGCACCGTGGACGGAGACGCAGGCGACCTCGCCGGCGGCGTACAGACCGGGAACGACCGTGGTGTTGTCCGCCAGGACCTCACCTTCGACGTTCGTCGGGATGCCGCCCATCGCGTAGTGCGCGGTCGGCTGGATCGGGATCGGGTCCGTGTAGGGCTCGATGCCGAGGTAGGTGCGGGCGAACTCCGTGATGTCGGGCAGCTTCGCGTCCAGCTGCTCCGGCGGGAGGTGGGTGAGGTCGAGGTAGACGTGGTCGCCCTCGGGGCCACAACCGCGGCCTTCCCGGATCTCCGTGTAGATGGAGCGGGACACGACGTCACGTGACGCGAGGTCCTTCATCACCGGCGCGTACTTCTCCATGAAGCGCTCGCCGTCCTTGTTGCGGAGGATGCCGCCCTCACCGCGGGCGCCCTCCGTCAGCAGGATGCCCATGCGCCAGATGCCGGTCGGGTGGAACTGGAAGAACTCCATGTCCTCCAGCGGCAGACCGCGGCGGTAGACCGCCGCCTGGCCGTCGCCCGTCAGCGTGTGCGCGTTCGACGTCACCTTGAAGAACTTGCCGCAGCCGCCGGACGCGTAGACCACGGACTTCGCCTGGAAGACGTGGATCTCACCGGTCGCCAGCTCGTAGGCGACCACACCCGCCGACCGCTTCACGCCGTCGACCTCGGTGATCAGCTGGTCCAGGACGTAGAACTCGTTGTAGAACTCCACGCCCTCCTTGACGCAGTTCTGGTACAGCGTCTGGAGGATCATGTGGCCGGTGCGGTCGGCCGCGTAGCAGGAGCGGCGGACCGGGGCCTCGCCGTGGTTGCGGCTGTGACCGCCGAAGCGGCGCTGGTCGATCGTGCCGTTCGGGGTGCGGTTGAACGGCAGGCCCATCTTCTCCAGATCGAGGACGGAGTCGATGGCCTCCTTCGCCAGGATCTCGGCGGCGTCCTGGTCGACCAGGTAGTCACCGCCCTTGACCGTGTCGAAGGTGTGCCACTCCCAGTTGTCCTCCTCCACGTTGGCGAGCGCGGCGGCCATGCCGCCCTGCGCGGCGCCCGTGTGGGAGCGGGTGGGATACAGCTTGGTCAGCACGGCGGTGCGGCTGCGCTTCGTGGACTCGATGGCCGCACGCATGCCCGCGCCGCCGGCGCCGACGATGACGGTGTCGTACTTGTGGATCTTCATGATTCTCGCAGCCCCGTGCCTAGCGGATGTTCGGGTCGAAGGTGAAGATCACCAGCGTGCCCAGCAGGATGGTGAACACCGTGGCCGTGTAGAGCAGGCCCTTGAGCCACAGCCGGGTGTTCGCGCGCTCCGCGTAGTCGTTGATGACCGTGCGCAGGCCGTTGGCGCCGTGCAGCATGGCGAGCCACAGCATCAGCAGGTCCCAGACCTGCCAGAACGGGGACGCCCAGCGGCCCGCCACGAAGGCGAAGCCGATCTTGGAGACGCCGCCGTCCAGCACGAGCTGGATCAGCAGGTGGCCGAGGACCAGGACGACCAGCACGACGCCCGACAGGCGCATGAAGAGCCAGGCGGCCAGCTCGAAGTTGCCCCGGGTGGTCTTCGGGGTCTTCTTGGTGCGCTGGCGTGGCGCCTCGATGAAGGGCGCCGGGTTGTCGACGGTGTAGACGGCGCCGCCCTCGACGGGGCCGACGCCGGCGGCGGTCTTCTCAGACGTGGACATTGGCGTCAGCTCCCGAACAGTTCACGAGCGGCGTGGCCGAGGACGGGGTAGATCGCCCCGAGCATCAGCACGACCCACAGGGCGACGACGGTCCAGAGCATCTGCTTCTGGTAGCGGGCGCCCTTGATCCAGAAGTCGACGGCGATGACGCGCAGGCCGTTGAGCGCGTGGAAGAGGATGGCGGCGACGAGGCCGTACTCCAGCAGCGCGACGATCGGCGTCTTGTACGTGGCCACGACGGTGTCGTAGGCCTCGGGCGACACACGGACGAGTGCGGTGTCCAGCACGTGAACGAACAGGAAGAAGAAGATGAGGACGCCGGTGACTCGATGAGCCACCCAGGACCACATTCCTTCCCGGCCGCGGTACAGCGTTCCAGCCGGCACGGAAGTTTCCTCCGGGAGCGGGGATTGGGGCCGCGCCGGCTTGGTGTGTCGGTCGGGCCCGGCCGGGTACGGTCCACCGGCCCCCAGCATCGTAGCGAGGCGCTGCCGCTGGGCTGAGCCGGGGTCTGGCTGTGTGATCAAACTGGCATGCGTACGGGCTAGCCTTCGGCGGCTTCTGGGGTGGGGTGTCCTGTTATCTGCCGGGTACGGGTTCGTTGTGGTTGGTCGGCCCCACGCGGCGGTAGCCGCATATCGATCACAGTCCCGCGCCCCGCAGGGCGTCGACCAGCCGTTCCTTCGCGAGGCGCCGGAGTTCGTCGGCCACCACCGTCCGCTCTTCCTCCGGATCGTTGGTCAATCGTGACCGGATGGCTTCGAGGATGTGGTCCAGCGTCCGGCTCGGGGTCAGGTCGCCCAGGCAGGTGACGAACACATGGCCGAAGCGGGCCTCGTAGGCGGCATAGGCCGCGCTGAGGGCCGTGTGGGCCGCGGCGTAGGTGTCCGGCGGGAGGGTGGGCAGGGGCTCGGCCGCCAGTGCTTCCGTGAGGTCGGGCCAGGTCAGGTCGTAGGCCGCCTCGTCCGCTGCGGCCAGCAGGGAATCCAGGTCCGGATAGGGGCGGTGGTCCGCGACACGCCGGGCCCAGCGGAGGCTGCGCAGGCAGGAGAGGAGGGCCTGCTCCAGCTCCTGTGCGGAGGCTGTGTTGAAGTGCTCCACCGGTATGGCGAGTCGGCCGGGGAGATCTGGGAGACGGTGCGCAGGCAGCGTGGGTCCTCGTGGGCGTCACGTGTGTCAGCAGGGTGAACTGTGAGAGATGTGACGTCACGCTATCGAGTACGACCATGACGTGTCCGAAGGATGCCCGAATTTCACCCGGGAGAGAGAGATTCGGCATGCGTGGTGGACGCGCGCCATGCGGGCCGGGGTTTTAGGTTGGCGGTGTGAGTCAGCACAGGCGCCGGACTCCGGCGAAGCAGGAGAAGCAGCGGCAGGTGCTGGTCGTGGCCATGGCCGTGGCCCTGGTCGTGGTCGCGGCCGGGGTCGGTCTCGGGCTCTGGGCGGCCTCGGGCGGCGACGGCGGGTCCACCGGTTCTCAGGCCGGGTCCTCGCAGCGGGCCGCCGCGCCCCCGGACGGAGCGCGGGAGGCGGCCCCGACCCCCAGTCCGACCCGGTCCTACCCCCTGTCCGAGGCGCCCCGCACCATTCCCGCCGTGCGCGGCCACGAGCCGGCGCGTGGCCCGGGCTGGCGTCCCGAGAAGGGCAACCGGGTGGTCGTGGACGACCCGGCGCTGGCCGACGAGGGGCGGCTGGTCGCCGGCGAGCTGGGCATGGCCTACGCGGGCGAGAAGAGCGACAAGCGGGCCGGAGACCTGCGGCTGGCGCTGAACGGCGACGAGGGCGCCAACCCGGAGTCGTACGTGATGACCGTGCGCGACGGGCGGGTGGAGATCGACGGGCCTTCCGACGCAGGGGTCTTCTACGGCACCCGCACGCTCAAGCAGGAGACGCACGACGGCGGCACGGCACCCGAGGGGGTCGTGAAGGACGAGCCGGCCAAGGCGCAGCGCGGGTTCATGCTGGACATCGCGCGCAAGAACTTCACGGCCGGCTGGATCGAGGACCGGATCCGGGAACTGGGCGACCTGAAGTTCAACCAGCTGGGGCTGCACTTCTCCGACGACCAGGGCTTCCGGATCGAGTCCTCCTCGCACCCCGAGATCGTGTCGCGTCAGCACCTCACCAAGGCGCAGGTGCGGAAGATCATCGACCTCGCGCGGAGCCGGCACATCACGGTCGTGCCCGAGATCGACTCGCCCGGCCACCTCGGCGCGGTCCTCGACGCCCACCCCGACCTGCAGCTGCGCACCGCGCAGGGGTCTGCGGTGCAGGGCGCCATCGACATCTCCAAGGCCCAGAGCGCCCAGATCGTCGACGACCTGCTGAACGAGTACGCGGACCTCTTCCCGGGCGGGCCCTGGCACCTCGGCGGCGACGAGTACCAGGCGCTGACCCGGTCGAACCCGGAGGCCTCCTTCCCGCAGCTGGCCGCCGCCGCCCGGGAGAAGTACGGCTCCGGCGCGACGGTCGCCGACCTCACCACCGGCTGGCTGAACGACCGGGCCGACACCGTCCGCAGGCATCAGCGCGTCCCGCGCGCCTGGAACGACGGCTTCTTCCGCGGCACCTCCGTCCAGGCCGCCAAGGACATCCAGGTCGCCTACTGGACGGGCAAGGAGATCGGCGCCCGGCCGCCCCTGGAGTACCTCCAGGCGGGCCGCAAGATGATCAACTACAACGACGAGTTCCTGTACTACGTGCTCGGCGAGCCGCAGACGTTCGTCTACCCGACGGGCGAGCGGATCTACCAGCAGTGGACGCCGCGGGTGCTGCGCGGCACCGAGGCCGTGCCGGCGCGCTACGACGGCCAGATCCTCGGCGGGTCCTTCGCGGTGTGGTGCGACCTCGCGAACTCCCAGACGGAGGACCAGGTGGCGGCCGGGATCCGGATGCCGCTGCGTGCGACCGTCCAGAAGCTGTGGGACCCGGACAGGCCCGAGCTGTCCTGGGCGGAGTTCCGGGCGCTGGCCGACCGGCTCGGCTGACCGGCGGGAATTGGCGCATACGGCTGCGAACCTCCGTACGGCTGTGGTGGTCTTCTGGCGCGAGTGGAGTCGAAAATGCCGGGGGGAACCGGGACATGGGCTACTGGGGATACTTCGTGGTGGGCCGGGGGGAGCGGCCGCTGCCGGAGCTGGACGCGCTGGCGGGAGCCGGGGAGGGGGCGACGCAGCGCGTCTCGGCGCCGGGCGGATGGCAGGTCTGGGAGTACCCGAGCAGCGACGGCGGCATCGGGAACATGAACGACCTGGCCCGGGAGACCGGGGCGCCCGCGCTCTTCGGGTACGTCATGAACAGCGAGTGCGTGGTGCTGGAGGCCGCGGCTCCGGAGAGCGGGGCGTGGACGACCTGCCTCGCGCGCTCCGCGATGGCCGGGTACCTGGGCGCGGACCGCGAGGGCCTCACTCTGGAGGACTACTTCCTGGAACCCCGCGACGCCGCCGAGCGCGCCGCGCGCTGGGCCGCCGAGGCCGGGTGCGAAGTGAACGCCGAGGCGCTGGTGGACGTACTCACGTCAGAGCCCGATCCTCCCCCGCTCTCGGCTTCGGACCCCCTGGCCGAAAACCTTCTGTTCCGCTTCCTCGACCGGCTGGGTGTGGTGCCCCTGTGACACTACGGGGCCGTTGCGCGCAGTAAGGGGAAGTGCGGGTTCCGTAAGGGGTGAGGGTCGGCAGCGGCCTGATCGGGCCCCGGAGAGGCCTGCGGAGGGAGGCGTGGATGAGCCTGGTGGAGTTGATCGCACAGGCCGACGAACGCGGGCTGGCCGCGAGCGGGCTGGCTTGTCTCGATCGGTGCGTGCCCCTGCTGGGCGGCGACGACGAGACCCTGCGGCCGGTGTGGGCGAGCCTCGGCGACGACGCCGGTGCGGGTGAGTGGGGCGAGCGGCTGGAGCAGGCGCGCTGCAAGCTGGACTCGGTCGGCGCCGGGG
Organism: Streptomyces sp. NPDC012474; assembly: GCF_042955185.1. Lineage (NCBI taxonomy): Bacteria > Bacillati > Actinomycetota > Actinomycetes > Kitasatosporales > Streptomycetaceae > Streptomyces > Streptomyces sp. NPDC012474. Next base: position 451,022 of record NZ_JBIBEP010000003.1, read on the forward strand.
ACGAGGCCGCCGTGCTCGCCCACCGGATGCTTCAGGCCGCTCCCGCCGAGCGCTCCGCACCGGGGCTGCGGGTGTGGGCCGACGCCTGCTCCGTCGCCTCCCTCCAGATCCACCGGCTCCTGGACACCGCCCAGGACGAGGCCTCGTCCGTCGACTCCCGCCGCGAGGGCCGTACGGACGGCATGTCACCCCTCGTCGCCGCCGAACTGCGCCGCCAGATCACCGTCCTGGAGGTCCTGGCCGGACACGGCCCGGCCGGGCTGCGCCGGGTGCTGGAGCTGTCGACCGAGGGGCGGCGGGTGCTGCGCGCGGTGGTCTCCCGCCGGAGCCGGCAACAGGGCTGAAGCGGGCCGCCGATGGCACCGGCCCGCCCAGGGCTCCCAAACCCGCTTCCTGGGCGGGTCCTGTGACTGTCCCTCGGGTGCGGTGGGGCGGTCCTGCGCCGCTTTGGGGAAGTCGCCGATTCCGGGTGACGAAACGCTTCGCCGCAGCGCTTTCCGGGATGTGACGACTCAAGCGGAGACCAGGCCATCGGCGGCTGCGAAGCCGCTGCGATGGGCGGCGGACACAGTGGCGACGATGCGCGAGGGAGCACGGCTGCGCCTCGACTACTCGGCACAGAGTCTGTGGAGCATCGACCGGATGATCGAGGGGATACGGCGGGAGGGAGCGCCCGAGGACGCCGTCCGTCAGGTATTGCGCGGCTTCGGCGCCTACACCGGTGAGGTGATCGTGCGTCAGACAGGCGCCGAGTGGTGGGCGACCGGCGGCGACCACTGGATCCGCACCCCCGACGGGCGCCTGTGGGACCCCATCGACGAGGCCCGCCGCTGCTACGCCGGCCATGGGTCGTTGCGGTTGCTGTGCCGGGACGCGGTGAGCGCCGGGCCCCGGCGGTAGCGTCAGCGCGCGAGCACGTCCTCGTCCTCGGCCCAGGGCGCCGGGGATTCCGGAGCGGGCTCGGCCGGCTTGCCGGCGTTCGCGGCGAGGGTGCGGATCTCGGGCAGGTCGTCGTAGAGGGTCTGTCCGGGGCAGGCGGTCGGGTAGCCGTCGCGGTGCCCGGAGATGCGGTGGAACGTGCCCTTCTGCCCCAGCTTGTACTTGCCGTTGTCGGCACCGGAGGTCAGTACGACCGTCCCGGTCGGGTCGATGCCGTAGAGGCCGAGCTTCCACGCCGCGACCTTCGCGACCGACTCCCGCACCGCGGCGCTGGTGGCCGCCGTGGAGTGGTCGCCGAGCACCGAGACGCTGCTGGTGGCGGTGTTGAACCCGTAGGCGTGGGCGCCGAGGACGGGCTTGTCGATGCCGCCCGCCCGGCCCTCGAAGACGGTGCCGCATTTGTCGACGAGGAAGTGGTAGCCGATGTCGTTCCAGCCGTTGCTCTGCACGTGGTAGAGGAACACCCCGCGCACGATCGACGCCGACTCGGAGCAGGTGTAGTCGTTGGTGCCCGCCGTGTGGTGGACGAACATCGCCTTGGTGTCGCCGGTGTACGTGGGCGGGTCCTTCACCAGGGACTCGTCGGCGCCCCAGGCGGAGCGCGACGTCACGGCGGGACGCTCGGCGGCGAGCGGCCCGGCGGCCGGCCCGGCGATGTCCGGCCCTACGTCGTCCCGTTCGACTTCGTCCGGTTCGACGACCGCGGTGTGCACGGCGTCCGACCCGGCCTCGGGGTCGACCAGCTCGACCCGCAGCCCGGTCGGCAGGCGGGTGCCGGAGACGCGCACCTGGAAGCCGTCCGCGGGCCCGGTCCACAACGGCTGGGTGCTGCCGCGCACACCCGGCCGGTCGTGGTCGGGGCCCGTCTCGGGCGTACGGACGTCGGTCTCCAGGGGGCGCCACGCGCTCCACGCGCCGCTCTCCCGGGAGCGGGTGCGCACCAGGGCGGTGCCGTCCAGGGCGGCGTCCGGGTCGTCCCAGGTGATGCCGATCAGGCTGAACGGCTCGGAGGTGCGCGGGGCGAGGGACCGTTCGTGGGGGTCGCCGTCCGGCACCCGGACGGTGTGCACTCCGTCCGAGGAGGTGGCCCGGGCGGGCTGGGTCAGGCCGAGGGAACCGAGGGCCAGGGCGGTGGCGACGGCGGTGCGCAGGAGGCGGGGTGTCATACGGCGCTCGCCTTTCGTGGGCGGTTGCATCGCGAGCAGAGCTCCCCGGTACGTCACTTGGCCGAAACCTCCCCGGGGCCGGGCTCCCGAGGACGGCGGGACGGGTTGACCCGAACGGTCGTCGCCGCCCGGAGCCCGACGCGCTGTGACACTTCCGCGCGGCCCGGCGCTGATGAGCGTGGGAGGGTGCGCACCCGGCACGGACGAGGACGGTACTTGGGTCAGGGAACGGAGCCCCGGCGCGGACAGGCGTACGACGGGGAACTCGGCGCGGCCGTCGCGCGGGCCCAGCAGGGTGACGAGGCGGCCTTCGCGGTCGCCTACCGCTTCGTGCAGCCCGGTCTGCTCGGCTATCTGCGCGGCCTGGTCGGGGACGACGCGGAGGACGTGGCGTCCGACGCCTGGCTGGAGATCGCCCGGGACCTCGGGCGGTTCCGGGGCGACGGGGCCGGCTTCCGGGGCTGGACGGCGACCATCGCCCGGCACCGGGCGCTGGACCACCTGCGCCGGCAGCGGGTACGGCCCCGGCCGTCCGCGCTGGAGCAGGACGTCCTGGAACTGCCGGGACCGCAGAGCACGCACGACCAGGCGCTGGAGGCACTCTCCACCGAGCACGCCCTGGAGCTGGTCCGTGGCCTGCCGCCCGACCAGGCCGAGGCCGTGCTGCTGCGGGTGGTGGTAGGCCTCGACGGGCCGGCCGCCGCACGGGTGCTGGGCAAGCGGCCGGGCGCGGTACGCACGGCCGCCCACCGGGGCCTGAAACGTCTCGCCGGGCAACTGGGCGCGGAGAAGAGTGTGACGGATGAGGCTCCCCGGACGCTGGGTGAGTCGACGTGAACGGAACGGGCGGCTCCGCGAACGGTCGGATGGGTCGCGCGGACCCGGCGCCCTGAACGGGGCGCGGCGGCGGGACGTACTGGGGCCCGGCGGACCCGGCGCCCCCGGAACAGACGGATGGATCGGATCGAGCAGGAACGGAAACGGACATGGGTGAACGGCAGAGCGACGGCGGGCTGTCCGGCCGTGGTTCCCGTCACGCCCTCATCGACTCCGACGTGGAGGCGCTGATCATCGCCTCCCTCATCCGGGACGGCGTCGACGCGGAGGCAGAACAGCGGGCCGTGGCCGCCTTCCGGGCCGCCCGGGACGCCGCGCCCCGGCGGGCGCGCACCCGCCGCCGGGACGACTGGCGTCCCCGGCAGCGGCGCTACCTGGGGCGGTCCCTGAGGACGACGCTCTCCGTGCTGCTCGCCAGCCTCACGCTGGGCGGTGTCGCCGTGGCGGCGATCGGCGTGGCCGGATCGTCCGACGAGGGCACGAAGGACGCCCCCGAGCGTTCGCCCGCCCCGAGCAGCGCCCCGCGCGACCCGGCGCCGAAGCCTCCCCGCGGCAGCCACAGCCCCGGTACCGGCGCCGGCCCTTCGCCGGCTCGCCCGGACCGGCCGGACGCCGCCCGGGACACCGAAGCCCACTGCGGCGCCTACGAACGGGCCGGGGGACGCGGCAACGCCCTGGACGGGACGGCCTGGCAACGGCTCGTGGCCGCCGCGGGCGGTGAGAGGAACGTCACGGCGTACTGCGCCGAGCGACGGGAGAAGCCGAACGCCGGGCGTGGCGGCTCCGGGAACGAAGACCCCGCCGCCAACGACGGCGCGCCCGACGCGAACGACGGGGCGGGCAACGGCACGGCCGAAGGGCCGGACGGCGGCGCGGGCAGGAGCGGGAGTGAGGGCAAGCGCTCCCAGCCCGACGGCCGGCCCAACGGCCGTAACGATTAAGGGACTCCACGAAGTGCCGGCCGGCGTCGCCGGGCGGGAACGCGCCTCCGCCGGCACCTGCCTTGGCAACGGCCGAGGCCGCCACCCCCCACAGGAGAGGCCCCGGCCGTCGCGCGGCACGGGCCGCGCGGCGGCCCGTACTTCCTACAGCGTCGGGTCTGCGTTTTCTGTCACACCTCGCCGTGTCACGGCTTAGTTGCATCCTGGGCGGACATGGACGGGGAATGGTTTCAGGTCGTAACGTGCCATTCGCGCCAACGCGAAGGCGGTACGACCACCGCAATCACCTGCGGGCTGTCACCGCGACCACCTGCGGTGTCAACACCGCAACCATCAATTGAGGAACCACGACGGCGAGAACCCGGTCCGCGAAAGCGGCGCCGGTTCGGGCGCATAAGGGGTGCGGTGCTGGGGGACGACGCGGAGCTGACCGCCGCGGTGCGCGCGGCACAGGACGGAGACGAGGACGCGTTCCGGACTGTGTACCGCACCGTTCACCCGCGGCTGCTCGGGTACGTACGGACGCTCGTCGGCGACCCCGACGCCGAGGACGTGACGTCCGAGGCGTGGCTTCAGATAGCCCGCGATCTGGAGCGGTTCACCGGCGACGCGGACCGGTTCCGCGGCTGGGCCGCCAGGATCGCCCGCAACCGCGCCCTCGACCAGATACGCATGCGCGGGCGGCGGCCCGCGATCGGCGGTGACGAGACCGAGCTGACCGGCCGGGCCGCCGAGTCGGACACCGCCGGCGAGGCCATCGAGGCGCTCGCAACCGACGGCGCGCTCTCCCTGATCTCCCGGCTGCCGCAGGACCAGGCCGAGGCGGTCGTCCTGCGCGTGGTGGTGGGGCTGGACGCGAAGACCGCCGCGGAGACGCTGGGCAAACGCCCGGGCGCGGTCCGCACGGCGGCGCACCGGGGTCTGAAGCGGCTCGCCGAACTGCTCGGCGACGACCCGCAGGCCGATCCGGAATCGGCCGGGGGGCTCGACGCCCTGCCACCCCAGCGAGAACCGCGCGGCGGTGCCGTGACGTCCGCAGGTGTGACGCGTGGCGTTGCGCGGACGCAGAAGGATGTGTGATGGCCGACGAGCAGTACAGGTGGCTGGACCGCGAAACGGCGGAGCGTTTGCTGAGCGGAGAGCCACCCGGAGCTGTCGAAGGCGCCGGCCGGGACCAGGCCGAACACCTCGCCAGAACCCTCGGCGCACTGTCTCCCAAATCCCCACTGACCAGCGATGAACTCCCCGGTGAGGCCGCCGCGATGGCCGCTTTCCGCAAGGCCCGCGCGGAACGCGCCGACGCGACCGCGGCCCCTGCGGCCACCGGCGGACAGGATGCGCCGGAGATCACCGACGCAGGGCTGGTCCGTATCGGAGGCCACGGCGGCAGCGGCGCAGGGACCGCACTCCGGCCCCGCTGGGCCCGTCCCGCGCGCTTCGCCCTGGCCGCCGTGCTGGCCGTCGGCATGGCCGGCGGGGTCGCCCTCGCGGCCGGAACCGGAGCCCTGAGGGCACCGTTCGGCGGCGACGAGCCCGACCCCGGCGCCTCGGTCTCGGCCGCCGCCACCCACCCGGAACGCCCGCTGCTGTCGCCCTCGCCGAGCGACGCCGCGCAGGACGGATCCACCCCCGGCGGCGCTCCGAGCGGCTCGTCGACGGGCGGGTCCGGTACCCGGGACCGGGACGAGCGCCGTGACGGACCGGCCCCGAAGCCGGACGACCGTGAAGGCCGTTCCGGCGACCACCGCGAGGAGATCACCTCCGCCTGCCGCGACCTGCGCGACGGCAAGCGGCTGGACCCCGACCGCAGGCGCGCCCTGCGGGACGCGGCGGACGGCGCACGGGTGTGGAAGTACTGCAAGGGCGTCCTGTCCACGGCGGGCCCCCGCTCGGGGGAGCGCGGGCACGACGACCGGCCGGGCCAGGGCAGGCACCAGGGCAAGGGCGCGGACCGGGACCGCGACCGGGACCGCGACCGGGACCGGAAGCAGGACGAGGCCGAGCGGAAGAACGAGCGGAAGGCCGACGGGAAGGCCGACGGGAAGACCGACCGGATGGCCGATCAGCGGTCCGGGGAGAAGGACTGACGGCGGTGACGTCGGTGGCGGCACGAACCGTGGCCGGTTCTGATGTGTTGCCGCACCGCTGTGACCTGCGGTTTCGCACTTTCTGAAAATCTTCTGGCCGAGGGTGTGACGTTTTCGGCCGCCCCGGCGCAGTAATGAGTGAGCCGACTGGTCATCGGCCGTCGCACAGAGCCGGGGTTCCCCCCGTACCTACGGCTCGTGCACCTGAGCGCGGGCGGGACACGTTCCCCCGGTCCCGCCCGCGCCCCAACTCCCTCCCCCCGCTGTCACCAGGACACGACGACCTTGTCGCCGTCGCGGACCTGCGCGTACAGCTCCGCGATCGCCGCCTCGTCCCGCACGTTGACGCAGCCGTGCGAGGCGCCCGCGTAGCCCCGGGCGGCGAAGTCCGCCGAGAAGTGCACGGCCTGGCCGCCGCTGAAGAACATCGCGTAGGGCATCGGCGAGTCGTAGAGCGTCGAGACGTGGTCGCGGGACTTCCAGTAGACGGAGAAGACCCCCTCCCGGGTCGGTGTGTACTGCGAGCCGAAGCGGACCGCCATCGTCGACACGGTCCGTCCGTCGACCATCCAGCGCAGCGTCCTGCTGGTCTTGTCGATGCAGAGCACCCGGCCGGTCCGGCAGCGGGCGTCCGGAGCGTCGGCCCGCTGGCCGCCCATCAGGTAGAGGTCCCACCGGCCCGGCTCGCGCGTCATGCGCAGCAGCCGCTGCCAGGTGACGGCGTCGGTCTTCCCGGTGCGCGGCAGCCCGCGCTTGCCCTGGAACCCGCTCACCGCCCGCTCGGTCGGCTCGTCGTAGGTGCCCGTCGGTCCGTCGAACAGCCAGGCGACCTGCCGCAGCCGGGCCTGCAGCTCCCGGACGTCCCGGCCGGTGTCGCCACGGGACCACAGCACCCGGGGCGGGACGGGAGCAGCACGGGGCCTGTCGTCGTCCGGGCGCGGTGCCGGGTCCGGCCCGGCGCCGTCACCGGCGGCCGTGCGGCCGGGGGACGGGGTGCCGCCGGGCAGCTCGATGTGCACCGGCGAGCGGCGCTTCCCCTCGCCGTCCGGGGTCTGCACCGTGCAGCCGGTCAACGCGGCCACCACGGCGAGTCCCGCTGCGAACGCTCTCCCCATGCCCGTAGTACGCACACGGCCCCCCGCTCGTCTCACCGGTGTGCCCGGATGCCACTTGAGATGTTCCCCGGGCGTGACCGGCCGCGAACCAGGGGGCATGGTGGTGAGCGAGGTCACTGCTCAGCGGGAGGCATCCACCATGGCGCGTGAGTCGGAGTCCGGACTGCCCATCGAGCCGGTCTACGGACCGCAGGCCCTTGAGGGCTGGGATCCGGCGGAGAAGCTGGGGGAGCCGGGGGCGTTCCCGTTCACCCGCGGTGTGTACCCGTCGATGTACACGGGCCGTCCCTGGACGATGCGCCAGTACGCGGGGTTCGGTACGGCCACGGAGTCCAATGCCCGCTACCGGCAGCTGATCGCGCACGGTACGACGGGTCTGTCGGTCGCCTTCGACCTGCCCACCCAGATGGGCCACGACTCCGACGCCCCGATCGCACACGGCGAGGTCGGCAAGGTGGGCGTGGCCATCGACTCGATCGAGGACATGCGGGTGCTGTTCGGCGGGATCCCGCTGGACCGGGTTTCGACGTCGATGACGATCAACGCCCCGGCGGCCCTGCTGCTGCTCCTGTACCAGCTGGTCGCGGAGGAGCAGGGCGTCGGCGCGGACCAGCTGACGGGCACGATCCAGAACGATGTGCTGAAGGAGTACATCGCCCGGGGCACCTACATCTTCCCGCCGAAGCCGTCGCTGCGGCTGATCGCGGACATCTTCCGGTACTGCCGGGCCGAGATCCCGAAGTGGAACACCATTTCGATCTCCGGCTATCACATGGCCGAGGCGGGGGCCTCGCCCGCACAGGAGATCGCCTTCACCCTGGCCGACGGCATCGAGTACGTGCGCACCGCCGTGGCCGCCGGCATGGACGTGGACGATTTCGCCCCGCGGCTGTCGTTCTTCTTCGTGGCACGGACCACGATCCTGGAGGAGGTCGCGAAGTTCCGTGCGGCGCGGCGGATCTGGGCGCGGGTGATGCGTGAGGAGTTCGGGGCGCGGAATCCGAAGTCGCTGATGCTGCGTTTCCACACCCAGACGGCCGGGGTGCAGCTGACGGCCCAGCAGCCCGAGGTGAACTTGGTCCGGGTCGCCGTGCAGGGCCTGGCCGCGGTGCTGGGCGGGACGCAGTCACTGCACACCAACTCCTTCGACGAGGCCATCGCCCTGCCCACCGACAAGTCGGCACGGCTGGCCCTGCGCACCCAGCAGGTCCTGGCCTACGAAACGGACGTGACCGCGACCGTCGACCCCTTCGCCGGGTCCTACGTCATCGAGAAGATGACCGACGACCTCGAAGCCGCGGCCGTGGCGCTGATGGACAGGGTCGAGGAACTCGGCGGCGCCGTCGACGCCATCGAACACGGCTTCCAGAAGAACGCGATCGAACGCAACGCCTACCGCATCGCCCAGGAGACCGACTCCGGAGAACGGGTCGTCGTCGGCGTCAACCGCTTCCAGCTCGACGAGGAAGAGCCCTACGAGCCGCTGCGCGTCGACCCCGCCATCGAGGCCCGGCAGGCCGAACGCCTGGCCGAGCTGCGCGCGGAGCGCGACCAGCCGGCCGTGGACGCGGCCCTGGCGGCGCTGAAGAAGGCCGCCGAAGGCGACGACAACGTCCTCTACCCCATGAAGGAGGCGCTGCGGGCCCGCGCCACCGTCGGCGAGGTCTGCAACGCGCTGCGCGAGGTGTGGGGCGCGTACGTCCCGACGGACGCCTTCTGACCGACGGCCGGGCGGGGATGCCGGACTCCCGTGCCACGCCGGCCGGCGGGGGCGACTACGGCGCCGGGTGCGCTGTCTCCGGAGTTCGCGGTGCAGCTGTCGTCGGCAGGTCCGCAGAGGTCCCGGCCCGCCGACGCCCCTGGCACTGTGGACCGTCAGGACCGTTTCGCGCGTGCCCGGCGCACGGCTCGGGTGATCACGGGTGGCAGCAGGTCCTTGGCGAGCCGGCGGGCCCGGGACGGAGCGGGCCGGGCCGGGCGCGCCGCGGCCGACTCGGCGACCGGGGGAGCGGGGGCCGGCGGGGGCACGGGCTCCACGTAGTGCCGTGAGGGCGGGAAGAACGGTGGTTTCGTGCCCCGGGAGCGGGTCCGGATCAGCCGGTGTCCGGCCGCCTGCTGCACGCTCAGCCCGACGTCCGAGCGCTGGCGCAGCATCTGAAGCAGTTCCTCCTGGAGCGGTTCGGGATCGCCCCAGGTGGCGTACAGCTTCTGCGTGCTGAGGCAGATCGGGCGCAGGCCTCGGTTGAGGACTGCCTCCCAGGCGGCGACCGAGACACCCGGGGTGTGCTCGGACCGGAAGTCGTCCAGGACCACGACGCCCTCGGGCAGCAGGATGTCGTGGGCCGCGCCGATGTCGCCGTACACGTGCTCGTACAGGTGCGAGGCGTCGATGTGGATGAAGCGGCAGCTGTCCGGGGCCACCTTCTCGTCCACCAGGGAGCTGGGGCCGGTGATCACCGCCGGCAGGGTGTCGTGGAAGGAGAGGTAGTTCCGCTCGAAGGCCTGCTGGGTGAGCGAGGCGTACGACTTCGTGGACTCAGCCTTGTTGGCCTCGTCCGGGGCGTCGCCCTCGAACAGGTCGCAGACGGTGAACAGTTCGCCGTCCTGGAGGTGGTGGCCGAGGAGGATCGCGCTCTTGCCCATGTAGACGCCGAGCTCCAGCAGATCACCCTTTATGCCGGCCTTCTTCTGCTGTTCGAGGAACCAGGTGAACAGCATCTGGTCCAGCGGCGGGAACCAGCCCGGGACGTCGGCGAGTTCGCCGGGGTGCTTTTCGGTCGCTTGTGCGTTGGTCATGAGGCGAGCCTTCTCTCTGAGCGTTGCCCCGATCGACGGCCGGTTGAACGTCCCGTGAACAGGGTCAGCGGACCTTCGTCAGGGCAGCCCGCAGCCGGGGCGTCAGCGGCTTCTCCACATACTTGTTCAGCAACCACGCCAGCAGCAGCATTGACGCCACCGTCAGCGCGAAGGTCACCCCTGAGGCCAGCCCCAGACCTCGGTGCAGGGCGTGGATCACCACCCAGCCCAGGTGCTCGTGGACCAGGTAGAAGGGGTAGGTCAGCGCACCCGCGACCGTCAGCCACCGCCAGTTCACGCGGCCCAGCAGGCCCAGCGCGATCGCGGCGACCGCCACGAACCCGAACGTCACGACGGCGATGATCCCGAACGAGGAACGGTAGGAGAAGGCCTCGGGGTCGGGCGCGTGCCACAGCCCCCGCACCGCGTAGTGCTGGCCGATCAGCCAGCTGACGGCGACGATGGCCCACCCGTACACGTCCCGCCGGTCGCGGTGCACGAGGTAGAGGCCGACACCGCCGATGAAGAAGGGCGCGTACTCGGGCATCAGGACGATGTCGAGCAGCGGCATGTTCGCGTTCTCGGCGATCACCGCCGCCAGCGTCCAGCCCGCACAGAACATGATCACCCGGCGGCGGTTCGCTCCGGGCAGCACGACGCACAGGGCGAACAGGGCGTAGAAGCGGACCTCCGCCCACAGGGTCCAGCACACCCCGAGCACCCGGTCCACACCCAACGGCATCTGCAGCATGGTCAGGTTGACCAGGGCGTCGCTGGGCGAGACCGCCTTGTACGCCACCACCGGCAGCGCGAACACCGCCGTGACGATGAGCACCGCCACCCAGTAGGCGGGCAGCAGCCGGGAGGCGCGGGAGGCGAAGAACGACCTCAGGGGGCGGCCCCAGCCGCTCATGCAGATGACGAACCCGCTGATCACGAAGAAGACCTGGACGCCGAGGCAGCCGTAGGCGAACAGCGCGTGCAGCGTGGGGAACTGGTCCCTGGGGGAGGTGCCCCAGGCCTGGGCGACCTCACCGCCGCGTCCGCCGTAGTGGTAGAGCGCCACCATCAGGGCGGCCACCAGCCGCAGTCCGTCGAGGGCGCGCAGCCGGCCGCCGGAATCGCCTCTGCGCCGTGGGGCGGTCGTGGCGCCCGGTGGGTCGACCAGCACGGCGACGCCGGGCTGGGGCTTGCGGGTGCTGACGGCCGTCTCGGTCACGCTGGAAACCTCTGTGTGGCTCGTATGTCCCTGGCTTGAGCCGCCCGTGGGCGGGCGCCGGTCACGCTAGGACGAGAGTTGACGGAATGTCGTTCGATGGCGACAGGCTTCGTCCGCCGGTCTCCACGGGTTCATCTGGATGTCGCCCGGGGCGGGAGCGGTGGCCGGAGCGGGCGGCCCCGCCGGACGGGCGGCGATCCCCCGCCGGCCGCTCCGGGGCGTGCCGCCGGGCAGGACCGGCTTCAGCGGCGTACCGCCTTGCGCAGCGCCCGGGCCCGCCGGACCACCCGGCGTGCCGTGGAATTACGGGGCAGGAACGCCAGTCGCTGCGGAACGCCGCCGGGCAGTCCGAGCGCGGTCAGACGCCGCTTCTTGAAGTAGCGCCGGGTGCGCGGCCCGAGATGCCGGGCGAGGAACTGCTCGGCCCGCGGGCGCAGCTCCGGGTAGATCTGCGGCTGCATGGTGAACGCGAGGGCCGTGACCAGGGCGGGCAGCCGCTCGGCCGGCAGCAGGTCCCCGTCCTTGCCGCTCTCCAGGCCGGGCAGCACCGCGTCCGCCAGGGTGGCGGGGACCCGGTTGCTGTTCTGATACGGCGTCAGCCGCTCCAGCAGCAGCTCGGTTCCGATGCGCGTGGCCGGCAGGTCGTAGAAGGCCGAGGCGGTGAACAGCGCGGTCGAGAAGCAGCCGACGACCAGCGCGGGCCGGGCCCGGTCGAACAGCACCTCGGCGAGCACGGGCGTGTCCAGCACCATGAGGTCCACGCCGAGCTTCTCGGCCTCGGTCTCCAGGGCCCGGCTGTAACGGGCCGGTGCGGTCGGGTGGGGCTTGAAGACGACCGTGCGGTGGCCGCGGACGACCGCGCCCCGCATCATCCGTATGTGCAGGTCCTCTTCCTCCTCGGGGGAGAGGATGTCCAGCGCGGACAGGTACTGGCCGAGCAGCAGCGCCGAGTCGCCGGGCACGTCCGGCAGTTCCGGCACCGTCTCGGTCACCTCGCCGAGCACCTTCAGGAACGCGGGCGTCGGCACCAGGTGCGCCGGCACGCCGAACTCGGTGAGCAGCACCGGTGTGAGCCCCGGCACCAGATCCAGGTGCAGCAGCCGGCGCACCCGCGTGCCGACCAGCGGGTCGAGCTTGTTGCGTGTGGGGCCGTAGCTCATCAGCCCGTCGGCGTAGACGTCGATGGGCGCGTCGGTGAACAACTGGGCCAGCGTCAGGGCGGGCGTCACCTGGATCGACTCCAGCACCAGGCTCACCCGGTCGTCGCCGAGGCCCCACAGCAGCCGCAGGTAGCGCTCGAAGAGGGGGATGTCGTCGGCGCGCGGCGTCCAGGCCCCGGGGTGGAAGGGGCGGATGGCCTCGTTCCAGGACAGCACCTCGTCGAAGTGCTCGCGCAGCGGCGCGAAGCCCGGCATCTCGTCGAGGGGCGGAGTGGTCTCCGGGGTCGTGGAGTTGTTGAACACCAGCAGCACCCGGCGGTCCGGCTCCTCGAACAGGCCGGAGTCGATCGCGGCGGCCAGGGTGGCGACGCCGTACAGCGTCGACGCGCAGAAGATCTGAGTGGTCCCGGGCATCAGGCGGCCGCTCCCGTCGTGATGACCCGGCGCCGCAGCCGCCGCAGCTTGGACGAGCGGTCCATGTCCATGGCCTCCAGTGCGTCGGCGAGTGCGTCCTGTGGCATGCGCTTGATGGCCGCCGCGCTCATCGACCGCAGCTGCCTGGCCACGGCCGGTTCGAACCTGTCCTCGTGGGAGAGGTGGTGGGCGATGATCGCGCAGTAGGTCCGCACCGCCTTGGGCAGCAGCCGGCCGGCGTCGCGGTCCGCGGCCGTCTCCTCGACCACCTGGTCGAAGGCGCGGATGAAGTCGAGCTGGCGGACGTCGCCGATCTGCGTCAGGGACGAGGCGACCCCGCGCCGGTAGAACACGCCCAGCAGGCTCACCACGGCGAACGACTCCGCCTCCCGGTGCAGCTTCCAGATCCACGGCCGGTCCTCGGCCGTGCGCAGCCCGTCGGTGAAGTGGAGCACGCCCTTGTCCACCAGGCGGCGGTGGTACGCGCCGGCCCAGGCGTAGGCGTAGTCCACGGAGGTGGAGCGGTGGGCGGGGAGTATCGCCTCCCTCGGGTCGAACGCCTCCCAGCGCCGTCCGACCGGGACCCGGTGCACGGAACGGGCGCGCGCGGTGGCCTGGACGTGGTCGGTGCGCACGAAGTCGCACCCCAGGTCGTCCATCGCGGACACCAGTTCGGTGAGGTAGCCGGGGGCCAGCCAGTCGTCGCCGTCCAGGAACGTCAGGTACTCGCCCTGCGCCGCGTCCAGGCCGGTGTTGCGGGCGGTGGCGAGACCACCGTTCCGCTCGTGGCGGATGTACCGAACCCGGGCGACATCCGAAAGGTCCTCGGCCGCTCGTTCGAGAATGGCCGGAGTTTCGTCCTTCGAATGGTCGTCGACCAAGATGAACTCGAAATCGCGGTCGGCGTTCAACCGAAGGCTTCTGAGGGTGTCCAGGGCATATTGCTGCACGTTGTAGAACGGCACGATCACGGAAAGCTTAGGCACCCGCAAAACGTTAGGAGGCCGCCCGGCAGCGGAACTTTCCGATGAAGGTACACCGGGTGAACTCCATGTGTCAGAACGGTGCACCCCGTGTACTTCCCGGCTTTCAGCCGGCCAGTTCGGCTCTCGGTGGGCTGTTGTTAACTTTTCGTTGAGTCGCGGTTCCGCCATACCTAGCATTCGCTTCCTAGCGTCTTCGACGTGCCAGTAAGTACACCGAAGCGCCCGCGAATCGCGGTCCTTGCGGACTCGGACACCCGATGGAAATGGGGTGCGCTGACCGCGGACCGCATCGTCCCGGAACCGTCCATGGAAACCGCACCGCGGGAGGGCGCGCAAGCCCACCCCCGCCTCGACGGATTCCTGCTGCGCGGCCGGGCGACGCCCACCCCGCGCCAGCTGGAGGAAGTGGGCGTGCGCGCCGACTCACTGCGGGAGGTCACCGCCGCCGGGTTCCTGCGCGCCATGGCCGAGGAGTCCTACGACCTCCTGGTCCTCTCCCTGGTGGGCGGCGGTGTGCAGGCGATGCTGCACGGCCTGAAGCACGTCTGGGAGAACCGCGCCGCGCGGCCCGTCGTCGTCACCGGCTACGTCGGCGTCGTCTACGAGAAGCTCGCCGACGGTCTGCTGCTGCGGCACGGCGCGGACCTCGTCCTCGCCAACTCCCGCCAGGACGCGGACCGTTTCCGGGCCGTGTACGAAGGGGTCGGCGCGGACGCCTCGGCGGTGACCGAGGTGGCGCTGCCCTTCCTCGGCGGCGCGCCCTACGAGGGGCGACACGACCCGCGCACCGTGGTGTTCGCCGCCCAGCCCTCCGTCCCGGAGAGCCGCAAGGACCGTACGTACCTGCTGAACCGGCTGGTGCAGCACGCCCGCAGGCACCCCGAGCGCGAGGTGCTGCTGAAGCTGCGCTCCAAGCCCGGCGAGCACACCACCCACATCGAGGAACTGCCGTACCAGAAGCTGGTGCAGAGCCTCGACGCGCCCGCCAACCTCCGGCTCGTGTACGGGAACATGGGCGAGGTCCTGGACCGGACCGACCTGCTGGTGACGGTCAGCTCCACCGCTGCCCTGGAGTCGCTGCACCGCCGCATCCCCACGGTCGTACTGACCGACCTCGGCATCCGCGAGTCCCTCGGCAACCACCACTTCGTGGGCTCCGGCTGCCTCGCCTCCTGGGACCAGCTCGACGCCGGGCACCGGCCCGCGCCCGACGAGGAGTGGGTGTCCCGGCAGGGCGTCGCGGCGGACGGAACCTACGGCTTCGCCTTCGACGCGGCGCGCGAGCGCATCGCCGCGCTGCTCGACCGGCCCGGCGGCCTGCCCCCGCTGGCCCCGTACTACACCCCCGTCACCGCGCCCGGCTATCTGCCCGGCATCCTCGCCCGCCACCACCTCGGCCCGGACGGCGCGCCGCTGCCCGGCGCGCCCGCCGCCGGCAAGGACCCCGGACCGGTCCGGCAGATCGTGCGCCGGGCGGCGCGCGGCGCCTACCGGCACGGCGTGCAGCGCGTGGCGCCCGTCATCCGGCGGATGGGCGAGCTGTGAGCCGCCCCGAGACCCCTGCCCAAGGAGTAGACCCCATGTCCCACCCGGAAGCGGGCAACGGCGCCGCCGTGCGCCGCGTGCTCGCGGTGATCCCCGCACGCGGCGGCTCCAAGGGCGTGCCCGCGAAGAACCTCCTCCCCGTCGGCGGCGTCCCGCTGGTGGCGCGGACGGTACGCGAGTGCCGCACGGCCCGGCTGGTGACCGACGTCGTGGTCTCCACCGACGACCAGGCCATCGCCGCCGCGGCCCGCGAGGCGGGCGCCGAGGTCGTGCTGCGGCCCGCCGCCATCGCCGGCGACACGGCCACCTCCGAGGCCGCCGTCCTGCACGCCATGGACGCCCACGAGGCCCTGCACGGGGCGCCGGTGGACGTGGTCCTGCTCGTGCAGTGCACCAGCCCGTTCATCGTCCGCGAGGACATCGACGGGGTGGCGGGCGCCATCGCCGAGAACGGCGCCGACACCGCGGTGACCGTGGCGCCCTTCCACGGGTTCGTCTGGCGGGACGCGGAGGAGGAGGTCGTGGCCGGATCCGTCGCGGAGAGCGACGCCGCGGCCGGCGGCGGCTACGGCGTCAACCACGACAAGTCCTTCCGGCCCCGCCGCCAGGACCGCCCGCAGGACCTGCTGGAGACCGGCGCCGCCTACGCCATGGAGGCCGCCGGCTTCCGCGAGCACGGGCACCGCTTCTTCGGCCGTACCGAACTGGTCCGCACGGACCCCGCGCGCGTGCTGGAGATCGACGACCCGCACGACCTCGCCCGCGCCCGGGCCCTCGCCCCGCTCTTCGACGCGGGCCGGCCCGGCGCGCTCCCGACCGCCGACGACATCGACGCGGTCGTCCTCGACTTCGACGGCACCCAGACCGACGACCGGGTGCTGGTCGACTCCGAAGGACGGGAGTTCGTCTCCGTGCACCGCGGGGACGGACTCGGCATCTCGGCCCTCCGCCGGAGCGGCCTGAAGATGCTGATCCTGTCCACGGAACAGAACCCTGTGGTCGCCGCCCGGGCCCGGAAGCTCAAGCTCCCGGTGCTGCACGGCATCGACCGCAAGGACCTCGCGCTGAAGCAGTGGTGCGAGGAGCAGGGCATCGCGCCGGAGCGCGTGCTCTACGTCGGCAACGACGTCAATGACCTCCCGTGCTTCGCCCTCGTGGGCTGGCCCGTGGCGGTCGCGAGCGCCCACGACGTCGTGCGCGGCGCCGCACGCGCGGTCACCACCGTCCCCGGTGGCGACGGCGCGATCCGAGAGATCGCCAGCTGGATCCTCGGCCCCTCTCTCGATTCCCTCACCAAGTAAGGACATCTCTGCCATGAGCACCAACTCCCGTATCCGCCGGTTCGGTTCGCGCGAGGTCGGCCCGGGCCGTCCGGTCTACGTCTGCGGTGAGATCGGCATCAACCACAACGGCGAGCTCGAGAACGCCTTCAAGCTGATCGACGCCGCCGCCGACGCCGGCTGCGACGCGGTCAAGTTCCAGAAGCGCACCCCGGAGATCTGCACCCCGCGCGACCAGTGGGACATCGAGCGCGACACCCCCTGGGGCCGGATGACCTACATCGACTACCGCCACCGCGTGGAGTTCGGCGAGGACGAGTACCGCGCGATCGACGACTACTGCACGTCGAAGAACATCGACTGGTTCGCCTCCCCGTGGGACACCGAGGCCGTCGCCTTCCTGGAGAAGTTCGACGTCCCCGCCCACAAGGTCGCCTCCGCCTCCCTCACCGACGACGAGCTGCTGCAGGCCCTGCGCTCCACCGGCCGCTCGGTGATCCTCTCCACCGGCATGTCGACGCCGAAGCAGATCCGCCACGCGGTGGAGGTCCTCGGCTCCGACAACATCGTGATGTGCCACGCCACGTCGACCTACCCGGCGAAGGCCGAGGAGCTCAACCTGCGGGTCATCAACACCCTCCAGCAGGAGTTCCCGAACGTCCCGATCGGCTACTCCGGCCACGAGACCGGCCTGCAGACCACCCTCGCCGCGGTCGCGCTGGGCGCCACCTTCGTCGAGCGCCACATCACCCTCGACCGCGCCATGTGGGGCTCGGACCAGGCCGCGTCCGTGGAGCCGCAGGGCCTCACCCGCCTCGTCCGTGACATCCGCACCATCGAGGCCTCCCTCGGTGACGGCGTCAAGAAGGTCTACGAGTCCGAGCTGGGCCCGATGAAGAAGCTGCGCCGCGTCACCGGCGTGGTCGCCGAGGCGGAGATCGCCACGGCGGCGGGCGAGCCGGTCGGCGTCTGAACGCACCCCCACAACCCCCCTTACGACGGAACGGTCGTACGTCGATGAGACCCCGCGCCGGGAACGCCGGCCCCCACACCCTCGCCTTCGTCGAGAGTCCGGTACAGCTGCTCAATGTGCTGGAGTGGGCGCACGCGCACGCGCCCGGCGTGGGGCTCACCCTCGTGGTGCTGTCGCCCCTCGACCCGATGACGCGCGGCCAGCTGCGGAGGATGTCCGACCTGGCCCGCGACGAGGGGCACCGGGTCCGCTGGGAGGAAGCGCGCGGCGGGCCCCTGGCACCCTTCCAGACCATCGGCGGCCTGACCGGCCTGCTCCGCAGGGCGCGCCGGGTCGTACTGGGGGATCCCTTCTCCCGCTACGTCCAGCTGCTGCTGACGATCACCCACGCCCGTGACCTGGTCGTCGTCGACGACGGCACGGCGACGATGGAGTTCGTCGGGCAGCTGGCCCGGGGCGAACGACTGGTGCGCTGGCACCGCAAGGGCGGGCGCCCCGGCCCCCGTGACGTGATCTTCGCGCCGGTGTCGGCCTCGGCCCGCCGCCGCCTGACCCCCTCCGGCAGCGGGCGCATCGAGATCTTCTCCTCCATGCCGATGGAGGAGACCCCGGCGGGCGTCACGGTCGGCGCCAACACCTTCGCCTGGACCCGGGCCCGCTTCGGCCCGCCCCGCATCACCAAGGGCGCCGACATGGTGGGCACGTCCCTGGTCGAGACCGGCGTGGTGGACGACGGCCGCTACCTGGAGGCCGTCCGTGCCCTGGCGCGGACCCACGGCGCCACGCGCTACTTCGCCCACCGCCGCGAGAGCACCGACAAGCTGCACCGCCTCGCCGTGGAGACGGGCCTGGAGATCGTCCGCCCCGAGCTGCCCCTGGAACTGATCGCCCGCCGCGGCCCCATCGGCCGCACGATCCTGAGCTTCCCCTCCACGGTCGTCCACACCCTGCCCCTCGCCCTGTCCGGCACGGAGGTTCGCGTGGCGGTCTGCGACATCGACCCGGCCTGGCTGACGGAGACCGCCTCCCCGCGAGCCCAGGGCTTCCTGTCCGGAGTCACGGGCACGGCGCGGGACGTCCACCGTCTGTCAGCGGTGCGGCCGGTCTGAGCGCCTGGGGCGACGGGCGGGGGTGCCCCGGGCGACCGGGGGAAGCTTCGGTAGTTCCACCTAGCCGCGACCGCTGGGCCGAGAAACGCCGGACGGTGCGGGCGCCGCTCTGCGGGCCAGGAGGAACGCGCGCGGCATCTTCTCCTCACCCTGGGGCGCGCGCAGCACCTGGGCGTACACCTCCAGACCCGCCTCTTCGAGGTGCCGGGCGACCGTGTCCGGAGTGCGCCAGTAGTAGTCGAGCGAGATCTCCTGCCCGTAGCGCTCGGTCAGTCGCCGGTGGCCGTCCTCGTCCCCGGACTGGAAGCCGAGCAGCACGGGCGCCCCGGGCAGCAGGACACGGCGGAAGCCGGCGAAGACGGACGGCAGGTGATCGTCCGGCACATGGATGATCGAGTAGAGCGCGACGATGCCGCCCAGCGTCTCCTCCGGCAGGTCGAGAGCCGTCATCGAACCGACGTGGAAGCGCAGCTCCGGGTGCGCCCGGCGGGCCAGGGCCACCATGCGGGGCGACGCGTCGA
Source organism: Streptomyces sp. NPDC012474 (assembly GCF_042955185.1). NCBI lineage: Bacteria > Bacillati > Actinomycetota > Actinomycetes > Kitasatosporales > Streptomycetaceae > Streptomyces > Streptomyces sp. NPDC012474. The sequence goes on from NZ_JBIBEP010000003.1 coordinate 470,110, forward strand.
TCCCGAACACCGGCAGCCCGGCCTCGTGCAGCCGCGCCGTCACGTGACCCGGACCGCTGCCGACGTCCGCGACCGGCGGCCGCCCGGCCGTCCCGGCGGCCCGGACCAGCTCCACGAACGTCGTCAGCAGCGCCCGCTCCAGTGGTCTTCCGGCCAGACTGTCGGGGTGCTCGGCGGCGTAGGCCTCGGCGATGGCGTCGTACGAGACCTGTGTGGACTGCAAGAAATCGGGGGCGCGCACGGGGCGCAGACTAGCGGGGCGCGCGTCCGGCAGATGAACAGGCCCGTGTTCGCCGCGCAGGGCGTGGTATCCGTGGAGAGGATGGATGGATACCGGAGTCGTGGCGCTGGTGTGGCCGAAGTCACACTCCGGGGGATGAATGGCCCGTCCTGGCCCAAAAGGCAGGCGAGTTTACCCATCTCACTTGATGGCTATGCGCCCGGCGGTCATATTTTCTTCCCCTATCGGGTTGAAGTTTTGTTGATCCAGGGTCAGACGACCGCCTCGGCGCCCTACCCTTCAGAGGGTGAAGCAACTGATGTCACTGGAGTCCGAGGTCGATCTTCCCGGCGGAGCCGTACTTCCCGGTGCACTGCCCGACGCTCTGCGGGCCGAGCTCATCGCGTTCCGGCGCGACATGCACATGCACCCGGAGCTCGGCAACCAGGAGTTCCGCACGACCGCCGCGATCAAGGAGCGGCTCGAGCGGGCCGGCCTCAAGCCGCGCGTCCTCGCCGTGGGGACCGGACTCGTCTGTGACATCGGTGTGGAGGGCGAGCAGTGGGACGGAGGTCCCAGCATGCTCGCCCTGCGGGCCGACATCGACGGCCTGCCCATCCCGGACACCAAGGCGGAGTGCCCGTACCGCTCGACCGTGCCCGACCGCGCGCACGCCTGCGGCCACGACGTGCACACCACCGTCGTCCTCGGCGCCGGCCTGGTCCTCGCCGAGCTGCACCGGCAGGGCGCGCTGCCCCGCCCCGTCCGGCTGATCTTCCAGCCCGCCGAAGAGGTGCTGCCCGGGGGCGCCGCCGACGCCATCAAGAGCGGGGCGCTGGAAGGTGTCGGCGCGATCATCGCCGTGCACTGCGACCCCCGCTTGGACGCCGGGAAGATCGGGCTCCGTGAGGGCCCCATCACCTCCGCCTGCGACCGGCTGGAGATCGGGCTCGACGGCCCGGGCGGCCACACCGCCCGCCCCCACCTCACGACCGACCTGGTCACCGCCGCGGCCCGGGTCGTCACCGACGTGCCCGCGCTGGTCGGCCGGCGCTTCGACAGCCGCAGCGGGCTCGCCATCACCTGGGGCCGGGTCGAGTCGGGTCACGCGCCGAACGTGATCCCGCAGCACGCCGAACTCTCCGGCACCGTGCGCTGCCTCGACCTCGAGGCGTGGCGGCAGGCCCCCGACGTGGTGGTCGCGGCCATCGACGAGATCGCCAACCTCCACCGCGCCAAGTCGGAGATCAACTACGTGCGCGGCGTCCCGCCGGTCGTCAACGAGCCCGGCGTCACCGAGCTGCTGCGCGACGCCATGATCGCCCGGCGCGGCGTCGAGTCCGTCGAGGGCACCGAGCAGAGCCTCGGCGGCGAGGACTTCTCCTGGTATCTGGAGCACGTCCCCGGCGCCATGGCCCGCCTGGGCGTCCGCACCCCCGGCGAACGCCAAGTGCGCGACCTCCACCAGGGCGATTTCGACGTGGACGAGTCGGCCATCAAGGTCGGCGTAGAACTCTTCACAGCCGCAGCCCTGGTCAACGGCCTCCGCTAGGACCCCTGCGGGGGCGCGGGGAACGGCGCGCCCAGCCGCGACGACCTCAAGGGGCGCGGGGAACTGCGCGACCAGCCACGACGGGGCCGCACGGGCACGACGGCCTCAAGGGGCGCGGGGAACGGCGCGACCAGCCACGACGGGGCCGCACGGGCACGAAAGCGACCTCAAGCCCCCACCCGGCCCGGGCGGCCACACCCTCACCGGCCCCCCGGCGGAGCCCCCGGTTGCGAGCGGCGCAGCCTCACGGCAGCCTGGTGCCCGTGGCGAGGTAGACACGCGCCGTGTCCCCGAGTACACCTTTCGACCCCGTTCGATCCCGTGGTTCACAAGGGCGTAACCGGCCATCGGCACGAATGGATAACGGCCCCGCGGCGAACCGTTCCCAGAAGTGTCTACGCGCGTTAATGTGCGCCGAACCGAGCACCCACTGCGGGGCTTTGGAGAATGGGGAACTTCAGATGCGTCGGATTTCCAAACTGACCCGCGTCGCGGTGGGGGTCGCGTCGCTCGGGCTCGTCGCCACGGCCTGCGGCGGCACCAGCAGCGACAGCGGCGACAGCGACAGCAGCGAGCGCGGCGTCGCGATCGCGTACGACGTCGGCGGCAAGGGCGACCAGTCCTTCAACGACGCCGCCTACGCCGGCCTGACCAAGGCAAAGGACGAGTTCGGCTACAAGACGGCCGACATCGAGCCCACCGAGGGCGAGACCGACGCGGACAAGGAGCAGCGTCTGGCCTCGCTGGCGAAGCAGGGCTACAACCCGGTCATCGGTGTCGGGTTCGCCTACGGCCCGGCGCTGAAGGCCGCGGCCGCCAAGTATCCGGACACCACCTTCGGCATCGTGGACTCCGTCGTCGAGGCCAAGAACGTCGCCTCCCTCGTCTTCGCCGAGGAGCAGGCCTCGTACCTCGCCGGTGTGGCCGCCGCCAAGGCCACGAAGTCGGACGTCGTCGGCTTCGTGGGCGGCGTGGACATCCCGCTGATCCACAAGTTCGAGGCGGGCTACAAGCAGGGTGTCGAGGACACCAAGCCCGGGGTGCAGGTCCTGTCGCAGTACCTCACCCAGACGGCCGAAGAGGGCGGATTCGCCAGCCCCGACAAGGGCAAGGCCGCCGCCGAGGGCCAGATCGAGAAGAAGGCCGACGTGCTCTACGCGGCCGCCGGCCTGTCCGGACAGGGCGTGATCGAGGCCGCCGCCAAGGCGAAGGCCTGGGCGATCGGCGTCGACTCCGACCAGTACAAGCAGGCCCCTCTGGCCCCGTACAAGAACTACATCCTCACGTCCGCGCTCAAGGACGTCGGCGGAGCGGTCTACTCGCTGTCCAAGTCGGTCCAGGACGGCAAGCCGCTGAACGGCACGCAGACCTTCGACCTGAAGGTCAACGGCGTGGGCCTGTCGGAGTCGAACCCCGAGTTCGCCAAGGTCGCGGGCCTCAAGGAGGCCGTGGACAAGGCGAAGCAGGGCATCAACGACGGCTCCATCACGGTGAAGACCGAGTAGAACCGCCCCCACAGGGCACCGGAGCGGGCGGACACCTCAGGGTGTCCGCCCGTTTCGTGCTTCCCGGGAGGTGGATCACCCAGCGCCACCCCCCGTTTGCGGTCGGCAACGCCCCGGCCAAGGCCCGGTGATGGCTTGGCCACGGCCGCATAACAAGGTGGACAGAAGGGGTTTTCAGGCAGGTCTACGCGCGTTAATCTGCGGCGAAGCCAGCGCTGAAGCTGAACCGTCCCGGCGCTGTGCGACCTCGTTGTACGACAGGAGCACCCACACATGCGCCGGATTTCCCGGATCACGGTCGCAGGCGCAGCGACCGCCTCCCTGGCACTCGCGCTCTCCGCCTGCGGCGGCACCTCGACCTCCGCCGGGTCGTCGGACTCGAAGGGCGACAAGGGTCTCGCCATCGCCTACGACGTCGGCGGCAAGGGCGACCAGTCCTTCAACGACGCCGCGTACGCGGGCCTCGAGCAGGCGAAGAAGGAGTTCGGGTACCAGACGGCCGACGTGGAGCCCACCGAGGGCGAGACGGACGCCGACAAGGAGCAGCGCCTGGCCTCCCTGGCCAAGCAGGGCTACAACCCGGTCATCGGCGTCGGCTACGCGTACGCCTCGGCCGTGAAGGGCGCCGCGGAGAAGTTCCCGGACACCACGTTCGGCATCGTCGACGACGCCACGATCAACACCAAGAACGTGGCCGACCTGGTCTTCAACGAGGAGCAGGCCTCCTACCTGGCCGGTGTCGCCGCCGCCAGGACCAGCAAGACGAAGGTCGTCGGCTTCGTCGGCGGTGTGGACATCCCGCTGATCCACAAGTTCCAGGCGGGCTTCGCGCAGGGCGTGAAGGACACCGACCCGAAGGTCAAGGTGCTCTCCCAGTACCTCACCCAGACGGCCGAGGAGGGCGGTTTCGCCAGCCCCGACAAGGGCAAGACGGCAGCCGAGGGCCAGATCGAGAAGAAGGCCGACGTCGTGTACGCGGCCGCCGGCCTGTCCGGTCAGGGTGTCATCGAGGCCGCCGCCGCCAACAAGGTGTGGGCCATCGGCGTCGACTCCGACCAGTACCAGCAGGAAGCCCTCGCCAAGTACAAGGACTCCATCCTGACCTCGGCGATGAAGGATGTCGCCAAGGCGGTGTACAACCTGGCGAAGTCGGTCGAGGACGGCAAGCCCGAGACCGGTATCGTTCGTGGCGATCTGAAGACCGGCGAGGTGAGCCTGTCGAACTCCAACCCGAAGTTCGCGGACGACGCCGAGCTCCAGGCAGCCATCAAGACGGCCAAGGAGAAGATCATCAGCGGCGAGATCAAGGTCAAGAGCAGCTGACGAGCGACTGCCTCGAAGCAGGCGGTAACCCCCGGGGTTACGTCCGCTCGACGGGGTACGGGGAGCTGCTCCCCGTACCCCGTTGCCGCGGGGCGTCGGCCCCTTTGTATGCCGTAGGGGCGCTACGCGCGTAGACGGCCCCCGTCCCCAGGAGAGTGCGCCATCAACGCGTCCAGCAGCCCTCCGGCCGGAGCGGCGGTCAACGAATCGGTGACCGCCGTCGAACTCGCCGGGATCACCAAGCGTTTCCCCGGTGTCGTGGCCAACCACGACATCCACCTCACCGTCCGCAAGGGCACCGTGCACGCCCTCGTCGGCGAGAACGGCGCCGGCAAGTCGACGCTGATGAAGATCCTCTACGGCATGCAGAAGCCGGACGAGGGCACCATCGCCGTGGGCGGCGAGCAGGTCAGCTTCTCGTCGCCGGCCGACGCCATCGTCCGCGGCATCGGCATGGTCCACCAGCACTTCATGCTCGCCGACAACCTCACGGTCCTGGAGAACGTGGTCCTCGGCAGCGAGAAGCTCTACGGCATCGGCGCCAAGGCCCGCCGCAAGATCAAGGAACTCTCCGAGCGCTACGGCCTCGACGTCAAGCCCGACCTCCTCGTCGAGGAGCTCGGCGTCGCCGCCCGCCAGCGCGTGGAGATCCTCAAGGTCCTCTACCGCGGCGCCACCACCCTCATCCTCGACGAGCCGACCGCCGTGCTCGTGCCGCAGGAGGTCGAGGCCCTCTTCGTCAACCTGCGCGAACTGCGCGCCGAGGGCCTGTCCGTCATCTTCATCTCCCACAAGCTCGGCGAGGTGCTCTCCGTCGCCGACGAGATCACCGTCATCCGCCGCGGCACCACGGTCGGCACGGCCGTCCCCGCCGAGACGACGCCCCGTCAGCTCGCCGAGATGATGGTCGGCAGCGAGCTGCCCACGCCCGAGACGGCCGAGTCCACGGTCACCGACCGCCCGGTCATCAGCGTCGACAAGCTGCGCCTGGCGGCCCCCGGCGGCAAGGCCCTCCTCGACGACATCAGCTTCACCATCCACGCGGGCGAGGTCCTCGGCATCGCCGGCGTCGAGGGCAACGGCCAGACCGAGCTCGTCGACGCCCTCATCGGCCTGCGGTCCGCCGACACCGGCACCATCCGGCTCGCCGACGAGGAGATCACCGCCTGGCCCACCCGCCGCCGCCGCGAGCAGGGCATCGGCTACATCCCCGAGGACCGGCACCGCCACGGCCTCCTCCTGGAGGCGCCCCTCTGGGAGAACCGCATCCTCGGCCACGTCACCGAGAAGCCCCTCGCCAAGGGCGTCTGGCTGGACCCGAAGGCGGCCCAGGAGGACACCCGCAGGATCGTGACGGAGTACGACGTCCGCACCCCCGGCATCGACGTCACCGCCGCCTCCCTGTCCGGCGGCAACCAGCAGAAGCTGATCGTCGGCCGCGAGATGAGCCACAAGCCGCGCTTCCTCATCGCCGCCCACCCCACCCGGGGCGTGGACGTCGGTGCCCAGGCCGCCATCTGGGACCACATCCGCGAGGCGCGCCGCGAGGGCCTGGCCGTCCTGCTGATCTCCGCCGACCTGGACGAGCTGATCGGCCTGTCCGACACCCTGCGCGTGATCTACAACGGCAAGCTGGTCGCGGACGCCGACCCGGCCACCATCACCCCCGAGGAACTCGGCTCGGCCATGACCGGTGCCGCCACCGGGCACCTCGAGCACGAAGAGACCCCCGAGATCTCGAAGGGCGACGCCCCCGAGTCTCCGGAAGACGAGGCCCGCTGATGAAGAAGTTCGACAGGGAGCGCGTGCTCCTCGCGGTGGCCGGACCGGTCATCGCGCTCGCCGTGGCCTTCGCCCTGACCTCGATCGTGCTGATCGCGTCGGGCCAGAACCCGGTCGAGCCGTACGCCCTGATGTTCGAGCAGCTCGGCTTCTCGGACATCCAGGTCCTGATCATCAACCAGGCGTCGATGTACTACATCGCGGCGCTCTCGGTGGCCATCGGCTTCCGGATGAACCTGTTCAACATCGGCGTCGACGGCCAGTACCAGCTCGGCGCGATGCTGGCCGCGATCGTCGGCGCCCACGTCGCTCTGCCGGCCGTCCTCCAGGTCCCGCTGCTGCTCCTGACCGCCGTCCTCACCGGCGCCTTCTGGGCCGGCATCGCCGGCGTCCTCAAGGTCACCCGCGGCGTCAGCGAGGTCGTCGCCACGATCATGCTCAACGCGATCGCCACCTCCGTGATCGCCTACCTGTGGCTGCCGGACGTCTTCGGTGTGAAGGTCGGCAACAACAACACCACCGGCGAGATGCACGAGTCCGGCTGGATCCCCGGCATCCCCATGGGCGCGGCCGGTGAGATCTACGGCCTGGTGCTGCTCGCCGTCCTGCTCGGCATCGGCTACTGGGTCGTCCTCAACCGCACCCGCTTCGGCTTCGACCTGCGCGCCTCCGGCGCCTCGCAGAGCGCCGCCGCGGCCAGTGGCGTGGACCCCAAGCGCATGGTGCTCAGCGCCATGCTGATCTCCGGCGGCATCGCGGGCCTCGCCGGCCTGCCGATCCTGCTCGGCGACACCCACACCTACAGCCTGAACTTCCCCACCGGCATCGGCTTCCTCGGCATCGGCATCGCACTGCTGGGCCGCAACAGCCCCGTCGGCATCGCCTTCGCCGCCCTGCTGTGGGCCTGGCTCGACAAGGCCTCGCCCGAGCTCGACTTCCACGGCTACGACAAGGAGATCGCGGTCATCATGCAGGGCCTGATCGTGCTCTCGGTCGTCGTCTCCTACGAGGCCGTCCGCGAATGGGGCCTGCGCCGCCAGCAGCGCCGTGTCGGTGCCGAACTCGCCGCCGGTCACGTCCTCGGCGCCCAGAACACTAAGGAGGTGGCTGGCCGATGACCACCGCGACCGACGTCAACCAGCCCTCGCTGCAGCCCGCGGCGCCGACCGGCCGCCGCCTGTCGTGGCCCGTCCTGCTGCTCATCATCGCCGGAGGCCTGGCGCTCACCTCGATCGTCCGCATCATCACGGGCGCCGACGGCATCACCAACGTCAGCCAGATGTCCACCGCGCTCCAGCTCGCCGTGCCGATCGGCCTCGCCGGTCTCGGCGGCCTGTGGGCCGAGCGCGCGGGCGTGGTCAACATCGGCCTCGAAGGCATGATGATCCTCGGCACCTGGTTCGGTGCCTGGGCCGGCTTCCAGTGGGGCCCGTGGACCGGTGTCCTGGTGGGCATCGCCGGCGGTGCGATCGGCGGTCTGCTGCACGCCTTCGTGACCGTCACCTTCAACGTCAACCACATCGTCTCCGGCGTGGCCATCAACATCCTCGCCCTCGGCGCCACCCGCTACCTCGCCCCCCTCGCCTTCGAGGGCCACACCGGCGGCTCCGCCAAGCAGTCCCCGGCGGTGGAATCCCTCGGGAACTTCACGGTCCCCGGACTGTCCGACGCCCTGAGGGACCTCAACGCCCACGGCTGGTTCCTGATCTCGGACATCGCCGGCCTGCTCGGCGGCCTGGTCACCAACGTGTCCTGGCTGACGCTGATCGCCGTCGCGCTGATCCCCGCCACCTGGTGGATCCTGTGGCGCACCGCGTTCGGCCTGCGCCTGCGCTCCTGCGGCGAGAACCCGGTGGCCGCCGAGTCCCTCGGCGTCAACGTCTACAAGTACAAGTACATCGCCGTCGTCATCTCCGGCGGTCTGGCCGGCCTCGGCGGTGCCTTCCTGTCCATCGTGGCCAACCCCTTCTACCTGGAGGGCCAGGTCAGCGGACGCGGCTTCATCGGCCTCGCGGCGATGATCTTCGGCAACTGGATGCCGGGCGGCCTCGCCCTCGGCGCGGGCCTGTTCGGCTACACCGACAGCCTCAACCTGCGCGGCGGCTCCGCCAACGTCCACGCCCTGCTGCTGCTCGGCGCGCTGCTGCTGATCATCGGCGCCATCTGGCTGGCCGTCCGCAAGAAGTACGTCCCGGCCGTGGCGACCCTGATCGCCGGAGCCCTGGTGTTCGCCTGGTACGCGAACACCGACGAGGTCCCCAACCAGGTCGTCTCCGCCACGCCGTACGTCATCACCCTGGTCGTCCTCGCCCTGTCCGCACAGCGGCTGCGGATGCCGAGGGCGAACGGCATGCCGTACCGGAAGGGGCAGGGCAAGTGACCGACGCCGGTTCCGCCGTCGACTGGGAGAAGCTGCGTGCGGTGGCCCGGGACGCCATGTCCCGGGCGTACGCCCCCTACTCCGGATACCCGGTCGGCGTGGCGGCCCTGGTCGACGACGGGCGGATCGTCTCCGGCTGCAACGTCGAGAACGCCTCGTACGGACTCGGCCTGTGCGCCGAGTGCGGTCTGGTGTCGGAGCTGCACAACACCGGCGGAGGCCGTCTGACGCACTTCACCTGCGTCGACCGCAACGGCGAGACACTCGTCCCGTGCGGCCGCTGCCGCCAGCTGCTCCACGAGTTCGGCGGCCCGGACCTCCTGCTGGAGACCCCGGCGGGGATCCTGCCGCTGTCCCGGATGCTGCCCCAGGCCTTCGGCCCGGAGCACCTCAGCAAGTAACCCCCGTGCGGCCCCTCTGAGTTGCTCACGCGACCGGCTCAGAGGGGCCGTGCGGCTTCTGGAATCCTCGGAAGGAAGCCAAGCCATGGCCATGGACGTCATCTCCGTCATCCGCACCAAGCGGGACCGCGGTGAACTCAGCGACGCGCAGATCGACTGGGTCATCGACGCGTACACCCGCGGGGAGGTCGCCGACGAGCAGATGTCCGCACTCGCCATGGCGATCCTGCTGAACGGCATGAACCGCCGCGAGATCGCCCGCTGGACGGCCGCGATGATCGCCTCCGGCGAGCGCATGGACTTCTCGTCCCTGTCCCGCCCGACCGCCGACAAGCACTCCACGGGCGGCGTCGGCGACAAGATCACGCTGCCGCTGGCGCCCCTGGTCGCCGCCTGCGGCGCGGCCGTACCCCAGCTGTCCGGCCGCGGCCTCGGCCACACCGGCGGGACCCTGGACAAACTGGAGTCGATCCCCGGCTGGCGCGCCCTGCTGTCGAACGAGGAGATGCTGTCGGTGCTGGACGGCACCGGCGCGGTGATCTGCGCGGCGGGCGACGGACTGGCCCCCGCCGACAAGAAGCTGTACGCCCTCCGGGACGTCACCGGCACGGTCGAGGCCATCCCGCTGATCGCCTCCTCGATCATGTCCAAGAAGATCGCCGAGGGCACGGGCTCGCTGGTCCTGGACGTGAAGGTCGGCACCGGCGCCTTCATGAAGACCATCGAGGACGCCCGTGAACTGGCCTCCACGATGGTCGGCCTGGGCACCGACCACGGCGTGAAGACGGTCGCGCTCCTCACCGACATGGCCACGCCCCTCGGCCTGACCGCCGGAAACGCCCTGGAGGTCCGCGAGTCGGTGGAGGTACTGGCGGGCGGCGGTCCGGCGGACGTGGTCGAGCTGACGATCGCCCTGGCCCGCGAGATGCTCGACGCGGCCGGGGTGAAGGACGCCGACCCGGCGAAGGCCCTGGCCGACGGCTCGGCGATGGACGTCTGGCGGCGCATGATCGCGGCCCAGGGCGGCGACCCGGACGCGACGCTTCCGGTGGCCCGCGAACAGCATGTGATCAAGGCCCCGGCCTCGGGCGTCCTGACGCGCCTCGACGCCTACGGCATCGGCGTCGCGGCCTGGCGCCTGGGCGCGGGCCGGGCCCGCAAGGAGGACCCGGTGCAGGCGGGCGCGGGCGTCGAGCTGCACGCCAAGCCCGGCGACCGGGTCACCGAGGGCCAGCCCCTGCTGACCCTCCACACGGACACCCCCGAGCGCTTCGAGTACGCCCTGGAGTCGATCGAGGGCTCCTACGACATCGCAGCCCCGGGAACCGACTTCACGGCGTCGCCGGTGGTGCTGGAGCGCATCGCCTGAGCTGGGGTTTCCACTTACGGGTGAACGGGATCGGTGGACCCTCGCCGATCCCGTTCGGCATGCTGGAGTCGGTGACGCACTGATTGGAGTACCGCCATGAGCGCACTCACCGTCGACCACACGCCGGCCAACGGGCACGAGTGGGACGGCCTCGTCCGGATCTGGCAGGAGACGGACGCGCCAGAGGGCTGCAAGGTGGAGATCATCGAGGGGATCGTCACCGTGGCACCACCACCGTCCAACGCCCACAACGACATCGCTGACTTGGTTCAGCGAGCCCTGTACGAGGTCATCCCCCGGCACTGGGGCATCTACCAAACTCTGGGTACGGCAGTACCGTCCCGTGACGGGCTCTACATTCCCGATCTCGCCGTAGCCCCCAGGCAGGTGCTGCGTGACGAGGGGGGCAACTTCATCCCAGCGGCTGCCGCCGAACTCATCGTCGAGATCACGTCCAAGTCGAATGCGGCGCACGACCGGATCAAGAAGGCCGCAGGCTACGCCCAGGCGGGTGTGCCGTTGTACCTGCTCATCGACGGCTGGGCCCCCGGCGGCCCCACCATCACCCTCTACGGCGAACCGCAACAGGATGTCTACCGGGTTCTCGACGCGGGCAAGTTCGGAGAACCCATCGCGCTGCCCGAGCCGTTCGGCCTCGAACTCGACACCGGCGAGTTCGCCGGGAACTGAGTCACCCCAGCACCGCCGCAACCACCACCAGCACCGGCACCGCCAGCACCGTCGACAGCAGGATCGCCTCCCTCGCCAGGACCTCGCCCACCCGGTAGCTGCTCGCGTAGGTGAACAGGTTCTGGGCCGCCGGCAGCGCCGACGTCACCACCACGTCGAGCAGGGACGCCCCGTGGAGGCCGAAGACGCCCGCCGCGAGGGCCCAGGCGGCCAGGGGCTGGACGACCGACTTGAGGGCCACCGCGAGCAGCACCGGGGCCCGTTCCGCGCCGCGCAGCGGGAGCGAGCTGCCCCGCAGGGAGATGCCGAAGGCCAGCAGGACCGCCGGCACCGACATGTTGCCGATCAGGGTCATGGGGTCCATCAGCGGGCCCGGCACCGTGAGGCCCGACGCCGAGACCGCCACCCCGGCCAGGGAACCCAGCGCTATCGGATTGCGCAGCGGCGTGAGCAGTCGCTGCCACAGGGGCCGCTTCTCCCCGCCGCTCGCCAGGTCCAGCACCGTCAGTGCCACCGGTGTGACACCCACCAGCTGGAACAGCAGCACCGGCGCCACCAGCGACGCGTCGCCCAGCACGTACACGGCGATCGGGATGCCCAGGTTCCCGGAGTTGACGTAGCTGGAGCACAGCGCGCCGATCGTCGTCCGGCCCACGCCCCAGCCGCGCGCCGCGCCCACCGCCACGAAGACTCCCGCCACCGCTGCCGTGCTCATCGCCGTGACCAGCAGCCGGTCGGAGAAGATCACCGACAGGTCGGCCTGCGCGAGGGTCGTGAAGAGCAGCGCCGGGGACGCCACGTGGAAGGCGAGCCTCGTCAGGACCTCACGGCCGCCGCCTCCCAGATACCCGCGCCGGCCGATCAGATAGCCGACGCCGATGACGACGGCGATGACCGCGAACCCGCTCAGCACCCCCTGCACGGCGGCGCCTCCCCACCGGCTACGAGGGCATCGGGCAGCGCGGCAGGGCCGGATCGTTGGGGCATACAGCCAACCCTCCGGGGAAGGCGCTGCCCAGGTCAATGTGATCCTTACGGCGCCGACAGGACGGACAGCCGCGATGAGTTACAGCCGCCCGCCCGGTCTACCGATCGTGGACGCCATGACACCGCCCGTGCTCGTACTGCCCGGCCCCGTCACCCGGGACGAGGTGAGAGGGCTCAGCGACGATGTCCGGGCACTGCTGCACGGCAGCGGTGCCCGGGTCGTGGTGTGCGACGTCGCGGGTCTGGGGCCGCCGGGCCTCGCCGCCGTCGACCTCCTGGCAAGGCTCCAGCTGGCCGCCCGCCGCGCCGGGGGCCGGATCCGGCTGCGGGACCCCGACCCGGCCCTAAGCGCCCTGCTGGCCCTGGTCGGTCTCCGCTTCGAGGTGGAGGGGGAGGTCGAAGAGCGGGAACCAGCGCTGGGTGTCGAGGAAGCAGTGGAACCCGGTGATCCGGCCGTCTGAGATCTCCAGCACCTGGACCGCCCACGGCGTGAAGCCGCCCTTCTCGGGGTCCGGCTTGTACTGGGCGAACCCCGGCAGGCCGTTGACCTGGACGGGCACCAGCCGGGAGCCCGCGCAGGGCGCGCCGAGGGTGGTCATGAAGCCGGTGATGTCGCCCGTGCCGGTCAGCCACAGGTCGAACGGCGGCATCGTCATGACAGCGTCCTCGTGCAGCAGAGCCGTCAGCGCCGTCATGTCGTAGCCCTCGAAGGCCGCCACATAGCGGTCCAGCAGCTTCTGCTGGTCCTCGTTCAGCGGGTCGGAGACGGCCGCCTCGGCGCCCGGCTCCTGCCGCTCGGCGAGGGTGGCGCGGGCCCGCTGGAGGGCGCTGTTCACCGACGCCACCGAGGTATCCAACAGCTCGGCGACCTCGCTGGCCTTCCAGGCCAGGACCTCGCGCAGGATCAGCACGGCCCGCTGTTTGGCCGGGAGCTGCTGCAGAGCGGCCATGAACGCGAGCCGCACGGACTCCTTGGCGATCGCAGCCTCCGCCGGGTCACCGGTGGAGGGCAGCACACGGGCGTCCGGCATGGGCTCCAGCCAGGTGTTGTCCGGTCGGGGGGAGAGGGCGGCCTGGGCGAGCGGGGTGGACTCGGTCAGGTCCATGGGCCGGGCGCGCTTGTTGCCCGCGGTCAGCATGTCCAGGCAGACGTTGGTCGCGATGCGGTAGAGCCAGGAGCGCAGGCTGGAGCGGCCCTCGAACCTGTCGTAGCTGCGCCAGGCGCGGACCATCGTGTCCTGCACCGCGTCCTCCGCCTCGAAGGAGGAGCCGAGCATCCGGTAGCAGTAACCCGTCAGCTCGGTTCGGTGTGCCTCCAGTCTGATGTCCAGGTCCGTCGGTGTCGCCGTGCCGTTCGCCATCTCCACCCACCCCTGTGGACGTTCTGTTCACGCGCCTTCGCGCCCCAGCACTCCGGAAGCTACCGCAGCCCACTGACAACGGCCCCCCGGGCGCACAAAGCCGCAGGTGGAAGCAGGTGATCCAGACCGACCGCCGACAGCTGTACGGGCCTTCACACGAGCTCCTTGACGGACATGAGCAGATGCCGGTGCTCCCCGGCCGCCGGGGCCGTCCCCGCCTCTCCGCCGCCCGGCACCGCGTGCAGCAGCGCCCGCTGCCCCGCCCCCAGCAGTTCCAGCCGTACCCGAGGGCTCTCGAAGGACGACAGAGCGTCCAGCAGGTAGGCCGGATTGAACGCCACCGGCATCTCGTCGGCGCCGCTCAGCGTGGCGGGCAGCCGCTGGTCCGCCACGTCGTCGCCGTAGCCGGCGCGCAGCCGTACGGATCCGCCGGCCGAGAAGTCCAGCCGCACCGGGCTGTTCGCCTCCGCTACCACCGCGACCCGCCGCACCGCCTCCGCGAGGTCCTCGCGCTCCACCTCGGCGACCGCGGCCCCCGCCATGTCGAACAGCGACGTGTACGCCGGCAGCCGCCCGTCCAGCAGCCGCAGCGCGGTCCGGGTCCGCCCGCCCTCGAACCCGACCAGCCCGCCGCCCCCGCCGGACTCCCATCCGATCCGCACGTCCCCGCCGTGCCCGAGCGACCGCGCCACGTCCAGCAGCCGCCGCGCGGGCAGCAGCATCTCCACGACCCCGTCACCGGCGGCGGCCTCCGGCTTCCACTCGAGCCGCCGCACCGCGTAGCGGTAGCGGTCCGAGGCCGACAAGGTCATCGCCCCGCCGTCGAGGCGTAGCTGCACGCCCGTCAGCAGGGGCAGCGTGTCGTCACGTCCGGCGGCGACCGCGGCCTGGGCGACGGCGGTCGCGAAGGCCGCGGCGTCGACGGTCCCGCAGCGCGCGGCCTGCGCGGGTGGGGACGGGTACTCCGCGAGCGGCAGCGTCGACAGCCCGAAGCGCGTGCCGTCCGCCTCCACGGTGAACCGCGAGCCCTCCAGCACACAGCCCACCGGCCCGTCCGGCAGCACCCGGCAGACGTCCAGCAGCCGCCGCCCGGGGACCAGCACCCGCCCGGGCGCCGTGACCTCCGCGTCGGCCTCCACCCGGACCGCTGCCTCGAAGTCGAACCCCGTCACGGCCAGCCGCCCCGCGCCCGGCTCCAGCAGCAACCCGCCCAGCACCGGCACCGGTGTCCGCCCGGGCAGCGCCCGAGCCGCCCGGCCCACGGCGTCGGCGAGCTCCGTACGGTCGACCCGGAACTGCATGAGACATCCCCCCTGCTCGAACCCGGTGATCAGTCGGCGCGGACGTTATCCGCACCCACTGACAACCGGTCCCGACCAGGGGGGATGCCGTCAGGCTCAGGCGGCCGTGGCCAGTTCACGGCGTTGCATCCGGGCCGCCCGGGTGCCGAAGACCGTGATCGTCACGACGCCCAGGACCGCCAGGAGTCCGACCTCGACCGTCCCGGCCCAGCCGCCCGCGTGGAAGGCGATCGCGCCGACCGTGCTGCCCGCGCTGGAACCGACGTAGTACGCGGACTGGTACAGCGCCGAGGCCTGGGCGCGGCCGTGCGTGGCCGTCTTGCTGACCGCGGAGGAGGCGACCGCGTGGCCCGCGAAGAAGCCCGCCGTGATGAGGACCAGGCCCGCCAGGACCAGCGGGAGCGAGCCCGCCAGGGACAGCAGCAGGCCCGCCGTCGTCGTACCGCCCGCCGCGTACAGCGCGCCCCGGCGGCCCAGCCGCCCGACCAGCCGGCCTGCCGTCGACGCCGACACCGTGCCGACCAGGTACACCAGGAAGATCGAGCCGATGATGCCCTGCGGCAGCGAGAAGGGGGCCTCGGTCAGCCGGTAGCCGATGACCGTGTACACACCGCCGAAGACCGTCATGAACAGCGCGCCGATCGCGTACAGCCGGCACAGCAACGGGTCGGACAGGTGGGCGCGGACCGTCCTGGCCAGGACGCGAGGCCGCAGCGAACCGGCCCTGAAGTGCTTCGGGGCGGGGAGGAGCAGCCGGAAGGCCACCGCACACGCCACCGCGATCACACCGATGACACCGACGGCTATCCGCCAGCCCCACTCCTGCGCGACCCAGCCGGTGATGACCCGGCCGCTCATCCCGCCGACGCTGTTGCCCGCGACGAACAGTCCGATCGCCGTGACCAGCGCCTTCGGGCTGACCTCCTCCGCGAGATACGCGGTCGCGGACGCCGGCAGCCCGGCCAGGGCGGCGCCCTGCAGCGCCCGCAGCGCGATCAGCACACCGAGGGAGGGGGCGAGCGGCACCAGCAGCCCGAGCGTGACGGCCACGGCCAGCGACGCGGTCATGACCGCTCGGCGTCCGAAGCGCTCCGACAGGGCGCTCATCGGCAGCACGAACAGCGCCAGCCCGCCGGTCGCGGCGGCCACCGTCCAACTCGCGTCGCTCGCCGCCACCCCGAACTCGCCGGAGATCAGCGGGAGCAGCGCCTGGGTGGAGTACAGCAGTGCGAAGGTCGCGACACCCGCGAGGAAGAGGGCGAAGCTCATCCGGCGGTAGCCGGGGCCGCCCGGGGAGACACGTGAATCGGCGGTGGGAACAGAGGCAGCGGCGCCCACGATCGTGGACGCCCCGGTACTGGCGGGAGACATGCCTCGAACGTACGGACGCCACACTCATCCGTCCAATGCATGGAACGTTCATAATCGTTCCCATGGTGCATCAACCGAGCTCACAGGCCCGCCTGTCACCGAGCAGTGACACACAAGACAGGGCGGAGATGTCGAAGGTGCTGGCCCCGCGCCTCGCCTACTTCGCGGGCGTCGCCCGCACCGAGCACGTCACCCGCGCCGCCCAGGAGATGAACGTCCCCCAGTCGACCCTGTCCCGGTCCATGGCCCGACTGGAGCAGGACCTGGGCGTCGACCTGTTCGCCCGGCGCGGCCGCACGGTCTCCCTCACCCCGGCCGGCCGCACCTTCCTCACCTCCGTCGAACGTGCCCTGGCCGAGGTCGAGCGCGCCGCCGAGGAGGTGCGAGCCGACGCCGACCCGACGACCGGCAAGGTCGCCTTCGGCTTCCTGCACACCATGGGCGCCGAGACCGTCCCGGGTCTGTTGCACGCCTTCCGCGCCGACCATCCGCGCGTCCGTTTCAGCCTCGTCCAGAACTACGGCGAGGCCATGCTGGAAGGCCTCCGCGCCGGCGAGCTCGACCTGTGCCTGACGTCCCCGGTGCCGGACGCCCCCGACCTGGTGGCCCGCCGCCTGGACGAGCAGAAGCTGCGTCTGGTCGTCCCCGCCGACCACGCCCTCGCCGGCCGCCGTCGCATCCGCCTCGCCGAGGCGTCCGACGAAACCTTCGTCACCCTGGAACCCGGCTACGGCCTGCGCCGCATCACCGACGACCTCTGCAAGGAAGCGGGCTTCAAGCCTCGCATCGCCTTCGAGGGCGAGGAGGCGGAAACGCTGAGGGGCCTGGTGGCGGCGGGCTTGGGAGTGGCCCTCCTGCCTCCACCGGCGTTTCCGCGCCCCGGCGTGGTGGAGTTGACGGTCACGGCCCCCCGGGCGGCCCGCGAGATCGGCGTGGCCTGGCTGGAGGGCCACCCGGACACGCCTCCCGTGGCGGCTTTCAAGAGGTTCCTGCTCTCCAGGAGGGGCAGCTTGTTGCCCACCTAGGGGCGCGGGGAACTGCGCGGCAAACCACGAACGACCCGCACCGGCGAGCGAGTACCCCCGCGGCGCTACCGCCTCGAAGGACTGAACCCCGAAGCCAACGGCATCCGCAACCCCAGCGGCGGCGGCGCTGCGAACGCGTCCCGCACGGGTCGCGAGACCACCCGCCCGAACAACGCCCCCATGACGAAGTCCTCAGCCAGCGCCAGGACTTCGTCCCGGTACTGGTGCAACCCGTGCCCGTCCGTGTGCACTTCGAACCGGCACACGTCCCGGTTCGCCTTCTTCGCCCGCGCCGCCAGCCGGAACGACAGCTCGGGATCCGTCCGCCCGTCGTGCGTGCCGTGCACGATCAGCACCTGGCGCCCGACCAACTGCTTCACCGGTTCGGGTGGCGCCGCGCCGTCCTCCTCCGGCAGCCAGGGGGCGAGCGCCAGCACGGAGTTGACGGCTTCGTGGCCACCCGCCCGCAGCCCCGCCCGGCCGCCCATCCCGAGACCGGCGAGGCAGACCGGGACGTCCCCGTAGCGCCGTACGATCTCCTCGGCGGCCCAGGTGGCGTCCTGCGCGAGATGGGCCTCGCCGCCGTTCCACCCGCGGTAGCGGTAGTGCACCACGTGCACGGCGAGGCCCTCGACCCGGCCCGCGCGGGCCAGCCGGCGTCCGACGGCGCGCATGGAGGCGGTCGCCAGCAGGGGCGACGGTCTGCGGCCGGAGACCTCGTCACCGCCGGGGAGCAGGAGCACCGCGCCGCTCACCGCCGTCGGCCGCGGACCCAGTGCCCTGCCCAGCCGGGCCCTGCGAACCGGCGTCGCTTGGTGTGCCATGACAGAACAGTGTCAGAAGCGCGGGTGTACTCGACCCGTCCTCGGGGTCACCGTTGCGTATCGACGAAAAGGCAGAGCAACCGGGGCGCCCTCTACGCGCGTAGGAGTTAGAGTGCGGAAATGACGAGCCAGACCACCGCGAACACCCCGACACCGGACCAGATCCGCCGGGCGCCCAAGGTTCTGCTGCACGACCACCTCGACGGCGGTCTGCGCCCCGGCACGATCGTCGAACTCGCCCGCGAGAACGTCCCCCACAGCCCTGAAGGCGTGGGAGGTGCCCCCATCACCCAGCTCCCCGACACCGACCCCGAGAAGCTCGGCCTGTGGTTCCGCGAGGCCGCCGACTCCGGCTCCCTGGAGCGCTACCTGGAGACGTTCTCCCACACCGTCGGCGTCATGCAGACCCGCGACGCCCTGGTCCGGGTCGCCGCCGAGTGCGCCGAGGACCTGGCCGGGGACGGCGTCGTCTACGCCGAGGTGCGCTACGCCCCCGAGCAGCACCTGGAGGGCGGCCTCAGCCTCGAAGAGGTCGTCGAGGCCGTCAACGAGGGCTTCCGGGAAGGGGAGCGGCGCGCCCGCGAGAACGGATCGCGCATCCGCGTCGGTGCGCTGCTCACCGCCATGCGGCACGCGGCCCGCGCCCTGGAGATCGCCGAACTCGCCAACCGCTACCGCGACCTGGGGGTGGTGGGCTTCGACATCGCGGGCGCAGAGGCCGGCTACCCGCCCACCCGGCACCTCGACGCCTTCGAGTACCTGAAGCGCGAGAACAACCACTTCACCATCCACGCGGGCGAGGCCTTCGGGCTCCCCTCCATCTGGCAGGCCCTGCAGTGGTGCGGCGCCGACCGGCTCGGGCACGGCGTGCGGATCATCGACGACATCCAGGTCCATGAGGACGGCCGGGTCGAACTCGGGCGGCTCGCCTCCTACGTCCGCGACAAGCGCATCCCGCTGGAGCTGTGCCCGAGCTCCAACCTCCAGACCGGGGCAGCGGCCTCGTACGCCGAGCATCCCATCGGGCTGCTGCGCCGGCTGCACTTCCGCGCCACGGTCAACACGGACAACCGCCTGATGTCCCACACCAGCATGAGCCGGGAATTCGAGCACCTCGTCGAGGCATTCGGATACACGCTCGACGACATGCAGTGGTTCTCCGTCAATGCGATGAAATCAGCGTTCATTCCTTTCGATGAACGACTGGCCATGATCAATGACGTCGTCAAGCCCGGATATGCAGAACTGAAATCCGAATGGTTGTTCCGTCAGGCCGCTCCCACCAGCGGTTCTGCCGATTCCGAGGGCTGATCCGGGGATATTCGGCGCACTGTGGATGCGTACGGCGTTCACAATCCGTCCGCATTTCGATGTTTGCGGCGGATGGCGCCGGGTGTTTACGGTCGCTGCACCGCTCACCCACCCCGTCATCCCGTTACGAGGACGCATTTCATGAAGCAGTCTGCTGCCAAGTCCCTCGGTGTCGCCGCTCTCGGTGCCGCCTTCGCCGCCGCCGGCGCGGGCGCCGCCACCGCCGCCCCGGCCCTCCCGGACACCGCCCAGACGCTGGAGACCGTCACCACCGCGCTCCCGGCGGAGCAGCTCTCCCAGACGCTGCCGGGCTCGGGTCAGGCGCTGGGACAGGGACAGACGGCGGCCGGTGCCGGTCTGGCCGCCGCGCAGCCGGTCGCCGAGCAGCTGCTCGCCGAGGGTCCGACGGGCCCGGCCGCCAAGCTGCTGGGCGGGCTCCCGGTGCAGGGTCTGCCCACGCACGGCCTGCCGGTGAACGGCGTGCCGGTCGGCTGATCCTCCCGCCGAGGCGGACCCACACGCCGATGGGGCGCACCTGCACGGGGTGCGCCCCATCGGCGTTCTCGCGTCAGGGCGTCACCAGGCCGTCTGGGTCTTGCCGTGCACCTTGTCCTCCGAGGGCAGCACGATCCACAGCGCGATGTACAGCAGGAACTGCGGGCCGGGCAGCAGGCACGAGACGAGAAAGATCACGCGCATCGTCGTCGCGGAGGTGCCGAAGCGCCGTGCCAGCGCGGCGCACACACCGCCGATCATGCGGCCGTGGGTGGGGCGGGCGGGGCGGGACATGTGCGACTCCTTCGTGAGGGTGAGTGAGGCCTCTCGTCCGAGTACCCCATCTGCACTCCACGCTACGGAGACGAAGGGGGCAAAGCGTCGCTCCACGGAGCGATCCCGACCCTGGGAATCGTCGGGGTCCGACCCTGAGCCGGCTCCTCCGGGGGGAGGGGCGTACGCAGCACGCGAGTGGCGGTACGGCGGCGCAGCCAGGAGCGGCCCGCCGGGACCAGCGCGAGATGCGCGAGAGCCACGCCCGCGGTGTTCAGGAACAACGAGTCGACGTCGACGACCTGACCGGGCACGCCGGTCTGCAGCAGTTCGATGCCCCACGACAGCAGAGCGCCGGCCGCGACGGTGCGCAGCAGGGACGCCAGCGGCGAGACGACCAGTCTGCCGCTCACCATCGGCAGCAGCACACCCAGCGGGGCGAGCAGGGCCAGCCCCTCACCGATCCGGCGGGCCGCCGCGGGCCAGCCCAGGGCGAGATCGCCCCGGATGCCGGCGAACGGCCGCAGATTGGCGGGCATCACCCAGGGCACGTCCAGCGGTCGCAGCGTGAGCCAGGCGACGAACGCGAGGTGGGCGACGAGGAGGACACCCCCCGTCGCACGGATGCGGAACTCGGCGCTGCCGCCGACGGAACCTTGACGCTGCACGCCCCCCTAGACGCGGACTTCGGCGGGATCGGTTCCGGGATGGACCCTGACAGGCCTGTGAGGCATGCGCCACAATCCGGCCGGGTCACTCCCGGGCCACGTCCTTCGACGGCGGTTCCGCGCCGCCCGGCCGGGCCCGCACCTCGTCGGTGCACTCGTAGCGGCGCGGTGCGCCGGTGCCGGGCCCTCCCAGGACCACCGAGCCGTCCCCCTCGGCCGCCGCCGAGTCGGAGAAGGTGCAGACGATCTGCGCCAGCGCGTACGAGGTGACTCCCGCCGGTGCCGTGCTCAGCCGCAGCGTGTCCTCCGGGTCGCCGGGGCGCGGCCCGCCGACGGTGATGCCGTCGCGGACGTCCGTGCTGTAGCCGGCTTCCTTCTCGGCGGCCGACGGCGGTGTGGCGAGCTGGTCCAGCAGGCCCTGCGCGACGAGCACGCGCCGCTCGGAGTCGGCCGCGCCGTCCGGGACCCGCACGGTCCGGTCGACGGTCACCAGCGCGGACCCGCACAGCAGGAACACCTGCACCGGCAGCCCCCGGGCCGCCTGCGTCGAGACGTCCGGCTCGGTGAGCGAGCACTGCACCCGCGAGGGCGCGGGCCCGAAGTTCGTCGGCACCTCCGTGGCCCGGATCCCGCAGCCGGCCAGCAGCACGGCGAGTGCCACAACGGCCGGCAGGCGGGGCACGGCCGCGAGACGAGCGGTCATCATGCGTTCCCCTTCGGGTCCTCGCACCGCGGCCGGTCGGTGCCGCCCTCGGGCGCCGGCTCGTCCTCGGCGGGCTGCTCCTCCTCCGGGGACGTGCCGCGCGGGAGCCGCAGGGTGAACACCGCGCCCGAGTCGGGTGAGTTGGCCGCGGTGATCTCACCGCCGTGGATGTGGGCGTTCTCCAGCGCGATGGACAGGCCCAGGCCGCTGCCCTCGGAACGCGGCCGGGAGGCGCTGGCCTTGTAGAAGCGGTCGAAGACGTGCGGCAGGACGTCCTCCGGGATGCCGGGCCCGTGGTCCTGCACCTCGATGACGATCGTGTCGTCCGCCTCCCGCACCGACACCCGCACCGGGGAGCCGCCGTGCTTGAGCGCGTTGCCGATCAGGTTGGCCAGGATGACGTCCAGGCGGCGCGGATCCAGGCGGGCGTGCAGACCGCGCTCGGCGTTCAGCTCGACCGCGTCCAGCCAGGCGCGGGCGTCGATGCAGGCGGTGATCTGGTCGGCGAGGTCGACGTCGTCCAGGACGAGCCGGGCGGTGCCCGCGTCGAAGCGGGTGACCTCCATCAGGTTCTCGACCAGGTCGTTCAGTCGCCGCGTCTCGCTCACCACCAGCCGGACGGCGGGCTCGATCATCGGGTCCATGCTCCCGGTCTCCGCCTCCAGCTCCTCCTCCAGCACCTCCGTGACGGCGGTGATGGCGGTGAGCGGCGTGCGCAGCTCATGGCTCATGTCCGCCACGAACCGCCGGGACGCCTCGTCCCGGGCGGCCATGTCGGCGACCCGCTTCTCCAGCGCCTCGGCCGCGTTGTTGAACGTCCGCGACAGATCGGCGAGTTCATCCGTCCCCGACACCCGCAGCCGGGTGTCCAGCTTGCCCTCCCCGAGCCGCCGCGCGGCCGTCCCGAGCCGCTGCACCGGCTTCAGCACCGTCGTCGCCGCGGCCTGCGCGAGCAGCGCCGAGCCGATCAGCGCGAGGCCCGTGGCGATGCCCAGCGACCAGGCCAGCGAGTTGAGGTCCTTCGCCTCCGGCTCCAGCGACTTGAGCATGTAACCGGTCGGGCCGCCGCCGATCACGCGCGTACCGGCCACCAGGTACGGCGTGTCGTGGTCGGCTATCCGCTGCCAGTACAGGTGGTGCGGGTGCTTGTCGGCCCCGTCGGGCTTCTGCGTCTTGTTGACCGCCGTGCGCAGCGAGACCGGCACGTCGCGCAGCGAGAAGCCGTTCAGCCCGCCGGAGCTGCCGTAGACGGTCCGGCCCTCGGTGTCGCGGCCGACCAGCAGCACGCTGAAGCGCTGATCGCTGCCCGCCATCTGGCCCGCGGTGTGCTGCAGCTCGTCCTGCGTCGGACGCTCGGGCAGCGCGGCGGCCCGGTTCTGCATCTCCTGCTCGAAGTCGCGCAGCACGGCGTCCTGGGTGCGGGTGAGCACGGCCTCGCGGTTGAGCCAGTACGCGATCGCGGACGCGGACACGGCGGCCGTCAGGGCCACCAGGCCGAAGACGACGACCAGTCGCAGCCGCAGGCTCGTGAAGCGCAGCCGCGACAGAACTCCCTTGCGCGCCCCGGTCCAGCCGCGGGCTCCCCCTTGGTGCGCCTGGGTCACTGAGGCGCGTCCAGCCGGTAGCCGACACCCCGCACGGTACGGATCAGCGTCGGGGACGACGGCACGTCCTCGACCTTGGCGCGCAGCCGCTGGACACACGCGTCCACGAGCCGCGAGTCGCCCAGGTAGTCGTGCTCCCACACCAGCCGCAGCAGCTGCTGCCGGGACAGCGCCTGGCCCGGCCGCCGGCTCAGCTCCAGCAGCAGCCGCAGCTCGGTCGGCGTGAGCTGGAGGTCCTCACCGTTCTTCGTCACGGTCATCGCCGAGCGGTCGATGACGAGGCTGCCGAAGCTGGCCGCGTCGTTCGACTCCCGCTCGCCGCGCCGCAGCACGGCCCGGATCCGGGCGTCCAGCACCCGGCCCTGCACCGGCTTGACGACATAGTCGTCGGCGCCGGACTCCAGCCCGACCACCACGTCGATGTCGTCGTTGCGCGCGGTCAGCAGGATGATCGGCAACTGGTCCGTGCGCCGGATGCGCCGGCACACCTCGAACCCGTCGATGCCGGGCAGCATCACGTCCAGCACGATCAGGTCCGGCCGCTGCTCACGGAGCAGCTTCAGACCGTCCTCACCGCTGGCAGCGGTCGCCACGCGATGACCCTGGCGCGTCAGCGAGAGCTCCAGGGCCGTCCGGATGGCGTCGTCGTCCTCGATCAGCAACAGGGAAGGCACGCGCTCATTCTGGCCCATGGAGGGGTCGGTGTTCGACCGGTGGGGTCCAGTCGGTTCGGCCGGTACCGCCGACGCGTGTGTACGACCTGTGGCGGACCTGTGCCCGACCCCTGTGACAGGTCTGTGACAGTCGGCGGACACGGCCATGAAAGTGCCGCGGCAAGCTTCTCGGCACAGGCAAGGAAGCCCGCCCCAACCGGCGGGCCGCACACCGGAAGTCCACGACGGGGGGCGCGAGATGAACACGCTGCACGGCATCAGCACCAGCGCAGTTGTCACGCGTCTGCACGATGTGCACCGGAGTTCCGAGAAGGCCGGTGCCGATGGGGGCCCCTCCCGCGCGAGCGGATTGGAGCGTGGGCGGGGGTGCGCTCGCGGCACCGGGCGTCAGCACACCACGTTCATGACGGTGGTCGACGCACCCACGGGGGAGAACAAGGGGACGGGGGCGTCTCACGGGGGAGTCGCGTACGGGGAGGGCTCGGGGGAGCGCCGCTCGCTGACGGAAGCGGAGTTCACCGCCTACGTCAAGGAGCGCCGTGCCTCCCTGTACGCAACCGCCTACCACCTCACCGGTGACCGTTTCGAGGCCGAGGACCTGCTGCAGAGCGCGCTGTTCTCGACCTACCGGGCCTGGGACCGGATCAGCGACAAGGCCGCGGTCGGCGGATACCTGCGCCGCACCATGACGAACCTGCACATCAGCGCCTGGCGGCGCCGCAAGCTCAACGAGTACCCGACCGAGGAACTGCCGGAGACGCCCGGTGACACGGACGCGATGCGCGGCACCGAGCTGCGCGCCGTCCTGTGGCAGGCGCTGGCCCGGCTGCCCGAACTCCAGCGCACCATGCTGGTCCTGCGCTACTACGAGGGCCGCACGGACCCGGAGATCGCGGACATCCTCGACATCAGTGTCGGCACGGTGAAGTCCAGCATCTGGCGGTCGCTCCGCCGGCTGCGCGAGGACGAGGTCCTCAGCTTCGGCCGTGACGAGGAGGACGCCTTCGGCGAGCTCGTGGCCTGAAGGTTCGGGGGGAGCACCACAAAGGGGGCCCACGGGGGAACTGCGGGGACGCTGGGGGGCGTCCTGGCAGGAGAGTGGGGGACCGCGCGGATGCCGGGGGGGCGTCATCGCGGGACAACGGGGGACTCGGGGGAGGACAACGGGGGAGCACAGGAGCGGGACTGGAGGGCCGGGGGGTCCGTCCGGTCCCGCTTTCCTCTGTGCGCCGACCGGGCCCTGAAGGGCTAGGCCGCCGTACGGAGGCTCGCGCACCGGCCGGCCGCCGCTGCCGCCAGCCGGCCCATCGCCTCGTCGCGGTCGCAGGCGTACGCGCCCAGGGCCGTCTGGCGGGCGACGATCGTGCGCTCCTCCCGCATCAGGCGCCAGCCGCGGCGCAGCAGGAACGGCACCGACTTGCGACCCTCCTTCAGATCCCGCAGGAAGCGGCGGCGGAACGTCTTCACCGGGCCGCGGCTCAGGCACAGCGCGTCGGCGAGAACACCGAGTTCGCGGCAGCGCGTGACGATCTCCGCGGCGAAGATGCCCTCCGCGATGAACAGCGGCGTCCGTCCGATGTCGACCGTCTCGCCGCCGGTGCGGGCGCTGAGGGAGATGTCGTAGACGGGAACCTCCGTACGACCCGTGCGGCACAGCCGGGTGATCGCGGCGACGGCCGTGTCCGCGTCCCACGAGTCCGGATGGTCCCAGTCGATGTCGGAGCTCTCCGCCACCAGGGGCAGGGTCGGGTCGTCGCCCTCCTTGTAGAAGTCGTCGAGCCGCAGCACCGGGAGGCCGGAGCGGGCCGCGAGAAGGGACTTGCCGGAGCCGGAAGGGCCGCAGAGCAGCACGACTCGCGTCGATATGTGCAGTGGAGAGCTCACGGGACACCAGTGTGAGGCATCCGCCGGGGGCCGTACGACCCCGCGGGTCGCCTTTGATGCGCGCGTCACACCTCAACTACCCTCGGTCCCGACACGATTACCCAGTGCATCAGAAGGTGGCACTCATGGCCCGACACGACTCTCCCAAGAAGCCGGCCGCCCAGCGTGCCCTGGCCGTCCTCGCGACCGCGGGCGTGGCACTGGGGGCGGGCACGGCGTCGGCCGCGGCGGACACGTCCTCGATCCTGGGCGTGGTCAACACCCGCCCGACCTCCCTCGGCAACATCGATCCCCAGTCCGGCCTCCAGGCCGCCACCGGCACGGTCGGCTACGTCACCGGCCCGGTCGCCGGCCTCAAGCCGAACCCGCTCGCCGGCACCGGAGTCGACCCGCTCGACAACGGCCTCGGCACCCAGCTCGCCGACTTCAAGCCGATGACGTCCCAGGCGCTGACGGGGCCGGTGGCGCAGGCGCAGTCGATCGGGAGCATGCCGGTGGTGGGGCAGGTGACGGGGCTGCTGTCGCAGCGGTAGCTCACCGGCCCCGCAGCGGGACCTCCCGGACCAGCCACGCCACCGCGAAGGCCACGGCGCACAGCACGGCCGTGCCGAGCGCGACACCGTGCAGGCCGTCGACCACTCCCGTCCGGAACGCGTTCCGGGCCGGCTCCGGCAGGTCCCGCAACTGCCCGGGCGTCAGCTCGCCCTGGGTCAACCGCCCGCCGTCGGCACCGAGCCGGTCCGTCACGGTGGCCGTGAGCCGGCTGGTGTAGACGGACCCGAGGACGGCGACGCCCAGGGAGCCGCCGATGGTGCGCAGCAGCGTCTGGGTGCCGCTGGCCGCGCCCATGTCACGGGGCTCGGCGCTGTTCATCGTGATGAGCATCGCCGGTTGCATCAGGCATCCGATGCCCACGCCGAGCACCAGTGTCAGGCCCGAGGTGACGGGCGCCGTCGTGGCCGTGCCGAGGGCCAGCAGCGACAGCGCCCCCGCCGAGGCCAGCGCACCGCCCGCGATCGGATAGGCACGGTAGTGTCCACCGTCGGCGATCCGCCGGCCGATGACGAGCTGGGCGCTCATCATGCCCAGCATCAGCGGAAGCAGCAGCAGTCCGCTCCGGGTGGACGACATGTCCCGCACGAACTGCAGGTACTGAGGCAGAAAGCTCGCCGCCGCCAGCATGGCAGCGCCCGTGGTGAAGCTGAGGACCTGAGCGACCGTGAAGTTCCGGTCCCGGAACAGCCGGGGCGGGATCACGGGTTCCGGGGCGCGCCGCTCGACCCGCACGAAGGCGGCCAGCGCGATGACGCAGACCAGTGCGAGCCCGATGATCTGCGGTGACGTCCAGGCGTATGTCGTCCCGGCCCAGCTCGCCAGCAGTGTCAGGGCGAGGATCGCGCCGGTGAGCAGCCCGGCTCCCGCCAGGTCGATCGGCGCCTTCACCCGGGTGGTGCGCAGCCGGACCCCCTGGCCGATGAGGAGCAGCGCGACGGCGCCGACGGGGAGGTTGACGTAGAACACCCAGCGCCAGTCCAGGTGGTCCGTGAGGAAGCCGCCGACCAGGGGGCCGCCGATCATCGCGGCGGGCAGCAGGACCCCGATCAGGGACTGTGCGCGTCCGGCCTCGGCCGGGGTGAGCAGGGTGCCGATGAGTGAGAGGGCCCCCACGAACAGGCCGCCCGCGCCGATCCCCTGCAAGGCCCGGAATGCGATCAACTGCCCCATGTCCTGGGCGAGTCCGCACAGCACCGAGCCGGCCAGGAACACCGTGATGGAAGTGAGGTAGGTGCCCTTGTGGCCGTACAGGTCGCCGAGTTTGCCCCAGACGGGAGTGGAGACCGCCGTGGTCAGCAGGTAGGCGGTGAGCACCCAGGAGAGGTGGTCGAGGCCGCCGAGGTCGCCGACGATGGTGGGCAGCGCGGTGCCGACGACGGTGCCGTCGAGCGTGGCGAGCACGATCCCGAGCAGCAGTCCGAGAATGACGAGACGGCCGGGCGGGGTGGCCGGGCGGGCGGCCCCTTCCGCGGTGGTCCCCGCGGGGTGCGTGTCCATGGTTCCCCCTGATTCGCGTTCGGTGCTCAGGCGACGTAGCGGCGGACGGACTTGGCGTCCCGCAGGGCGTGGCCCCACCAGGCGAGCTGGTCGAGCAGGGCCTTCGCGGCGGTGTCGGCGGCGGGGTCCTTGCAGGAGCCGTCCTCGTCGAAGCGGCTCCAGGCGTCGTGGAGGCTGACGGTGTTGCGGATGGTCATGGCGTTCACCTCGGCCATGACGACCCGCAACTGCTCCACCGCGCGCAGACCGCCGGACAGGCCGCCGTACGAGACGAAGCCGACCGGCTTGCCGTGCCACTCCCCCCCGTGCCAGTCGATCGCGTTCTTCAGGGACGCCGGAAAGCTGTGGTTGTACTCGGGAGTGACGAGGACGAAGGCGTCGGCCGTGGCGAGGCGCGGTGAGACGAGGGCCAGTTGCTCCAGGGAGCCGGACGGCGGCTGCTGACCGAACGCCGGGAAGACGGTCGGCAGCGGCGTCTTCGCGAGGTCGACGACGTCGGCGACCAGGTCGTCGCGCTGTTCGAGATGGCCGGTCAGCCAGTTCGTCACCACGGGTGCGAAGCGCCCCTCGCGGGTCGAGCCGACGAGGACGGCGACGCGGAGCGGTTCGGTGCGGTCGGGCATGGGTCTCCCCTTGGAGGTGTACGGCGTATATCTGCGCGTACAACGTACACAGAGATGTGTACGTCGTCTACTGGCCATACGCTGTACACGACATCGACCGGGAGGAGCGGACCATGGCGGTCGCGAAGAAGGAAGGCGAGGAGAGCGGGACCACGGGGCCCTCTCTCTGGGAGCGCATGGAGCGGCCCGCCCCCCTCCCGCGCGCCTCGCTGACCCTGGAGCGGATCGCCGCCGCCGCGGTCGAGATCGCCGACGAGGAGGGCGGCGCCGCCGTCACCATGCGCCGCCTCGCCACCAAGCTGGGCGTCGCTCCCATGGCGGCCTACCGGCACGTCAACGGCAAGGACGACCTCTGGGCACTCATGATCGACCGGGTCTCCCGCGACCTGGCCGTCCCGCAGGACGCGACGGACTGGCGGGAGGTGCTGCGCTCCTACGCCCTGCAGACCCGGGAGCTGATGCTCGCCCACCCGTGGATGGCGGCCATGCCCACCCCCGTCATCCTGCTCACACCGTCACGGATGGCCGTGGCGGACCGGCAACTGGCCGCGCTCGCCGTCTGTGGCCTGGACGCCGACTCGGTGATGGCCGCCTTCCGGGCCGTCACCTCCTTCGTGCACGGTTCGGCCCAGTCCGAGATCGGTGTGCGTGACTACCAGGAGCGCCACGGCTGGACCAGCGGCGACGAGACCCGCGAGGCGCTCGCCCCGCAGATGCGCTACCTGGTGGGCACGGGCCGCTACCCGGCCTTCGAGCAGTACGCCCTCGGCGCGACCCGCAAGGACGACCGGGCCTGGGAGTTCGAGTTCGGCCTCGACTGCGTGCTCGACGGCATCGGGCAGCGGCTCGGGATCTGAGGGGGCGGGACGCGGAGAAGCCCCGGGCCTCCTGGACGGAGGAGGGCCGGGGCTTCGGCTGTGAGGGGCGCCTAGTACGAGGAACCCGACGCGCCCAGTGACCCCGTGGGGTGCCAGACCGTTTTGGTCTCCAGGAACGCCGTCATGCGGTCGGTGCCGGGGGTCTCGGCGTAATCCACAGGCTGTGGACGGAGGACGCGCTTGAGGTTGTCGGCCGCCGCGATCTCCAGTTCCTTCGCGAGGGACTCGTCGGCGCCCGCGAGGTCGATCGCGTTGACGTCCTGGTGGGCCGCGAGCGGGGTCGAGATCTCCGCCGTGCGGCCCGACAGGACGTTCACCACGCCACCGGGGACGTCCGAGGTGGCCAGGACCTCGGCCAGGGACAGGGCGGGCAGCGGGGACTTCTCGCTCGCCACCACGATCGCCGTGTTGCCCGTCGCGATCACCGGGGCGAGCACCGACACCAGGCCCAGGAACGACGACTCCTGCGGCGCCAGGACGGCGACCACGCCCGTCGGCTCGGGGGAGGACAGGTTGAAGAACGGGCCCGCCACCGGGTTGCCGCCGCCGACCACCTGGGCGATCTTGTCGGTCCAGCCCGCGTACCAGACCCAGCGGTCGATCGTCGCGTCCACGACCGCCGCCGCCTTGGACTTCGACAGGCCCTCCGCGTCGGCCACCTCACGGGTGAACTGGTCGCGGCGACCCTCCAGCATCTCGGCGACGCGGTAGAGCACCTGACCGCGGTTGTACGCCGTCGCCCCGGACCAGCCGCCGAACGCCTTGCGCGCCGCGACGACGGCGTCCCGGGCGTCCTTGCGGGACGACAGCGGCGCGTTCGCCAGCCACTTGCCCTTCGAGTCCGTCACCTCGTACACCCGGCCGCTCTCGGAACGCGGGAACTTGCCGCCCACGTACAGCTTGTAGGTCTTGAGGACACTGAGTCGCGTGTCAGACATCGAGGTACGCCTCCAGGCCGTGGCGACCGCCCTCGCGGCCGAAGCCCGACTCCTTGTAGCCGCCGAACGGCGACGTCGGGTCGAACTTGTTGAACGTGTTGGACCAGACGACACCCGCGCGGAGTCTGTTCGCGACCGCCAGGATGCGGGAGCCCTTCTCCGTCCAGATGCCGGCGGACAGGCCGTACGGCGTGTTGTTGGCCTTGGCGACCGCCTCGTCCGGCGTGCGGAAGGTCAGGACCGACAGCACCGGGCCGAAGACCTCGTCGCGGGCGATCCGGTGCGCCTGGGTGACGTTCGTGAAGAGCGTCGGGGCGAACCAGTAGCCGCTCTCCGGCAGTTCACAGGCCGGCGACCAGCGCTCGGCGCCTTCTGCCTCGCCCTGCTCGACGAGCGAGGTGATGCGCGTGAGCTGCTCCTCGGAGTTGATCGCGCCGATGTCCGTGTTCTTGTCCATCGGGTCGCCGAGGCGCAGCGTGGACAGGCGGCGCTTCAGGGACTCCAGGAGCTCCTCCTGGATCGATTCCTGGACCAGGAGGCGGCTGCCCGCGCAGCAGACCTGGCCCTGGTTGAAGAAGATGCCGTTGACGATGCCCTCGACGGCCTGGTCGATCGGGGCGTCGTCGAAGACGATGTTGGCGCCCTTGCCGCCCAGCTCCAGCGTGACCTTCTTGCGGGTCCCGGCGACCGTGCGGGCGATCTCCTTGCCGACGGCGGTGGAGCCGGTGAAGGCGACCTTGTTCACGTCGGGGTGGGACACCAGCGCGGCGCCCGCGTCGCCGTAGCCCGGCAGGATGTTGACGACGCCCTTGGGCAGGCCCGCCTGGCGGCAGATGTCCGCGAAGAACAGTGCCGAGAGAGGGGTCGTCTCGGCCGGCTTCAGGACGACCGTGTTGCCCGTCGCGAGCGCCGGGGCGATCTTCCAGGCCAGCATCAGGAGCGGGAAGTTCCAGGGGATGACCTGGCCCGCCACGCCGAGAGGCCCCGGGTTCGCTCCGTAGCCCGCGTGGTCGAGCTTGTCGGCCCAGCCCGCGTAGTAGAAGAAGTGCGCGGCGACCAGGGGCAGGTCGGCGTCGCGCGTCTCCTTGATCGGCTTGCCGTTGTCCAGGGTTTCGAGGACGGCGAGCTCGCGGGAGCGCTCCTGGACGATCCGGGCGATCCGGAAGAGGTACTTCGCGCGCTCCGCGCCCGGGAGCGCCGACCACTTCTCGAACGCCCGGCGCGCGGCCTGCACCGCACGGTCGACGTCCTCGGAACCGGCCCGGGCGATCTCGGAGAGGACCTCCTCGGTGGACGGGGAGACGGTCTTGAAGACCTTGCCGTCCGCCGCTTCGACGAACTCGCCGTCGATGAACAGGCCGTACGAGGGCGCGATGTCGGCGATCGCGCGCGACTCGGGGGCCGGGGCGTATTCGAATACCGATGCCATGGTGATCAGTCCACCGTCACGTAGTCGGGACCGGAGTAGCGGCCGGTGGCCAGCTTCTGGCGCTGCATCAGCAGGTCGTTCAGCAGCGAGGAGGCGCCGAAGCGGAACCAGTGGTTGTCCAGCCAGTCCTCGCCCGCCGTCTCGTTGACCAGCACCAGGAACTTGATGGCGTCCTTGGAGGTGCGGATGCCGCCGGCCGGCTTCACACCGACCTGGATGCCGGTCTGCGCCTTGAAGTCACGCACCGCCTCCAGCATGAGCAGGGTGTTCGCCGGGGTCGCGTTGACGGCGACCTTGCCGGTGGAGGTCTTGATGAAGTCCGCGCCCGCCAGCATCCCGAGCCAACTCGCGCGGCGGATGTTGTCGTACGTCGAGAGCTCGCCCGTCTCGAAGATGACCTTCAGGCGCGCGGAGGTGCCGCAGGCCTCCTTCACGGCGGTGATCTCGTCGTACACCTTCACGTATCGACCCGAGAGGAACGCCCCGCGGTCGATGACCATGTCGATCTCGTCGGCGCCCGCGGCGACGGCGTCGCGGACGTCGGCCAGCTTGACGTCCAGCGCGGCGCGGCCGGCCGGGAACGCCGTGGCGACCGAGGCGACCTTCACGTCGGAGCCCGCGACGGCCTCCTTGGCCACGGCCACCATGTCGGGGTAGACGCAGACGGCCGCCGTGGACGGCGTCGTACGGTCCGTCGGGTCGGGCTTGACCGCCTTGGCGCCGAGCGCCCGGACCTTGCCCGGGGTGTCCGCGCCTTCCAGCGTCGTCAGGTCGACCATCGAGATGGCGAGGTCGATGGCGTACGCCTTGGCGGTCGTCTTGATCGAACGGGTGCCGAGCGAGGCCGCACGGCCTTCGAGCCCGACCGCGTCGACGCCGGGGAGCCCGTGGAGGAAGCGGCGCAGCGCGCTGTCGGACGCGGCGACGTCCTTGAGGGGATGAGCTGCGGTGAGTGCAGAACTGGGCATGGTCACCAGACGAGCATATCTACGCGCGTAGCGGCTGTACAGCCCCCAGGTTTCTCCCGGGAGGATCCGCCGGTCGTCCCCAGGCGTGGGGGACGTGGATGAGGGACGTGCGGACGGGTCCGGCAGAATCGAGACATGACGAGCCCCGAATCCCAGCCGCCGACGCCGCAGCCCGCGGAGCCCCAGTCCAAGGACCGGGTGTACCGGTCGGCCCCGGCCATCGCCGGTGGCGTGCTGCTGCTCGCCATCGCCGGATGGCTCGGCGTCGACGCGGTGATCTCCGGGGAGGGGCGCACGCCGTGGCTCGCGCTCGCCCTGCTGCTGCTCGTCGTGCCGCTGGTCGTCGCCTTCACCCTGCGCCCGGCCGTGCACGCCGGCGACGACCGGCTGCGGATCCGCAACCCCTTCCGCATCGTCGTCGTGCCCTGGGGGCAGGTCGCCTCGCTGCGCTCCGCCTACTCCAACGAGGTCCTCACCGAATCCGGTGCGAAGTACCAGCTGTGGGCCGTGCCGGTCTCGCTGCGCGCGCGCAAGAAGGCCGCGCGGCGTGAGATGCGGGCGACGGCGCAGGCGCGGCGGCGGACGGGGCGGGAAGCAAGCCGCGGCGGCGCGCTCGGCACGACCGAGGGGCTGAGGCTGGGCTTCAGCCGGGAGCCGCTGTCGGACGGGCCCGTGCGGGCGGAGACCGACCAGATCATGGACGACCTGCGCGGGCTGCACGAGGCGCGCCGCCAGGCGGAGTCGGCGCGCGGCGAGGTGACCGTGCGGTGGGCCTACGAGGTGCTGGCGCCGGCGGCCGCGGGGGCGGTGCTGGTGCTGATCATGGTTGCGCTGGGGTGACGGTCCGGCCGGTTCTGTTCGTGCTGGGGTGACGGTCGGGCCGGTTCTGGTGGCGGTGGGGTGACGGTCCGGCCGGTTCTGTTCGTGCTGGGGTGACGGTCGGGCCGTTCTGGTGGCGGTGGGGTGATGGGTCGGGTGGGTCTGGGGTGCTGGGGTGACGGTCGGGCCGGTTCTGGTGGCGGTGGGGTGATGGCCCGAGTGGTTCTGGTGGGCTGGGGTGACGCCCGAGTGGTCCGGGGCGCTGGGCCGGCCGCCCGGCCGGTTCTGCCGGCGGCGGGTCGGCCAGGGTTTCGGCTATCCGTCCGGTGACGGAAAGCGGTGGAGCCGGTGCGCTCCCCGGGCCTAGGTTCGGGGCATGAGCACCCGTACCTTCCGTGTCACCGTCCGAGGCGTCTTCGACGGGCTGAGCGCCGACCAGCGGGCCGCGCTGCTGGAGCGGGCCGCGGAGCACGACGTGCTGCGCGCGGCCTTCACGCCCGAGGGGAGCCTCACGTACGACGTGGCCGTGCGGCCCGCCTTCACCTTCCGCTTCCTGGACTCCGGGGAGGCCGAGGAGGACATCCTCGAGGCGACCGAGCGGGCCGAGGAGTCGGCGCGGACCTGGCTGGAGCAGCGCGGCTACGGCTACAAGAACCTGAGGTCCAGCGCCGAGGACCTCTCCCAGGCGCCTCTCGGCAAGCGGCAGCGGCGGGAGGCCGCCCGGAAGGGTTCCTGAGTCACCGGCTCGGGGCGGTGGTGCCGGGCATCGGCCTCAGATGCCCGCCGCCGCCGACAGGTCGCGCTTGATCGACTCCAGGACGTCGGTCGCCCTCGCGCGGGCCGCCGGGAGATCCTGGTGGGACCCGACCGGGATCACGACCTCCAGGTAGCACTTCAGCTTGGGCTCCGTGCCGCTCGGGCGGACGATCACCCGGGCGCCGTCGAGGGTGTAGCGCAGACCGTCCGTGGGCGGCAGGTCGGCCGTGCCCTTGGTGAGATCGTCGGTACGGGTGATCGGCAGACCGGCCAGCTCCGTCGGGGGCTGTTCGCGCAGGCGGCCCATAGCGGCGGCGATGAGGGAGAGGTCCTCCACGCGGACCGAGAGCTGGTCCGTCGCGTGCAGGCCGTGCTCCACCGCCAGGTCGTCCAGCAGGTCGAGGAGCGTACGCCCCTCCTCCTTGAGCTGTGAGGCCAGTTCCGTGATCAGCAGCGCGGCCGTGATGCCGTCCTTGTCGCGTACGCCGTCCGGGTCCACGCAGTAGCCGAGGGCCTCCTCGTAGCCGTAGCGCAGGCCCTCGGCGCGGGCGATCCACTTGAAGCCGGTGAGGGTCTCCACGTGGGGAAGGCCCGCCTTCTCGGCGATACGGCCGAGGAGGGACGAGGAGACGATCGACTCCGCGAAGGTGCCGGTCGCTCCGCGGCGGACCAGGTGGGCGGCGAGCAGGGCGCCGACCTCGTCACCGCGGAGCATGCGCCAGTCGGTGCCGTCCGGTACGGCGACGGCGCAGCGGTCCGCGTCCGGGTCGTTGGCGATGATCAGGTCCGGGGCGGTCTCGCAGGCGCGTGCTGTCGCGAAGGCCAGGTCCATCGCGCCGGGTTCCTCCGGATTGGGGAACGCGACGGTCGGGAACTCCGGGTCGGGCTCGGCCTGCTCCGCCACGAGGACGGGTTCCGGGAAGCCCGCGCGGGCGAACGCGGCCAGGAGGACGTCCTTGCCGACGCCGTGCATCGCCGTGTACACCGTGCGGGCCGTACGGGGGGAGCCCTCGGACAGGACGGCGTCCGTGCGGGCGAGGTAGGCGTCGAGGACGCTGTCGTCGAGGGTCTCCCAGCCTTCGGTGGGGCGCCGGACGGTGGTGAGGGACGGGACGGCGGCGATCTCCGCCGCGATGTCGATGTCCGCCGGGGGGACGATCTGGGAGCCGTCGCCGAGGTAGACCTTGTAGCCGTTGTCGCGGGGCGGGTTGTGGCTGGCGGTGACCTCCACACCCGCGACCGCGCCGAGGTGCCTTATCGCGAAGGCCAGCACGGGGGTCGGGAGGGGGCGGGGGAGGACGGCCGCGCGCAGGCCGGCGCCGGTCATGACGGCGGCGGTGTCCTGGGCGAAGTCGTGGGACTTGTGGCGGGCGTCGTAGCCGATGACGACGAGGCCATCGCCGTGGCCCTGCTTCCTGAGGTACGCGGCGAGGCCGGCGGCGGCCCGGATGACGACCGAGCGGTTCATGCGCATGGGACCGGCGCCGAGTTCACCGCGGAGTCCGGCGGTGCCGAACTGGAGGGTGCCGCTGAATCGGGCGGCGAGTTCGGTGTGGTCCTCGGCGTCGATGAGGCGGGCGAGCTCGGTGCGGGTCTCCGGGTCGGGGTCCTCGGTGAGCCACGCCTGGGCCTGCGCGATGAGTTCTTCGTGCACGGTGTGGTGTCAGCCTCTCCGGTGTCGTGTGGTTTGGGTGTGCGCCCGCGGTGGTCTGCGCAGGGTGGTGGGGTGCGCGTCTTCGCCTGACGCCGGGGGTGGGGCGGGGCCGCGCCGGGGGGTGTCCGTCCTCGGAACGGCGCGATGGGGTTGTGCGCGATGGGATTGTGTACCGACTGACCCCCCGTTGACGCGCCAACCGCTGCGGGCGGACACCCCCCGGCACGTCCCCTTCTCGCCGTACGCGGGTGCGGGTGCGTCCCCTTGCCACTGCGGACACCCCCGACACGTCCCCTTGCCACTGCGGACACCCCCGACACGTCCCCTTGCCGCTGCGGGCGGCCGGCGGCATGCCCCCTGGTGGGCGGCTGCGGCTGCCTTCTCGCGCAGGCGACCGCAACCCTCCCAGGGGCGCGGGCAACCGGGCGACCAGCCACTGCGGACCCGCAGCCGCCGGACGGCAGGCGCAGTGGCCACAGCCGCGAAGCCTTCCTACAGGCGGCCCAGGACCTGCGTCAGGAGCGAACCCATGCGCGTCGCGGAGTCGCGGCCCGCCTGGAGGACCTCCTCGTGGTTCAGGGGCTCACCCGTCATGCCCGCGGCGAGGTTGGTGACGAGGGAGATGCCCAGGACCTCGGCACCCGCCTCACGTGCGGCGATCGCCTCCAGGACCGTCGACATGCCCACCAGGTCCGCGCCGATGACACGGGCCATGCGGATCTCGGCCGGCGTCTCGTAGTGCGGGCCGGGGAACTGGGCGTAGACGCCCTCCTCCAGCGTGGCGTCGACCTCCTTGCACAGGGCGCGCAGACGCGGCGAGTACAGGTCGGTGAGGTCGACGAAGTTCGCGCCGATGATGGGGGAGGTAGCGGTGAGGTTGATGTGGTCGCTGATGAGGACCGGCTGGCCGGGGCGCATGCCCTCGCGCAGGCCGCCGCAGCCGTTGGTGAGGACGACCGTCTTGCAGCCGGCCGAGACCGCCGTGCGGACGCCGTGGGCGACCGCCGCCACCCCTCGGCCCTCGTAGTAGTGCGTACGGCCCAGGAAGACCAGGGCGCGTTTGTCGCCGATCCGGTACGAGCGGATCTTGCCTCCGTGGCCCTCCACCGCCGGCGGCGGGAAACCGGGGAGCTCGGTGACCTGGAACTCGGCCTCGGGGGCGCCCAGGGCGTCCACGGCCGGGGCCCAGCCGGAGCCCATCACGAGGGCGACGTCGTGGGTCTCGGCGCCCGTGAGTTCGCGCAGGCGGGCCGCGGCGGCGTCGGCGGCCGCGTGGGGGTCGCCCTGGATGTCGTCCGGAAGAAGAGATGCGTTCACGCCGACGAGGGTAGCCGGTGAATGCCTACGCGCGTAGATGGCAGAGCTCACGGGGTGGCGATCGTTGTCTTGTCGTTTCCGACGAGAAGGGCCGCCGTCAGCAGGGACGCTTGCGGAGCTCCATGACGTAGTCGTGGGGAGCGCCGGCCGACTCGGCCGCGTCGGCGATCTCCCCCAGGTAGCGGGCGGAGGGCAGGCCCCCCTCGTACGCGTTCAGGGTGAAGGCCCAGGCGGAGTCCTCACCGTCCAGGGTGTGGACCCGGACACGCGTACGACGGTAGATGTCGAGGCCCACGCCCTCCCAGCGGTCGAGCGACTCCTCGTCCATCGGGGCGATGTCGTACAGGGACACGAAGACCTGGGAGAACGGGTCCTCCACGATCGTCGGCAGCGCGCCCTCCCAGCCCATGTGCTCGCCGCCGAAGGTCAGCCGCCAGCCGTTCAGCCACCCGGTGGCGCGCAGCGGCGAGTGCGGGGCGCGGCGGGACATCAGCCGCGCGTCGAGGTTGCCGGCGTACGCGGCGTAGAGCGACATGGGGGAAGGGTACGGCAGGCCGCCCGGCGTCACTGTCGCAACAACAGGCGCATCGGCGGGGCCCCGGGGCGGTGGCCCGCCGAGCGGTGCGGGACAATGGGGCATGTGACTCGGATCGTGATCATCGGTGGCGGACCCGGCGGATACGAAGCGGCCCTGGTGGCCGCCCAACTCGGCGCGGAGGTGACCGTCGTCGACTGCGACGGTCTGGGCGGGGCGTCGGTGCTCACCGACTGCGTGCCGTCGAAGACCCTGATCGCCACGGCCGAGGTGATGACCACCTTCGACTCCTCGTACGAGGAGCTGGGGATCATCGTCGCCGACGACACCCCGCACATCGAGCAGGCCGCCCGGGTGGTGGGCGTCGACCTGGGCAAGGTCAACCGGCGGGTGAAGCGGCTCGCGCTCGCCCAGTCGCACGACATCACCGCCTCCGTGACGCGCGCCGGGGCGCGTGTCATGCGCGGGCGCGGGCGGCTGGAGGGCATGCAGGCGCTCGACGGGTCGCGCAAGGTCGTGGTGCGCACCGCCGACGGGAGTGAGGAGACGCTCACGGCCGACGCCGTGCTCATCGCGACCGGCGGGCAACCCCGCGAGCTGCCCGACGCCCAGCCGGACGGTGAGCGGATCCTGAACTGGACCCAGGTGTACGACCTCGACGAGCTGCCCGAGGAGCTCATCGTGGTCGGGTCGGGTGTGACCGGTGCCGAGTTCGCCGGCGCCTACCAGGCACTGGGTTCGAGGGTGACGCTCGTGTCGTCGCGGGACCGGGTGCTGCCGGGTGAGGACCCGGACGCGGCGGTCGTGCTGGAGGACGTCTTCCGGCGGCGCGGCATGAACGTCATGGGGCGTTCCCGGGCGCAGTCCGCCAAACGGGTGGGGGACCGGGTCGAGGTGACCCTCTCCGACGGGCGCGTCATCACCGGATCGCACTGCCTGATGGCCGTCGGTGCCGTGCCCAACAGCGCCGGCATGGGGCTGGAGGACGCCGGGGTCAGGCTGCGCGAGTCGGGTCACATCTGGACCGACAAGGTGTCGCGTACGACCGCTCCGGGCGTGTACGCGGCCGGTGACGTGACCGGAGTGTTCGCCCTCGCGTCCGTGGCCGCCATGCAGGGCCGCATCGCGATGTACCACTTCCTGGGCGACGCCGTGACCCCGCTGAACCTGAAGACGGTCTCCTCGAACGTCTTCACCGACCCCGAGATCGCCACCGTCGGCTACACGCAGGCCGACGTCGACGGCGGGAAGATCGACGCCCGGGTCGTGAAGCTGCCGCTGCTGCGCAACCCGCGCGCGAAGATGCAGGGCATCCGGGACGGCTTCGTCAAGATCTTCTGCCGTCCGGGCACGGGCATCGTGGTGGGCGGAGTCGTCGTGGCGCCGCGCGCCTCGGAACTGATCCACCCGATCTCGATCGCGGTCGACAACAATCTGACCGTCGAGCAGATCGCGAAGGCCTTCACCGTCTACCCCTCCCTGTCAGGCTCGATCGCCGAGGTGGCACGGCAGTTGCACACCCGCAAGGAGGACGGCGCCGGCTGAGGCCGAAACCGGCTCCTCGCTGGTCACGGGGAGTGTTCGACCATGCGTACGGCATAGGCGGCAGGACTAGGCCTTATACCACTTCCCGCTGCTCGGTGCGAACATCTTCTGCTATTCAGCGCAAACTGCTGAAAGCAGACGGTCGCTGGCGTTACTGTCAGTTTCGTGTTCGCTGCAGAACGTCGCCAATTGATCCTCGAAATGGTGCGAGCGAACGGGGCCGTGTCGCTCCGTGAGCTCGCCCGCGTCGTCCAGACCTCCGAAGTGACCGTACGGCGGGACGTGCGCGCGCTGGAGGCAGAAGGACTCCTCGACCGCCGGCACGGCGGTGCGGTACTGCCGGGCGGTTTCACGCGGGAGTCCGGCTTTCCGCAGAAGTCTCATCTCGCGACCGCCGAGAAGACCGCCATCGCCGACCTCGCCGCGAACCTCGTGGAAGAGGGGGAGGCGATCGTGGTCGGGGCGGGTACGACGACCCAGGAGCTGGCGCGCCGGCTCGCCCGGGTGCCCGGGCTCACCGTCGTCACCAACTCTCTCCTCGTCGCCCAGGCGTTGGCCCATGCCAACCGGGTCGAGGTGGTGATGACCGGCGGTACGCTCCGCGGTTCGAACTACGCCCTCGTCGGCAGTGGTGCCGAGCAGTCCCTGCACGGGCTGCGGGTGTCGCGGGCGTTCCTGTCCGGGAGCGGGCTGACCGCCGAGCGGGGGCTGTCCACGTCCAACATGCTGTCGGCGTCCGTCGACCGGGCGCTGGTGCAGGCCGCGGCGGAGGTGGTGGTGCTCGCGGACCACACGAAGCTCGGTACCGACACCATGTTCCAGACCGTGCCCACGGATCTCATCACGCGCCTCGTCACGGACGAGCCGCCCGCCCACGACGACCGTGCGGCCACGGAACTCCAGGCGCTTGCCGACCAGGGCGTGCAGATCGCCGTGGCCGGGGGGCAGGGGGGTTCCGCGGGGTCGGCAGGCCCCGGGGGTGATGCCGTCCCGGCGCGTCAGCAGCGCCGGGATGTGCCGGTGCCCGGGCCCAGGCGACAGGCGCCGGGGGCCGGGGGGCAGTTGCGGTCCGCCTCGATGCTGGGTGATCAGGGCCCTGGGGCGGAGCGGGCGCGGGTGGCGGACCTGCGGCGGCGGTAGCGGGCCGGGGTGCGGCGCAGGGCAGCGGCGGCCTCGCCGCCGCCCGCCCCGGCGTCGGCGCCGGCCGGGTTCGCGCCGCCGGCCCCGGCCGCCGGTAGCTGTCACCTGCCAGGTGCCCGGCGTTGCCGCTGAGGCCGGGGCGTTCCGCAACCCGGCGGATCGGGGTGCCTCCCCCAAGCTCTCCGAGCAGGGGGGACCCCAGCGCCCACCCTCCCCAAGCTGTCGGCTCCCATCGAGCAGGGGGCCCCATCGCCCCTGGCGGCACGCATGCCCGCAGCTCAGTGGGGCGGACCCCCCGGGGGGGGGGGGGGGCCGGGGGCGCCCGGGGGCGGGGGGGGGCCGCCCCCCCCGGCCGGGGCGCGGGGGGGGGGGGGGGGGGGGGGGGGGGGGGGGGGGGGGGGGGGGGGGGTGG
>NZ_JBIBEP010000003.1:510887-565484 GCF_042955185.1 Streptomyces sp. NPDC012474
CCCGCCCGGGGCCCCCCCCCCCCCCGGGCGCCCCCCCGCCCCCCCGCCCCGGGGGGCGCCCCCCCGGGGGGGCCCCCCCCCGGGCCCCACGCCGGGGGCACTCGCTCACCTCGCCCGGCGCGGTCCCGACTCGGGGCCGCGCCGTAGGAGTTCGTTCGTCGTGCGGTTCAGTCCTTGATCTCGCAGATCGCCGCGCCCGACGTCACCGACGCGCCGATCTCGGCCGACAGGCCCTTGATCGTGCCCGACCGGTGGGCGTTCAGCGGCTGCTCCATCTTCATGGCCTCAAGGACGACGACCAGGTCGCCCTCCTTGACCTCCTGGCCCTCCTCGACGGCGACCTTGACGATGGTGCCCTGCATGGGGGAGGCGAGGGTGTCGCCGGAGGCCATCGGGCCCGACTTCTTCGCCGCGCGGCGCTTCGGCTTGGCGCCCGCCGCGAGACCCGTACGGGCCAGGGACATGCCCAGCGACACCGGCAGGGAGACCTCAAGGCGCTTGCCGCCGACCTCGACGACGACCGTCTCGCGGCCCGGCTCCTCGTCGGCGTCCGCATCGGCCGGCGCGGCGAAGGGCTTGATCTCGTTGACGAACTCCGTCTCGATCCAGCGGGTGTGGACGGTGAACGGGTCGGACGAGCCGGTCAGCTCCGGCGCGAAGGCCGGGTCCTTCACCACCGCGCGGTGGAACGGGATCGCCGTCGCCATGCCCTCGACCTGGAACTCCGCCAGCGCGCGGGCGGCCCGCTGCAGGGCCTCCTTGCGGGTGCGGCCGGTGACGATCAGCTTGGCCAGCAGGGAGTCCCACGCCGGGCCGATGACCGAGCCGGACTCCACGCCCGCGTCCAGACGCACACCCGGGCCGGACGGCGCGGCGAACGTCGTGACCGTGCCCGGGGCGGGCAGGAAGTTGCGGCCCGGGTCCTCGCCGTTGATGCGGAACTCGAAGGAGTGGCCGCGCAGCTCCGGGTCGCCGTAGCCGAGCTCCTCGCCGTCGGCGATGCGGAACATCTCGCGCACGAGGTCGATGCCGGCGACCTCCTCGGTGACCGGGTGCTCGACCTGGAGACGGGTGTTGACCTCCAGGAAGGAGATCGTGCCGTCCATGCCGACGAGGAACTCGACCGTGCCGGCGCCGACGTAGCCGGCCTCCTTCAGGATCGCCTTGGAGGCCGAGTACAGCTCCTGCACCTGCGCCTCGGACAGGAAGGGCGCCGGGGCCTCCTCCACCAGCTTCTGGTGGCGGCGCTGCAGCGAGCAGTCACGGGTGGAGACGACGACCACGTTGCCGTGGGTGTCGGCCAGGCACTGGGTCTCCACATGGCGCGGCTTGTCCAGGTACCGCTCGACGAAGCACTCGCCCCGGCCGAACGCGGCGACGGCCTCACGGACCGCCGAGTCGTACAGCTCCGGCACCTCTTCCAGGGTGCGGGCGACCTTCAGGCCACGGCCGCCGCCACCGAAGGCGGCCTTGATCGCGATCGGCAGGCCGTGCTCCTCGGCGAACGCGACGACCTCGTCGGCACCGGAGACCGGGTCGGGCGTGCCGGCCACCAGCGGGGCACCGGCGCGCTGCGCGATGTGCCGGGCGGCGACCTTGTCACCCAGGTCGCGGATGGCCTGCGGCGGCGGGCCGATCCAGATCAGGCCCGCGTCCAGGACCGCCTGCGCGAACTCGGCGTTCTCGGAGAGGAAGCCGTAGCCGGGGTGGATCGCGTCCGCGCCCGACTCGCGGGCGGCGTTGAGCACCTTCTCGATGTCGAGGTAGCTGGTGCCCGGCGTGTCACCGCCCAGGGCGAACGCCTCATCCGCGGCGCGGACATGCAGAGCGTCCCGATCCGGGTCGGCGTAGACGGCCACGCTCGCGATACCGGCATCCCGGCAGGCCCGGGCCACGCGGACAGCGATTTCGCCACGGTTGGCGATGAGCACCTTGCGCACGATTGAGGCTCCCTCCTTGAAACAAGCCGAGTTTAGGGACTGCCGACACGACACTTCGACCCGTCCCCAGTGGTGAGCTTGCCCACACGGAGCGTGATGCGAGGCTCGCTCGACCCGCGAAATCCCTTGTCGCACCGCGGTACGCAGTACTCCTCCGGGAAACCCTAGCCCGCTCCTGTGGCCAAGGTCTCTGTCATCACGTGCTGCGGGCCACTCGGTTTCTTTGTGGAGTCCCTACGAATGGCCCAATGATTCTTTGCCCGCGGCCGAACCCTTGTCCCGGGGTTTACCGGTTAGTAGCGTTCGCGGTGTCTCGAAGGGGAAGAGGGTGGGTCCGGTGATACGCAGGCCGGTGGCGTGGGTCGTTGCGGTGGTGCTGTTCGCCGAGGCGTTCGGAGTCGCCGCGCTCAACTGGTTCCTGGGCGTCGTCGTCGACCGGCAGGACATGTCTCTGGCCGGGCTGGACCCGCACATGATGTCGGTGTCGTCGAAGGCCGGCGGGATCGCCTTCGGCCTCTACTTCGCGCTGTGCGGCCTGGTCGCCCTGCTCGTGGCGCTGCGGGACCGGCCCCCGGCCGGCTTCGGACGCGTACTGCTGATCAGCGCGGCGGTCGTGCACGCGGTTCTGGGCGCGCTCACCTGGGGTCTCGTCGGCTGGACCGCGTTCCTGTTCATGGTGCTGGTCCTCGCCCTGATCGTGCTGCTGCTGATGACGTACGACCGTCCGGCCCAGCCCGCCGACGCCGTGCCCGGAGGCGGGAGGAGCGGCGACGGGTCCCCGGTCACCTCTCCGCCGGCGCCCACAACTCCGTGATGACAACGCCCAGTTCGGCCAGCAGTCGCCTCAGCAGGGGCAGGCTGATGCCGATGACGTTGCCGTGGTCGCCGTCGATGCCGTCGATGAACGGGGCCGAGCGGCCGTCCAGGGTGAACGCCCCGGCGACGTAGAGGGGTTCGCCCGACGCGACGTAGGCGGCGATCTCCTCGTCGGTGGGGTCGCCGAAGTGGACGACCGTGGACGCGGTGGCGGAGACGTAGCGGCCGGTGAGCGTGTCGTAGACGCAGTGGCCGGTCTGGAGGGTGCCGGCGCGGCCACGCATCGACTTCCAGCGGGCGGTGGCCTCTTCGGCGTCCGCGGGCTTGCCGAGGGCCTGGCCGTCCAGGTCGAGCACCGAGTCGCAGCCGATCACGAGCGCGCCCTTGACCTCCGGCCGGGCCGCCACGACGGACGCCTTCGCCTCGGCCAGGGCGAGCGCCAGCTCGGCGGGGGTGGGGGCGGTGACGGCGTCCTCGTCGACGCCGCTCACGATCACCTCGGGGGCGAGACCGGCTTGGCGGAGCAGTCCGAGCCGGGCGGGGGACTGGGAGGCCAGGACGAGTCGGCGGCGCGGCTGATCTGTCATGCGTTCAGCGTATCGGCGTCACCCGGCGCGTCTCACCTCACGCCGATCACGATCATCGCCAGCACCATGGCCAGGGCCAGGAGAACACTCAGCCGCCGCAGCATGACCTGCATGTCACGCAGTTCCTCGGGCGGCTCGTTCTCGGGGTCGGACCACAGCATGCCTTCCATGGTCGGACGGGGGGTGGGCCGGCGCCTGAGTACGCGTACTCAACTTGCCGGCCCCACCCTCGTGGGTCAGCCCGGCCAGTAGGTGCGGCCCCACGCGGCCGGCCCCGGCTGGGGCAGGCGGTGGGACGCGATGCGGGACGGGTCGGACCAGGAATCGCGGGACGTCGGCGCGCCGGGCGGGGCGGCTGCCGCCGCCGCGGCGCGGGCCCTGACCACCGCGAGGGCGGCGGCCAGCTCCTCCGGGGTCGGGTTGCCCCGTACGACCTTGATCGTCATGTGGGCCTCCTGGATCGCAGGACTAGAGGGGGATGTTGCCGTGCTTCTTCGGGGGCAGGGATTCGCGCTTGGTACGCAGTTGACGCAGGCCGCGTACGACGTGGCGGCGGGTCTCGGAGGGCATGATCACGGCGTCGATGTAGCCGCGTTCGGCCGCGACGTAGGGGTTGAGGAGGGCGTCCTCGTACT
This sequence comes from Streptomyces sp. NPDC012474, assembly GCF_042955185.1. Lineage (NCBI taxonomy): Bacteria > Bacillati > Actinomycetota > Actinomycetes > Kitasatosporales > Streptomycetaceae > Streptomyces > Streptomyces sp. NPDC012474. Next base: position 514,866 of record NZ_JBIBEP010000003.1, read on the forward strand.
CCTGGATCAGCCGGGCGCGGACCGCCTCCAGGTCCTCCCCGCCCGTCTCGGCCTCGGCGATGGTGCGGCGGTGCAGGATGTTGACCGCGCCCTGGGCGCCCATGACGGCGATCTGGGCGGTTGGCCAGGCGAGGTTGAGGTCGGCGCCCAGGTGCTTGGAGCCCATCACGTCGTAGGCGCCGCCGAAGGCCTTGCGCGTGATGATCGTGATCAGCGGGACGGTCGCCTCGGCGTAGGCGAAGATCAGCTTGGCGCCGCGGCGGATGATGCCGTCGTGCTCCTGGCCGACACCGGGCAGGAAGCCCGGCACGTCGACGAAGGTGATGACGGGGACGTTGAAGGCGTCGCAGGTGCGCACGAAGCGGGCGGCCTTCTCGCTGGCCTTGATGTCCAGACACCCGGCGAGCTGCGTGGGCTGGTTGGCGATGATGCCGACCGGGTGGCCCTCGACGCGGCCGAAGCCGGTGACGATGTTCGGCGCGTACAGCGGCTGCGTCTCGAAGAACTCGGCGTCGTCCAGGACGTGCTCGATGACCGCGTGCATGTCGTAGGGCTGGTTGGCGCTGTCGGGGACGATCACGTCCAGCTCGCGGTCCTCGTCGCCGACCTCCAGGTCGGCTTCCTCGGGGAAGACCGGAGGCTCGGAGAGGTTGTTGGACGGCAGGTAGGACAGCAGCTGCTTGATGTACTCGATGGCGTCCTTCTCGTCGCCCGCCATGTGGTGGGCGACCCCGGAGGTCGCGTTGTGGGTGCGGGCACCGCCCAGCTCCTCCATGCCGACGTCCTCGCCGGTGACGGTCTTGATGACGTCGGGGCCGGTGATGAACATGTGCGAGGTCTGGTCGACCATGACCGTGAAGTCGGTGATGGCCGGGGAGTAGACCGCGCCGCCCGCGCAGGGCCCGACGACCAGGCTGATCTGCGGGATGACGCCGGAGGCGTGGGTGTTGCGGCGGAAGATCTCACCGTAGGCGCCCAGCGAGGCCACGCCCTCCTGGATGCGGGCCCCGCCGGAGTCGTTGATCCCGATGACCGGGCAGCCCGTCTTCAGGGCGAAGTCCATCACCTTGACGATCTTCTGCCCGTAGACCTCGCCCAGGGCCCCGCCGAAGACGGTGAAGTCCTGCGAGAACACCGCCACCGGACGGCCGTCGACGGTGCCGTACCCGGTGACGACACCATCGCCGTAGGGGCGGTTCTTCTCCAGCCCGAAGTTGGTGGAACGGTGCCGGGCGAACTCGTCCAGCTCGACGAAGGAACCCTCGTCGAGCAGGAGCCCGATCCGCTCACGGGCCGTCAACTTGCCCTTCGCGTGCTGCTTCTCCACGGCACGAGCGGAGCCGGCGTGCGTCGCTTCCTCGATGCGTCGCTGCAGATCCGCGAGCTTGCCCGCGGTCGTGTGAATGTCGGGCTGCTGCTGCTCTTCCGGCTCGGACATCGGGATGCTGCTCCCTGCCTGCTCAAAAGGGGGGACGGTTACTCATCCGTAGAGTAGTGGGGGGCCTCCACATCGGCAGTGCGGCGTTTACCACACCTAGGGTGGCTTGCATGACGCCGAGAGATGCATCAGAGCCGAACGGAAGCCGTTGGTCCGACCTGGACCGTCCGCCCCTCAACATCACCGCTCTGCGGCGGGGTCTGGTACGGCAGGGGGGACTGTGGTCGGAGGTGGACGTGGTGCAGCGCACCGGCTCCACGAACTCCGATCTGGTGGCCCGGGCGGCGAAGGGCGAGGTCACCGAGGGCGCGGTGCTGGTCGCCGAGGAGCAGACCGCGGGCCGCGGCCGCCTCGACCGCCAGTGGACGGCGCCGCCCCGCTCCGGCCTCTTCTTCTCCGTGCTGCTCACGCCGGGCGAGGTGCCGGTCGCGCGATGGGGGTGGCTGCCGCTGCTCACGGGGGTCGCGGTGGCGACGGGGCTGTCACGCGCGGCGGGCGTGGACACCGCCCTGAAGTGGCCGAACGACCTGCTGGTCACGGTGGGGGGAGCGGAACGCAAGGCCGGCGGGATCCTGGCCGAGCGGGCGGGCGACCTCGGGGTCGTCATCGGCGTCGGTATCAATGTCTCCCTCAAGGACGACGAGCTGCCCGTACCGACGGCGGGTTCGCTGGCGCTGGCCGGGGCGGTGAGCACGGACCGGGATCCGCTGCTGAGGGGGGTGCTGCGCTCGCTGGAGGACTGGTACGGCAAGTGGCGCGCCGCCGGAGGCGACCCGGGCCCCTGCGGGTTGCACGAGGCATATGCGGCGGGGTGCGCGACGCTGGGGCGGGTCGTGCGGGCGGAGCTGCCGGGGGACCGGGCGGTTGTCGGAGAGGCCGTTGCGGTGGATGGCGACGGGCGATTGGTGCTCGCGACGGAGGAGGGGGTGCAGGAGCCGGTCGGGGCCGGGGACATCGTGCACCTGAGGCCGGCGTGAGCCGAGGTGGGACGGGACCGCAACCCGGCGGGACGGGGCCCCGCTCTCCTTGGGCCGGGTGCCGCCCTGGGGGGTGCACCTCCCAGGCCCATGAGGCACTGGGGGAGGCACCACTGCCCGCAGCTGAGCGGGACAGCGGCCCGGCGCTGGGCGTCGGCCAGGTGTTCTCAGCCCGTCCGGCGATCGAGGACGAGGCCGTTCAGGCCGATCGCGGGCCCAGGGGCGGAGCCCCTTGGGAGCAGCGGCAGAGACACCGGGCCCCTGGACAACGCCGGGGACCTCACCGTTCCTGTGGACTGAGCGGAGTGAGTTCGTTCAGCCGCGCGCCCCGGACGGTTTTGGGCGAGCCGGTCCCCGGCGTACTCGACCCCGGGTGGCGACACGCATCCTGTGCGTGGTCCGGCCCGGGAGGCCAGTTCCCTTGCGACCTGGCCGGTTGGGTACGGCCGGAGGCGACGGGGAGGCCCTGAACCATCCTCTGGTGGAGCAGGGGCCCCGCACGCTGGCGCCGTACCCGGTGTCCCAGGTCGCACGATCACGTCAGCCCGATCAGCTCAGGGCACCGCAAGCCCGCAAGTGGACGAACACACGATCGAGCTAACTCGGCGTTGTGTGCACTCCTTGGTGAGCAGTTCCAACCCCTCGGCTGAACGTAACGGAGTGAGCTGGCGCACACCTGCCGTAGAGTTGAGGCCGGTCGATACATGACCGTGACAGATCGGAAGGGCAACACGCGTGACCGTCGACGACTCGGGTTCCGGCGAGGACGCGCAGGGCGCCGACTCCGGCGAGGATCCGCTCGCCCTGCGCCTCGAAGGGCTCATCCTGGGCGCCGAGCGCCGCTACACCCCGTTCCAGGCGGCCCGCAGCGCCGGTGTCTCCATGGAACTGGCCTCCCGCTTCTGGCGGGCCATGGGCTTCGCCGACATCGGCCAGGCCAAGGCCCTCACGGAGGCCGATGTGCTCGCCCTGCGGCGCCTCGCCGGTCTCGTCGAGGCGGGGCTGCTGAGCGAGGCGATGGCCGTACAGGTGGCCCGGTCGACCGGGCAGACCACCGCACGGCTCGCCGAGTGGCAGATCGACTCCTTCCTTGAGGGGCTGACCGAGCCGCCCGAGCCGGGCATGACGCGCACCGAGGTCACGTACCCGATCGTCGAGCTGCTCCTGCCCGAGCTGGAGGAGTTCCTGGTCTACGTCTGGCGCCGGCAGCTCGCGGCCTCGGCCGGACGGGTCGTGCAGGCGGCCGACGACGAGGAGATGGTCGACCGGCGCCTCGCTGTCGGCTTCGCCGACCTGGTCGGGTTCACGCGGCTCACCCGCCGCATGGAGGAGGAGGAGCTCGGCGAGCTGGTCGAGGCCTTCGAGACCACGGCCGCGGACCTGGTGGCCGCGAACGGCGGGCGGCTGATCAAGACCCTCGGCGACGAGGTGCTCTACGCCGCCGACGACGCGGGCACGGCCGCCGAGATCGCTCTGCGGCTGATCGAGACCATGGCGCACGACGAGACGATGCCGGAGCTGCGCGTCGGTATGGCGTTCGGCACGGTGACCACCCGTATGGGTGACGTGTTCGGTACGACCGTGAATCTGGCCTCCCGGCTCACCTCGATAGCTCCGAAGGACGCCGTCCTCGTCGACACGGCCTTCGCCGAGGAGCTGATCCGTACACAGGACGCCCCGGCCTCGGAAGCGGAGGCCGCCGAGGAGGCGGCGACGGCGGAGAAGGAGGGCGAGGAGCCCCCGGCGTACCGGTTCGGGCTGCAGCCGATGTGGCAGCGGCCGGTGCGTGGCCTGGGCGTCGTGGAGCCGTGGCTGCTCACGCGCCGGGACGGCCCGCCGTAGCCGGGAGTGTCGGCGAGGGGTGAGCAGCGGCGAGGGGTGTGCTGCTGCCGGTCGTCGGCGTCGGTGGGAGCGGGACGCCGTGGCCGGGGGGTTGGCGAGGGGCGTGCACCCGGTTGTCGGTGGGGCGGCACGTCGTAGCCGGGGCGTCGGCGAGAGACGTGCCGCTGCCGGTCGTCGGTGGGGCGGCGTGCCCTGATCGGTCCTCGGCGGGACAGTGCGCCGTAGCCGGGCGTCGGGGAGACGGGGTGCCATGACGGCTGTCGGAGAGGCGTCAGCGGCGGTCGATCGGCGAGTCCACGCACAGGCCGATGACCGGCACGCACAGGCCCGGGTCGTGCTGCTTCCTCGGTTCCTCGGGCTTGGGCGGCGGGGTCGTTGTTGTCCGGATCGGCGGTGCGGGCGGGGCCGGTGCCGGGTGCGTGGCGTCGCCGCCCGGGGGCGTCTGGGCGGGGGCCTTCGGCGCGTTCGGTGTGTCGGGGATGGCCGTGGGCGCCGGGGCGGAGGCCGCCGGGGTGCCGGTCGTGGCGGACGGGGACGGCCGCGCGCCCTTCGTGGCCGGCGACGGGGTGAGACCGCCCAGGGCCGTGGGCGACGAGGGGCTTGCGTCGGGGGCCGCCGGGAAGGTCGCGGCGGTGCCGGGACCGTCGTCCGTGGCGGTGCCGGCGGCGTCGTCCGTGGCGGTGGTGACCGGGTCCGGGCGGGGCCCGGCCTCGACGGCGCGGGCGTCGGGGCCCGGGCCGGAGGTCAGGCGCAGGAGGCTCAGGGCGCCCGCGGCGAGGGCCAGGCCGCCGGCGGCGAGCAGGACCTTGCGGGGGCGGGGCTTGCGGTGACGGCCCCGGGTGCGGGAGGTTTCGGCCGCAGCCGGCTCGCCCCACGAACCGCCGGTGGTCCGTGTCGTGGACCGGGGGCTGCTTCCGGCCGCGGCCGGCTCCCGGGGCGCGGGCGGCTCCCGTCGGCGGGGTGCCGTGCCGGCCCCGGTGGCCTGGTGCGGCTTCGTCGGCGTGTTCGTCGTCATCACGGTCCCTCCCCGATGCACCTGCGCCCCCTGTGCGCCGTGGGGGACGCACGCTATGCGCTCCCATGGGCGTTTGGGCCGGAGTTGCGGCGACGTCACTCGAACGGGTTGCCGGGGATGGTGAGGGCCGGAGGTGTCCGCCCTTTCGCGGGTGGGGTGCGGCTGCGATGATCGATGCGTCGACCTTGTTAACCCGCGTTAACCGGAGGGTGTCATGAGTGAGGAACGGTTCGGGGAGTTCGTGCTGGTGCGGCGGCATGAGCAGGGGCACGTCGCGGAGCTCGTCCTCGACCGGCCCAAGGCCATGAACGCGGTGTCGACGGAGATGGCGCGCTCCATCGCCGGGGCGTGTACGGCGCTCGGTGAGGACCGCGAGGTACGGGCCGTCGTCCTGACCTCGACGCACGAGCGGGCGTTCTGCGTCGGGGCCGATCTGAAGGAGCGGAACTCGTTCAGCGACGCGGATCTGCTGCGGCAGCGGCCGGTGACGCGGGGGGCGTACACCGGGGTGCTGGAGTTGCCGGTGCCGACGGTGGCGGCGGTGCACGGGTTCGCACTCGGAGGCGGGTTCGAGCTGGCGCTGGCGTGTGACGTGATCGTCGCGGACCGGACGGCGGTGGTGGGGCTGCCGGAGGTGTCGGTCGGGGTGATCCCCGGGGGCGGGGGGACGCAGTTGCTGCCGCGGCGGGTCGGAGCGGCCCGGGCGGCCGAGCTGATCTTCTCCGCGCGGCGGGTGGAGGCCGCGGAGGCGGGAGAGTGGGGGCTGGTCGATCACCTGGTGGAGGAGGGGCGGGACCGGGAGGCGGCGCTTGCGCTGGCGGCCCGGATCGCCGGGAACTCGCCGGTGGGGTTGCGGGCGGCCAAGCGGGCGTTGCGGCTCGGGCAGGGGCTGGATCTGCGGGCTGGGCTGGAGGTCGAGGACGCGGCGTGGCGGGCCACGGCGTTCTCGGGGGACCGGGCGGAGGGCGTCGCGGCGTTCAACGAGCGGCGCAAGCCGCAATGGCCGGGAGAGTGAAACGGGCGGCGCAAGCCGCAAGTGCCGGGAGAGCAAGGGGCCGGAGCACCGCCGGGTGATAACGGTCGTCCCCGTTCGCGTCGTAAACAGGTCAGTCTGGCTGGAAACTCCCTAGCCTGGAGTGATGGGTGAGGACAGACGGCTGGCGGCCGTCGTCGCGTTGGCTCAGGGGATGGCGGCCGCGCACGGGTCGCGGGAGGCGTGGCGTGCCGCGGCCGCCGGGGCGTGCCGGGCACTGGGCGGGAGTTTCGCCGCGCTGTCGGTGTGGGAGCGGGAGCTCGGGCGGCTGCGGGTCCTCGTGAACGTCGGCGAGCTGGCCGAGGGCGAGGAGGAGTTCCCGGAGGACGAGGCCTACCCGGTGCACCAGTTCGCGGAGATCACCGAGTTCCTGCACGAGCAGTGGGCCGGCGGCGGGGAGCCCGACGCCTGGGTGGAGACCGCCGAGGGGCCGGCCGCCGGACGGCGGTCCGGGTACTGCCATCAGCGGGTCGCCGCCCTGCGCCGCCGGGGCCGCGGCTGCTGCGTGGTCGCGCCCATCGTGCTGCACGGCCGGGCCTGGGGCGAACTGTATGTGGCCCGCCCGGCCGGTGAAGCCGTCTTCGGGCGGGGCGACGCCGACTTCGCCACGGTCCTCGCCTCCGTCGTGGCCGCCGGCATCGCCCAGACCGAGCGGCTGGAGGAGGCCCGGCGGCTGGCCTTCACCGACTCCCTCACCGGACTCGCCAACCGCCGTGCCGTGGACGTACGCCTGGAGCGGGCGATCGAGCGGCACCGCAGGGACGGGGCCGTCGTCAGTCTCGTCGTCTGCGATCTGAACGGGCTCAAGCGGGTCAACGACACCCATGGGCACGCCGCCGGCGACCGGCTCCTGGAGCGGTTCGGCTCGGTGCTGTCGCTGTGCGGGGCCATGCTGCCGGGGGCGCTGGCCGCACGGCTGGGCGGGGACGAGTTCTGTCTGCTCGCGGTCGGGCCGCCCGCGGACCAGGTCGTCAAGGCCGCCGGGGAACTGTGCCGCAGGGCCGCCGAGTTGGAACTCGGGGACGGGGTGGCCTGCGGGGTCGCCTCCACGGAGGACCCGATCGGGCCCGTGCGCTCGGCCCGGCGGCTCTTCCGGCTCGCCGACGCCGCCCAGTACCGGGCCAAGGCCGAGCGGGCGAGCCGGCCGGTCGTGGCAGGGCGGGCCGGGCCGGACGATCCCGTCGTGCGGCTCGCGGACGAGCCGTCCCAGGAGTCCGGCGGTGAGCGCCGGCGGTTCCGGGGCCGGCACGCGCCCTGACCCGGCCGGGGTGGTCGGCACGCGCCCTGACCCGGCCGGGCGGTGTGACGTATTCGGTAAGGGGTGAACGCCGCCCCCAGTGGTGACATCATCGAATTCACTGCGTACGCTCCTGAATATGGATATGCACACTGTGGTGGTGGGGACGTCCGGGGTGACCGCGTCCCACGTGCTCGCCGTGGCGCGCGGCGGCGCCCGCGTCGAGCTCTCCGAGGAGGCCGTGGCCGCTCTCGCCGCGGCCCGCGAGATCGTGGACGCGCTGGCGGCCAAGCCGGACCCCGTGTACGGCGTGAGCACCGGCTTCGGCGCCCTGGCGACCCGGCACATCAGCCCGGAGCTGCGCGCACAGCTCCAGCGCAACATCGTCCGCTCGCACGCCGCCGGCATGGGACCGGCCGTCGAGCGGGAAGTCGTGCGCGCCCTGATGTTCCTGCGGCTGAAGACCGTCTGCTCCGGACACACCGGTGTACGCCCCGAGGTCGCGCAGACCATGGCCGACCTCCTCAACGCCGGAATCACCCCGGTCGTGCACGAGTACGGCTCCCTCGGCTGCTCCGGCGACCTCGCGCCGCTGTCCCACTGCGCCCTCGCGCTCATGGGCGAGGGCGACGCCGAGGGCCCCGACGGTGTCGTACGCCCGGCCGCCGAACTCCTCGCCGCGCACGGCATCCAGCCGGTCGAACTGCGGGAGAAGGAAGGCCTCGCCCTCCTCAACGGCACCGACGGCATGCTCGGCATGCTGGTGATGGCCCTGGCCGACCTGGAGACGCTCTACCGGTCCGCCGACGTCACCGCCGCCCTGTCGCTGGAGGGCCTGCTCGGCACCGACAAGGTCCTCGCGCCCGAACTGCACGCCATCCGGCCGCACCCGGGGCAGGCCGCCAGCGCCGCCAACATGCTCGCCGTGCTGAAGGGTTCGGGGCTGACCGGGCACCACCAGGACGACGCGCCGCGCGTCCAGGACGCCTACTCGGTGCGCTGCGCCCCGCAGGTCGCCGGTGCCGGGCGGGACACCATGGCGCACGCCCGGCTGGTCGCCGACCGCGAGCTGGCCTCCGCGGTGGACAACCCGGTGGTGCTGCCCGACGGGCGTGTGGAGTCCAACGGCAACTTCCACGGTGCGCCCGTCGCCTACGTCCTGGACTTCCTCGCCATCGCCGCCGCCGACCTCGGGTCCATCGCCGAGCGGCGCACCGACCGGCTGCTCGACAAGAACCGCAGCCACGGCCTGCCGCCGTTCCTCGCCGACGACCCCGGCGTGGACTCGGGCCTGATGATCGCTCAGTACACGCAGGCCGCGCTGGTGAGCGAGCTCAAGCGGCTCGCCGTACCGGCGTCGGCCGACTCGATCCCGTCCTCCGCCATGCAGGAGGACCACGTCTCGATGGGCTGGTCGGCGGCGCGCAAACTGCGCACGGCCGTCGACAATCTCACCCGCGTGATCGCCATCGAGCTCTATGCCGCCACGCGCGCCGTCGAGCTGCGCGAGGGACTGACTCCGGGGCCCGCGTCGCGGGCGGTCATCGACGCCGTACGGGAGGCGGGAGTCCAGGGACCCGGACCGGACCGGTTCCTCGCACCCGACCTCGCCGCGGCGGACGCGTTCGTGCGTGACGGACGGCTGCTGGCCGCGGTCGAGAAGGTCACCGGGCCGCTCCAGTAGGGGCGGAGGGGCCCTGCCGAGCGGCGGGGCCCCGGGGTGAGACGCCGTCAGAACCCGAGGCGTTCCCGGCGCACCGAGTACACGACGAACCCTGCGCCCAGCGTGAGGCAGAAGGTCCCGCCGATCACGTACGGCGTGCTGTCGAAGCTGCCGGTGTCGGCTAGGCGGGCTCCGCCGACGGAGGCGTCCGCGGTCGTGGCGGCGATCCGCGCCTGCTCCGTGACCTGCGGCGACGGGCTCGCCGAGACCGCGTCTCTCACCGGGGAGTCCGATGTCGCGTTCGCGGACGGAACGAACCACAGGGCGCCCAGCAGGGACGCCGCGGCGGTGGCGGTCAGCAACGGTCGGCGAGCGGATGACACGGAATATCGATCCCCTTGTGGCGCTGGCGAATTGGCCGTGTGGGGCGATGTTAGTGAAAGTCGCGGGTCACGGGAAAGTCACGGGAGGACCTGGACGTACGCTCGCGCCATGAGCACTCCAGAGACATCACGTTTTGTACGGATTCGAGTGGAACTCGTTCTCGAAGTCGACGACGCCGACGCGGTCACCAAGTCCGCGCTGCGCCGGATCGCCGACGAGGCGGAGATGCCGGCGTCGGAACGGGCCCACGCCGAGAGCGCTGTGACGGAAGACACCGCGGAGGCCCTCGCCTATCTCGTCGACCCGTTCGACCTGGTCAGCCAGGTGCCGGGGGTGGAGCTCCAGCAGGCCTCCTGGAGCAGCGAGCGGGTCGACTACGACCCCGATTCGCCTGAGTGGGACCTCGACGAGGATGATGGCGACGACAGCGACGGCTGAGCGTCCGGGAAATTCGTGGCCCCGGGAGGCAACCGCCGCCCGGGGTCTTCTCGTCTCAAGCGGCGCACGGACCGCACTCGTATCGCCGGCACCGTCCGTCACGGACGTGGTGATCCCCACACCTTCGTGACATGGGGAACCGGACGAACCGGCCGTAGCGTTGAAAGTTCCGGACGAGGACTCACGAGTGGCGGCGGGGGCACTCAGTTCTGACGGGGACACTCGGGGTTTTGGGGAAATCGGCAACGATGGAGAAGCGTGTGATGACGGTCGGTAAGCGGCGCAAGGGCCTGACGGTCGCGTCCGCACTGCTCGGCGGAGTGCTGATGCTCTCGGCGTGTTCCGGAGGCGACGACAACGCCTCCGGGGGCGACGGCGGCGACAGCTCTCAGTCGAAGGTCGACGAGGCCGCGGCGAAGAAGACCTCCGAGGCCCAGATCAAGATCACGCCCGAGGACGGCTCCGACAACGCCTCCATCAACAACTCCGCAGCGGTGACCGTGAGCAAGGGCACGCTCACCGATGTGAAGATGACGACGTCGGAGGGTGCGGAGGTCAGCGGCGAGATATCCGCCGACAAGAGCAGCTGGAAGCCGACCGCCCAGCTGGAGCGGTCCACGACGTACAAGCTGTCGGCCGAGGCGAAGGACTCCGACGGACGCGTCGCCCACGAGAACGCCTCGTTCACCACGGTCTCCCCGGCCAACAGCTTCATCGGCAACTTCACCCCGGACGACGGCACCACCGTGGGCGTCGGCATGCCGGTCTCGATCAACTTCGACAAGGCGATCACCAACAAGGCCGCGGTCCAGAAGGGCATCAAGGTCAGCACGACCGGCGGCCAGGAAGTCGCCTGCCACTGGTTCAACGCCAACCGCATGGACTGCCGGCCCGAGGACTACTGGAAGGAAGGCTCCACCGTCACGCTGAAGCTCGCGCTCGACGGCGTCGAGGGAGCCAAGGGCGTCTTCGGCGTCCAGCAGAAGACGGTCACCTTCAAGATCGGCCGCAACCAGGTCTCGTACGTCGACGCGAAGACCAAGCAGATGAAGATCACGCAGGACGGCAAGGTCGTCCGCACGATCCCGATCTCCGCCGGCTCGCCCGAGAACAAGACCTACGAGGGCATCATGGTGATGTCCGAGAAGTTCAAGGAGACGCGCATGAACGGCGCGACCGTGGGCTTCACGGACGACGACGGCAAGGGCGAGTACGACATCAAGGACGTACCGCACGCCATCCGCCTCTCCAGCTCCGGCACCTTCATCCACGGCAACTACTGGGGCGCGAAGTCCATCTTCGGCAGCGTGAACACCAGCCACGGCTGCGTCGGCCTGCAGGACGCCAAGGGCGCCAACAACCCGAACACCCCGGGCGCGTGGTTCTTCAAGAACTCGGTACTCGGTGACGTGGTGGTCGTCGAGAACACCGGCGACAAGACCATCGCGCCGGACAACGGCCTCAACGGCTGGAACATGAGCTGGGCCGACTGGAAGGCCGGTTCGGCGGTCTGACGGTTCGCCGGCTTCGCTGACGAAAGGCCGCCACCCACCCCCGGAGAGGGGTGGGCGGCGGCCTTTCGTCTCTTATGTCGAGGAGAACGCGCGTGCGTAACCACGGCGCCCCGTAACGGAGTTCCGACGGCCGTGTAACAGTCGGCCGACGGATTTCTTACCTTCTTCTCATCTATTGAGCACCTGATCACCCCTCGGCATACTGCCTATTCCGGGGGGCGTACGGGCATGTGTACGAGACCACCCCCGGCCGGGTGAACGGGGAATTCGCCCGGTTCTTCTGCAAGGGGGAAACTTGCGCAGACAAGTGAAAAGGGCGTGCGCGGCCACGGTCGCCACAGCGGCGGCCGTGGCCCTGGCGGCGGGTATGACCAGCCCGGCGTCGGCCAACGGCGAGCGGGCGGCAGCGGCCGCCAAGCCGGCGTCCCTTACCGCCAAGCACCGCATCACACTGATCACCGGCGACCGCGTCGTCCTGGACGCCAAGGGCCGTGTCATCGGCCTGGAGCACGCCAAGGGCCGTGAGGACGTACCCGTCCAGATCCGCAAGGTCGACGGCCACACCCTCGTCATCCCGGCCGACGCGGCCCGCCTGGTCGCCACCGGCAAGCTCGACCAGCGGCTCTTCGACGTCACCGAGCTCAACAAGTCCACGACCCGGAAGGCCCAGAAGAAGGGCCTGAAGGTCATCGTCGGCTACCGGGGCGGCGCCGCGGCCACCAAGGCCGACGTGCGCGAGGCCGGCACCCTGCGCCACACGCTGAAGTCCGTGAACGCGGACGCGGTGCAGACGCCGCAGGCGGACACACCCGAACTCTGGGACGCGGTCACCAACGGTGAGAAGACCGCTTCCGGCATCGCGCACGTCTGGCTCGACGGCGTCCGCAAGGCCAGCCTCGACAAGTCCGTCCCCCAGATCGGCACCCCCAAGGCGTGGGCGGCCGGCTACGACGGCAAGGGCACCAAGATCGCCGTCCTGGACACCGGTGTCGACGCCACCCACGACGACCTCAAGGGTCAGGTGGTGGGCGCCAAGAACTTCACCACCTCACCCGACGCCACCGACAAGCTCGGCCACGGCACGCACGTCGCCTCCATCGCGGCCGGCACCGGCAAGAAGTCCGGCGGCAAGTACAAGGGTGTCGCGCCCGGCGCGAAGATCCTCAACGGCAAGGTCCTCGACGACGCCGGTTTCGGCAGCGACTCCGAGATCGTCGCCGGCATGGAGTGGGCCGTCGCCGAGGGCGCCGACGTCATCAACATGAGCCTGGGCGGCCTCGACACGCCCGCCATCGACCCGATGGAAGCGGCGGTGAACAGGCTCTCCGAGGAGAAGGGCGTCCTGTTCGCCATCGCGGCCGGCAACGAGGGCGACTTCGGCGAGCAGACCGTCGGATCCCCGGGCAGCGCCGCCGCGGCCCTGACCGTCGGCGCGGTCGACGACAAGGACAAACTGGCCGACTTCTCCAGCCGCGGCCCCGGCACGGACGGTGCCCTCAAGCCGGACGTGACCGCGCCCGGCGTGGACATCACCGCGGCCTCCGCCCCGGGCAACCAGATAGCCCAGGAGGTCGGCGAGAAGCCGGCCGGCTACATGACGATCTCCGGTACGTCGATGGCGACCCCGCATGTCGCGGGCGCGGCGGCGATCCTCAAGCAGCAGCACCCGGAGTGGAAGTACGCCGAGCTGAAGGGCACCCTCGCCGGCTCCACCAAGGGCGGCAAGTACACCCCGTTCCAGCAGGGTTCGGGCCGGATCCAGGTCGACAAGGCCATCAAGCAGTCCGTGATCGTCGAGTCGGCCTCGGTGAGCTTCGGGGTGCAGCAGTGGCCGCACACCGACGACAAGCCGGTCACCAAGGAGCTGACGTACCGCAACCTCGGTACGAAGGACGTCACGCTGAAGCTGGCGTCGACGGCCACCAACCCCAAGGGCCAGGCCGTCCCGTCCGGCTTCTTCAAGCTCGGCACCACCTCGGTGACGGTCCCGGCCGGCGGCAAGGCCTCCGTGCCGTTCACCGTCAACACCAAGCTCGGCGGCACGGTCGACGGCGCGTACTCGGCGTACGTGACGGCCACGGGCGGCGGCCAGACCGTCCGCACGGCGGCTGCGGTGCAGCGTGAGGTCGAGTCGTACGACGTGACGCTGAAGTTCCTCGACCGCGACGGCAAGGCGGCGAAGAACTACAGCACCGACCTGACCGGCATCGCCGGCCTGGGCAAGGACAAGGGGGCCATGCCGTACGACGAGGACGGCACGGTCACCGCCCGCCTCCCCAAGGGCACCTACATCCTCAACGCGAACATCTACGCCAGCGACGACCCGGAGAAGTTCGAGGGCGTCGACTGGCTGGCCCAGCCCAAGCTGAACCTCACCAAGAAGACGACGGTCACGCTGGACGCCCGCAAGGCCAAGCCGGTGGACATCACCGTCCCGGCCACGGGCGTCAAGTCGGAGTTCGCCTCGGCCGACTACACCGTGGAGGCCGGTGACAGCAGCCACGGCTTCGGCTGGTGGCTGGACTCCTTCGCCGACATCCGCACCGCCCACGTCGGTTCGCAGATCACCGACGGTTCGGTGACCCAGCAGTGGGACGGCCACTGGTCCAAGGGCGGCAAGGAGGAGTACAACACCGTCGCCGGCGGTCCGGTCAAGAAGCTCGCCACCGGTTACACCAAGCACTACAAGGCGAGCGAGCTCGCCACGGTGAAGGCCGGTCTCGGCGCCTCGGCGAGCGGCAAGAAGGGCTCGATCAACGCGGTGGGCTGGATGCCGTGGAGCAACAGCGCCTCCTCGATCGGCATCCCGCAGACCCTGCCCGGCACCCGCACCCTGCGTCTGTCCGCCCAGGGCGGCGTGAAGTGGCAGCTCGAATTCGCCCAGTCCGGCGGTGTGGACGCGGACGGGTTCCCGGTCGACGAGGCCGCCTACGACATGGGCATGCACAAGTTCGCCGCCGGCAAGAGCTACTCGAAGACCGTCAACACGGCAGTCTTCGGACCGCGCCTGAGCGGTGACTTCGGTGTCTTCCGCGAGGGCAACGCGCTCTACGGTTCCCTGCCGCTGTTCGCCGACGGCAAGGGCAATGTGGGCTACTCGACGTTCTCCGCGGTCGACACGACCCTGTACCGCAACGGCACCAAGGTCGGCAGCCACGACGACCCGCTGTTCGGCGACAAGCAGTTCAAGGTCCCGGCCGGTGACGCCGCGTACAAGCTGACGACGTCGGTCAAGCGCAGCGTCAAGGTCGCGGCGGCCTCCACCCGGGTCGACGCCAGCTGGACGTTCCGCTCGAAGAAGACCAGCGACATCACCAAGCTGCCCGCCTCCACGGCCCGTTTCCACGCGGCCACGGGTCTGGACAGCAAGGCCCCGGCCGGCAAGACCGTCAAGATCCCGGTCACCGTCGAGGGCGCGGCCAAGGGCAGCAACCTGAAGTCGCTGTCGGTGTACGCGTCGTACGACTACGGCAAGACCTGGAAGAAGCTCACCGTCAAGGACGGCAAGGTGAGCGTCAAGAACCCGGCGAAGGGGAAGGCCATCTCCTTCCACGCCAAGATCGCCGACAAGAAGGGCAACAAGTCGACGATCTCGATCTACAACGCGTACTACGGCAAGTAGACGCGTACTGCGGCAAGCAAGCGGTAGCGCAAGCGCGTTGACGACCCGCCGGGGCTCTGCTCCCGGCGGGTCCGCCGTATGGTCCTGAGCAACCGCGTCCTCGGGCAGGTCACCCTCGACGACGCCGCCCAGGCCGACGACGTATGACCGCCGCAGTGGCCGCCATGATCACCGCCGTCGTGGGCGTCCTGGGAGCGCGGAGGGCCCCGGCGTCGTCGACTGAGGCGAGGCCCTTGCTACTCCGACGGTGCCGATGCCCTGGTACCTGAGCGGGTCGCGTCCGCCCCCCAGCTCGCCAGCAGGCGCAGGGCCTCCGCCGACGGGGTGCCCGGCTCCGCGTGGTACGTGATCAGGGACTGCTCGACGTCGTCGACCAGGCGGAACGTCTCGAAGGACAAGGTCAGGTCGCCGGCCAGGGGATGGCGCATGCGCTTGACGCCGTAACTCTTCTCCTTGACGTTGTGGGCGGCCCACAGGCGGCGGAAGTCCTCGCTCTTCACGGACAGCTCGCCCACCAGGGCCGACAAGCGCGGGTCGTCCGGGTGGCAGCCCGCGTCCATGCGCAGGTAGCCGACGATGTCGGACGCCTTCTGGTCCCACTCCACGAACAGCTCGCGGTACTCGGGCCTGAGGAACACCATCCGCGCCCAGTTCCGCTCCGGCGCCGGCAGCTCCGCCCAGTCGCCGAAGACGGCCGCGGCCATCCGGTTCCAGGCCAGGATCTCCGAGCGGCGCCCGACGATGTACGCCGGCACGCCCTCGATCGAGTCCAGCAGATGCCGCAGCGCCGGCCGCACCTGCTGGCTGCGCGCCACCGGCTTCTTCTTGTTCTGCTTCGGCTTCGCCAGATGCATCAGGTGCGCATGCTCGGCATCGCTCAGCCGCAGGGCGCGCGCGATCGCGTCCAGCACCTCCGCGGAGACGTTGCGGCCGTTGCCCTGCTCCAGCCGCGTGTAGTACGCCACGGACACCCCGGCCAGCTGCGCCAGCTCCTCACGGCGCAGCCCGGGGACCCGGCGCCGCCCGAAGTCGGGCAGCCCCACGTCCTCGGGCTTCAGCCGGGCCCGCCGGGTGCGCAGGAACTCACTGAGGTCGGCGCGCCGGTCCAGGCCGCCACCGGCCGTCTGTGCGGGTTCGGGCTGTTCGTCCATGCCGTCCAGTATTCACGGTCGTACCCACACGAGCCTGACCCCGCCAGTGGTACGCACCGTGTGCGTACGCAAAACCGTGGTCTGGGTGAGCGCTCGCGGATCGGGCACGCTGGTGATCGTGCCCGGTCAGAAGATCCAGAAGGCAGCCGGGCACACAACCCCCGCTAGGAGAACCCCGGCATGACCACTGTTGCTGCGTACGCCGCTCCCGCTCCCAAGGCTCCGCTGGAGCGCACCACCATCGAGCGCCGCGCGGTCCGCGAGTTCGACGTCCTGATCGACATCAAGTTCGCCGGCATCTGCCACTCGGACATCCACCAGGCCCAGGAGGGCTGGGGCGAGGCGATCTTCCCGATGGTCCCGGGCCACGAGATAGCCGGTGTCGTCACCGAGGTCGGCCCGGGCGTCACGAAGTTCGCCGTCGGCGACCGCGTGGGCGTCGGCTGCATGGTCGACTCCTGCCGCGAGTGCGAGAACTGCGAGGCCGGACGCGAGCAGTACTGCGTCAAGGGCAACGTCCCCACCTACAACGGCATCGGCAAGGACGGCGAGCCCACCTACGGCGGCTACGCGCAGAAGGTCGTCGTCGACGAGAACTTCGTCCTCCGCATCCCCGACGGGCTGTCGCTCGACATCGCCGCGCCGCTGCTGTGCGCCGGCATCACCCTCTACTCCCCGCTCCGCCGCTTCGGCGCCGGCCCCGGCAAGAAGGTCGCGATCGTCGGCCTGGGCGGCCTCGGCCACATGGGCGTCAAGATCGCCAACGCCCTCGGCGCCGAGGTGACCGTGCTGTCGCAGTCCCTGCGCAAGCAGGAGGACGGCCTGCGCCTGGGCGCGGCCCACTACCACGCCACCAGCGACCCGAAGACCTTCGAGGAACTGGCCGGCACCTTCGACCTGATCGTGTCCACGGTGTCCGCCCCGCTGGACTTCAACGCCTACCTGTCACTGCTGAAGACCGAGGGCACGCTGGCGAACGTCGGCGCCCCCGAGGAGCCCGTCTCCCTCAACCTCTTCTCGGTGATCGGCGGCGGCAAGACCCTCGCCGGTTCCATGATCGGCGGCATCGCGGAGACCCAGGAGATGCTGGACTTCTGCGCCGAGCACGGCCTCGGCGCCGAGATCGAGCTGATCAGCGGTGACCAGATCAACGAGGCGTACGACCGGGTCCAGGCCAGCGACGTGCGCTACCGGTTCGTGATCGACACGGCGACGATCTGACACACGACCCGCTGGAAAGCACCCCTTGAGGGCCCCGGACGCGCCGCGTGCCGGGGCCCTCAGGGCGTTCGTCATGCACGACGGGGCGCGCTCGGGGCACACATGGAGCGCACGCGGGGTAGACCTGGGGCGCGCTCGGGGTACACGTGGGGCGCACGCGGGGTAGACCTGGGGCGCGCTCGGGGTACACGTGGGGCGAGCGCGGGGTACCCGTGGGGGAGTGCGCGGGACAGCCGTAGGGGAGGGCACCAGGGGGGTCCGCCAGGTACGTCAGGGGAGGCCCACCATGACCGTGCAGCTGAACCACACCATCGTCGCCGCCCACGACAAGCGCGCCTCGGCCCGGTTCCTCGCCGACCTCCTGGGGCTCGACGTGAGTCCGCCCTACGGCCCGTTCCTCCCGGTCGAGATCCCCAACGGCGTGACACTCGACTTCATGGACAGCCCCGGCGCCATCACGCCGCAGCACTACGCCTTCCTCGTCTCCGAGGACGAGTTCGACGAGATCTTCGGCCGTATCAAGGAAGCCGGCCTGACGTACTGGGCGGACCCGTTCCACAGCCGTCCCGGCGAGATCAACCACAACGACGGCGGCCGTGGGACCTACTTCGACGACCCCGACGGCCACCGTCTGGAGATCATCACAAGGCCCTACGGCAGCGGCGGCTGAGCCACCCACACCCTCGCGTGTCACATCGTCGAGCCGCCGCACGTCATACCGGCGAAAGGCGATCACACCGCGAAAACTGGGGAGCAGCCATGACATCACCGATCCTGGTCACCGGCGGCACGGGCACCCTGGGCGGCCACGTCGTCCCGCTGCTGCGCGCCTCCGGCCACGACGTGCGGATCCTCACCCGGCACGCCCGCCCCGCCACGGACGGCATCGCGTACGTCACCGGCGACCTGCTCAAGGGCGTGGGCGTCGAGGCCGCCGTGGACGGAGTGGAGACCGTGCTGCACCTGGCCGGAGGCCCCAAGGGCGACGACGAGGCGACCCGCACCCTGGTACGCGCCGCGTCCCGGGCCGGCGTACGCCACCTGCTCTACATCTCGGTCATCGGCGCCGACCGGGTCCCGCTGGCCTGGATGCGGACGAAACTGGAGTCGGAGCGGGCCGTCGCCGGCTCGGGCATCCCGTGGACGACCTTGCGCGCGGCCCAGTTCCACGACCTCGCGTTCACCATGGTCGAGAAGATGGCGAAGCTGCCGGTGTTCCCGGTCCCCGGCGGCCTCCGGCTCCAGCCGGTCGACTCGCGCGAGGTCGCCGCCCGCCTCGCGGAACTGACCCTCGGCGCCCCGTCCGGCCTGGTCCCGGACCTGACCGGGCCGGACGTCCACGACCTCGCCGCCCTGGCCCGCCCCTACCTCCACCTGCGCGGCAGGCGCCGCCCCATGCTGCCGGTGCGCATCCCCGGCAAGGCGCGGCGGGCATACCGGGAGGGGGCGAACCTGACGCTGGACGGGGCGCGGACGGGGAAGCGGACGTGGGAGGAGTTCCTGCGAGAGCGGCTGGTCTAGGACCCTCGGCCCGCCGTGCCGGGCGCGTCCTGCTCCGCGAAGGTCCACACCGCGCGCGGCCCCGGGCCGACCACCAGGGCCGAGTGGCCGATCCGCTCCACGTGCCGGTACGCCACCGGCTGGTTCAGTGACATCTCGACCTGCTTGAGCCCCACCTGCTCCAAGGGCACGGAGTCGAAACGGAGCGTGGTGCCGCCGCGGTTCGCGACGACGCCTCCGCCGGGAAGGGACCGGACGGCGAAACCGCCTGCCTTCAGCAGCGGCACCGTGTTGGCGAGGTCCCGTGCGGTCACCGCGAGCCGGATACCGGTCACGTCCCGCATCAGACGGTCGCGGTAGGTGTCGGGCAGGTAGCGCTCCCGGCCCACGTCACCGGGGTGGGAGGCGGGCTCGGTGTTGCCGCGCGGGTCGGCGAAGTACTCCGGCCGGTACTCCATCCCCCAGGCGCCGAAGAGGTCGTACTCGCCGGTGGTGAACACGGCGTCGAACCAGGGCACGGGGACGCCGTCGCCGAAGTCGCGGGTCTGCCGGAACTCGACCGGGTCGGTGATCCCGGCCTTCCGCAGCCGCTCGATCACCGTCGGCAGGTCACCGGCGCGCTCGGTGGACACGCCCATGCCGGTGGCGCCGAGGGTGCCGTCCTTGCCGGGCAGATCACCCACCCCGAACAACTCCAGGTAGGTCTCGCGCCCCATCAGATAGCGGCCGGTCCAGGTCTGCCCGTCCGCGCCGGTCGTGGTGCGGACCTGGAAGGCGGCGAAGTCCCGCAGATAGGAGGAGTGCTCGATGGCGTCCGCGGTCTCCCGGTCGAGCACACCGTAGGCGTGGTTGTAGAACAGCAGTTGCCGCCCGGTCGCCGTCCCGTCCTCCTCCGCCCGCGCCGTGCCCACTCCGCCCTGGACCGCCCCCGCGAGGGCCAGAGCGATGACCATGATCAGCTGTAACGCTCGTCTGAGAACCATGCGAGGGAGCGTAGGGCGGGAGGAGACGCTTCCGCTGTGGATTGCGCCCTTTGCGGGGGTCAGGTCTTGGTCAGCGGGGAGTCCGGTGGTGACGCGGGCGGTGACGCCGGTGACGACGCCGGTGGGGATTCCTGCCCGCCCATGTCGAGCCGGAACGGCGGGTACTGGTCCGTCAGCAGCGCGGCGTAGGCCGTCACTCGCGCCGTCCAGCGGGCGAGGCCGATCAGGAAGTCGAAGAGGTGCCGCGGGTAGCGGGCGGTGAACAGCAGGATGACCACGGCCACCAGGGAGAGATACGGCATCAGCCCGCCGCCCCGCCAGCCCTCTCCGTCGCCCCAGCCCCAGCCGCCACCGGCGATGATCGCGACGGCGATGTACTGGGGGATCGCCAGCAGCCACCACTTCACCAGCACCAGTCCGCGCGACAGCCGCTCGGGGTAGGCGACGTCGAAGCGCGCCGGATAGTCGGGCACGTCGGCGAGGGTGAACGGCGGATACCGGTCGGTGCCGAGCGCGGTGTGCGCGTAGTAGGTGACCCGCCAGTTCCAGCGCAGCACACCGACGCTGAAGTCGAAGAGGGGGCGGGGGTAGCGCGCGGTGAACAGGACGGCGAAGAACGCGATCACGGTCACGACGACGAACGCGATCCACAGGAAGAACAGCACGATGTAGTGCGGGATGGCGAGCAGCCACTTCACCAGCCACAGCCATCGGGACAGCCGGGGATCGACAGACGCTTCCAGACGTACGGGTGACGCGGTGGCAGAAACCATGGGCGGCACTCCTCTCGCCTGCAGACTCGCAAGCGTGGAGCGGCCCCGCGACCTGGACGGGGCCGTTCGCGCGTCCGGGTATCCCCCTGTCCGGCTATCGGCTTCCGGCCACCGGGTCCGGCTTTCGGGTCCGGCTTTCGGGTCCGGTCACCGGAACCGGCTTTCGGCTCCGGCTCCCGGTTCCGATGCCGGTCCCGGTTCCGACTGCCGGTTCCGAATGCCGGTCCCGGCTCCGACTGCCGGCTCCCGGCTTCGCGCTCCCCGGCTACCGGTTCGTCAGGACGGGGCGGCGGCTCCGGGGTCCGGCTCGCCGGTGCCCGCTTCCTCCGCCGGGTCGACGAGCTGCTCCCGTACGTAGTTCCAGACCACGGCGATCAGCGCGGCGATCGGCACGGCGAGCAGGCTGCCGACGATGCCGGCCAGGCTGCCACCCAGGGTCACCGCCAGCAGCACGACGGCCGCGTGCAGGCCGAGGCCGCGGCTCTGGATCATGGGCTGGAAGACGTTGCCCTCCAGCTGCTGCACCACGACGATGATCGCCAGCACGATCAGCGCGTCCGTCAGCCCGTTGGAGACCAGGGCGATGAGCACCGCGACGAACCCGGCGAACAGGGCGCCGATGATCGGCACGAACGCGGAGACGAAGGTCAGCACGGCCAGCGGAAGCACCAGCGGAACGCCCAGGATCCACAGGCCCAGGCCGATCAGCACGGCGTCGAGCAGGCCGACGGCCGCCTGCGACCGCACGAAGGACCCCAGGGTGGCCCAGCCACGCGCGAACACGACCGGGACGTCGGTGGCGAGCCGGCCGGGCAGCTGACGGGACAGCCACGGCAGGAACCGCGGACCGTCCTTGAGGAAGAAGAACATCAGGAACAGCGCGAGGACGGCGGTGACAACACCGTTGACCACGGTGCTCACTCCGGTGACGACAGCACCCACCATGCTGCCGACGCCCTCCTGGGCGCGCGAGACCGCACTGTCGAAGGCCTGGTTGATCTGCGCGTCCCCGATGTTCAGCGGCGGCCCGGCGGCCCACTCGCGCAGCCGCTGGATGCCCTCCACGACACCGTCGGTCAACTCCCCGGACTGGGACGCCACCGGTACGGCGATCAGCGCGACCACACCGGCTGCGACCAGCAGGAACAGCACGGTCACGACCGAGGCGGCCAGCGCGGGCGGCCAGCCCCGCCGACGCAGGAACCGGGCCACGGGCCAGGTCAGTGTGGTCAGCAGCAGCCCGACCACGAGCGGCCACACCACCGACCACATCCGGCCCAGCAGCCACAGGGCCACGGTCAGCCCGGCCAACACCAGCAGAAACTCACCGGACACCCGCGCGGATATCCGCAGCGCGGCACGGGATCTGTCGGAACTCAGAGGCGCAGTCACGCAGGCACCCTATTGGCTGCGAGCGCGCCCGCAGCAGCCCCGTCCCTCGGAAGCGGGCCGTCAACGGACGGTGACCTGTTGAAGATGCGCCGTGCGGCAGCGGAACCGTAAGTGGTCGGCTCTGGAAGTCCTTCGGGGAGACCCCGGGGCGGCGCGTCTGTCGAGTGTCGCCGAACTCCTGGCTGGCACAGCCGTTGACGAGGGCTGCTACCGCCATCCGGATGGCCACCGCCATCACCGACCGTCTGGCTGGCCGCGGGCTCGACGTCATCACTCCCCCGCCAGCGGACCGCGCGTCCACCAGGTCATTTTCAACGGACGCACCCGGAGGTGTGCGTCAAACCAAACGGTTTGGGCGTTGGCCTCAGTCCGGGCGAGGGAACATGCGCTCGACGGCGGTCACCAGTGCGGCGCGACGGGCGGTGATAGAGGGGTCCACGGCCTGGTCTGCGGCAGCGGCGGCGATTTCGGGCTGACCTGCCCAGGTCATGGCGATCTGGTTGATCAGGGCGAGGACGTCGACCGGGTCCCAGGCCGGGTCGAGCAGCCCGATGCGCTGAGCGTCGCGGAGTTTGTCGAGCTTGCCGGCGATCGTGGCCTGGAGGGGGCTGGTGGTGTTGTCTGCGGACTCGGCCAGTTCCAGGCGGCCCCACGTGATCAGGCGGTAGTGGTCCGGACGAGCCGCGAAGTGGTCGAAGAGGATGCCGGCATAGCCGGGCAGGTCGGCTGGATCCAGCTGAGTCGCCTCGATGAGTGCGGTCGTCTCGCGTTCGGCGACGTGCGCGTAAAGGGCTTCCTTGCTGCGGAAGTATGCGTAGACACGTTCCTTGCTCGTCCTGGCCTGCTTGGCGATGCGGTCCACGCGGGCGCCGGCGATCCCGTGCCGGGCGAACTCCTCCTTGGCTGCGGCGACGATCCGCTGGCGCGTGGAGTCGGTGGACTCGCCCGAGGTGGCGGCGTCCGGGGTCTGGCCAGGGCTGTTGGAGCGAGACATGAGCCCAGGATAGGCGACCGAACCGTTCGGTTTTGCGCGGCACTCCAGAAAGACGTAGGGTCATACCGAACAGTTTGGTTTGGTCAGCCATGGGCTGCCGACATGACACGAGGAGCGATCTCATGCAGCACCGCACCCTGGGACAGCAGGGACTGCGCGTCTCCGCGCTCGGACTGGGCGTGATGGGGATGTCCCTGGCCTACGGCCCCTCGAACGACGAGGACGGCATCTCCACCATTCACCGCGCCCACGAACTCGGAGTCGACTTCTTCGACACCGCCGAGCTGTACGGCCAAGGCACCGGCAGCAACGAGACGCTGCTCGGCAACGCAGTCAACGACTTCCGCGACGAGGTCGTCCTGGCCACCAAGTTCGGCTTCGACATGGCCGGCAAGACGTTGGGGAGCGGCGTCAACAGCCGCCCGGAGAACATCCGCGAGGTCGCCGAAAACAGCCTGCGCTACCTCCAGACCGACCGCATCGACCTCTTCTACCAGCACATCTCCGACCCCGACGTACCGGCCGAGGAGGTCGCCGGCACTGTCGGTGACCTGATCACCGAAGGCAAAGTGCAGTACTTCGGCCTGAGTAACGTCGGCCCGCAGTACATCCGCCGCGCCCACGCCGTCACCCCGGTCACAGCCCTTCAGTACGAGTACTCGATCTTCGAACGCGAGGTAGAGGACGAGATCCTGCCGGTCCTGCGGGAGTTGGGGATCGGCCTGGTGCCGTACTCGCCGCTCGGCCGCGGCTTCCTCTCCGGTGTGGTCAAGCCCGCCGACGAGTACCCCGAGGACGACATGCGCCGCTGGGACGAGCGCTGGCAGGGCGAGAACTACGCCTACAACCTGAACGCCGCCGAGCAGCTCCGAAAGCTCGCCGCCACCAAGGGCATCACCCCCGCCCAGCTCGCCCTGGCATGGCTGCTCGCCCAGGGCGAGGACGTCGTCCCGATCCCGGGCACCCGCAGCGCCACACGTCTGGAGGAGAACGTCGGCGCCACCGACGTAGAACTCACCGAGGCCGACCTGGCCCGTATCCGGGAGGTCCTCCCCCAGGGCTCCGCAGGCAGCCGCTACCCGGCCTCGGTGATGGCCGGTTTCCGCACCGACTGACAGCCCGTACTCCAAGTTCGGAGGTCCCGGGCAAGCGGCGGCGAGCAGCGGCAGCGTGTCCTCCCGGGCGGGGCTATGACCGGGAGGACACGCCGACGCGCGCACCAGCCGCAGCCGCCCTGCTCCTTCTGGTCATCCTCGCGGTCAACCACTGACGGAAGAACCGGCGGGGTTCCGGCGATGCGACAAGCCGGCCCTCCCAGAATGCGGGCGGAAAAAACCACTTCTACGGATTGGCCTGCTCGACCGGCACATCGCCGATCACCCGGAAGAGTCCTCCGTCGCGCTGGCAGCTTGATCAACCCCGAAGGACTTCCGGAGCCGACCACTAAGGGTCACCCACCGGCCTTGGCCACACCGATCGGGCACGACACGCCCGTGCCGCCGATGCCGCAGTAGCCCGCCGGGTTCTTGTCCAGGTACTGCTGGTGGTACCCCTCCGCCGGGTAGAAGGGGCGGCCCTGCGTCGGGACGATCTCCGTGGTGATGTCGCCGTAGCCGGAGGACGTGAGGACCTGCTGGTACGACGTGCGGGAGGCCCGGGCGGTCGCCGTCTGCCCGGGGGTGTGGGTGTAGATCGCCGAGCGGTACTGCGTGCCCACGTCGTTGCCCTGGCGGAAGCCCTGCGTGGGGTCGTGGGACTCCCAGAACGTCTTGAGGAGGCGCTCGTACGAGATCAGCGCCGGGTCGAAGACCACACGCACGACTTCCGTGTGGCCGGTCAGGCCCGAGCAGACCTCCTCATACGTGGGGTGCTCGGTGTGACCGCCCTGGTAGCCGACGAGGGTCGTCCACACACCGGCCGGGAGCTGCCAGAACTTGCGCTCCGCGCCCCAGAAGCAGCCCAGGCCGAAGTCCGCGGTCTCCAGGCCCTCGGGGTAGGGGCCGAGCAGCGGGTTGCCCAGGACGGTGTGGCGGTCGGGGACCGTGAACGCCGGCTCCGGGCGGCCGGGCAGCGCCTGCTCGGGCGTCGGCAGGGCGGGCGTGCGGCTGTGCGGGAACATGCGGTCTCCAATCGCGGGGCGACGCCCTCTGCAACGTGCCGGGGCCTCCCGGAATTCCGGTCGGGAACCGCGCGGGCGGGCGTCAGTGCGGCAGGCTCGCGGGGCTGCCGCCGTTCGCCTCGTAGCCCGCCACCGCCAGCGCCCGGTACACCGCGAACTCCGCCGCGGGGTCGGCGGACAGCGTCCAGGGCAGGGCGCCGACATGGCCGTCGATGCGGACCAGCTGGCTCATGGCCTCGGACCAGCGCTCGCTGCGGACCAGGAAGAACACCAGCATGTGCCGTACGTGTGCCAGCATCGGGTCGTCCGGGCGGGCCGAGTGCACCGCGTGCAGCGCGCCGTGGACCGCCTTCGTGACGACCTCGCTCTGCCAGAAGCTCGCGACGAGGGTCACCTCGGGGAGGTGCTCGAACACTGCGAAGAGGGGCATCGCCGAGAGGAGGGACCCTCGGGGCGCCCGGGCCGCCGCGGCCTCGGCGAACGAGTAGGCCTCCGCTCGGGAGCCGTGCCACTTCTCGCACCAGAAGTGCAGCGCGGCCAGGTGCGCCCCCATGTGGGCCGGGGCGCGGTCCAGGATCTTCAGCCAGATCTGCTCGAAGTCCTTCTGGGAGTAGCCGAGGCCACGGGCCACCGACAGCTCCACGATGTACGGGATCGGGTCGCCGGGGGCGAGCAGCGCCGCCTCACCGCACGCCGTCCTGGCCTCCTCCATGATGATCCGGAACTCGTCCGTCCCCGGTGTCGCCGTACGCCAGGCCTGCTGCACCAGGAACTCGGCGTGCACCGCTGCGCCGCCCGCGTCCTTGGGGGCCTCGGACCGCCACACGCGCAGCCACTGCCCGCCCGGCGTCTCGCTCACCCCGCCGGGCCGCCGCGAGAGCTCCAGCGAGGCCGCGCCGGCGAAGGCCTGAACGCGCTGCCAGCGCCGCTCGCCCTCCGTCTCGGTGCCAGCCAGGAGCTGCTGTGCGGCGCGGTAGTCCTGCGTGCGCTGCACCACGTCCAGGACGTCCAGCAGGTCCTGGTCGGGGCCGGGCATGCGGATGTCGAGCTCCTCCTCCAGGACGAAGCCGTAGTTCGCCGGGTCGGCCGCGTCCGGGTGGTCGGGCGAGACCAGCCCTATCGCACCGCGCCTGCGCCGCAGGAAGGGGAGCAGCACGAAGCCCAGCATGACCAGCGCGATCAGGACCCAGAGAATCTCCATACGACAAGCGAACCAGACCGCGCCGACAATTGGCCAACCTGCTCCCCGAACCTGTGGAAAACCCCGCGTCGCCCGGACCACCGGCACTCTTCGCCGCGGCGCACTACCCTCGGTGCTCATGAGCGACAGGCACATCAGTCAGCACTTCGAGACGCTCGCGATCCACGCGGGCAACACCGCCGACCCCCTGACGGGCGCGGTCGTCCCGCCGATCTACCAGGTCTCGACCTACAAGCAGGACGGCGTCGGCGGCCTGCGCGGCGGCTACGAGTACAGCCGCAGCGCCAATCCCACCAGGACAGCGCTGGAGGAGAACCTCGCCGCCCTGGAGGGCGGCCGCCGCGGTCTCGCGTTCGCGTCCGGGCTGGCGGCCGAGGACTGCCTGCTGCGTACGCTGCTCAGCCCGGGCGACCACGTGGTGATCCCGAACGACGCGTACGGCGGCACGTTCCGTCTGTTCGCCAAGGTTGTCGCCCGCTGGGGCGTGGAGTGGTCGGTCGCCGACACGAGCGACCCGGCCGCGGTGCGGGCCGCCGTCACCCCGAAGACCAAGGTCGTCTGGGTGGAGACGCCTTCCAATCCGCTCCTGGGCATCACCGACATCGCCGCCGTCGCCCAGGTCGCCCGGGACGCGGGCGCCCGCCTCGTCGTCGACAACACCTTCGCCACGCCCTACCTCCAGCAGCCGCTGGCGCTGGGCGCGGACATCGTCGTGCACTCGCTGACCAAGTACATGGGCGGTCACTCCGACGTCGTGGGCGGTGCCCTGGTCACCGCTGACGCGGGCCTGGGCGAGGAGCTGGCCTTCCACCAGAACGCGATGGGCGCGGTGGCCGGGCCCTTCGACTCCTGGCTGGTGCTGCGCGGCACCAAGACCCTGTCCGTGCGCATGGACCGGCACAGCGAGAACGCGGCCAAGGTCGCCGACATGCTCACCCGGCACGCGCGCGTGAGCAGCGTGCTGTACCCGGGGCTGCCGGAGCACCCGGGTCACGAGGTCGCCGCCAAGCAGATGAAGTCGTTCGGCGGCATGGTCTCCTTCCGTGTCGAGGGCGGTGAGGAGGCGGCCGTCGAGGTCTGCAACCGCGCCCGGATCTTCACGCTGGGGGAGTCCCTGGGCGGCGTAGAGTCGCTGATCGAGCACCCCGGCCGCATGACGCACGCGTCCGTGGCCGGCTCGGCCCTGGAGGTCCCCGGCGACCTGGTGCGTCTGTCCGTGGGCATCGAGAACGCCGAGGACCTGCTGGAGGACCTTCAGCAGGCGCTCGGCTAGCCGGGCCCCTCACGGGGTCACCAGCCGGTGAGGGGTGGAGTCGTCTCGGACGGCGGTTCCACCCACGGGCGGGCCGTCAGCGCCCACACGATGAACGCCAGGGTCGCCGCGAGCAGCAGCAGCCACAGAGCGCGGCGGACGAGTGTCCGGCGCCGCAGCATGCGGCCGCCGCGGCGCACCGCCTCCGTGTGGATCTCGGGCGGCACGGGGCGTGGCGCCTGCTCCAGGAGCCGTCGTACGGCCGCCTCGCGGTCGGTCCCGCTCATGTGGCCCTCCGGTCGCGGGGCGGGGTCATGAGGGCACCGCGTTGGTGGGCGTCACCGCGGGTGCCGTCGGTGCCGCTCATGTGGTCCTCCGGTCGGGGCGCGGGTTCATGAGGGCACCGCCTTGGTGGCCGTCACCGCGGGTGCCGGTGCCCGCGGCCGGTGCAGCAGCGTCGATATGGCCCGGTGGCAGATCGCCCGTACACGCTCCGGGGACAGGCCGAGCAGGGCCGCCGTCTGCTCCTCGGCGACGCCTTCGTGGAGCCGGAGGACCAGGACGAGCCGTTCCTGCGGGGTCAGCGTGGCCAAGGGACTCGCCGGGTCGGGGCGGGAGCGGCCGAGCCCGCCGTGGTGATGCCACGCCCCGCGCGCGAAGCGGACGGCGAGGTGCGAGCGGGTGCGGTCGTAGGGGTCCTCGCCGCGCAGCCGGTCCCAGCTCGCGTACGTGCGGGCCAGTGACAGCGTCAGCAGGCGCCGCGCGCGGGGGTTGTCGTCCGGGGCCTCAGCGGTGAGCAGCGTTGCGGCGTGCAGCAGCCGCCCGGCCGCGCCCGCGACGAACGCCTCGAACTCCCGGGTGCGACGGGCTGCCCGGGACGCCTGCCGCTCCAGCACCGCGCCTCCCGCCTGACGGCGAACCCTGAGGATGCGGACACCCGGCTGTGCGCGTCGGGGCCCGGTCTCATATCAGGCCAGGGACGGCCCCGAGGTCAAGAGCCGCGCACGGCCCGGACGGTGCCACGCGCGCGTGGGGCCGGGCGGGTCGAGCACGACACCGCCCGCCGTGGAGCGGACCGCGGACGGCTCGGCGGCCCCGGCCGTCGTACGCGCCGCGTCCGCGCGGGCAGGGCGTTCAGGACGCCGGCTCCGCCTCCGGCCCCGGCACCCCGTGCGCCGCCATCCGGGAGGAAAGGGCGCTGTTGAAGCGGGTGAGGAGATCGCAGAACGCCTCACGCTCCTCGGGCTCCCAGTCGTGGGTCAGCTCGGCCATCAACTGCCGTCGGGAGGAGCGCACTTCCTCCAGGCGGGCCTGGCCGCGCGGGGACAGCTGCAGCACCACCGCGCGGCCGTCCTCGGGGTGCGAGGTGCGCTTGACCAGGCCCGTGTCGACGAGCGGTGCCACCTGCCGGGTGACCGTCGACGAGTCGATCCCCATGCTCGCGGCGAGCGCCTTGACGCCCATCGGGCCTTCCTTGTCGAGACGGTTGAGCAGCAGGTACGCGGCGCGGTCCATGGAGTTGCGCACCTGCCCGACTCCGCCGAGCCGGGTCTGTTCGGCACGGCGGGCGAACAGCGCCACCTCGTGCTGCAGCGTGTCGAGAAGACCGGTGTCACCGACGGTCGTCATGTCCATCGACATTTCAGGTGTTGTGGGCATGGCCGGGGGCTCACTTCGTGGAGGGCTGGCAGATTGGGGGACAGGGTACGCGGCCGGAAGGCGGGCCGTACCGGCGCTGCGCAAAGCGGGTCTCGGAGGTTGGTCACAACGGTCGTTCCCGCCTGTGAACTGCGATGCTGGAGTCATGAGCTACAGCACGGCTGACTCCTTTCGGCCCGTCACCCTCGACGACGTGCGCGGCGCGCAGAAGATGCTCTCGGGTGTGGCGCGGGTGACCGCGATGGAGGGCAGCAGGCACCTGTCCCAGATGGTCGGTGCGCCGGTCCACCTCAAGTGCGAGAACCTCCAGCGGACGGGCTCGTTCAAGCTGCGCGGCGCGTACGTGCGGATCGCCGGTCTGCTGCCGGAGGAGCGCGCCGCCGGTGTCGTCGCCGCGAGCGCCGGCAACCACGCGCAGGGCGTCGCGCTGGCCTCCGCCCTGCTCGGCGTGCGCTCCACGGTGTTCATGCCGAAGGGTGCCCCGCTGCCCAAGGTCAGTGCCACCCGTGAATACGGGGCCGAGGTGCGGCTGCACGGTCAGGTCGTCGACGAGACGCTGGCCGCGGCGCAGGAGTACGCGGCCGGGACGGGCGCGGTGTTCATCCACCCCTTCGACCATCCCGACATCATCGCGGGCCAGGGCACGGTGGGTCTGGAGATCCTGGAGCAGTGCCCGGAGGTGCGCACGATCCTGGTCGGCATCGGCGGGGGCGGGCTGGCCGCCGGGATCGCGGTGGCGGTGAAGTCCCTGCGGCCGGACGTGCGGGTGGTGGGCGTGCAGGCGGCGGGCGCGGCGGCTTACCCGCCCTCGCTGGCGGCGGGCCGGCCGGTGTCGGTCGAGAACCCGGCGACGATGGCCGACGGCATCAAGGTCGGACGGCCGGGCGACGTGCCGTTCGGGATCGTCGGCGAGCTGGTCGACGAGGTGCGCACGGTCAGCGAGGACGAGCTGTCCGCCGCGCTGCTGCTGTGCCTGGAGCGGGCCAAGCTGGTGGTGGAGCCGGCCGGGGCGAGCCCGGTCGCGGCGCTGCTGAGCGAGCCCGGCGCCTTCGAGGGCCCGGTCGTCGCGGTGCTGTCCGGCGGAAACGTCGACCCGGTGCTGATGGAGCGGGTGCTGCGGCACGGCATGGCCGCGCAGGGCCGCTACCTGGCGGTCAGGCTGCGGCTGACGGATCGGCCCGGTGCTCTTGCCACTCTTCTGGGCGCGTTGTCAGTGGTCGACGCTAACGTCCTCGATGTGAGCCATGTGCGAACCGACCCACGGCTCGGGCTCACGGAGGCGGAGGTCGAGCTGCACCTGGAGACGAAGGGTCCGGCGCACTGCGCCGAGGTGGGCCAGGCGCTGCGCGAGGCGGGCTACACGGTCATCGGCTGACTGCAGGGTCACCGGCCGACTGCAGGGTCACCGGCCGACTGCACGGTCACCGGCCGGCCCGGCTCCCGAGGCGGTCCAAGATCCTTTCGTCTGACGGAGCGCAACGCGGAAAAACTCATTGTGAGACGCGATACATCGCGTTATGGTGTGTCGGTGAGAAGCCTCACCGGACGTCTGTCCGGTCATCCCCGAAGACGTGGAGACTCATATGCCAGGCGCCATCTACGCCGAAGGTCTGGTCAAGACCTTCGGTGACGTAAAGGCCTTGGACGGCGTCGACCTCGACGTGCCCGAGGGCACGGTCCTCGGTCTGCTCGGGCCGAACGGCGCGGGCAAGACCACCACCGTCCGCTGCCTGACCACCCTGCTGCGCCCCGACAGCGGCCGGGCGGTCGTCGCGGGAATCGACGTGCTCAAGCAGCCCGACGCGGTCCGCCGCTCCATCGGCCTGTCCGGCCAGTTCGCGGCCGTCGACGAATACCTCACCGGCCGGGAGAACCTCCAGATGGTCGGCCAGCTCTACCAGATGCGGGCGAAGGCAGCGAAGGAGCGCGCGGCCGAACTGCTGGAGCAGTTCCACCTCGCGGACGCCGCCGACCGCCCCACCAAGACCTACTCGGGCGGCATGCGCCGCCGCCTCGACCTCGCGGCGGCCCTGGTCGTCTCGCCGCCCGTGATGTTCATGGACGAGCCGACGACCGGCCTCGACCCCCGCAACCGCCAGCAGCTGTGGGAGGTCATCAAGCAACTGGTCTCCGGAGGCACGACGCTGCTGCTCACCACGCAGTACCTGGAGGAGGCCGACCACCTGGCGCACGACATCGCGGTGGTCGACCACGGCAAGGTCATCGCCCAGGGCACCTCCGACCAGCTCAAGGCCCGCACCGGCGGCGAGCGCGTCGAGGTCGTGGTGCACGAACGCGAGCACATCCAGGGCGCCGCAGAGGTCCTTGCCGGCTTCGGCAAGGGCGAGACGACGGTCGAGGAGCACATGCGCAAGCTCACCGCCCCCGTGACCGGCGGCGCCAAGCTCCTCGCCGAGGTCATCCGCGAGCTGGACACCCGGGGCATCGAGATCGACGACATCGGCCTGCGCCGGCCGACCCTCGACGACGTCTTCCTCTCCCTCACGGGACACGTGGCCGAGGCCGAGAACCAGGAGAATGACAAGGAGGCCACCCAGTGAGCGCCGTCACCGACACCGTGCGGGTCGCGCCGGCCGCGAACCCGGTCAGCCAGTCGATCCGCGACTCGATGGTCGTCGCCAAGCGCAACCTGATCCGCATGTCCCGGATCCCCGAGATGATCATCTACGGGCTGATCCAGCCGATCATGTTCGTGGTGCTGTTCACCTACGTCTTCGGCGGCTCCATGCAGATCGGCAACAGCACCAGCGCCGCCGACTACAAGAACTTCCTGATGGCGGGCATCTTCGCGCAGACCGTCACGTTCGCCACCGCCAGCTCCGGCGCAGGTATCGCCGACGACATGCACAAGGGCCTCATCGACCGCTTCCGCTCCCTGCCCATGGCGCGCGGTGCGGTACTCACCGGGCGCACCCTCGCCGACTCCGTGCAGACGGCCCTGACCCTGGTGGTCCTCGCCGTGGTCGCCCTCCTGGTCGGCTGGCGCGTCGGCTCCGACGGCAGCACCAACGCCGCCAAGGTCCTCGCGGCCTTCGGCCTGCTGCTCCTGCTCGGCTACGCGTTCACCTGGATCGGTGCCCTGATCGGCATGTCCGTCCGGACCCCCGAGGCGGCCACCTCCAGCGGACTGATCTGGCTCTTCCCGGTCACGTTCATCTCGAACGCGTTCGTGGACACCAGCCACATGACCCCGTGGCTGCGCCACATCGCCGAGTGGAACCCCTTCAGTGCCACGGTCCAGGCCTGCCGGGTCCTCTTCGCCAACCCCGGCCAGTCGACATCGGACGCCTGGCCCATGCAGCACCCCGTGTGGGCCTCGCTGATCTACTCGATCCTGATCCTGGTGGTCTTCCGGACCCTGGCGGTGCGCAAGTACCGCTCGGCGACGGCATGACAAAGCCCCCGGTGCCGCCATGGCGCCGGGGGCAGTTCAGGGCTCCGATCGCGGCGGATCAGCTCTCGTACGGCTGGGCCTTCAGGATCTTCACCAGGGCCTTCTTGCCGTTCGGCAGCTCGTACTCCGCGTCCTCGCCGACCTTGTGGCCGATCACGCCGGTGCCCAGCGGGGACTGCGGAGAGTACGTCTCGATGTCGGAGCTCGCGTACTCGCGGGAGGCGAGCAGGAACGTCAGGGTGTCGTCCTCGTCACCGTCGAACGCGATCGTGACGACCATGCCGGGTGCCACCGCACCGTCCGCCGCGGGCGCCTCGCCCACCTTGGCGTTCTCGAGAAGCTGGGTGAGCTGGCGCACACGGAGCTCCTGCTTGCCCTGCTCCTCCTTGGCCGCGTGGTACCCGCCGTTCTCACGCAGGTCGCCCTCTTCACGCGCAGCGGCGATCTTCGCGGAGATCTCCGCCCGCGCGGGACCAGTAAGGTGCTCAAGCTCGGCCTTGAGCTTGTTGTACGCCTCCTGGGTCAGCCAGGTGACGTTCTCGCTGGTCTGGGTCACAGGTGCTCCTCGTAGGTACTGGGATACAAAGCATCGCCCTACCCAGAAGAATGTTCCTTCACGGAAGGGCGAAACCACGAGCCTAACAATTCAGGGGCCCAAGGGGGAGGACATAAGCCACCAGATTCACGTCAAGGCAGGTCAGGCGCTACGTATTCCAGGTGATGCCCGATTGGCGTCAGCCGGTGTGGCAGCCCAGCAGCTCGGCCGTGGTCCCCGGGGAGGTCGTACGGAGCGTGACGACCTTGTCGATGCGGGTCCCGTCCCCGTCGAAGCGGAAGTCGGCCCGGCCCACCTCGGATCCGTCCTCGGCCTGCGAGCGCACGGTGCAGTAGCCCTTCGCACCGGCGTCCTTGCGGACCTCCAGATGCACCTGCACGGATCTCTTGCCCGGCTCGAAGCTGATCACCTCGGCGCTGATCTCGCTCTTGGCGACGTAGTGGTACCCGAACCAGCCGACGAGCCCCAGCAGCGCCACCGCGAGGACGGTGCCCACGACCTTGAGCTTGCGGTCGGCGCGCTCGTCCGAGGAACGGCCGTAGCGGCCCTCGGGCAGTCGCGTGCTCGCCGTACTCATGATCGTCCTCCTGGCAGGGCCGGGACGAAGGTCCCGGAAGGGGCTCCAGGGCCGGGCCCCGGAATTATTCGCCCCCCGGTTCGGTCACTATAGAAGCCGCTGATTGCGCCGACGCACACAGGGCGCCGACTTACTGAGGATTGAGTCTTGACTGACCAGTTGCGACTGATGGCCGTTCACGCCCACCCCGACGACGAGTCGAGCAAGGGCGCTGCGACCATGGCGAAGTACGTGTCCGAGGGGGTGGACGTGCTGGTCGTGACCTGCACGGGCGGGGAACGCGGCTCCATCCTCAATCCCAAGCTCCAGGGCGACGCGTACATCGAGGAGCACATCCACGAGGTACGCAAGAAGGAGATGGACGAGGCCCGGGAGATCCTGGGCGTCAAGCAGGAATGGCTCGGCTTCGTCGACTCGGGCCTGCCCGAGGGCGACCCGCTGCCGCCCCTGCCGGAGGGCTGCTTCGCCCTGGAGGACGTGGACCACGCGGCCGGGGAGCTGGTGCGCAAGATCCGCGCCTTCCGCCCCCAGGTGATCACCACCTACGACGAGAACGGCGGCTACCCGCACCCCGACCACATCATGACCCACAAGATCTCCATGGTGGCGTTCGAGTCGGCAGCGGACACCGAGAAGTACCCGGAAGCGGAGTACGGCCCCGCCTACCAGCCGCAGAAGCTCTACTACAACCAGGGCTTCAACCGCCCGCGCACCGAGGCCCTGCACCAGGCGATGCTCGACCGGGGCATGGAGTCCCCCTACGGGGACTGGCTCAAGCGCTGGGAGGAGTTCGGGATGAAGCAGCGCACGCTCACCACGCACATCCCGTGCGCCGAGTTCTACGAGATCCGCGACAAGGCCCTGATCGCCCACGCCACGCAGATCGACCCGGACGGCGGCTGGTTCAAGGTTCCGATGGAGATCCAGAAGGAGGTCTGGCCGACGGAGGAGTACGAGCTG
Source organism: Streptomyces sp. NPDC012474 (assembly GCF_042955185.1). Lineage (NCBI taxonomy): Bacteria > Bacillati > Actinomycetota > Actinomycetes > Kitasatosporales > Streptomycetaceae > Streptomyces > Streptomyces sp. NPDC012474. The sequence goes on from NZ_JBIBEP010000003.1 coordinate 549,782, forward strand.
GCGAAGGCCCTCGTCGATACGTCCCTCCCCGAGGACGACCTCTTCGCGGGCATCCGCGACAATGCCTGATATGAGCGCAAGCGCAAGCCTGGCAATGACGCACCTCGTCACCTTCGCCAAGGAGGTCGACGAGGACAAGGTCACCCCCGGCGTCCTCGGCTTCATCGTCTTCGCGGCGATGGCCCTGGCGGTGTGGGCCCTGATGAAGTCGATGAGTCGGCACATGAACCGGGTGGACTTCACCCAGGTCCCGGACCCGAAGGCCGACCAGCCGGAGCAGTCCCCGGCGGACGGGAACGCGGACGCCGCGGACGCGGACGCCGCGGACGCGGAGCCCTCGAGCCAGGGCGCCAAGAAGCAAGGCTGACGTCCCCCAGGGGGACACCACCCGTCGGTGGCCGGCACCACTCGCCGCCGACGGGTGCGTGGCGAGCCCGGAGGGGCCACCTCCCGGACCCCGGCGCCTACGCCTTCGACTCGACCGCCACCCCCATCACCTCACGCGCGTGCCGGTTCGGGACCATGCCGAGGCGCCAGGCCTGCCAGCCGGCCTCCAGGGTCACGCCCCGCTCCAGCAGCAGCTGGTACGCGTCGAGGTAGTCGTCCAGCTTCCGGTCGCGCAGTCCGTGGCTCGCGCGCGACAGTTGCGCCAGCTCCTCCTGGGCCACCGCCGTACCCACCTCCATGCCGCCCGGGGCCGCGTAGGGCAGGAGCGTGCAGCGCAGGAAGCGGGCCCAGTCCTCGCCCCGGCGGTCGCCGTAGGACGCGAAGAGCTCCACCGCCTCGTCGCACAGGGCCAGAGCCTGCTGGGTGCGTGCGTTGCCCGCGTCCACGACCACCAGCTCCAGGCACGTCCAGGCCTCGCCGTGGGCGACACCGATGCGCTGGAAGTCGGCGCGGGCGTCGACCAGGAGCTGGCGGGCGAAGCCGGAGTTGCGCAGCGAGCCCGTCTGGGCCGCGCGTTGGTCGCGGGTCACGCGGGCCGAGTGGTGGCGGGCGCAGGCCAGGCCGTAGACGTCCCGCATGCGGGAGAACATCGTGCGGGCGCGTTCCAGCTCGCGGACCGCCTGATCGAGATCGCCCGTCTCCTCCAGGGCCTGGCCCAGGTAGTACAGGGTCCAGGCCTCGCCGCGCGCGTCCTCGTTGTCGCGGTGCCGGGCCGCCGCCCCGCGCAGCTCCTCCACCGCCGGGGACGCGTCCCCGGCGACCAGCAGCGCACGGGCCAGCTGCGTCAGGGCCCACGCCTCACCACGGGCGTCGCGGGTCCGCCCGTACAGCTCCAGGGCCGCCCGCAGCTCCGCCTCGGCCCGGGGGACGTCGCCCATGCGCAGCCCCAGCTGACCGAGCTGGAAGTGCGCCCACGCCTGGCCGTGCACGGACTCGCCCGCGCGGTGCAGCACCAGGGACTCGGTCAGCAGATCCAGCGCCTCCGCCACCCGGGCCCGGTCCCGCTCCACCGCCGCCAGGGCGTGCATCGTCCACGCCCGGTCCGTGGCCAGCGCGGGGGAGGCCTGCAGCGCCAGGGCCTCGCGGAGCTTCGCCGACGCCTCCGTCAGATTGCCCTGGTGGTGCAGCGTGATGCCGAGGGAGCACAGCGCGCGGGCGGCACCCGCGTCGTGGTGGGCCTCCCGGTAGAGGTCCACGACCGACGCGAGGGTCGTACGGGCCTTGTCGAGTTCGCCGAGCTGCCGCGCCGCGATGCCCGTACGCCACTGCACCGAGCGGACCAGCAGCCCTTCGTCCACCGCCTGCGCCAGCTCGCTGATCTCACCCAGCCGGTACAGGTCGCCCCGCAGCAGGCAGTAGTCGCACAGGGCGCCCAGCAGGTTCAGCACCGCCGCCTGGTCCACACCCTCGGCATGCCGCAGCGCCGCCGTGATGAAGCTCGACTCGTCGTCCAGCCAGCGCAGCGCCTCGTCGAGGGAGGGGAAGCCGTAGGGGCTGAAACGGTTCGTCCGGGTCGACATGTTGCCGTCGACCATCCGCAGCACCGAGTCGGCCAGCTCGGCGTAGTTCACGATCAGCCGCTCCTGCGCCGCCGTGCGCTCGGCCGGCTCCTCCTCGTCGAGCAGACGGGCCTGGGCGAAGGAACGCACCAGATCGTGCAGCCGGTAGCGGTCGCCCCGGACGTGGTCGATCAGCCCGGCCCGGGTCAGGACCTGCAGATGACGCTTCGCCTCAGCCTCGTCCGTCGCCAGCAGCGCGGCGGCCGCGGCGGCACCCAGCGAGGCCCGCCCGGCCAGGGCCAGTCGGCGCAGCAACCGCCGTACGGTCTCCGGCTGGTCGGTGTAGCGCAGCCACAGGGCGCGTTCGACCGGCTCGACCGGGCCGTACGCGTCGAGGTCCGTCGCCAGCGCGCGTGGCGAGCGCGGGCCGAGGCACGAGCCCGCGATCCGCAGCGCCAGCGGCAGCCCGCCGCACAGCTCCCGGACCCGGTCCGCGGACTCCGCGTCGTACGGCCCGGAACGGTCCTGCGCGGCCGCGCCCAGCAGCTCCTCCGCACCCGCCGCGTCCAGCGGCGTCACCGCCAGCTGGTGCACCCGCGCGGGCAGGCCTTCCAGCTCCAGCGGGCCCCGGGCGGTCACCAGAACCAGGCTGTCGGACCGCTCCGGGATGAGGGCGCGGATCTGCTCCGCGTCCGCGGCGTCGTCTAGGACGACCGTGACCGGCAGGCCCGTCAGATGCTGGTGATACAGCTCGCTCAGCCGTTTGACCTGCTGGTCCGGGGAGGAACGCTCGCGGAACAGCAGCTGCTCGCGGGGCGCGCCGAGCCGGTTCAGCAGATGCAGCAGCGCGTCACGGGTGGGCAGCGGGGACTCGCCCGGCCCGTCCGCGCGCAGGTCGACGACACAGGCGCCGCGGAAGTAGTCCCTCAGGTCGTGCGTCGCGTGCACCGCGAGCGTCGTACGGCCGCTGCCGGGCGTGCCGTGCAGCACCACCACCGTCGGCTGCGTCTGAGTGCTCGCCCGGGCCGACTGCACCCACTGCCGGATCTGCGCCAGCTCGTGCCGCCGCCCCGCGAACGGCTCCGCCGGTTCGGGGAGCTGCCCGAAGGACTGCTCCAGCACGTTGCGACCGCGCGCCGCCGCGCTCTTGTCCGCACCCCGCAGCCGGGGACCGGACTTCTTCGGCCCGGTCGAGGCCGCGAGCACCCGCTGCTGATCGAGGAACGGCCGGATGCCCCGCACCTCCAGCGCCGTCAGCCACTGCAACCGCAGCTGCTCCGGGCCGCCCGGCTGGCTCACGGCGCCGGCACGGCGGTGCGCGGCCGGCACATGCGACCCGACCACCTTCACCACCGTCGCGGCGGCACCCACGACACCGACCGTCACACCAGCCCCGAGAGCCGTCCCGGTCCCCGTGCCCAGTGCCATGTCGGCGACGACGGCCGCGACCGCCGCCACCCCGGCCACCAGCAGCGGAGTCCCGGCCCCCTCCCGGGCGTAACGCTGCCCGAACGTCAGCTGACCGGCCGCCGCCTCGTCCAGGGCGCGCGTGTAGGCCTCGTACTCCTCACCCGCGCTCCGCGCCATCGTGTCGAGCGCCCCGCGCGCCCGCGCGAGCAGCACCTTCCCGTCGCTGCGCCCGCCGGAGCGGCGCACCTCCTCCTCCACGGCCCGCGCCAACAGCCGCTCGGCCTCCGCCCGATGAGCGTCCCGCATGTCACGTCCCCCTCCGGCGGCAACTCCTTTGCCTACGAGTGTCCTTGGTGGGAGGCGTACGCGCGAGGGGGCGACGATCAACGGATGCGGCCCGGTGACCCACGGGCCGCTCGCTCGCGCGAGGGGCTGCGTTCCGCGGCCCGGCGGCCATCCTGAGGCAGGATGGAAGCATGCCGAACCGACTGGCTCATGAGACGTCCCCGTACCTGCTCCAGCACGCCGACAACCCCGTCGACTGGTGGCCCTGGTCGGAAGAGGCTTTCGAGGAGGCGCGGAAGCGGAACGTGCCCGTCCTGCTCAGCATCGGATACAGCAGCTGTCACTGGTGCCACGTCATGGCTCATGAGTCCTTCGAGGACCAGGAGACCGCCGAGTACCTCAACGCGCACTACGTCAATGTGAAGGTCGACCGCGAAGAACGCCCCGACGTGGACGCCGTCTACATGGAGGCCGTGCAGGCGGCGACCGGGCAGGGCGGCTGGCCCATGACCGTCTTCCTCACCCCGGACGCCGAGCCCTTCTACTTCGGTACGTACTTCCCGCCCGCTCCCCGCCAGGGCATGCCGTCCTTCCGGCAGGTGCTCCAGGGCGTGCACCAGGCGTGGGACGAGCGACGGGACGAGGTGACCGAGGTCGCCGGGAAGATCGTCCGGGATCTGGCCGGGCGGGAGATCTCCTACGGCGACGCGCAGACCCCCGGTGAGGAGGAGCTCGCACAGGCGTTGCTCGGGCTGACCCGGGAGTACGACCCGCAGCGCGGCGGATTCGGCGGGGCGCCGAAGTTCCCGCCGTCGATGGTGCTGGAGTTCCTGCTGCGCCACCATGCCCGCACGGGCGCCGAGGGAGCCCTGCAGATGGCGCAGGACACCTGCGAGCGCATGGCCCGGGGCGGGATCTACGACCAGCTCGGGGGCGGCTTCGCCCGCTACTCGGTCGACCGTGACTGGGTCGTGCCGCACTTCGAGAAGATGCTGTACGACAACGCCCTGCTGTGCCGGGTGTACGCCCATCTCTGGCGTGCCACCGGCTCGGAGCTCGCGCGGCGCGTCGCCCTGGAGACCGCCGACTTCATGGTGCGCGAACTGCGCACGAACGAGGGCGGGTTCGCCTCCGCGCTGGACGCCGACAGCGACGACGGCACCGGCAGGCACGTCGAGGGCGCGTACTACGTGTGGACGCCGGAACAGTTGCGGGAGGTCCTCGGCGAGCAGGACGCGGACTTCGCCGTGCGGCACTTCGGGGTGACCGAGGAGGGCACGTTCGAGGAGGGCGCGTCGGTCCTCCAACTGCCCGTGCGGGACGGGCTGGCCGACGCGGATAAGGTCGCCTCGGTCCGGGAGCGGCTGCTGGCGGCGCGGTCGGAGCGGCCGGCGCCCGGCCGGGACGACAAGGTCGTCGCCGCCTGGAACGGCCTCGCTGTCGCCGCGCTCGCCGAGACGGGCGCCTACTTCGACCGGCCCGATCTCGTCGAGGCCGCCGTCGCCGCGGCCGACCTGCTCGTCCGGCTGCACCTGGACGAGCAGGCCCGGCTCACCCGCACCAGCAAGGACGGCCACGCCGGTGCCAACGCGGGTGTCCTGGAGGACTACGCCGATGTGGCGGAGGGTTTCCTCGCGCTCGCGTCCGTCACCGGGGAGGGCGTCTGGCTGGAGTTCGCCGGCTTCCTCGTCGACCACGTCCTGGCCCGCTTCACCGACCCGGAGTCGGGTTCGCTGTACGACACCGCGGCCGACGCCGAGCGGTTGATCCGCCGTCCGCAGGACCCGACCGACAACGCCGCGCCGTCCGGCTGGAGCGCGGCGGCCGGTGCCCTGCTCGGGTACGCCGCGCACACCGGTTCGGAGCCGCACCGCACGGCCGCGGAGAAGGCCCTCGGTGTCGTCAAGGCGCTCGGGCCGCGCGTGCCCCGCTTCATCGGCTGGGGGCTGGCCGTCGCGGAGGCCGTGCTGGACGGGCCGCGGGAAGTGGCGGTCGTGGGGCCGTCGCTCGACGACGAGGGCACAAGGTCCTTGCACCGCACGGCACTTCTGGGTACCGCGCCGGGCGCCGTCGTCGCCGTCGGCACCCCGGAGAGCGATGAGTTCCCGCTGCTCAGCGACCGTCCGCTGGTCGGCGGTGAACCGGCGGCCTATGTCTGCCGTAACTTCACATGTGACGCGCCTACAACGGAAGTTGAACGGTTGCGTGCGGTGCTGAGCGACTGAAGTCGGGAATCAACGGAAACACGCTCTTTATCTGAACAGCCCCCAGGCTTCACAGTTCCCCCCTAATCTCTGCACAGTGACGTGACGGGAGGGGCCGCACCGGCACACCGTCACGACCGGGGGCTCTGGGATCTGGGGGGATCTGTTTGCTGACGTCTGTCTTCATCGCTGCCGTTTCACTGGCCCTGTTCTGGATGGCGGCGTTCACACTGTGGTGGCAGATGCATGCCTGGCGCACGCCGGAAGTGCTCGCCTCCACCCGGTTCAGCAGTCCGGACGGGGACGAGCACGTCTCCTTCTCGCTGCTGCTGCCCGCGCGGCACGAACAGGCGGTGCTGGACCACACGGTCCAGCGGCTGCTGGAGTCGGGCCACACCGACTTCGAGATCATCGTGATCGTCGGGCACGACGACCCGGAGACCACCGCGGTGGCCGAGCGGGCCGCCGCGCGTGACCCACGGGTCCGGGTCGTCGTCGACCGCCACGAGAAGAAGAACAAGCCGAAGGCCATGAACACGGCGCTGCCGCACTGCCGCGGCGACGTCGTCGGCGTGTTCGACGCGGAGGACCAGGTCCACCCCGAGCTCCTCGCGCACGTCGACCACGCCTTCCGCACCACCGGCGCGGACGTCGTGCAGGGCGGGGTACAGCTGATCAACTTCCACTCCAGCTGGTACAGCCTGCGCAACTGTCTGGAGTACTTCTTCTGGTTCCGCTCGCGGCTCCACCTGCACGCGCAGAAAGGTTTCATTCCGCTTGGCGGCAACACCGTCTTCGTCCGCACGGACGTCCTCCGGGAAGCCGACGGCTGGGACCCGGACTGCCTCGCCGAGGACTGCGACCTCGGAGTACGCCTGTCCAGCGTCGGCAAGAAGGTCGTCGTCGCCTACGACTCCGACATGGTGACCCGGGAGGAGACCCCCGGCTCGCTGATGTCCCTGCTGAAGCAGCGCACCCGCTGGAACCAGGGGTTCCTGCAGGTGTACCGGAAGAAGGACTGGAAGCAACTGCCCACCCTCGGGCAGCGGTTGCTCGCCCGCTACACCCTGATGACGCCGTTCATGCAGGCCTTCACCGGCGTCATCATCCCGCTGAACGTCGCGATCGCGCTGTTCCTCGACGTGCCCGTCGGCATCGCCTTCATCACCTTCCTGCCGGCTGTCACCGCGCTGGTCACGTTCGTCTTCGAGATCGTCGGACTGCACGACTTCGGCAGGCAGTACGGGCTGCGCGTCCGCTTCGGGCACTACCTGAAGCTGATCGTGGGCGGCCCCTTCTACCAGGTCCTGCTCGCCGGGGCGGCCGTGCGGGCCGTGTGGCGTGAGCAGCGCGGGCGCAACGACTGGGAGCTGACGACCCATGTCGGAGCGCATCTCGACGCGGCCACGCCCCGTCAGGACGTTCCCGTGACCCGAGAGGACGTTCCCGCGTGACCTCCACCCTTCCCGCGGTGACCGCTTCGAAGGTCCCCGCGCAGCGCCGGCCTGCGCCCCGGACCGGCACGCACCGCAGACCCGAGCCGCCGAGCCGGCTGCGCTCCTCCCGGTCGGACCTGCTCCTGTGCGGTGTCCTCCTCGTGGCGATCCTCGTCGTGCAGGGCTGGAACATCGGCGACTACCCGGCCCTCAGCGACGACGAGGGCACCTATCTCGCCCAGGCCTGGTCGGTCCAGCAGGGCAACGGCCTGGCCCACTACACCTACTGGTACGACCATCCGCCGCTCGGCTGGATCCAGATCGCCGTGCTGACCTGGATCCCGGCGCTGATCAGCCCCGAGTCGATGACGGTGGGCACCATGCGCGCCGCGATGCTGCTGATCAGCGGCATCAGCGCGGTCCTCGTCTACGTGCTGGGCCGCCGCCTCGCCCTGCCCCGCTGGGCCGCAGCACTCGGCATGGTGTTCTTCGGCCTCTCACCGCTGTCGGTCGTCCTCCAGCGGGAGATCTTCCTCGACAACCTCGCGGTGATGTGGACGCTGCTGGCCTTCACCCTGGCCGCCTCCCCGAACCGCCACCTGTGGCACCACTTCGGCGCGGGCATCGCGGCCGCGACGGCCGTCCTCACCAAGGAGACGATGCTCGTCGTCCTGCCCGCCCTGTTCCTCACCATGTGGCGCCACAGCCACCGGGACACCCGCAAGTTCGCCATCACCGGAGCCGTCACGGCCTGCGCCCTGATCGGCTTCTCGTACCCGCTGTTCGCCCTGCTCAAGGGCGAGCTACTGCCCGGCGCCGGGCACGTCTCCCTCTGGGACGGCGTCAAGTACCAGATGACCAGACCCGGTTCGGGCTTCATCCTGGACCAGGGCTCCGGCTCCTGGGGCGTGCTCCAGTCGTGGCTCTACTACGACAAGGTCCTGCCCCTCGGCGGTCTCGCGGGCGCCCTGCTCCTGCTCCTCACCTGGCGCTGGTCGGTCACCGCCCGGGCCCTGGCCGGACCGGCCCTGGCCGTGGCGATCTTCGCCGCGCTGGCCCTGCGCCCGAACGGCTACCTGCCCGCGATGTACGTCATCCAGGCCCTGCCGTTCCTCGGGCTGGTCCTCGCCGGAGGTACCGCGTCCGTCGCCCACGCGGTGCTGAGCCGCTGGCGCTCCGAGGCGGAGAAACGCTACGTCAGTGTGGGCCGGTACGCGCTCGCCGCCGTGCTCGCCCTGGCCGCCGGCGCCTACGTCGTGCCCCGCTGGTACGACGGCGCGCACACGGCCGTCACCACCGACGCCAACGCCCCCTACAGGGCCGCCTCCAAGTGGCTGGCCACGGAGGTCGAGCACCCGGAGCGCACCCGGGTGCTGGTGGACGACGCCCTCTTCCTGGACCTGGTGCACCAGGGCTACCGGCCCGGGCTCGGCGTCATCTGGTTCTACAAGGCCGACCTCGACCCGGCGGTGACGAAGACGATGCCGCGCGGCTGGAAGGACCTCGACTACGTCGTCGCCTCGCCGACCGTGCGACGGGATGCGGCCGACCTGCCCAATGTCAAGGCCGCCATGGAGCACTCGGACCCGGTCGCCACCTTCGGCACCGGCGACGACCGCATCGAGATCCGCCAGATCCAGACCACCGCCGGAGGCGCGCGATGAGCCAGGAGTCCACCGCCCCCGGAGAGGTCGTCGAGACCGCCGAGGTCCCCGAACCGGGCGCCGTCACCATCGTCGTACCGACGTTCAACGAGTCGGCGAACGTACGGCAGTTGCTGCGCCAGATCACCGCGGCCGTCCCGGCCCGGCTGCCCTGTGAGGTCGTCTTCGTGGACGACTCCACCGACGACACGCCCGACGTCATCGAGAAGGCGGCGCGGGACTGCCCGTTCCCGGTGACCGTGCTGCACCGCCAGGAGCCGGTGGGCGGGCTCGGCGGCGCGGTCGTCGAGGGGATGAAGGCGGCCACCTCCGACTGGATCGTCGTCATGGACGGCGACTGCCAGCACCCGCCGGCCCTCGTGCCCGACCTGGTCGCCACCGGCGAGCGGGCCAACGCCGGGCTGGTCGTCGCCTCCCGGTACATCAAGGGCGGCAGCCGGGCCGGACTCGCGGGCAGCTACCGCGTGGCCGTCTCGCGCGGGGCCACCTGGCTGACCAAGGCGCTGTTCCCGCGCCGGCTGCACGGCATCAGCGACCCGATGAGCGGCTTCTTCGCGATCCGCCGCAGCGCGGTCACGGCCGAGGTCCTCCAGCCGCTCGGCTACAAGATCCTCCTCGAACTCGCCGTCCGCAGCCGCCCCCGCACGGTCTCCGAGGTGCCGTTCGTCTTCCAGGACCGGTTCGCCGGGGAGTCCAAGTCCACCGCGCAGGAAGGCTTCCGCTTCCTGCGCCACCTGGCCGGGCTGCGCGCCGCCTCGCCGGTCGCGCGCATGGTCGGCTTCGGCCTGATCGGGCTGACCGGCTTCGTGCCGAACCTGCTGGGCCTGTGGGCGCTGACCGGCGCCGGCCTGCACTACGTACCGGCGGAGATCCTCGCCAACCAGCTCGGCGTCGCCTGGAACTTCGTGCTCATCGAGCACCTGCTGTTCCGCGAGCGGCGCCGGCACCGGCGCTGGTGGGACCGGGCGGGACGGTTCGCACTGCTCGCCAACGCCGATCTGGTGCTGCGCATCCCGCTGATCGCCCTGTTCGTGCACCAGCTCGACCTGGGCGTGCTGTCGGCCACCGCGCTCGCGCTGGTGACGACGTTCGTCCTGCGCTTCGCGGCCACCGAAGCGCTGGTCTACCTGCCGCGCCGGACCGGTGAGAAGCCCGGGAGCGAAAGCCGCACCGCGAGGAGAGCCGCGTGAAACTTCGTCGCAGAACGACCGCACTCCTGTCCGTGGCGGGCCTCACCTCGAGCCTGCTCCTGACCGCACCCCAGTCCGCCTCCGCCGCCAACCTCATCAAGAACCCCGGGTTCGAGACCGCCGGCACCGGCGACATGCCGTACTGCTGGGAGAAGTCCGGCTGGGGCGACAACGACTTCTCCTTCACCACCACGGCCGACGCGCACACCGGTTCCAAGGCCATGAAGGTCGAGCTGACCCGGCGCGTGGAGGGCGACCGCAAGGCGCTGATCACCGAGTCCGCCGCGTGCGCGCCGGTGGTGACGCCGGGCAAGCAGTACGACCTCGGCCTCTGGTACAAGACGACGACCCCGGACGCCGCGATCACCCTGTTCCGGCACGACCCCACGGCCGGCTGGCAGTACTGGACCGACCTCAAGACGCTGGACCTGGCCGGCGACTGGACCGAGGCGACGGTCCGCACGCCCGAGGTCCCGGCCGGCACCGACCGCATCTCCTGGGGCGTCTCCGTCTACGGCACCGGCTCCGCCACCACCGACGACTACACCATGGACCAGGTCCCCGACCCGGTCCTGCCCCCGGAGTGCACCGGCACCGCCGAGCAGTGCGCGAACGGCGAGTGGGACGTGCTGCCCACGCAGAACCCGGTGCGCTCCATGCACTCCGTCGTCCTGCACAACGGCAAGGTGCTGCTGATCGCGGGCTCCGGCAACGACGAGTCGATGTTCGAGGCCGGCACCTTCACCTCGGCGGTGTACGACCCGGCGAACGGCTCCTACAAGGTCATCCCCACGCCGAAGGACATGTTCTGCGCCGGCCACGTCCAGCTCCAGGACGGCCGGGTGCTGGTGATGTCCGGCAACAAGGGCTACCCGACGGCGGACGGCCGCGTCGGCTACCAGGGCTACAAGGACAGCTACGTCTTCGACCCGGAGACCGAGACCTACTCCAAGACCAACGACATGAACGACGGCCACTGGTACCCGTCGGCGACGATCCTCGGCAACGGCGACGTCATCTCCTTCGGCGGCCTGCGCGAGGACTCCACCGGCTCGGTCACCGCCGAGCTGTTCTCCGAGGCCGAGCAGCAGTGGCAGCCGTTGTGGAAGGTCAACCAGACCTGGTCGTACTGGGGCCTGTACCCGTCGATGATCCTGATGCAGGACGGCCGCCTCTTCTACTCGGGCAGCCATGTCTTCGGCAACAACATCCCCGGCACCGGCTCGGCGATCTACGACTACGGCGCCAACACCACCACCCAGGTGCCGGGCCTGCGCGACAAGGACGAGCGCGACCAGTCGGCCAGCGTGCTGCTGCCCCCGGCGCAGGACCAGAAGGTCCTCACCCTCGGCGGCGGCAACATCGACTCCAACCCGGAGGCGAACCGCCTGACCGACATCATCGACCTCAAGCAGCCCAATCCGTCCTACGTGGCCGGGCCGCCGATCCCGCAGGGCACGGTCGACCTCGGCAACGGGCCCGTCCCGCAGACCGGGAACCAGGGCAAGATGTACGTCTCCGCGGTGCTCCTGCCCGACGGCAAGGTCCTGGAGACGGGCGGCGCGCTGCACAACCGCGCCAACCCGGTCTACGAGACGTCGATCTTCGACCCGGCGTCGGAGACCTTCGACCCGGTGGCCGTCGACCCCGAGGCACGCGGTTACCACTCCTCGGCGTTCCTGCTGCCCGACGGCCGCGTGATGACCACCGGCGACAACCCGGGCAACGGCACGTGGAACCACGACGTGTCGGTCTACAGCCCGCCCTACCTGTTCAAGGGTCCGCGCCCGCAGATCACCTCCGTCATCGACACCGAGTGGAACTACGGCGACACCCAGCGGATCACCGTCGACCGGCCCGTGGCCAAGGCCCAGCTGATCCGCCCGGCCGCCGTCACGCACTCCTCGGACCCGAACCAGCGGTTCGTGGACCTGCCGCTGTCCGTCGACGGCGACAACGTCGACCTGAACGTGACGAGCAACCCCAATCTGGCCCCGCCCGGCTGGTACATGCTCTTCGCGGTCGACGCGAACGGGGTGCCGTCGGTGGCCAAGTGGGTGCACCTCCAGGGCCCGCAGGCCCTCAAGGCGACGGACGCCTCGGCCCACGTCCACGACTTCGCGGACGCGCCCGAGGGCAAGGTCGTGAAGCCCGGCAAGAAGCGCACGTCGCAGAAGGTCGGCCCGACGGTCTCCGGCTGCGACCGCCACTACGGCTCGATCAACGTCTGCGTTCCGACGGACTTCCCGGCGGAGGTGAAGAGGACCGCGGCGGCACGCTGCGAGTGGCTCAAGGCGCACGACTACGGCCGCCTGAAGGTCAACGGCAAGGACGACCCGCTGGGCCTGGACCGCGACAGGGACGGCATCGCCTGCGGCAAGGGTGACGTGAAGCGGGGTTAGGGGTCCTTGAAAGGACCCCTGAGGCGGCTTCCCCTAGCCCCGGCTGCGGGACTCCGCCAGGGCGCGCGCCACGATGGCTTCCAGCTGCTCGTGGTGCGCGCCCTTCCAGTACGCCCGGCCGCACGCCGAGCACCGCGCGAACACGTCGTACGACCGGTGCGTGCCCTGCTGCAACTGGTCCGCGACCTCCTCCTTGGAAGCCTGGTGGAGCAGCCCGTTGCAGGCGGTGCACCGCGTCCAGGGAAGCAACTCGGGCGCGAACCGGTCCAGTACGTCCCGCAGCTGCTCCTCCGGGCGGGTGCTGTACACGAACGCCCCCGCCCACAGCTCGCGCCGCCGCAGCAGCCCCCGGTCGCGGCTCAGCATGACCCGCCGCTCCGCCGCCGAACGAGTGGCCAGCGCCGGGTCGCCGATGTCGGTCGACTCGTAGGCCGTGTCCACGCCGAGCAGCCGCAGCCGGCGGGCCAGCGTGCCGAGATGCACGTCGAGAAGGAAGCGCAGGGGAGCGCCCGGAACCCGCTGGGGGCGCGCGACGGTCCGTACGGTCACGGACTCCCCGGCCGCCGGGACGTGCGAGACGGGCACCTCGCGGCCGTCGACGAGCAGTGCGCCGACCTCGGTCAGCGGCACGCCCAGCGACTCGATGACATGGCCGAGCCCGGCGGCGCCGTCGGTGGCGGCCCGCACGGTGCCGTCCCGGCGGGCCCGGGGGACGAACACATGCAGCTCGGGGGCGAACTCGACGTGGATCTCGGGACCGTTCACCAGGTCAGGATGCCACGGCGACGGGCACCGGCCTCAGGGTTTCGCCCTCGGCAGGCCGAGCTCCAGGACGTCCAGGGCGCGGTCGACGAGGTCCCGGATGTCGTCCCGGTGGCCGGTTTCCGCCCAGTACTGGGAGACCTCCATCAGCCCGCCCATCACCGACATGGCGAAGACCCGTAGCTCCAGGCTGTCGGGATCGAGCCCGGAGCGTTCGGCGAGGGCCTCGCGGAGCAGCCGGCCGGTCACCGCCATGCTCTCCATCATGCGGGCGCGCACGGCCGGTACCTCGACCCCGAGCCGGGTCCGCAGCCGCATCACCTCGGGCTCCTCGGCGAGGCTCAGGTCGAGCGCCGTGCGCATCACGTGCCGCAGGACGTCCGCCCACGACTCGTCCTGCGGCCGGGCCCGCAACTCCGCCATGATCACCGGGTCCCACTCGTCGGTGACGACGATGTCCTCCTTGGCCGGGAAGTACCGGAAGACGGTCGACGGCGACACCTCGGCGCGGTCCGCGATCTGCTCGATCGTCGTGGCGTCGTAGCCCTGCTCCTCGATCAGCGCGTACGTCGCGGTGCGGATGGCCTGGCGGGTCTTGATCTTCTTCCGCTCCCGGAGTCCCAGCGGGGGCCGGTCGGCGGGGGTGGTGCGTGGGGCCGTCATGAAGGTCATTGTCGGGCATCGGCCTCGGGCCCGGCCATGGTCGGGGTGCCGTGCCCGACGTCCGGGGCGGTCCGGGTGCCGGGCAGGAACGTCCCGGCGAGCAGCGCGGCGAGCAGGGCCGCGACACCGCACACGAGCAGCACGACGCCCATGCCGTGGACGTAGGCACTGTTCGCGGAGGTTGCCAGGCCGGCCGCGCCGGTGTGCTCGGCGACGAGGTGCGCGGCCACCACAGACTCCTCGGCGGTGCCGGCGGCCCGGGCGGGCAGTCCGGTGACGTCGAGGCGGTCGCGGTAGACGCCCGCGAGCAGGCTGCCGAGCAGGGCGATGCCGATCGCGCCGCCGACCTGGCGCAGGGTCATCAGGAGCCCCGATCCGCTGCCTGCCCGGTCGGCGGGCAGCGCCGCCAGCGCCCCGTCGATCGCCGGGACCACCGCGAAGCCGAAGCCGAGACCGGTGACGGTCAGCCACAGCGCGGTGAAGCCGTAGCCGGAGTCGGGCGACGTACGGCTGCCGAGTAACGCGGCGAACGCCAGAACCACCAGACCGCAGGTGATCACCGCGCGGGGGCCGAACCGCGCGACGACCGGCTGGGCGCCGCGCGCCGCGACCATCAGGCCGCCCATCATCGGCAGCAGCCGCAGCCCGGTGCCGAGGGCGTCGTGGCCGAGGACGGTCTGGAGGTAGGGCGGCAGCAGGAACAGCAGGCCCGCCAGGACGAAGGTGACCAGAGTCGCCGTGAGGGCGTTCACGAGGAAGCCGCGGTGGCCGAGGAGTTCCATGTCGAGCATGGGCCGTGCCGCCCGCCGCTCGCGCAGCACCAGCCCGGCGAGCAGGACGGCGGCTCCGGTGAGGAGCCCGGCCACCAGGGGGTCGCCCCAGCCGCGGGTGGGCGCCTCGATGATGGCGCAGACCAGGGTGCCGAGACCGGTCGCCGTCAGGGCCGTGGCGATGATGTCGACCTTGGGGGAGGACGGGTCGCGCGTCTCGGGGAGCAGGAGCAGGCAGGCCGCGAGGCCGATGGCGACCATCGGGACGTTGATCAGGAAGACGGAGCCCCACCAGAAGTGGTCGAGCAGCCAGCCGCCCAGGACCGGGCCGAGCGGCATGCCCAGCGCGGAGGCGGCCGACATGACGCCGATCGCCTTGGAGCGCTCGTCCGGCCCGAACAGCGCGGGCAGCACGGACAGCGCGAGCGGCATGACCAGGGCGCCGCCGACGCCCATCACGGCCCGGGCGGCGACGACCCAGGTCACGTCGGGGGCCAGGGCCCCCATGACCGAGCCGGCCAGGAAGATCCCGAGTCCGGTGACCAGCATCAGCCGCCGCCCGAACCGGTCTCCGAGCAGCCCGGCCGGGAGCATCAGTGCGGCGAAGACGACGACGTACGCGTCCGCCATCCACTGTTGCTCACCGGTGCTCGCGCCGAGTTCCTCGGCCATGGTGGGCAGCGCGACGTTGAGGATCGTCATGTCGAAGCCGAGCGTGAGCATGCTCGCGACCAGGGCCGTCAGGGCCCACCAGCGGCGAGGATCGGGCGTAATGACAGTAGCCATGAAATTGAGAGTAGCTGTCAAAAGAGGGTAACTGTCAATATCTGGCGTCCCCCGGGCGGGGGGGGGGGGGGGGGGGGGGGGGGGGGGGGGGGGGGGGGGGGGGGGGGGGGGGGGGGGGGGGGGGGCGGGGGGCGCGGGGCGGGGGGGGGGGCGGGCGCGCGCGGGGCCCGCGCGGCGGCCCGGCG